>CAZYPN010000037.1:0-66177 GCA_964649085.1 uncultured Burkholderiales bacterium | reverse complement strand
CGATGAAGGTGCTGGCGGGCAGGGGCGAGGGCCGATTCGAAGATGTGACCGAGCGCTGGGGGCTGGCTCAAAGCGGTCCTCCGGGAGCGGCCGGTGCGGCCCGTCCACTCTACGGCCTGACGGCCAGTGACCTGGACAACGACGGCTTTGCCGAACTGCTGGGGGCCGCCTACGGGCGACAGTGGAACACTTTATGGAAACGCTCGCCCGAACAGGCTGTCTATTTTGAGCAGGCGGCCATGGCCGGCATCGACGGTGATTCGATTCGCCACGGGCGCTATGGTCCGGGAGTAAAGCGAGTGCAGGAGTTGCCCTTTCGCGCCAACGGCAATACCTTTGCCCTGGTGCCCGCCGACGTGGACAACGACGGTGACCAGGACCTGTTCAGTGCCGAAATCACCCACGCCTGGGCTGGTGAGTCGAGCGACCTGAGTGCGTTGCTGATCAATCGCTGGATGGAGCAGGGCCGATTGAGCTTCGAACGTTGCCTGGAACCGCTCGACCAGCCCGATCCTCAAACCGGACTGCGCTGGCGGGCGGGCCGTGGACTGGAACGCGACCATCGGCCTCAGCCGATCGAGCGCTGGAATCAGGGCGACCTGCAGGCCTACTGGGCTGACCTGAACCACGACACCCATCTGGATCTCTTGATTTGCGAATCTGACTATCCACACAATCGGCTGCGTGTGTTTTTGCAGGATTCCCGAGGGCAGTTTCTCGAGTCACAGGGCGCTTTGGGAATCGATTGGCCCAACTGTCCGGGAATTTCTCTGGGCGACCTGGACGGCGATGGCGACCTCGACCTGGTGGCCACGGGCAGTCGCAATCGTTGGCCCGAAGCCCGTCCCGCTGCGGTTTTGGGCGAGTGGCTGAATGCCTGTACCGAGAACCGACCCTCGCTCCAGGTTCGACTGCGCTATCGCAAAGGCAGCAATGGCCTGGCCATCGGCTCTCGAGTTCGCCTGCGCAGCGACGGGGGCGAACAGTGGCGCTGGCTGAGCGGTTCTTTTGGGCACGCGGCGCAACAACTCGACCCCGGCTGGGTGCATTTCGGTCTGGGGAGCACCCGCCCATTGGAGCTGGAAGTGACCTGGCCGGGTGGGGAAGTGAGTCGACACGGCTCGCTGCCCAACTCGGGAAGCCTGGAACTAGAGGGTCCTTAGAGCCGATTCGATGGCAACAGCCGCAGCCTTCAGGTCGGGGTAGCGCTGGGCCGGGTTGGCCAGGCACATTCGATAGAGGCAGCCGCTGAGGGGTTCCAGGCGTGCTTCAATGCGCTGCCAGGCCCCCAGGGTGTAGGCTTCTCCCAGGGCCTGGTAGAGCACGGCCGGGAAGTCTTTGTTGGCGCGCACCCCCAGAATGGCCTCGATCAACAGTCGTCCCAGCACGGCCTGATCGCTGGCCGGGGTGGGCTGAGCGTCGTGAAAAGCCTCGGGGGCCACCACTCGATCCAAAGCGATGGCCTGGCCCTGGCGAATGGCTCGATGGTGGGCCTCAAATGCCTTGCTGTCAAAGCGACGAAGGGTTGGGGGTTGGCCTGGCCAGCATTCGATCTCGGCCAGAGAAAAGGCGCCTGAAGCCTCTCCCTTTTGATGTCGTACGTAGACTTGTTGAAATACGGGCTTGAGCGTGTTCCAGGCCTGGGCCGGCGCCATGCCCTCGGGTGGCAACTGGCGCTTCAGGGCGGTGGCATCTCCGCGGTAGAGCAAGAAATGATGGCCCTGGGTGGATTTCAGCAACTGCACCCTTCCCGACTCCTGTTCTCGCTGCAATAGCGGCAGGTGGGCCGGATCTTCGGGGATGCACAACATCACGTCGCCCCGGTCGGTATCGTAGAGCCGGGCCTGGGGGCTGGCAGCCGAGCGCCTGCGGGTCAAGCGATAACCCTCGATACGCAGTCCTAACAGCGGGTCTTCATCCTC
Source organism: uncultured Burkholderiales bacterium (assembly GCA_964649085.1). Lineage (GTDB taxonomy): Bacteria > Vulcanimicrobiota > Xenobia > Xenobiales > JADMJV01 > JADMJV01. Next base: position 64,255 of record CAZYPN010000037.1, on the reverse strand, counting down.
GGAGGGCGAGCACCAGATCCAGTGGTAGGTGGAGTAGGCCTCGACGTTCAGACGTCGGGCCTCGGGAAAATGCAACAGGGCAATGGCCCGCTGCAGGTGGACCGACTCGACCTTGCCTTCGTGGATTTTCTGAAAGAGCTGCTGAAACAGCTTCAATGGCAGGGTGGGGGAGGCATTGCCCTGATGGGGGGCACTGCTGAAGCTGCTTTCGAGCTGTTGATAGCGCTCATTGAGCTCGGCCCAGGCCGAAGGTTCGTTGACGCGCAGGTAATCCAGCTCCAGCGATTCCAGGCGGCAGAAGAGAAAGTAGGCTTGGGGCAAATTCAAACGCTGGGCCCTGACCAGCAGGTAGAAGCGCTTCAGACACAGCTCGCGGACCAGGTTGAGATGCAGCCATTCCTCGTGGCACTGCAGCCTTAGCGAATCTCGAGCCGAGCGCAGAGCAGGCCGGGTGAAGCCGCTGCGAAAAGGGGTTTGTTCGCGATCGAGGACGCTGCGAATCGAGTCGAGCAATGAGTCGAGACTGAACGGCTTGTGCAGGTAGTCGTCGGCCTGCACGCGGGCGGCACGCAAAGGCACCTCCAGATCGGCGTAACCGGTCATGATGATGCTGCGGATGTGAGGCTGCAGTTCGCGAATCGACTCGATGGCCGAGACGCCGTCGTTGCCGCCCGCCAGCCGCACGTCGCTGAGCACCAGGTGGAAACCGCGGCGACGCGCTTCTGCCAGGGCACGAGGCGCAGATTCGGCGGGGATGGCCAGATAGTGATGGTCTCGTAACAGCTCCACGATGCTGTCGAGCAAAACCGGATCATCCTCTACAACCAGGATTGACTCCATGGGCCCGCCTCTTCACCGTGCAAGTGGGAGCGCCCTGGGGAGCCGGCCCTGAAGAATTTTCCTCAAGCAGGAGGGAACAAAGCTTCGTACCTGGGAATTTCTCTGGCAAGGAGGACATTCCGATGAAAAAACTGCTGTTGATCGCCACCCTCTGTCTCACAGGAGGTTTGACCTCGCTTCGGCCTCCTGTGGCTCAGGCGCAACTCTTGCTGGTTACCGGCGAGTACCGGGTCACCGAAGTCGATGCCGACAACCAGCGCTTTGGAGTGGCTCTGCCCGAAGCCAAACCCGATGTAACGCAGAACTGGGTCTATATGGAACCCAAGACCGACGTCAATCGGCGCCACACCAATGCTGAGGGGTGGAGCAAAGAGGAAAAGCTGAACTACTACGAGTTTTTCAAGGCCATCAAGCCGGGCGTCATGCTGAAGATCCACGGCGGTCGTCGCTGGGACGGCGGCATTAGCGGAAAGACCCTCTGGTGGGGCTATCCGTTGGAAAGCAAATAGGTTGACGGCGGCTTCCCAGGTGGCTATACTGCCGGGGTAAGCCGCGTTGGTCTAGCGGCCCAGGACGCCGCCCTCTCACGGCGGAAATCACGGGTTCGAATCCCGTACGCGGTACCAACTAGAGCACGTCTTCGGGCGTGCTCTTTTCCTTTTTCCGTCGGTTTTTCTGGAAGCGCACACCCTGATTCCAGTCGCGCTCGCCCAGTTTGCGGCGGTCGACCTTCAATCCACGGGCGGTGGCATAACGGGCCACCGCGAAACCGGTGCGATTGACCCCATACTGACAGTGCAGATAGACGTCCCCAGCCTGCAGTGCCTCATCGATGATGGCAATCAGATCCTTGTCCAGGGCACTGACGGCCCGATAGCGCAGGCCGAGCTGGTTGGCCAGGCGTTTTTCTCCCGCTGGGGATAGGCGTCCGCCACCCCCACGACGGTCGTCATCGAACGGGGGGTGGCGCAGGTCGATCAGGGTGAGGGGCCGCTGCTGCTGGCGCGCCGTTGCCTGCAGGGCCAACATCGTTTCCCGCGTGGGTCCGCCCCCTCGCCAGAAGAGGTGCTCGTCTTGCTCGACCACCCGATGGACATTGTGGCCCGGGGGCAGGGCGGGCTGGGCCAGTGCTGCCGCACAAACCGCGATCACAAGAAGAGTTGCCCAAAAACTGCCGGGTTTCATGGATTCAGAGTAGGCCCTGGCATGGAAAGAATTCTGAACGCAACTGCGAAATCGAGTGGATGCGCAAATGGCTGTTTCTTTTGGGGTTTGCTGTGGGGGTGGCGGCCGAGGCGCCGATTGAGCGCGCCGGCAGGGTCTGGGCCGTGGAAGAGCAAGCGGTCTATTTCACCCTGCCCGACGGCACAGCCGTCAAGGCCCCTCGCAACGCCACGTTCCTCAAAGGGGGCAAGCCCGTGCCCCCCGAGCAGTTGCGCCCGCGTGAGCCCATTACGGTGATCTATCCAGAGGAAGACTTTGAAATCCTGGCCGGGCCCTATCCGCCCAATGCCAACAATGCTTACTACCACCGTACCATTCGCAGGGGGCCGGAAAGTGTGCACCAGAATTTTCTCGAGGGCCGCTGGCAAGATCGGCCCTGAGGGGGTTGCTTCAGCGCTGTTTCAGTCTTGAATAGCGGCGGGCCACCTGCCACGAACGATGCCATTCGTCTTTCAAGGTCATGAAGTCGGCGGCCAGCGCAGCCAGTGCCGGTCGAAAGCTGAAATACATTCCACACAGGGCCAGAGTCCAGTAGGCCACACTGCCGGCGTGCAGGATTTCGGCCTTTCCCGTGGCGCAGGCGAGAATTCCGCAAGCCGTCATCGCCAGCACGGCCAGACCCACCGACAGCAGAAAGATTCTGACCGAGGCCCACAGGTCGGGAAACCGCCACTGGCGGATCTTCAGTTTCTTTCGCAGTCGGAGGTTTCGGCTTTGGTAGCTCATGCGACAATTCTACTCGGGTTGGCGAAGTCGGTCCGTAACCGAAGTCTCACTGAGGTGCCGAGGGTTCAATCGCTGGATGAGGAAGCCTGAGCTATGCGCTTATACTACAGTCCCGGGGCCTGCTCACTGGCCCCTCACATCGCACTGCACGAACTGGAATTGCCCCACCAACTGGTCAAAGTGGACATCGCCCGAGGGGAGGTGTCGAGCCCCGAACATCTCCAACGCAATCCGTTGGGAATGGTGCCGGTCTTGGAACTGGACGACGGGCAAAGCTTGACCGAGTGCGCCGCCATTTTGCAGTATCTGGCCGACCTTTGCCCTGCGGCAGGGCTGGCTCCGCCGGGCGGGATGGCGCGGGTGCGGGTGTGGGAGTGGCTGAGTTTGCTGGGAACCGAGGTTCACAAGAGCTTTCTACCCTTGTTCTACGGCAAGCGGATGGTGGGGGCTGAACTGGATTCGCTGCAAGGCTTCTACCGCCAGCGACTCAAGGTTCGCTGGCAGGCGATTGCTCGGCGCCTGGGCGAGCGGCCCTGGCTGATGGACGACTACTCGGTGGCCGACATCTACCTCTACGTGTTGCTCAGCTGGTGGCGCTTTTTGCGTCTGGAACTGGACGAGTGGCCGGCCCTGCAAACGTTTTTCGAGCGCATGAAGGCTCGTCCCGCCGTGCAGAAAGCCCACGAGGCCGAGCGATGAAGCTGCTGCTGGCCTTCTGGTTGTTGACGGCCGCCGTGTGGGCCGAGGGATGGCCCGCCTCGGAGGACTTTCCCGAACCTCGCGATCTGCGCCGGGCCGCTACCGATCTGCGCCTGAATTTGTCCGACCTCGGACCGGTTCAGTTCGGCGTGGGTCAGAATTTCGGCCCCGGGTTTGGCCCGGGCGACCTGAACCGCCTGGGAAGTGCCATCAGCTACTTTGAGCGGGCCTGCCTGCGTGTCGAGGATCCGCGTGAAACCCTGGCCGAATATCGCCGACTACGCCAGGCCTACGATCGCGCCTGGCGGGCCCAGCCCTACGGCACTCCCAGCGTGCGCGACATCACCCTGATTATGCAGCGTCTGGAAAAGTTCTATCGACCGCTGCTCGATGACTGAGCCGGGGTTCTGACCCCGGTCATATCGCTGGCGGCCGAGGCCCGATATGACCAGAGGATGAAAACCATGCTTTTTTCCTTAGCCCTGGCGGCCTCCGCCCTGGCTCAATCCCTTTATGTGCTCGACTGGACCGAGGGCGACCTGAATGGAGACGGCGTTCCCGAGCGAGTGTTGCTGGTGTCGCCCGACTCGTCGGACCCCGCCCATCCGCGTTCCCGAAAGCAGTTGCTGGTGATGGAATACCAAAAGAAGTCCTATCGTCAGGTGTTTCAGAAAAACATCGAGGCGGGCTTCTTCTGCAAAACCTTCAAGCAACGACTGAGCAGCGCTCAGGCCGATTTTTGGGGGCTGCACTTCGTGGGGCCGGAATTGGGCCAGAACCCCCGCGTGAAGGTGGTGTTCACACCCGGCAGCGGCGAGTTCTTTACTTTGGTGCACGATGGTAAGTCCTATCAAATCGAGAGTTCGGGCGACTGACCGGGAACCCATGGAGCCCTGCAAGGTGTTCCCGAGTCGAAGGGAAATTAGTGGGTATGACGTTGAAGAAATTTCTGCTTGGAGCGGGCTGGGCCCTGTGGCTGAGCGCCGTGGCGCTGGCCGATTCGCCTCAGCGGGTGGTGTTACCCAACGGCATTCCTCTGATCGTCGAAGAGTCACTCCACAGCCCCACCGTATCCCTGAATATTTTCATCCGCGTAGGCAGCGTGTTCGAGCCGCCGGCCCTGAACGGGATCAGCCACTTTTACGAGCACATGTTCTTTCGCGGCACACCCACCCGGTCGGGCCTGCGTTTCAAGCGCGAGATCGAGGCCCTGGGCGGAATTACCAACGCCACCACGGGGCGTGACTTCACCCATTTTTACATCAATCTGCCCAAGCAGTTCGTGCGTCAGGGGCTAGAGTTGCTGGCCGACGCATATCTCAATGCCGAGTGCAGCCAGGAGAGCATCGACGCCGAACGCCAGGTGGTGTTGGAAGAGTACCGTTTGGGCCTCAATCAACCCGGTCGGCTGATCAGCGACCGCATTTACAGTCTGCTGTTTCCCGACCATCCTTATGGACGGACCATCATCGGCAGCGAGGAAAATCTGAAAACCATCGGTCGTTCCGAGCTGCTCAAGTTCAAACGCGACTACTACGTGCCGGCACGCACCAAGCTGGTGGTCACCGGAGATATTGACCCGCGCGAAGTTCAGGACATCTGCCGCGACCTCTTCGGACGCTACCAGGCCAAGGGCGTGGAGGAGCGACTGCCAGTTCAAGAGCCCCCTCGCGAGACCGTCACCATCGATGAGTTTAGCCGCTCGGGGCAGACCCAGGTCGGGCTGGCCTTTCTTGGTCCTTCGGTCAAGGACCGGGCCGACGTGCATCGTATCGACCTGCTGTCCTTTTTGTTGGGCAACAGCAAGAGCAGCCTGCTTGGAAAAGCCCTCGATTCGGCCAACTCCGGTCACGTAGGAGAAGCGCAGTATCTAACCCAGGCTTACCGCGGCATGATCGTCCTTTCTTCCAGTTGCGAGCCTCGCCAGGAAGAAGCCACGTTGAAGAAGATGGAAGACGTGCTACAACAGGTTCGTCGCGGCGAGTTCAGCGACAAAGACCTGCAGCGCGCCCGAAAGACTTTGCTCAACCTCTATCGCTTTGGCCTGGAGACCAACGCCGGCAAGGCCGACAACTGGGGCACCTACGAAACCATCGACCGAATGGATTTTGCCGCCAACTATGTGAAGGATATCCAGGCCTTGAAACGGGCCGATGTGGTGGCGGCGGCCGAGAAGTATCTGAGTCGTCCTCACTATCGGATGATCTTTCGAGCCCAGGCGAGGCCCCGCCGGTGAGGCGAACCCTGACCTGGATGCTGGCGCTGACGACTCTGGGTGTGGCCCAGCCGTTGCCCTCCAGCATTCATATCTCGTCGCCTTCGCCCGGAGTAGATCGCGGTGGGTTGATTCGGGCCGCTCGCGCCACCCCGATGCGACGTCAGGTGCTGCGCAACGGTCTGCGCATTCTGGTCAATGAGTCGCCCCAGGAGAACATTGTGGCCCTGGAAGTGCTCATTCAGGCCGGGGCCATGGAAGAGTCCACTCCGATTGAGGGTATGAATCAAATTCTGCAAGAGTTGCTGCAGCGCAGAGTGACCCGCGCCCCTGACGGCAGCGACCGGGTGGAAGAATGTGCCGCCCAATTTCGCGTGATTCCTGAGATGGACTATGTGCGGCTCAGCCTGCTGACCACCCGCGAGGATTTTCCCGCTTTGCTGACCGCCGTGGCCGAGGCCGTCAAGAACCATAAGGTCAGCGAGGCCGAGCTGGAAGAAGTGCGCAAGAAGATGATCCAGGAAGCCGATCAGTCGCCGGGAGCACTGGGGCAACTGTATGACATCTTTCGTCAGTCCTTTTATCGTTACCATCCCTATAAGCGCACCGGGCGGCCGGCCACGGCCGTGTTGGAAAGGTTGAGGCCTCGTCAGGTCGAGGAATTCCTCGATCAGTATTTTGTGTCCAACCGAATCGTGGTGTCGATCTGCGGGCGCATCGATCGTACCGAGGCCACCCAATGGGTGGAGAAAGAGTTCAAGGGGCTGCCCCAGCGAGAGTCCACCCTGATGCAGGTCAACTGGGAACCCAAGTCCACCGAGAAAGAGGTGTTCCTTACCGGTGGTGGCGAGGTGGGCTGGTTGTTCGTGGGCTACCCGGCTCCCCCGGCCCAAAGTCGCGACTACGTCACCATGAGGTTGATTCATTCGGTGCTGGGCGAGGGCCTGTCCTCGCGCCTGTTCACGGAGATTCGCGAAAAGCGCAGCCTGTGCTATGAGCTGGGGTCGATGTATCCGGTGCTGAAAGGACCGTCCCACTTTTTGACCTATACGGTGACCAAGCCCGAACAGGTGTGGCCTGCCCGCAAGCAGTTTCTGGTGGAAATCGAGCGCCTGAAGCGTGACGGAATCGGCCACCAGGAACTGGAAGAGTGCAAGCGCAAGTTGATCGGCGCCTACTGGCAGGAGCGAGAAACCAACCAGGGTCGGGCTTACCAGTCGGCCCTGGCCGAACTGATCGGTTTGGGCTACGAGTTCGACTCGCAGTTTCTGCGCCTGGTGGAGGCCGTGACGCCCACCGACGTGAAGTCGGTCGCTCAGCGCTACCTCGACAATGCCACCCTGATTGTGGCCCGTCCTCGAGGGGTATTCTACTGGGATCTATAGGCCACCGGGAGGTAGAAGACGATGGGAAAGAAGACGTTACTGGCGGGAGTGCTGGCGATGGCGAGTTATGGTTGGAGCCAGAAGGTGCCGCCGCCCGACTACTTCCCTTTGCCACTGGGGGCCACCTGGGAATATGAGTCCACCACTGCGGATGGCAAAAAGTCCGCCTTCAACGTCAAAGTGACCGAAGCCAGCAAGCAGGCCGACGGTTCACTGCGCTACTGCCTGCGCACCGACAACGGATTTCAGCCCATCGACCAGTTTTTCACCAAGCCCGAAGGCTGGGTGCTGGAACATCGCGAGGTGTATGTCAAGAACAACATGCAGGCCGATTTTAAGCCCGTGCGCCAGTATTTGCGCAATCCGCTGAGTGCCGGGGCCAACTGGACCTGGAGCGGAACCGGCATGATGGACGTGGCCATCGAAGACAGCGCTTCGGTAAGCGGCCCGGAAACCGTGGTGGTTCCGGCCGGCAAATTCTCGGCTTTCCACGTCAGCAGTCGTGTCCTTCAAGGCGGACAACCGGTCAAGAAAGACTACTGGTACGCCAACCACGTGGGTCAGGTGAAGTCGATGACCGACTCGGGTTCGGTGCAGTCGACCACGGTGCTGCTGCGCTACAAGTTTCCCAAGTAGCCTTATTCCCATTCGGCCGGAAAGGGGGGGGCCGAGTCGCGCTCTGGGCGTCGCGGCCTCAGATGCAGGTCGATGCGGGCTCGATAGACGGCCCCCTCGGCCTGCAGGTTTGTTTCGCAGGGTTCGGCCTCCATCTGGGGTGTCGAGAGGTAGGCCCGCACTCGCGAGGGTGGTTCCGGCAATCGCAGGTTCACTTCGGCCTGAAAGGGAGTCGTGACCAGGAAATCGCACCGTTGGGTAAGCCGCAACCAGCCACCGTTGGGCATGCGTGACCACAGGCTGCCGTCCCAGCGCAGTTGCCATCCCACCTGAGGAAACCAAAGACTGAGCGGCACCCCACCGACCGGCGGAGGGGTGATACTGCCATTCAGACGAATGCGATAAGACCTCAGGTGCAGCTCGTCCCAGCACGAACATGCCAGGCTGCCCACGGCCAGCCAGACCACCCATCGCGCAGGTCGGCTGGGGGGAAGTCGCAGGCTGTCGAGCGCCAGGTTGACAGCCAGGCAAACCATGACGATCAGCCAACTCATGCCCCAGCAGCGGTCGAGCTCGAGAGGCTCTGGGCGCCAATGCTGTAGGGCGAACAGCAGTGGGAAGTGCACATTGAACACCAGCAGCGGGCGCCGTCCCAGGACTTCAAGCGGGTGCAAGCCCCCAGCACGGGGACCTGCAGGGTCAGCAGGTGAGACAATCGCCAGTGATAACAGAGCCAGTGCCGTTGTAAAGCAAAGGTAGGCCAGCTGGGGGGGGCGCTTCCATCGTTGGGTCACAATCGCCTGAAGGGACTCGGAGAGGTCGTCGCTCGCCAGCCCCAGGAAGGCCGCCAGGGCCAGAGAGGCGAGGCCCAGTGAGACGCGGCGCGGCGGCGGAGAACGCAGCAACAGTCCCAGCAATACCAGTGGCATCCAGGGAAGAATCGGGAAGGTATTGATTCCCGCCGAGCCCAGCCAGGTCCAAACCCAGGCGGTGGCCGCGGGAGGCCAGGCGATGCCTGCCAGGACCTGCGACAGCAGCCAGGGCAGGGGGGTCAGCAGCGCACGTGCGCGCGGGGTGAGCCGAGGCCACAGTTTCAGCAGCAAGGGGGCGATCAGCAAAAAGATGGCGTAGAACCGCAAGATTTCGCCGTGCCGGCTGAGCACCTGGCCACTGAGTGCCTGGCCCAGCTGTTGCAGGCTTCCCCCCGCCAGCACGATTTCGAGGGCCAGCAGAGTTTTGTAGCACACCCATACCAGCGCGGCACGGCCCCAGAGGGCCGTGGCCGAGGGAGAGCGCAGGCTGAGGCTGAGCCCGAAACAGAGCAGGAACAAGGGGGTGGCGGCTTTGCTGAGCAGCATCGCCAGCCAGGTCCAGCCATGGGCTTGCAGGGCGATGGTCATTTCCTGGCGGTCGACCAGGGTGCGCATGGAATGACTACAGATCATCAGCACCAGAGCCAGACCTCGAGCACGGTCGAGATTGCGCCAGCGTTTCGAGTTCAGGGGCGCCTCGGTGCCTGCAAGTTCCAGGCCGACAACCATCGCTGACCGTGGTAGCGCAAACCCAGATGCTGGACAAGCTGCCGTTCCAATTCGGGGAGGTGGGCAGCCCCGTAATAAATGGCCAGACGGCGTCCGGGGCGCTTCAGGCGCTGCTGAAGAACCTCCAGCACTCGCTGGTTGCGAGTCTGCAGCAGCGCCTGGCTGGAGGAGCCGTACCACCATCCGGATGCAGTTTTGGGATCGCACAGCATCAGAGCGATGGCGCGCCGCAGGTGAACGCGCTCACGGGCATCAGGGCCCTGCATCACGACCTTGAAGAGGTCCACCCGGTCGAACTCTTTGCGAACCTCGGGATGGCTACTGCGCGACAGGCTCAGACCTCTTCGCAACATGCCGGATAAAGAAGGAGGAGCACTGAGCTGGGCGGCTTGCAGTTGGTCTGGCGAAATGTCGGCATGGACAAACTGCTCGGGCGTGTAGTCGATCAGGTCCAGCTGCATTTTCAGGTCCAGCAGCTCGGCCAAACCTAGCTGGGCAGCACTCAGCGGGTTGTCGTGTCCGCCCGAAGATGAGGGAGAGGGGAGAGGGCGGCCGGCCGAAGAGTCGGCGATCAGTTCGTAAAGAATCGCATCATAGTCTCGAAACAGCCGGTTCAGCTGCTGATAGTAGCGGCTTTCGCCGACATGCACCGAAGCCACCAGATCAACCTGAAGGTTACGCCGGGGGTGGCGTAACTCAAGGATCACCGTGTCCAGGCTTTGCAACTGCCCGCGTGAGTCCCGCGAGCAGCGAATCACGGGGTGAACCGAGGCAGGTGGAGGCACGGCCGTCACCAGGCCTGTTAGCAACAACCAGCACAGCCAGACCCGCATCATATAGCCTGCTTCGACGGCCCGCCCAGAACCCTGGCCGGGCAGGTTGAGAAGCTCCAAGTGAGAACTGCCTGCCATGGAGTTTGACCGGGTAGCCACCACCACGCGCAGCGTGCGCAAGCGACTGGATCTGACCCGCCCCGTGCCCCGCGAACTCCTCAACGAATGCCTGGAACTGGCCCTGCAGGCTCCCTCGGCTTCCAACCGCCAGCCCTGGCACTTTCTTTTCCTCGACGACCCCGAACCGAAAAAGGTCGTGGCGGCCGCCTATCGCAAGGCCTTCCGTCACTACCTCAAAGAGATGGGTGGTGGGGGTGGCCCAGCCTGGGAGGGAAGCGACCCTAGGGCCAAAAGTCAGGCCGCTGTGGCCGAGTCGGCCATGCACCTTGTGCAGGTCCTTCACCGCGTTCCCGTATTGGTGTTGCCCTGTATTGAAGGCTCGCCACAGGGGTTGCCCGAGCACGCCCTGGCGGCGCACTACGGTTCCATTCTGCCGGCCGCCTGGTCGCTGATGCTGGCTCTGCGCTCTCGAGGACTGGCTTCGGCCTGGACCACTCTGCATGTGATGTATGCCAGTGAAGTGGCCGACGCGCTGGGCATTCCCTCGGGTTGGACCCAGGCCTGCCTTATTCCCGTGGCTTATCCACTGGGCGGCGACTTTGCCGCTGCCCGGCGCTTGCCCGTTGAGACGGTAAGTAGCTGGAACGGTTGGAAGTGAGCTGTCTTTGGAGCAATGCCGCCTGTCGCCTGGAGGATTTCGGCAAAGGCGTCCTGGGCGCGGTTTTGTGCGCCGAAGATCAAGTGATCAGCAGTCTCTCTCTCGAGGGTCTGGAGCATGGCCTGCAGGAACTACTGTCGGGCAACTGGCTGGGCATGGTGCTCACCAGCGCCGGACCCCACTTCGCCCTGGGTGCCAGCCTGCCCGTACTTTGGGAAAACTTCGAAAAAGGCCAGTGGGCCGAACTGGAAGCACGGGGGCGACGTTTCCAAGGGCTGAACCTGGCCCTGGCATCCAGCCCGCGACCCGTGGTGGCGGCGCTGCGTGGCTATGCTCTGGGGGGAGGTTGCGAGCTGGCCATGCACTGCCGAGCGGTGGTGGCTCGACCATCGGCGCGTCTCGGCCTGGTGGAGTCGCGGGCCGGCATCCTTCCTGCCGCAGGGGGGTGCAAGGAGATGAGCCTCAGGGCCAGGACCCGCGAACAGGCCGAGCAGGCCCTGGTCACATTGACCCGCGGCCTTCTCTCCGGCGACGCTGCTGAGGCGTTTCAGCTCGGTTACCTGCGCCCAGGAATCGACCGATTGGGCTCTTTGGACCGGGCCCGAGAACTGGTGTTGGAGCTGACGCAACAGGCGGCCCCCAGGGCCGAATCGACTTTCAGGATCAGCTGCGGCCACGACGAATTGCTGGCGGCGCTCGACCGTCAGGGGGGCTGGAGCGGTTTTGACCGTTACCTGGGCCAGCAGGCCGCCTATCTGCTGTCGGGCGGGCGGGCCAGGGGTGAGCAGATCGAGGTGCAGCAGTTGCTCGATTTAGAGCGCGAGGTGCTTCGAGAACTCGGGACCAATCCGCGCACTCGGGCACGAATGCGCTATCTGTTGCAGGCTGGATTGATTCATCAATTGCAGAATACTGAATCCTGACGGCGTCGGCAGGGGGACGCTCGCGACCGGCCAATCTGTCCGCTGTGTGGAAAAAGAAATATCGAGTAAGCCTTCACGACCAGGCTTACTTCGCCCGGCAACTCGTCACCATGTTCGACGCCGGCGTTCCCATCCACCGAGCCCTTGAATTCTATTCCAACGGTATCGACAACGACCTGGGCACCATCATCGAGGAAGTCGCCACTTCGGTCGAGAGCGGCGTCAGTTTGTCCCATTCGTTCCGCAAGTATCCCGAAGTTTTTTCGCCCGTATTCGTGGGGCTGATCGAGGCCGGCGAGCGCACTGGAGAAATCAGTCCCATGCTGCAGCGACTGGCCACCCTGCTCGAGCAGGAGGCCAACCTGTTGACCCGATTGCGCACCGCCCTGACCTATCCAGTCTTTCTGGCCAGTGTGAGCTTCATCGTAGGCTGCATTTTTATGTACGTCATCATTCCCACGCTTGAACCGATGCTGGCGGGTATGGGGGTCGAACCACCACTGCCCACGCAGATGCTCATGTTTTTGGGCCGTTTCATCCGCCATCCGGCCACCCTGGTGGGGGTACCGTCGCTGCTGCTGTTCTCCTGGTTCTTCGGTCCCACCGTGCTTTCTCGCCTGCGCCAACAACCGGGGTGGCCCGAGCGACTGGACTGGATTCCGCTGAATCTGCCCGTCTTTGGCAAGCTGTATCGAAAGATTGTGGTTGCCCGCATCCTGTTTACGATGGCCACCACCATCGACTCTGGCCTGACCGTGCTGACCTCAATCACGATGGGACGGGCCGTCACTTCCAACGTTCACTTTCGATCCGGCCTGGAACGGGCGCGCAAAGAACTGCAGGATGGCGAGACCTTCTGTATGGCCCTGACTCGGGCAGACATTTTTCCCGAAGCCCAGGTGCAGATGATTGCCATTGGTGAGGAAACCGCCTCGCTGGGCGAGGTCATGAGGAAGATTTCCGAGATGGGCGGGGAGGAGGCAGCCAATCAGGTTGAGGTTTCGGTGCAGCTTCTGGAACCCGTTATGCTTTTTGTGCTGGGAATCGTTTCGGGCTTTTTGGTGCTGGCCGCCATTCTGCCCCTGGTGCGCATGATCGACTCGCTATGAGCGAGAACCTTTGCCTTGCCTTTCGCGACAGAGTGGTGGCCGAACCTGAGCGTTTGCAGGCCGCCTGGGATTTTGCCGAGCGCCTTGCTGAGGCGGATCTGAAGTCTCGGGTGGGAGTGTGTGTGGAAGATCCGCTATGGTTTGCCTTCGCCTTCTTGCGCGTGCTTGCCAGCGGCGGCACGCCGGTGGTGATGCCAGAACGGGCCGAGGCCGAAGCTCTGGGCGTAAGGGCAATCCTTAGCGAAGACGGCTGGCAGCGGTTGGGTGCTGCCAGCCTGGGGCCTCGCCCCGGCCACTATGTCGCCTTCTCTTCGGGTTCTACCGGGCGGCGCAGGCCGCTCTGGTACTGCAGCCAACGGGCTCGGGGCAATGCGCGTGCCCACGCTCGGGCGCTGCAGCTGACCTCTGGCCATCGCCTGATCCAGACCCTGAGGATCCACCATTCGTTCGGGCTGATCGCTTATATCTTCACGCCCCTGGAATGTGGGGTTCGCATCGAGCCGGGGGTGTTTTTCGACGCTCTCTTTCCCCAACTGCGCCAGCACGATCTGCCCGACCATGTGGTGCATCTCACCCCCTATCACCTGCAGTTTCTGCGCAGACGCCGGGTAGAGCTGCCCTTCAGGGTGGGCCTGCTCACCGTCGGCGCAGGACCCCTGCGGCGCCAGGAGGCGATCTATGCTCAGACATTGTGTCAGCAGCTGTACACCACCTACGGTCTGTCGGAAGCTGGTCCCCGGGTCTCAAGCGGACGCGTGGATGTCGAAGCTTTTGTGGACGGCTGGGTAGGTTGGCCTCTGGTCGAGGTCGAGGCCAGGGTCGATCCGGACGGCGCCCTGTGGCTAAAGACACCCTATCAGGCCGAGGTTGAAGCCGATGAGCAGGGTTACTTGGAAACCGGAGATGCCTTTGAGCTACGAGACGACGGTTCCATGGTGTTTCGCAGCCGACTGCACGACGTGGTGCGCTTGCGTGGGCAAACCTATGACCGCCTGCACTATCAACAAAGAATCGAGGACCTCCTGGAAGTGCCTGTGGCCCTGGGGCAGCAGCCCTACTCGGATGATCTGGTCGTGTTTCTCGAGGCCTCTCGACGCGAGCCGCAGCTGGAACAACGACTGGCGCGTGCGCTGCCCGAGCTTCGTGAGGCTCGCGTGCATTGGTGTAGCTCGTTCCCCCGCTCACCCCTGGGCAAGCCCGACCTGCCAACGATGATGGCCCGCTGGGGGAATTCAGCGTGAGTCGCCCCCTGGCTCTGATCGCGGGGGGCACCTCGGGAATCGGCCTGGCCGTGGCACGACGGCTTCAGCCCGACTACCGGCTGGCTTTGCTCTATGCCAGCAACCACGAACGGGCCCAGGCGGCCCGGGCCCAGCTTTGCGACGAGGGTGCTGAGGTGGTGGTGAGGGCCATCGATTTAACCCGGGCCGATCAGGTGGAAACGGGATATGAACAGCTGGTAGAATCGCTGGGTGAGGCACCTGAGGTGCTGGTTAATTCGGCCGGCATTGCCCGCTTCCAGACCTTTTTCATCCAGGGGCGCGGCTTGGAACTGCTGGAGGAAATGATGGCCACCAACTACCTGGGGGCGGTGCGCCTTGTGCACAAAGTGCTTCCCTCCATGTATCGCCGCCGTCGAGGCTGCATTGTCAACCTGTGCTCGGTGTCTGGCCTGGGCGGCAATGTGGGCGTCATCGGCTATGGCGAATCGAAAGCAGCCCTGCGCTGCTTTACCCAGAATCTGGCTCAGGAAGTAGCCCACCGCGGCATCAGCGTCAATAGTGTCTCACCTGGCAGAGTGGCAACACCGATGACCGAGGAGTTTCTGCAGCGCTTTAAACCCGAGTCGATCAACTACCCGTTGGGGCGCTGTCTGACGCCCGATGAAGTGGCCCAGGCTGTGGAGTTCCTCGTGCGCCTGGGGCCGGCCGTCAACGGTCAGGATCTGATCATCGACGGAGGCACTTCGATGGCTCGCGTTCGCCTCGAACCCAGATAGCTCAATCGTGTGACATGGGGACGTATTCTTCGCCCTCTCCCATGCCTTCGAGTTCTTCTCGAAGTTCTTCGAGTTCGTCCCCCAGGTCTTCAATGTCGGCCTGTGAGTCGATCTCGACAGCCGGTTCCACCGAAAACGGAGGGCCTGAGCAAAGGATTCTCATCGACTCGCGGCGGCGGGACAGGATATCGCGAAGCATCAGGCCGATTTCTCGGGCCTTGACTTCGGGATGGCGCTGGGAAAAATCGGTTTGCTCTACCAGAAAATCGATCAGTTGGGAACGTACATAGGCCGTAGCTGGCGAAAGCGTGTTGATACGCTGCAGGGCGAGTTCGGCACGGTGTCGGATCTCGTCCTCTTCAGAGATCGGATTGCCCGATTCTTGCATATCGAGAATGGCAACCTGCATCTGTCCTTCCTCGCTGCCTCGAGTGGCCATCAACGGATGACTCGCGACGCGCGGTTGGGGAAGGTGTTCGAGACGCACCGGCCAGGCGGTAGCCCACAACAGTTGTCGGGTTGGAGGTCGGCTGCGCAGCCGGAATCGGTAGCCGTCGTGGCGGGCGCCATTGGGAAAGACGGCCACCAGACGGCAGCGCCGGGGAATCTTCTTCGTGTGGACCGAGAGCATCAGATCAAAGTGCCCCTTTTTCAGCCAGTGCAGCGAATAGTGGGCCGGACGGTCGGGCAGTCGCGACCAGTAGTCCGAGCTACCGATGGTGGGCAGGGCCAGGTCCTGACTACCATTGGGGCGGACTTTTAGTCGCAGTCCGCGGGCGCCGCGAAAGCTGAGCAGCGCCTCCAGTTGGACCCCCTCGACGGGGCGATCGGGTTGTAGACAAAAGATGCCCTTGACGTGAATGTCGCGACGTGGCCTGAGCCGGTAGAGGTGCTCAGCCGCCAGCACCGTGAGAGCCACAAAGAGAACCGCCAGGAGTCGGCCCGGATGCTCGATCATCGATGAGGAGAGGTTCGGGCAGGTGGATCGGGGAACCTCTTGCCATGCAGGATCGCCAGGATTGTCTGCCCTTGGCCATTATAACCGGAGGAACCTCCGGGATCGGCCTGGCCACCGCTCGCCGCTTACTGGAAAGCCACCGACTGACGCTGATCTACGCCCGCGACCACCAGCGAGCCCGGACCGTCGAGGCCGAACTGCGCCAACAGGGAGGGCAAGTACGCTGTATATCGATGGATCTGAGCCTGGATGAAGCAGTCAGAGAGGGATATTCCGATGTGGTGGAGGGGTTGGTGCCCGAGGTTCTGGTGCACTGTGCCGGCACTTCGATATCGGCCGAGACCGGCAGCAATCGTTACTTTCTTCAGGGGCTCGACCTGAGTCTCTGTCAACGGGTGATGAACGTCAATTTCTTCGGGGCGATGCGTCTGCTTCAGCAGGCCCTGCCCTCGATGTATGCTCGACGACGGGGCAATATCATACTGCTGTCCTCGATCGCCGCACAGGGAGGCTACAAAGGCATGGTGGGCTATGCCGAGTCGAAGGCAGCCCTGGAGTGCCTGGTTCGCAACCTGGCCATGGAGGTCGGGCACCGCGGACTGACCGTCAACGCTCTGGCCCCGGGGCTGGCCGAAACGGCCCTGACCAGAGCTCATGCAGAGCAATTCGCATCTAGAGATCTGAATGCCCCACTGGGACGCTGGATTCGCCCCGAAGAAGTGGCTGAGGCGGTAGCCTTTCTACTCAAGATGGGCCCGGTGATCAATGGTCAATGCCTGGTGATCGACGGCGGTGGCTCGACCCTGCGTTCCCAGGTCAGCTGGTAGACAAGCAGCGAGGAATAGGTTGCGACGGCGTCGTAGCTAGTGGGCTATCGATGGGAATGCGCTTCCTGGCCGCCGACCAGCTACCTGACGCCGAGGTGCGCCCCGGTCCTCTGGCTCACACCACCTTGACCTGCTTTTCCCAGACCAGTCTGCAGAACCTCTATCCTGAAGCTCGAGCCGATTTGCGCTTCAAATCGCGCGGCGTCGTGTTGCTCACCTGGCTGCTGCGCGACCTGCTTGCGGGCGGCGCGCCGGCCTCCACAGGAACCTATCTGGCCTGCCTATTTGGCCCATACAGCCCGCGTTTACAGCAACTGGCCCGAGACACGCCTTCGGGTCGTCAGCGTCTGGAGGTGTTGGAACGTGCCCTGCCACCCAAAGACTACTTTATCGCCACTCCGGCCACCAAGGCCGCTCAGTTGTCGATTGAGTTCGGGTTACACGGTCCCTTAATGGCGCTGTATTCCCCTGAATATGCCAGCCAACAGGCGGTAGAATTGGCTCGCGCCGACCTGGCCGACGGAGTGGTGGAAGCGGCCGTCGTGGCTTCGATCTTCGCCCTGGAAGACGAGTCGGAAGTTCCTCGTTACCTGAACGGCCACACCCACCTGGTGGAGGCGGTGGCCGTTCAGTTTGCCCGCTCTGCCGATCAACTCTTGGACGCTCCGGCAAAGGCCGGCCGCTACGGACCGCTGACCAGCTATTGGGAAAGGAACCCTGAAAAATGAACCACGAAGACGCCGTTTATACCGCCCTGGAAACCGTGAAGAACATCCCTCGAAGTGCTCCCTCGACTTCGTCCCTGACCCGAGATCTGGGCTTGGAGTCCATCGACATCGTCGACCTGTTCTTTGAAATCGAGCAGGCCACGGGGGTGGTGATCGAAATGAATCAGATCCTGGCCCAAGGCCAGAGTGCCCAGGGACGCCGCTTTGAGGACATCTCGGTGCAGGACATCATCGACTTCCTCGACCAGCGTGACTGAACACCCGGCACTTCTGCTCGACTACTGCTTTTGCAGCCCACTTGGCCATAGCTCTGCAGAGGTGGTGGAACGACTGCGCACCGGTCGTTCGGGTATTGTTTCCCTGGGCAGCCACGAGCAATGTCTGGTGGTGCCTACCGGAGCCCTGATCGAGCCTCAGGCAGACTTTCCCTCGGCTCAGCACCTTCATTCTCGGATATCACCCCGCTTTGCCCGGGCCCTGGGTGGTTTCTGTCGAGCCCTGAGCGAGTTGATGAAACGCTGGGGACCCGTCGACCAGGTGTTCTTGATCTATCGCAAGCACTTCTATTCGGAGTGGCCCGTGGGTCTTGAGCCGCCACCGGGAGAGGACGAGCTGTTCCTGGGGCGATTCTTACAGGAGTGTGGACTGGCTGGGCTGGAACCCGACCGCCTGGTCCTGCTCCATTCGGCCTGCAGTTCGGGGCTGGTAGCGATGAATGCCGCCTTGCGCCAGCTGGGCAGGCAGCCCCAGCGCAGGGTGTTGGTGGTGGGTCTCGAGAGTGAGCTCAATCAGGAACGCTTCCTGGCCATGAAAAAACTGGGTGCGCTGAGTCCCGAGGCCGACCCGGGCCGTTCCTGTCAGCCGTTTAGCACGGTGCGCACCGGACTGGTTCCGGGGGAAGTCATGGTAGCAGCCCTGCTGGGCAGCCGGCCGCGAGCGCAGCTCAAGCCAGGTGACATCGTGTTGCATTCCGGATCGGCCAGTTGCGATGCCTCGCGCCTGACCGACTGTTTGGAAAGTGGCGAGTTTCTGCGCCAGGTGCTCGAATTCGCCTACGAGCGATTGGGTCGCCATCCCGATGTTCTTTGCCCCCACGGCACCTCGACCATGCTCAACGATCGGGTAGAAGGGCAGGTATTGGAGCGTTTTTTTGGCGAGCGAGGTCGGCCCGTTCGAGTTGCCCCATTGAAACAGTATGTGGGCCATACTCTGAACTCGTCAGGGCTGTGGGAAACCGTGTTGAACGCCGAGATGCTGCGTCACAACCTGCTGCCGCAATTGCTGCACCGGGATCCGATGGAAACCTACGAGTGGCTAAGGTTTCCCTTCCAGGGTGAGGAGCTTCCCCTGAACACGGCCATCAAGCTGGCGGTGGGCTTTGGTGGCATCAACGCCTCGCTGGCTCTGGAGAAGGTGGGAGAAGGTCCCCCTGCTGCAGGCACTGCTGGTAATTATTGATCTCACCGACAAAGTAGGCTCGAACAAAAGGTTGCAGCTGCTGCAGGTGGGAGACGAAAAGGTGGGGTTGAGGGCGAGCACGCAATTCGGTGCGCAAAATCAGCGAGTCGGCCCGGCTCGGCAAAGCCTCCAGATTGAACACAAAGGCCTCCTGGCCGCTTCCTGGTAACCCTTTTGGCATCAGATAGAACTCCACGTTGGAGGCATAGAAGAGACCCACCTTGAGGTTGCGTTGCCGAAGCTGACGCGACAGCTTGCTGAAGGCTCGCCAGCTGGCAAAATCGCCCACCAGGGGGATAATGCGATGTTCCAGTTGCATGTTTCGCAGGCGCTGGTAGGCTTCGGGGCTGGCCAGGAAATTGGCATACCGCTGCTGGTTGTCACGCGCCAGCAGCACCTCGTGAAAGGAGGGAAACTCCGGCTCGTCGGGTTGTTGGCGGTAATAGCTGAAACGCAGATCCAGGCCTTGCTCGGCGAAGGTGTTTTGCATGCGTAGCAGATAATCCCAGTCCCCTTTGCGCAGGTCGAGTCCAAGTTGCTGCAGGCGCTGCCGCAGAGAACGCAGTACCTCTCGTTGCACCTCGGGTTCGGGCGGGGCGGCCCTCAAGGCCATCAGCCAGTCGGCGTAGGCGGCCGGCGGTGGCGTGGAGCGCCCCAGCAGACGGGCCAACCACTGGCGGGGGTGGGCCGACTGTTCAAAGAGCACCTTGTAATAGAGATGCTGCAACAAATTGCCGCGCCGAATGTCGACAATGAATGCATAACAGGGCTCGACAGCGGCGATGTAGGAAAAGTTCTGCTCGGGTCCTACCCCGATGTAGACTTGCTGACGCGGGGCCTTGCTGCGCAGCAAGCCGAGAACGGACCCGTAGTCGGTTTCGTTGGACACCCAGTTGTCGGAAATGAAGGGGCGAGGACTTTCCGAGCATTCCTGAATCAGGTTGGCGAACTCGACCTCGCTAAGAGGACCCAGGCGAGGACGCGAGGCCAGCCAGTGGCCCAACCCGAGCAAGACCAGAAGGATAACCCCGGGCAACAGGCGACGCACGGGGAAAGGTTCGGCGGCGATTGTGCGAAACCCCGCGCATGCGGCGACGACTGGGATGGATGGTGGTGGCGGTGGCGGCGCTGCTGGGTTGGCGCTGGTCGCCGACCTGGGAAGTGGAACTGGCGGGGCGTGTGCCTATCCACATCGAAAGCCATGAAGCCGCCCAGATCGAAGTCTGGCTACCCGAACCGCGGCTGCTTTTCGGTGGGCGGGGAAGGCTGTATCACAGAGACCAGAACGGCGCTCTGGCGCCGCAGGTCGACCCGGGGGCCAATTACCAGGCCAGTTGGAGCCCTGAGGGCGAAGTGAACATTCGGCTGCGGTTTCACTCGTGGCAACGACCGCGCACCTGCACGGTGGCCTTTCGCAATCCGGGAGCCGTTACACGTTATGCGCGACAGGTGAGCCTGAGCGGGTGGCTGCGGTTGCGCGGCAGGCTGCCGCCGGTCGCCCCAGCCGTGACGCTTACGGGCGAAGAGAGCTAGCCGCCGTAGTCGGTGCCATAGTCGACCGTATCGACCATCTCGGCGGTTTCTTGCTCATCTTCCGAGAGACCCTGCAAGGACCAGGATGCCTCCAGGGGAGTGGCCGGCGGATAGTTGGCCATTCCCTGCACCGAAGGAGGCGGCGCCATAAGACTGAGACCAGGAAAGAGCAGGCTCAGGGCTCGATTGACAGGATTACCCACGAGGGCTGGTTCAACGCGGCGATAGTGCTTGACCCGGGCCAGGGCCTCGGGCCACTGAGCGGCCTCTAAGGCCATATAGGATGCCGGGTAGCAGGGGTCGATACGCGGGGCCTCTTCCCTGGGCTCGAGACCCGCCATAGAAACCCGTACATTCTGGGGGGTAGGGCCGACGCCAGACGCAGAGGACGCATCGGGCCAGGAAGCCGCCAGCGCCACCGAGGTGGCCAGGACCGCAGAGGCCAGAAAATACTTCTTCAGCATAGCAATCTCCCTGGTTTTATACTGGTTGTGAATTTCGTCGGGGGGGGTGGATTCCCTCTCATGGCGGGTTCTGGGCCACGTAGTGATAGTGCAGTTCAGAATCCTTGATGGTGAATTCGAAGCCTTTAAAGCCGCCCCAGCAGATGGTACCGTTCCGAAGTTCCACCGTCATGGCCTTGCCGCAGCCAAATAGGGCCATTTTGCAGTTATCGGCCAGAAAGGAGCAATTGTTGAACTTGGGTGCGCCGCTGCCTACGAACAGCACCCTCATGGTCCGCGGCCCGCCGTTCTCCTGCCTGGCCCTGAGCGTAATGGTGTCGTGGGGCACGCCTGGCGGGATGGAGGAAGCCACCGGTTTTAACGTTTGCTCCCAATTGATCTGACTGTTGGTGGCGTGGAACGACTCGCCCACGTAGATGTCGCAGGGGGTAGAACCGGTGACTCCGGGCACCGATACCGTACAGTTGGTAAAACTGACGTTGGTAGCGAAGTAATACTGACCGGGATTGAGATTGATCGTGGTGGCACCTGGACCTGCGCCGGTTACGTTCAATGAGTGGTAGTCTCCGGGGGGGATATTGGCCGAACCGGTATAGACCAGGTCGGTGGTGGCTCCCACTGGATTGCGCGGAGGATGAAAACGCGGAACTCGAGTAGGCCAGGGGGCCGCGGAAACAGTGCAGGAAGCGTTGATCACGGCCGGAGGCTCCAAGTTGACCACCGAGGGGTTGCCATAGGGACCGTAGCGGATGCTGCAGTTGACGGCGCTGGTGCCGTTGATAGTAATGGCTCCAGCATCGACACTGTTGGTGGCAATGCGAGCAGACGTAATGTCGTAGAGCTTGGGAATGTTCCAGGGCGCGACCGCGGCCACCACCTTGCCATCGACGGTGGAATTGCTGATCGTCACACTTTTGGTGCCCACGATCGGGTAGTTGGTGCCCTGACTGCCCACGTAAGCTTTACTGTACATCACGGAGGTGAATCGCCCCGGGTAGTCCCGGTAGTCGGCCTTGGCGCGAATGTAGACCATGAAGCGGGGGACCGGGGTGCCGTCGGGGGCAGTGATGGTGGCCGTGCCCGAGTAGTTGTTGTAAATGCCCAGTTCGTAGATCAGCTCGGGGTCGTCAGCCACTACGCCTGTTTCGACAGGGTCGATGGAGTAGTTCATGTTGTCTGAAAGCTTGTCGACTGCCAGTTGAACCAACCCGTAAGCGGCATAGCCCGTGCGCCGGTTGGACTGTGAACGATTCGACTGCTTCATACCCATATGAATGCGATCGCCTGCACCGGCGGTCATCAGCATGAAGGCACCGGCGATCAGCAAAATCACCGCAACCAGACCCATTCCTAAAACCCGCTGACGCGCTCTCACCTGCACAGTATACCCTCAGTTCCTGGCAAATACCTGGGTCTTGAATTCGAAACCGTACTTTCTGCCAAAGCCCGAAGGCATCTCCATACGAATGTGCACCTCCAAATTGGTGGCCGACTGAAAACACTCAAATAGGGTGCAGTTGCGGGCCATGATGCGGCGGTCGTAGTTGACCATCAAAAAATCGTCTAACGATGGAGGGGAGGGGGGGAAGGCCGGGGTATCCGGCAGGTTGCAGGCTTCGCGAACCACGCAGGGCAAACCGTCGACGGGACGTTCATAGTAGCAGACGTACTTTTGCCACAGCATTCGGCCCACGTCATCGTATTCCACCTTGCCGGTAAGAGCGCTGCGCGGGCTGGCAAAGACCACACCCTTATGGGTAGAGCCGTTGCCGGGGTGGGGATGGCCGTGTTCGGCCTGGCAACTGCTGCAGGCAGCATTGCCCACGGCAAAGGTGGTGTCGTTGGTTTCGGAAAATTCGAGGATGAGTTTGTGGACCAGCGACAGCGCGTCGTGCTGCAAATCGGCCTTGGCCTGAGTAACCAGTAGGTAGCGGTTGCCCGCCTTCATGAGGGCCAGAATACCCAGCATACAAATGCCCGCCAGGGCCGAGGCGATCATCAACTCGACCAGGCTATGGGCGCGCTTGGCTCTAGATTGCACGATTCTCCATTTCTAACATCGTCAGCGAGCAGTGGGAGTGCTGGTCGTTCGGGGGCTTTGGGAACGGCTGCGACGCCCCGTGGATCCGCGCCGTGTTGCTCTGGGTGCCAGGGAAATCTTGGGCACCTGAGCCTGAAACTGATGGTCTTTCACCTGAAACTTGACCGGCCTGGTGGCCCTGCGAAAACCGGGAGCCCGAAAGGAAAGGTGGGCCTCTTCGGGCTTCGCCGCAAGGGCAACTTCGACATCGATGGTATAGCTTCCCTCGGCACCCATCTGGTAGCTCACCCTGGCCTTGCGGTCGACGTCTTCAAACTTTCCCTTCTCGACATAATGAACCACGCGCCCGTTAGAAAAAATAAACCAGCGAGGCTTGGGTAGCCAGATGGTGGGACGAGCACGCTTGGAGAAATCTGCAGCCAGCTTGCGACGGGTGTTGAACACGACCTGACCCGTGAACTTCATATGGTAGGTGCGGTCGGCCAGCAACCACCCCACCGCCAAGCGCACCACACCCCCAAGCAGCGCCAGGGCCAGCAGGCCCAACAGCAGCCGGGACCATTCGAAACGATTCCAGTCGATGCGCTTCCACCAGGGGTCAGAAACGGGCCGGGACCGGCTGGGAGGCAACGGTGCCTTGGGCTCGACGTGCACAGGAGCCTCGCTACGCACCTCTTCGAGGTCCAAAAGCTCAAGCCCGCGGCGTTCAAGTTGTCGGCGTGCGTCTTCCGGAGAGGAGGCCTGCAGAAACCCACTGCGCATCTCCCCCTCTTTGGTGCGTGCTGAAAAACGGTAGCGCACTCTGGGAGGTTCGTTGGCGTGCAGGGCTTTCCTCTGGCCGTGGGCAGGGAAGCGCGTCAGGGGGTTGAAATTTCCGCCCATGAGACGAACCCGCGCATTCAGCGTGGCCGAAGCCCTGATCGCCTGCGTGTTGGTTTCCATGATCGCCATCGCCATGTTCAGCGTCTGGGCCCTCCATGCCAAAGCCACCAATGCCAATCGCGACATGGTGGTGGCCAGTGCCTGGGCCGAACAGCGCATGGAAGAGCAGCTGGCCAAGGGCTATACCGCGACCACCGAGCCGACAGTTGGCATTTTTAAGGTGGTTCACATCGTTGAAGACAATCCCATCGAAGTGGTGTATCGCCATCGGGTCTACGTGACCGACAATCCCGATCCGGCCAATCCGGGACTGAAGTCGGTGCGGGTTGAGGTGGCCTGGGAGCACGGAGGTCAGTGGAGAAAAGTGCATCTGGTTACCCGGCTGAGCTGGCAGGGTTAGTTCGCTCGGGAGAGCGTCCGCATACTCTGCAACTTCGCTTTCCGGCTCTGCCCGATTGTTGGGAAGAGGCCTGGCAAATGTCCCTGGAGTCTAGCGTCGAGCTGGCCCGTGTGCTCTTGCCCTACTGGAATGACCATGGCATTGAGGGTCGCTGGATACAGCAGCTGGTCTTCCCGCCCTGCGGAAGCCTGATCGAAGAGGTGTGCTCCGAGGCCTGCATGGCCTTTTTGGAGCATTGCTTTGTGGCTGGCCGGTTGCAGCGAAAAACCTGGAGCGTTCAGGTCGTCACCGGTAAGGGTGAGCCACAGACCTGGCCCCAGGCCAGCAATTTTCTGTGCTGGTCGGGGCCTGTGCCTCATGAGCAGCTGCTGCGACGCGCCTGCGAAATCGAACAAGGGCGCACACAATCGGACGCTTGCTGGACACCGGCTGGAAAGCGGGCGGTGATCAGCGGAGCCGGCAGCGGAATCGGAAGGGCGCTAGCTCGGGTGGCAGCCGAACGTGGCATGCGCCTGGTGCTGGTCGACATTCACCCCGACGATGTCAAGGAAACCCTGTCCTTGCTTGGTGCCAAAGCCGAAGCCGTGGTCATGGACGTTTCCCAGCGCCACGGTTGGCGGCTGTTGGCCAGGCGGCTGGGCCCGGTGGATTTGCTGATCAACAACGCCGGAGTGGGTGCCGGGGCCAGTCCCTGGGAAACCAGCGAACACGATTGGACCTGGGTGTCCGGCGTCAACTTCTGGGGAGGTCTCTACGGACTGGAGGAGCTACGCCCCGAACGCTCCCTTCAGGTAACTTCGACCGCTGGATACTATGCCTACTACCCATCGGTGGCCTATCAGGTGAGCAAGCGTGCGCTTACCCAGTTGACCCTGAGTCGGCAACAGCGGGGCCTGCCTTCAGCCGTGCTGGCGCCGGGGTCGGTAAATACCCGCATCCTCACAGCGGCCCGCAATCGGCCGCGGGAACTGCAGCAAGCCTGGACTCCGCCGCCTCGTCACGTGCGCTTGCTGCGTCAGGCCCTGAGCCAGGGGATGGACCCGCTGGAGGTCGCTGAGATCGCCTTTGCCGGCCTGGAAGCCGGCGGGGTCGAAATCTTTACCCATCCAGAACTCAGGCCGTGGTGTGCCGAGCGCTGGTTCGATCTCGCCCAAGGTCAAGACCCCCGAAATACGGTGCGCTGGAGGGGGTAAATCGGCGGTGTTGAACTTTCTGGGGTTGGACGCCCGGCGACTGCTGAAACGGATACTGGCGATAGCCGGGCTTCTCTTACTGGGCCGAATGGCCGGTTATGGGCGCTTTCAGATCGCTATGGGTGTGGTTGCCTGCCGGTTGCTGGGCATCCGCAGCCTCAGCAGCGTATTCTGGGTGACCCTTGTCTTCCTCTTCACTGCTCGGCCCTTCCTGGGGATGGTGCCCACTCACTGGCCCGAAACCGAGTTGATGTTGCTGGCCCGATACGGAGAGAGCGACCTGGCCGATTGGGGCGTGCGCTACTTTGGACTGCTGGCCAGGTTGGGGCTGGCCTATGTGGTGTTCCAGGTTCTGATGAAGTTGCCCCTGCGTCAGCGTTTCTTGGTGCTGCATCTGGTGATGCTGGTGTTGATTTTGACCTGCGGTGCGTATCTGCGCTCGGGGCCGGTGGTGGCGGCCATCGGGATGTATTTTCTGATTTCCTTTTGCTGGTATTTTCCCGTCCTTCTCTATCTGCTGGCCGACAATCAGAGGCTGAGCCCACGCCGTTTTCTCGAATTGTATGTGGTGCCTTTCTGGGAAACCTCCCCAAATCCTCAGCCCATCCTGGGGCTCGAACACCAGCCCGAACTCGAGGACGCACTGCTGAGCCGGTGTATCAAACTCTCCTTCTTCTTCGCAGCCTTCATCGGCGGTGGAAACCTGATTCACTCTTTGTTGCTGAACGTGCCTTTCTATGGCTTGAAGCTGCCGTTGCTGTGGAACCCGATTCCCGACCTGGAGGTCACCGGTCTCAGCACCAGCGTCTTTCTCGTCTATCCGCGATGGAAAATTGCCCTGTCGATCTTTTGGGCTGGCGTTCATCGGGTGACTGGCTATATGGCATTGGGGACCCTGATCGAATGCTGCCGCCTGTTGTTGTGCTACGACGTGCCCCGCCGCTTCATCGTGCCCTGGAAGGTCACCTCATTTGCAGACTTTTACAATTGCATTATGCCATATTATGTAGTGGCTCTGAACCGGATTTACATTCAACCCATCTACACCGCTCTGCGCCACCGCGGCTGGGGCCGTAAATGGGGGTTCGAGATGGCTGTGCTGGTGGCGATTTTTGCGGGCAACCTTACCATTCACATCCTGCGCGACGTCGAGCTGGTGATCATTCTGGGGGGCAGCGAGTATCTCTGGCTCTCGCTGATCACCGAATTGCCGTACTGCCTGTTGCTCTATCTGTTGTTGCGATTCATGACGTTGCCCAAGAGAGCCATACCCTGGGTGCCCTGGCCGGCACGCATCACGTT
Source organism: uncultured Burkholderiales bacterium (assembly GCA_964649085.1). Lineage (GTDB taxonomy): Bacteria > Vulcanimicrobiota > Xenobia > Xenobiales > JADMJV01 > JADMJV01. The sequence continues at coordinate 37,642 of CAZYPN010000037.1, read as the reverse complement.
CTTTTGCTTTCTCTATTCGCTGATCATTCTGATGCGCATGGGCGGGCTTTTCGTTTCGCCGCTGACCCGTTGGAGCTTTGCGATGGCAACTTTCTTTGGCACAGGGCTTTAAGTATAGAAGCCCCCGTTGACCCGCAATACCTCACCGGTGATGTAGGAGGCCTCGTCGGAAGCCAGAAAAGCCACCGCGGACGCCACTTCTTCGGGCCGGCCCGGACGCCCCAGCGGGATCTGTTTGGAGAGTTCTTCGAGCGGCAACTCGGCCGTCATTTCCGTGGCGATCAGCCCGGGACTGACCGCGTTCACAAGGACCCCCTTGGCGGCGACCTCTTTCGCCAGCGACTTGGTGGCGCCGATCAGGGCGGCTTTGGCGGCAGAATAATTGGTCTGGCCCCGCACGCCGGTTTCGCCCGAGCGACTGGCCAGGGTGATGATGCGTCCCCAGCGCTGCTTGAGCATGCCGGGCAAGACCGCCCGATTGACGTAAAAAAATGAGTTGAGTGCAACCAGTAAAACGTTGTGCCACTGTTCTTCGCTCATGAAGTAGAGAGGGGAATCGGCGGTGACCCCGGCATTGTGAACCACAATGTCAAAGCCCCGGGCCGCTTGCAGTTCGGACAGCACCCTCTGTACTTCATTGGGATCGAGCAGGTCCAGATGACAGGCACTGACCCGTGGACCGAGCCGTTCGACGAGTTCGTTGGCCAGGGAAGCCTGATTACGATAGGTGAAAACGATTTGCTCGAGGTCGGCTCGGGTGCAGAATTTCTCGACAATGGCCCGGCCAATGCCCCGCGTCCCCCCCGTGACCAGGGCGCGCCGTCCCACGACTAGCCCATCGAGCTACAGCGGGTAATGTCGATCACATACTTTACGCGCTGTTCGCCGGGTTGGCGAAAAGGATAGCGTTCGACCCCCATATAGTGTTGTGCCAACTCATCGATCATTTGCTCGGCCCCGTCTTCGGTGATCTCTACCACTTTGCCGCGAAGCTCCAGGTAGCGATAGGAATTTTGCGGGTCGAGCACCGACAGAGCCACATAGGGATTGGCCCGCATGTTACGGTCTTTCAGGCGACCTTTGGCCGAGTTTACCTCGAGCTTGCCTGCCACGATGCGAAACCAGACCGGAGTGACCTGTGGGACCCCCTCGGCCGAAACGGTGGCCAGATGGCCAAAGAGTTTGCCTTGTAAAAGGTCAGCATGAGAAGCGGGAATCGTTGTCATGCCCCCAGGCTTTGGGGTGACCTCACGAGAGACCTTCACATCCTGGCAACATTCCTCGTGCCCTGACAATCTTGGGGCAAGGCCTGTCTGTCAGGCTGGACCAACACCAGATCGTGGAGGAAGAACCCGTGAACATTTCCCCAATCGCCCCCGCAACGAAGCAAGCCGTCCATAGATCCCAACCCCAAAGACCCGTAGAACCCCAGGATACCTTTCAGTCGTCCAGTCCAACGGAGGCGGGTATCTACTCGCCCCGAATGTTTGTCAGCACCAGCCCTCCCAGCAAGGTGCAGCAGGCCCTGGGTCGACCTGAGGTGCAGGCCCAACTGGGACAGTTCAGCAGCGACCTGCAGGCCCGGGTAAGAACGCTGAGTGACGCTCAACTGGGCGTACTCAAGGGGGGGATGCGGGGCGAGACCAAAGTAGGTCCCTTCTCGGTGAACAACCGCGAGGCTTTCATCAAAGGCAGCGTGATGGGCAAAAGCATCTGGGGAAATGTCCACGGCAATATCAAAGACGCCTGCCACAAGCACAACATGATCACCCCTGGCGAGGAACAGGCCCTTCACAAACTGATCGACGGCGTGTCAGGGCTCAGCCGCGAGCAGCGACAGAAGTTGGCTACCTTGCTGGATCGAGTAGGCTAGACCCATGGCTTAGAGCTCAACGGTCCACAGGTGGGTTTCGTGCTGGTTGGGGTTGCAACCCTGGGCGATGGCGGCCACCTTCAGATGCCCATCCTCGATCCAAAGGGCCGAATGAACGATTGCCGACCAGGCAATAAAAGGCTGAAGATGAAACGCGCGGTCGCGTTGCAGGCTGCGGTCGATGCGGCGAAGGTAACCCTCGTCGAGCAAGACGAGGTCGCCGTTGGGTAGCTCGACGGGCCGAGGGATTTGCCCGTCGCGCAGGGCCGGCCCCTGTTCGATGCGGCCGTCGAGATGCAGTCGCACGATCCGGGAACCGGTGGGCGAAGAGCGGTCGCACTCGCAAACACGGATCGTCCCGTCGGGATCGGAAAAGTAGTGACCATAGCTGCGCCACTGTTGCAGTTGGGTGCCCTGAGCATCGTAGAGCCAGGTGTCAAAGTAGTCGTAGCCTTCCAACCCCAGGATGAATCGCTGATCGGGCAAAGCCAGGCCGCGCTCGCCGCGCAATTCGGCCACAATCTGTCCCTGATCGAGGTCGAGCAACAGGGCCGGCCCCAGATATCCCCAGCCGTGATACTCGTCGGTGCGGGTCAGCAACATGGCCCGGTTGCCCTGGCGGTGCAAACGACGGGGGCGGGCCGGCAGTTGCAGCTGCCAGAGGGTACTGCCCTGGGCATCCAGGCGCGATAGGCTGAGCTCCTGGAACACCAGACGCTGCCCCTGGCGCAGGGCCACAACCTCGGGCGGCGGAATCTCGGGGAGAGCCAGCCATTGGCGAAGCAAATTGTAGTCGAGAATGCGCATCGTGTGGACTATACTCGGCGCCAGGCCAGAATCCTCACCCGGTCGGCCAGCTTAAGAAACTGACTGTAGTCCAGCTTCCATTCGGCCAACGAAGTGGTGACGGTGTCGCCGTTGCTGAGGGTCGTGGTCACCTCGGGTTCGCCAGAGGGTGGTTCTGGAGGTTGACCCTGAGCGCGCAGCCAGGCGTCGCGAGCATTGAGTTCATCGACCCAGGTCGCCAGGCGGTCCTGCACGGCCTGGGCAGAGTCGGCCACCAGAGTGTCGATGGCGGCCATCACTTCGGCTTTCTCGCCATCGCTGAGCTGGGCGTATCCGGGAACGCTGGTGGCCGCCGTGATCAAGGCCTGACGAAATTCTTCGGTGCTGGAAAAGTGGTGATACTGGTCGGTGCTGGCACCGCTGGGAGCCTGGGCCACGATCAGGCCCGACACGGCGGCAAACGGATCGCCCTCTGGCATACGGTAAGGGGTTTCAGGATCCCCCGACAGAAACGCAGCGGGATTTGGGGTCACGCCAACCGCCCCAGGTTGGCCAGCGTTGGCCAGACTGCCCAGGGTTCCAAGATCGATCATGCCGCTTTCGATGAACATCCCGCCGATACCAGGCTCTTGGGAACCGCCACCCTGGCTACTGCTTCCGCCGGGGGTGATGACCTGTTGAACAACCTGAAAATTCAGGTTTGCCAACTCGGGACACTCGGCCAGCGTGACCTCTTCGAGGCGAGCCTGACCCGATGGGTTGGGATTATTGACCACCACGGCGCCAGCAATGTTGGCCTGTTGACAGTCGAGATCGCCCTCGGTGTAGAGCAAGCCACGAAATTCGCAGCGTTGATCGGCGGTGCCGTGGAGCGATAGCGAGCCGCCAGCCAGGATGGCCGCCTGGTGATCGCTGCTCAGGGCACTGCCTCCCTCGATGCTGACACTGCCTGTGGCGATCAGCGCTCCGACGCCCGAGACGCCCCCGCGGATGGTCAGGTTGCCTTGGACGAACAGAACTCCGCCTTCCAACTTCAGACCATCGGCAATATCAAGGTCGCCGCTGCGCCGATTGAAACCCGAGAGTTGGGGGGCCTGCAGGTTGGCCGCAGTGAGCTCAGTCAGTCCCGGCTTGTTTGCCACGTCGAAGTCGCTGATGTCGATTTGGGGCAAAGGAACCGGGTCGGAGAAGGGGCGGGACTCTCCCTTTACGACGGCGCCGTTGGCCAAAACCACCTGGCCTCGGGCCTGTGCGTCACCTTCGATTTCGGTGCCAGCACCTCGTAGTTGCAGCGCCGGTGCGCCATTGGAATGGTCGGGAGCATTGGTGACCACATGGCCCGCCACTCGGGACTCATCGGGCACGGAGGCGTAGCCCCCCGACAGGGCCTCGATGGAGGAAATGCCGAAAACCTTCAGGCCGTTGTTCGCCAACACGGGCACGGACGAGCACACGACATAGGGAAACTTGGGCGCGTGCAGCACCACCTCCAGGCGTTCTTCCACACCGCGAAAGCGACCCACGGCCACCAGGTTGGCTGACTCGGCCTCGACCACCACCGAACCCCAGCCACTCTGGGCTCCGTTACCCACGAGGTTGTTCAGGCTGAGGGGAATGCCCCAATCGCTCGCCTCTTGGGGGCGGAAGGTCAACTGGCCGGTGCCGCCCGGATAACTGTCGAGTTGAATCTGGATGCCCTCGAGATCCTGGGGTTGGAGTTCAGGGTTATGGAGCAATCGGGCAATGGCGATGTGCACGGCCGAATCGGCCAGATGGCGGGCCCCATCGCCTCCGTTAATACGAGCCTGAAGGTTGCCCTGAAACAGCCAACCGGCGCTGGCGATAAGCAAAACCATGAGCATCAGGGGGCTGAGAAACAGCAGACTGGCAAGTGCCTGTCCTCGGTTGCGTTGTTTCACCGTCAGCCCTCCCCCTGATCTCGGGAATTTCGTGGTGCAACAGAGAGCTCCTCGGTGGCTTCTTCCGGGCGGACCGGACCCTTGAGGTTGGGGGCGGGTGGATTCTGTCCATCGACTCCCGCGACGTCGTCAAGCACCGCCAGCACCTCGGCCATGTCGGCAAAACGATCTTTGGGTTCCTTAGCCAGCATTCTCACCAGCGCCAGTTCCAGTGCTAGAGGCAGATCGGGCCGGGACAGCCGCAGTCGGGGAGGCTGATGGAGCAGGTGGCGCGAGAGCAATTCAAGGGGGTCGTCGGCCGCAAACGGGGGTTGACCCACCAACATTTCGTAGAGGATGATGCCGAGGCTGTACTGGTCGGTACGAGGCTCTACACTATCACTCCTACCGGTGAGCTGCTCGGGGGCCACATAGGTTGGCGTACCCATCGCCTCGCCGGTTCGGGTGATGGCCGCCTGATGGCGCTCGCGGGCCAGGCCGAAGTCGAGCACCTTCACTTGTCCCAAGCGGTCGACCATCAAATTGCCGGGCTTGAGGTCGCGGTGAACGATGCCCTTTGAATGAGCGTATTGGAGGGCCAGCGCCACCGGTCGCAGCAGTTTCCAGACTTCGTTCCAGGGACGCCCCTGGGGGGTGATTTCGGCAGCGAAAGTATGGCCCTCGACGAGGTCCATCACATAGTACATCAGCCCCTCACGTTCGCCGAAATCCAGGCAACGAACCAGATTGGAATGTTGTAGCCCTCCGATCAGGCGAGCCTCTCTGCGAAATCGGGCCACCTGCTGCTCTGAGCCCTGGTCGCTATAGAGCACCTTGGCGGCGTAGGAGCCCCCGTCGGGGTGAACGACTCGATACACCGTTCCCATGCCGCCCTGGCCCAGTCGGCCCTGCACCCGATAGTCTCCCAGCAAGCAGCCCACCAACGGGTCGCCCGACTGGGGTTGCTGCAGCTTCGCGAGTAGCTGAGATTGCTGCTTCATGCGTCGACGCCAGCGCAGCGCCTGAAGGCCGCCCGCAGCCAGACCAGCCAGCGCCACCACTGCCACTGGCGGATAGGCCCGAAGCCGATCGAGCACGGCAATGCCCAGATGATCGGGCACCAGATGCAAAGACCCCTGTGGCGGGATGCGCCCCGACTGCCACTGATCGGCTCGCACGCTGTGCTGCAAGGCCTGGTGGTTAGCCAGCCTCAGCGTCAGCGTGCCTGAAACGAACTGCTGCACCCTGCCGGAACGATCTCGAAGGGCCGGGGGACGAACCTCCAACCGACTGCCAGAGAGCCCCAACAGGGTGGGCCCGGTAGAGGTTTCGAGGTAGACCTGGGCTCCAGGCGGAAACGTATGAACCACCAGAGTACAACCTTCCTCGGCCCGGGCGGCTGCGGCTCCAAGGGCCGCAATGAAGGCCAGATGGAGTAGCGTCCTCATGAGTTGTTGCGCAGAAAAAGTCGACGCCGCACTCGCAGTTTTTCGGTAGAGACCCGGCCGGGTGGAAGGAACTCAATCTCCAGTTCAATGTCCAGGCTGGCGCTGTTGCTAAGCCCGATATGGAACCAGGATACGTGGTCGGCCAGCGGCCGAGCGCGCTGGATGGGGTCGGCTACCAATGTGGCCAGGTTGGTTTCATCGAGGGCCTTGGGACGATCGGTGGGGGCCGGAATCAGAGCCGGGTAAGGCGGGCTTTGGCGGGTCAACAATCGCTGCTCGTGCCAGAGGAAGGTGACCCAGAACGGTTCCCAAAGGGGCACCCGAGGCACAGCGCCTTCGGGCTGAGGGTGTATGGCCAGTATCGCCGGAGGCCCCGGACGGTAGCTGATGCCCCTATGACACGACCGCTGCAGGCTGCGCTCCAGACGCGCCAGCGAGAGCATCAGCACCGACTGAGCCTGGCTTCGCGACATTTCTTCTCGGGCCGAGCGCATAATCGATGAGAACAGCCAGGCTACGATGGCCGCCAGCAGCCCCATGAGAGCAGTTACGACCAACGTCTCCACGAGCGACCAGCCCGACTGCGACTTCATCGGGGTAACTTGACCAGATAACTCTCGGCCACCACCTGGGCCCTGCGACCGGCCTCTTGCCAGTGCAGCCGAACGACCAATCGCCGTAGTTGCTGGCTATCGACTCCGCTGAGGTCGGCCGGCGGCTCGTAGACCTCGCTGTCGATACGATAGGGGGTTTCGTCGGGAAAAGCTCCAACCAGGCCAGGGAGCACCCCCGGTGGCTTGTCCGAGAGCGCCGTGGCGCGATGGTTATCCAGCAAGTCCTCTGCCCGCTGTTGAGCCTGGTAGAGCCGTCGCTGGGAGCGACCTTGGCGAACCGTGATGGTGGAGAGCAGAGCCACGACCAGCAGCAGCACCGAGAGCAACCCGATTGCCACGATGATTTCCGCCAGAGTAGAGCCCCGCCCGCCTGCCATCTGAGCCGTGGACTTCGACGGCGATCAGAAAATCCCCAGTTCGGGTTCAACCCAGGGTTCCAGGCGAGCTGCCAGCGGTCCCAGTCGGTCGCGCTGCTCCCACAGGTCGTGACAGCACGACCAGTTGTCTTGGGGAAGCGTGCCCAGGTCGGCGATTCGGGGTGCAACCAACAGTTGCCGCTCGAACAGCCTGCCGACCTCCTGCAGTTGCAGACTGTAGTGATTCCACAGGCGCGGGTCGCAACTCAGGGCGTGGGCCGGAAGATAGACCGAATGCACGCTGATGCTGCGAGAGCCCAGGGGCGTATCGCGCCAATCCGGCTGGTCGTTGGGTTCTTGCTGCAGCGAAACGATGGCTCCCCCGACGCGCACCGATCGGCAGCACAACTGGCGCAACCGATGACCGACCAGATCGAAAGCCACTTCGACGCCCAGTCCGGCTGTGCGCTGCCTCACCGCTTCCTCGAGTTCGTCGAGGCGCTGGCCACGATAGTCGAGGATCTGGTCTTCGCTCAGCCCCAGTTCCAGCAGCCGCTGATGACTGCGCGGGCTGCCGCTGGTGACGAGCAGCTGGCTGCCTCGGTACATCTGAAGCAAGAGCGCGCCCGTGGGGTCGGCGGCTCCGGTGATCAGCACCGATTTCCGGTGGCTAACGCGCTGAAAGCATTCCATGGCTGCCAGAGCCGGGGCGGCCAGCGCGGCCGCCTGCAGTTCGTTTAACACCAGGGGCCGGGGCGCCAGGAACGAGGCCGCCATCAGACAGCGAGGCTGCAGTGGGACGCGGGCACCGTATCCCCAAATATCCTGTCCACGGCGCAGGTGGTGCACCTGTCGTCCCAAGGCCAGAACCCGGCCGGCGATGCCGTTGAAAGCTGTGGGACGACCCGCAAGAAGTTGGTCGGCAGGTTCGACAGCGGCCGCCTGGGGCGCAACCAGCGCCTGACCGGGGCCGAGTTGATGGTCGTTGAGGTCGCTCATGGTGAATTCCTCCTCGCCAGTTCTGTATTCCTTTTGCCCAGAAAATCGAAAATTATTGCGGCTCAGTGAAAACCGACTGGCGATCTGGATTGGATACGCCCGCGACTTCCTGAAGAAAATGTACGAAAGCCCGGGCCGCGGGGCTCTGCAAACGGGCGCTGGGATACACCAGCCAGAGGCCGCCCCCGGCCTGGCGGTAATCGGGCAGCAGCAGTTCGAGTCCGGTCAGGTCGTAGCCGCCTCCGCCGGTTGGCAGGCGGGCGATGCCCAGACCTCGGCGAGCGGCGTCGAGAAGCAGCAACACATTGTTGCTGCACATCCGAGGCCGAATCGTAATGGATTGTTCGCCCACAGAGGACGAGAAACGCCATGTGGTCGGGCTTCTCATTCCCAGGGAAAGGCAATCGTGGTCGACCAGATCGGACGGCTGCTGGGGGCCAGGGCGCCGGGCGAGGTAAGCCGGGCTTGCCAACAACTGCATGTCGGAATCGAGCAGGTGAACCCCGGTTGACGAGGGATCCGGAGGCTTGCCTCCCCGCAGGGCCAGGTCGAATCCTTCGGCCACAAGGTCGACAAAACGGTCTTCCAGAGCCACCTCGAGGCGAACCTCCGGATAGCGGCTGGAAAAATCGCAGAACAGACCCGGAAGAATAGCCAGAAACGTGACTGGAGCCGAGATGCGCAGTGGGCCCCTGGGATGGTCGGCGAGGCCGCTGACGAGAGCATCGATCTGGTCGAGTTCTTGGAAGAGACGTGAGGTGCGGTCGTAATACAGCTGCCCGGCCGCCGTGAGCTTGAGTGAGCGCGTGGTGCGCTGCAGCAGGCGAACCCCGAGGCGCTGCTCGAGCCGGGTAACCCGCCGACTTACGCTGGACTTTGGAAGGCCAAGCCGCAGTGCGGCGGCGGTGAAACTGCCAAGGTCGACAACGTGCAGGAAGACCTCGGCGTCGTTGCGGTCCAAAATTGTTTCTCTCACAGCAACAGTATGTTCCAATTTCACCGTCTAGTCAATTCAAGGCAACAATAGTAGGCTGGTGGCAGGAGGATACAACGATGCAAAAGACACGATTGGTAGCCCTGGCTGGAAGCACTCGACGGGGGTCGCTGAATCAGCAACTGCTGGCCGAAGTCGCCGGCAGAGTCCGAGGAGCCGAAATTCAGTTGCTGAAATTGAGCGACTTCCCTCTGCCTCTCTACGATGGCGACCTGGAGGGCAGTGAGGGAATACCCCAGCAGGCTCGAGACCTGGCCCGCCTTATTGAGGCGGCGGATGGGGTATTGATCGCCTCACCGGAATACAATGCTTCGATGTCGGCGGTGCTGAAAAATAGCCTGGACTGGGTGTCCCGGGTGGGCCGAGTCTTCCAGGGCAAGCCCGTGATGCTTGTCAGCGCCTCGCCAGGGGCGCTGGGCGGACTGCAGGGATTGGGACACCTCAGGGCCGTGCTAACAGCCCTGGGAGCTCTGGTACTGCCGGGTCAGCGCGCGGTGGGTAAGGCCCACGAGGTATTCGACGCCGCGGGACGTTTGCAAGATCCTCAACTCGGCGTTGAACTGGAACGCCTGACGGCAGAATGGGTGAGAGTGTCCGAGCGCCTGGCCCGGGCCGAAGTCGTGGCTTAGTGGGCACGGAACCCGTCGGGGCTTGCGGGTGCAGATTTTAGTGAAAACGCCCCCCAGGACTTCAAAGAGAAAATCCGTCGCTCAAAAATTTGCCTTTTTGGAGGAATGAAATTACTGTCGGCCGAAACCGCTTGAAATGCCAATTCCGGGGAGGGGTTTCTAGGAATGTCGATCGACAGTGTCTCGAAGCTCGGCATCGTTTGTCCGAGCTCCATCGTCTGCGAAGGCATGAAATTACTGCTGCAGCTCGACGGGTCACTCAAGGTGTCCTGGAGCGTTCCTTCCTGGCATGGTTTTTCCGGGTTATCTCCGGTGGATCTGGTGATTTGCACGGTAGAACCGTTGGCCAGCGACATTCCCTGGCTCCTTCTAGACGAGCATCAGGCGCCGGCCAGCGGAGCCGAGCTACGCCAACTTGTGACTTCCTCGCTTCGTCCCCCTACCTCGGAGGTCGGTCTGACACGCAAAGAACTGGAACTTCTCCGTCTGCTGGCCCAGGGAATTACTCGTCAGCGCGCCGCCCTTACTCTGCACGTATCTGAGAATACCGTAAAGTCTCATCTTGGATCGGTCTACCGCAAGCTCCGAGTGCGAACTCGAACCGAGGCCCTGGTCGAGGCGGCTCGCCGAGGACTGGTGTCGATTGGCGGGGAGTAGGGCCCGAGCATCAATCGGGAAAACGACTGGGATTCCAGAGGCGACGATTGAACTCCGGTTGCTCAAGTAGCCTGGGGTGAAAATGAGAGCCGTCCCAGCGCCAATGGATCCAACCTGCCCTCACTTCTCTAAGAGGTGTGTCAGAAGGATCGAGTTCCGGTTGATAGGTTAATAGATAGCCCGGCCCGACCAAGACTTGGGGCGAGCGAAAAAGCGAGTTGGCGCCCCAAAAAGAAAAGCAGACTTGCTTCCCCTGGTGTATCTCCCAAAAAACGTAGGTTTTGTTGCCTCCAGTGGGGGAGTTGAAGGTAACGTGGAATGGGCCCTCATCGAGGAATTGGTTGCAGCGGTGGTCGGTCAAGGGTCGGGAGGCAACCCAAAGAATCAGGATTTCGCGTTCACTGTAGAGCAGCCAGACGATGGTCAATCCGAGTCCGCACAACAGCATTCTGACTGCCCATCGTATCCAGCGAGAAAGGGTATCTCGCGACTCCAATTCCAACGGACTACGCTTCACGATGGAATGTTCTTCGATGCCGAACTTTCAGACACCCTTGTGCCACAGTTGATGCAAGACGGGGACGGGGCTAAGACTCGCAACGGAGTTTTCGGGCCGAGAGGGTTTTCAGGAGAACCTTAAAAAGGATAGGTCTCACCATAAAATGGAGGACCTCGTGGATTCGATCTCGGCTCACCGGGCTGCCCAGCCCCCACTCTCTCGAAAACAGCAAACCGTAAAGGCTCGGGCCTGCTTGATGAAAAGCGACGCTCAGGAGCGCCTTGGGGCACTGGGCGGATTTGTTTGGCACGTAGAACGTTGGCCCAACTGGTTGCAGATCTCCGTCGATGCCCTCGGCAACTCGTCCCCGGATCCGCATGTAAACCGACAGGTGGCCGATCGCTGGTGCGAGGAAAACAAAGATCAGCTGAACCAGATTTTTGCCGAGATCTTCGGGGAAGAGTTTGGTGAGCTCGCCATTTTGGGGCGCTCGCTGGGGCCCGAACCTCACACGGGAAACTGCTGTCGCACCGGCTGTGCCGGTTGCCTGAACGGTCCTCGCGAACGCATGGTAGAGAAGTTGAAGGAGCCGGCCGGTCCGGTGGATACCGTAGGCTGAAGCCTGGTCGGCTGACGGTCGTGGGGCGAGGTCGATCGCCGACAATCGCGAAATCAGGCTGCTGGAGGTGTTCTTGACCCGCACACTAACCCCGGTTCTCCCTGGTAGCATTCGAATTACGCCCAGCCTGGACTCCATTCTGACCTTCTGGCGTCAGGCATCGCTGGGCAACGGTCTGTTGGCCGATATGGCTCGGCTGCTCGTTCCCCAAATCGAAGCCCACCCCGAACTCTCGGGCCCGTTGGAGCCGGGGGTGCTTGGCGCTCTGGCACCGTTGGTAGAAGCCCTGGTTTCGTGCGTGGTTCCGGCAGCATTGCAGCGATTCTCGTTTGCAGCCCTGGCCTCACCCTCGACCTTTGACATTCATTGGGCCACGCCGCGTTTTCGCCAGGAACTGCTCGACGAACGCGGGCATTTCCGCGGTCAGCCTTATTTGCAAGGCATGAGTTGGGATGAACTGCGACGACTGTTCCAGTATCTTCAGGTGGCTCGGCAGTGCTATCACCGCTCCTTTTTGTTCGAAAAATCGGTGATTATCGAGCGCTGCGACGATGCGGGGTTGGCCCGCTATTTCCAGCTTCGGGCTCATTTTGACCACTTCGAACTGCGGGCGCCCGAGAACCTGCCGCAAGTCAGCGAGGCACAATGGCAAGAGCTGGCGGAAAGCCTGGACGATTTGAACCTGTGGGCCCGCACGCTACCCCTGGAGCACTTCGAACTCTACGGTCTGTTTGTCTACGAAGCCACCGAAATCACCGAAGAGATGACTCTTTCTGCCATCAAACAGGAATTGGTGGCTCGTAACCCGCTGCAAAACCCGGAGAGATTGGCTCGATTGCAAAATCATTTTCGCATGTTGCTGGGGGTAGACGACCTGCGCCTGTCGCTGCTCGGTTCCCAGGACGGCATGTTGCTGGACCTGACGGAGATTCAGGATTGGCGACAGGTTCAGTTAAGCCCGGTGGATGAAAAACTCAGTCCCCGCTGTCAACTTTCCATGCAAGAGGGCAAAGCTCTGGTGTTGGAAGACCTGAGCCGGGCCGAGATCTGCTCGAGTTTGTTTGCCGAACGGGCGCGACAGGGGGCTCGCTGCCTGCTGATGATGCCTCTCTTCTATGAAGGCTCGAAAGTGGGGGCGTTGCTGCTGACTTCGTTTCAGGCACACTCGTTCAATAATCTTACCCCTTATCGCTTGCACGAAGTGACGCCCTTGTTGGGGCTGGCTGTTCGGCGCGCCTGGGAGTCGTTTCAGGCCCGGGTAGAGGCGGTCATTCGCGAGCGGTTCACCGCCCTTCACCCCGCCGTAGAGTGGAAGTTTCGCGCTCACGCGCTGGAGGTCGTGCGCTCCCATCACGATCTGGAGTTGCTCGGCCAGGACATTGTCTTTCAGGACGTCTATCCGCTCTTTGGCGCCTCGGACGTTCGCAATTCGACGGTCATTCGCAATGAAACCATTCAACAGGACCTTACGCTGCAGTTGCGCCTGGCTGCCGAGGTGCTGAGTCGAGCCTACGAAGCTCGCAAACTGACCTATCTGAACAGTCGCTGTTATCGTTTGCGTCAGTGGCTGGACCATCTGGAACGCGGGCTCGATTCGGGCGATGAGCCTCGCATCATTGAATTCCTCCGCAGCGACATCGAGCCCCTCTTTGATACGGTGGCTCGCTTCTCCCCGGTGGTTGGCGAAGCGGTGCAGAGCTATCGCAGCGCCCTGGACCCGCGGCTGGGGATGGTCTACCAGCAACGCCGACACTACGAGCAGAGCATGACTCTGATCAAGGAGCGCACCGCCGAAATCTTAAGTCGTCGTCAGCAAGAAGCCCAGGAAGTGTTCCCCCATTATTTCGAATTGCACAAGACCGACGGGGTCGATCACATGCTGTATGTCGGCCCATCGATTCATCCTCAGGGCGACTTCGACCCGCTGTATCTGCGCAACCTGCGTCTGTGGCAACTGGAAACCATGGTGGAAATCGCCGGCCAGAGCCAGCGCTGGGTAGCCGAAATGGAAAGGGTTCTTTATTCCGCTCATCTGCTTCTGGTGCAAGATGCCCCCCTGTCGATTCGCTTTTCGCAAGACGAAAAGCAGTTCAATGTCGACGGGGCCTACAATGCACGCTATGAAATTCTAAAAAAACGTCTGGACAAGGCTGAGGTGCGCGACACCGGCGAGCGCCTGACCCAGCCCGGCAAAGTGGCCATTGTCTATTCCCACGCCCGCGAAGCCGCTGAATATCGAGACTACATCGACTATCTTACTTCCAAGGGGCTGTTGGAAGGCCCCCCCGAGGAGCTCGAAATCGCACCGCTGCAGGGGGTGGTGGGCCTGCGTTCGCTGCGGGTCACGGCCACCCAACACTGAGTACCGGTCGCCACACGAATTGTTCATCCTTTTTCTGACTCTTTTAAGGACGGCGCGGATACTCTAGGCGGCGATGACCGCCATGCTCGAATCCTTGTTGGAGAGCCGTCCTACCGGGCGTCAAGCCCTGCGACTGCGCCAGGCGTTGCATACCCATCGGGTGCTGCCCCGGCGACGCGGCCCGCGTCTGCCCTTGAAACAGCGCGTGCGTTACCGCATCGACCAGGGTCCGTTTCAACCGGCTCAACTGTGCGACCTGGGTCCCGCGGGGTTGAGGCTTTCGCTGCCACGGGCCCTGCCTGAAGGTTGCCGGATGCAGATCCTTTACCACCGACCCGAAGAATCGGCGGAACGCTGGGTAGAGGGGCAGGTGCGTTGGACGCGAGAACAACGAGCAGAATTCGTCACCGGAGTGGAACTGGAATTCCGCTCACACCACGACCGAGAGCCCTTTCAGCAGTTGTGGAAAGTGCTGAGTAATGCGGCGGTTGCGCCAATTCCCCCTCAGCCTCAGGCCGAAAGTCAGAGCGACTGGTTTTTAGCTTTTCTAGGTGAAACGTCGTGCTGATCGAGGTCGGCCAGGTGAAGCTGCAATGCCGCTGGGAAGAGAGGGCCGAGCACACCTGCCGCGCCTTTCGGGCGCTGCTGCCCTATCGTCAAAAGCTCATCCAGGCGCGCTGGTCGGGAGAAGCGGCCTGGGTTCCACTGGGTGACTTTCGCCTCGACGTTCCTTTTGAAAATCACACCAGTCATCCAGCCCCGGGCCAGATTCTGTTCTATCCGGGTGGCTTTAGCGAAACCGAAATTCTGGTGCCTTACGGAGCCTGCCTGTTCGCCAGCAAAATGGGACAGCTGGCGGGAAACCATTTTCTCACCGTGGTCGAGGGCTTGGACCAGTTGGCCGAGATAGGCCGACGGGTGCTCTGGGAAGGAGCCCAGGACATCCTCTTTCGAGAGTAGCGGCGGGCCTACGCCAGCAGCGAGTCCCAGCCCAACAGACCACCGATCTCTTGGATACGCGCTTGTTCGGCGGCAGACACCCTGCGCCCCAGCCCAAAGAACCCCCCCGAGGCATCGGCCACATTATGGCCCAGATATAACAGACCGGCCAGAAAACTGCGTCGTTCGTCGGAGTTCAGGTGACGTTCTAGAATGGGGCGGATATACTGCAAAAACGAGCGATAGTCTCTTTCGCGACTGGAAGTGTTCAGGACCTCATCGCCCTGGTCGACGAGGCCATCAAAGATTCGGGCCAGCAGGGCATCGGTGTGCCCGGTGCGCTGCACATAGGCCAGAAAACTGTTCTTCTCGTCTGTGTCGATGCGTCCATCGGCTGCAGCGACGGCCTGATACACCACCACCGGCAACCTGAGCAGGTCTTCCCATTCGGCTGGACTGAATCGCTCGTGCATGGGGCCTGATTGGGCAGGGGCCGGGTCGGCCCCTGCTCAGCGGGGCTGAACATCGATGCCGGCCGCGACGGGGAAGAAGCGCCGGACGGCTGCGACTGCCCGGGGTGTGAATAAGCTGGATGTGATTGCGCTGGTGATTCTGATCGCCCTGATATACTGGCTGGCGCCTCGCCAGATGCCCGTAACCCCATGTCCGACGGGGCAAGGTTTTCGCTGCGATTACCTCCCGAGTGGCTACGCACAACCTCGGGCGCCGATATCCCTGGACATTCCTCGAGCACGCTGAGGGAAGAAGCTGGGGGTGGCTGCGACACTCGGGGAATGCGCAAGATGGATTGGTTTCTCAGCCTGGCCGCCGTCGCTCTGGCCTCGTGGATGTCCTTGTTGCCGGCCCCTCTGGCCGACCCCGCCTCGCCGACCCCGCCGGCAACCAGAGATGGCCCAAGGGCTTGGTGCAAGGTGGCGCCTTCCCAAGACCTTTGCCAACACGTATTTGAAATGACCGGAACCTTTCCCTGTCCCTGCCAGGCCATCCATCCCCTTCGCTGTATCCGTTGTGGCCTGGTCAGACCGTCAAGGTAGCCAGGGGGTTCTCGGGCGGGGTCCAGTTTTCACCCACCATCGAGCAGTATTGCACCCCGTAGGGTGACTTGAGGTCGGTGACGACTCGGGGCAGGACCAGGCTATCGTGTTCGATCCGAATCTGTGAGGGCACGACGCTGGCCATGAGTTGCCACACGGGAGCTTCCTGACTGCCTACCGGAACCGGCCCGGCCAGGTTGATCCATTGCGACCGCGACCACAGGCTGCGAATCGGTTGTATTTCCTGGCTTTGAACCCTACCGTCGGGCCGGAACAACTTCCACCATGGACCCCCATCGTGCCACAGGGCGAGTTTATCGGCCCACTGGTTAGGAGGGCCGGATTGGATCAGCGACTGCAGTTCCTGCCGGTTGGCAATGGGGCGCCAATCGTCCCCTTGACGCTCGACCAACCAGGGACCGTCCTGGCCCAGGCCAACGGCCGGCTGACCGGCGGCCGTCTGGGCCTGACTCAGGCTGTGCCGCAGGGGGGCTACTTTCTGATAGCGGTGGGTGGAAACCATATCGATCATCGCCAACTCCTTAAGGGTCGTAGGGGCTGTAGTCGTCTTCGTAAAGCCGACGCTCACTGTCGCTGGGCAACCAACCGTCCAGCTTCCGGTAATCGCTGGGGTCAGCCCCGCGCACACAGGCGTCGAAGGCCTCCCTGGCCGCCGCCTGAGACTGCTCGGCGGTCAGTCCGTAGGTGTAGAGGGCCAGTTCCGCCAGCTGTCGCTCCTCGAACTCACCCTGGCGGGCAATCAGCTGCAGGCTATCGTGGACGGCTTCGGGCTGATCGACGAGCTGACGAGCCAGATAGGCAACCACTGCGGCCGTAGGCCCCTGAACACCGGCAACCACCGATTCGAGTGCCAGACGGTTAAGCACAGTACGGTCGCCCCGCACCTGGGCGGCCCACTGACATGGCAGACTGGGTTGGGGACTCGAGGCCAGCTGGCGGACGTAGTCGTCGGTGAGGCGCTGGTCGCAACCCTGTTGCAGTTGCTCCAGAGCCTGCCGGGTTGGCAGCAGAAGCGGGGCCGGTGGGGGCTGAAACTTGATCTTCATAGGACCATTCTGAGGGCACAGCTCGCAGGCCAGGCGCCAGACAGTCACGGACCAGTCACCGCCCAGGCGAGGGAGTTAACGTTCAGGAAAACTTTTTCATCGCCTCACGCACCAGGCGTTCTTTCTCGGCACGATTGGCGTGGCGTTGACGCACTTCTCGGGACTCTTCAAGCAACTGCTGCCAGGTGGAATCGGGCACATCGTGGCCACACTGAAGCAAAGTAGATCGAGCCTGCTCGGCCCGACGCAGCCCGTCGGGATGTTCGGTCCCGCCTTCGGTTTGCAGCAGATGGCGCAGCACCTCGGAAGGCTGCGTCAGGCGGTCGGCCACCAGCTGCAGGCCTCGCCGGTCGGCCTCGAGTTCCAGAGCCCAAATCGCTTCCTGCAGCTCGTTTCGAAAATCGGGCGAGGGCTGAGCGACCCAGGCCTCCAGTTTGCGCAGGGCCTGGCGGCGAATCGCGTGGCCCTGTTCGGCGTGGGCCACCTCGTGCCCCAAGACCATCCAGACGTCGTCGGGATGATCGAAGTTGGCGGGATTGAGGATGACCTGAGCGCCGGCCACCGCGCCCAGATCGATCGCGGGGTCGTCCGTGACGACCGGCTCGGCGATGGTGCGCCAAAGCTGCCGCTGCAGGTGCGACCAGCTGGCATGCAAGGAGGGTTGGGTCTGCAGCGGCTGGTAGGCCGACAGACTGGAGAGAGCGCGCTGCCCCTCGAGCTGCTCGGCACCCGGGTCCAGCGTTTCCAGTGCCGCCTGTTGGGCCAGTCGAATCGATTCACTGGGGGCCAGCCGGGCGGCTAACTCTCGAGTGGAGGCAGGCGCATCCCCCAACTGGCTGGTGGCCAGACGACGAAATGCGGATTCAAACTGCGGACCCACCTGCACCCCTCGTTTTTCGCTATATGGCTCGCCCCCCCTTGTTCAAGCCAGTTGGCGCGACCAGAGCCGCAGCTGCTCGGACAGATTCTGGCAAGGTCGCTGCTCGGGTTGGCGCGACAGCAAGCGATCGATCCAGCCGGTGAATTCAGCGGGCAGATCGGGGCGATGATGGGATAGGGGAGTGGGATCTTCAGTGGCCTGGCGGATCAGCAAGTCGCTCAGGGTGTCGGCCTGGATGGCCAGGCAGCGGGCACAGGCCTGGTAGGCGATCATCGCCAGTGCGTAGGCGTCGCTGGCCGGCGAGAGGGAAAGCCCCAGCACCTGCTCGGGAGCCATGTAGCCGGGCGTGCCGATGACCTGCCCGGGTTGGGAAAGCTCGCTGCCTTGCAGCTGGCGCGCAATTCCGAAGTCCATCACCAGGGTTTTTCCCTGACAGACCATCAGGTTGGCCGGCTTGAGGTCGCGGTGGACAATACCGAGCCGGTGAAGGGCCTCCAGACCCAGGGCGGCCTCACTCAAGCGAGCCAATCTCCAGGCCAGAGGCTGACCGACCCAGGCCTCGTCCAGAGGCTGGCCCTGGAGCCGTTCCATTACCAGGTAGGGGCGACCGTGCCATTCTCCATAGTCGTAGAAGGCCACCAGATGAGGATGCTGCAGGGGCATGCTGAGTTGCACCTCGCGCTGGAATCGCTGCTGGGCCTCGGAACCAAGGTCCAGGTGCATCAATTTAAGAGCGCGACGCTCCTCGGGGCGTTCGGGTATGAGCACTTCATAAACGGCTCCCATGCCACCACGCCCCAGGGGACGCACCACCTGATAAGGTCCGATCTCCAGACCGGCGCCAACGTTGCCCTCGACAAAGTTCTGCTGCAGCTTCAGCTGTTCTTGCCTGCTGCGTCGCTGGCGACGCAGCAGCACCCCCGCCCAGAGCAATAGACCTGCCCCCAGGGGAAATCCGGGCGCTCGCGCCAGGGCCATCAGGGGCCAACGGGGTTGTAGCTGCACGGCACCCTCGGCCGGGTAGCGACTTCCGGCCCAGGTGCTGCGGGCCTGGATGAGCAGCGGTTCGTAGCCGGGTGCCTCCAGGACATAGTGCCGATCGGAGGCGCTCCGTGGGCGCCCCGGCAGCAGCCGATGGGTGGGCCCCCTGTAGAGCTTCTGTTGACCGTGAAGCGAGGCCACCAGCAACCATACCTGGGCCGGTGGCTCGCTGACGATGCGCAACTGATCACCCTCGGGTTGCCCGGCTTCGTGCCGCAGCCAGAGCTCGCGAGCGCCCTGGGCCAACCACAGCACAGCCGCCAGTGAGGCCAGCACCACGGGGTTTTGCTTCATCTTCGAGGTTTCTCGCTTGCGATCGGGAAAACTTGCTGATGGGCCGACGTCACGGCTTTTCCCTGAGCGAAATTTTGATTTCCGTCATGATCTTGTCGGTGTTGGCGGTGCTGTTGGTCGGCGTGATTCCTTCCACGGTGCTGGGGCTACGGGCCGCTGGCCAGCGGGTTTGCGCTTCCGAGCTGGCGCGAGGTCATTTAGAACGTCTGCGCCAGAAGGGGCTGGACCAATTGCGCAATGAAGTGCTACCTCCACAAATGATCAACGGCTCGGAATATTCTGGAGAGATTCAGGTGGGCCCGGCCAACGCCAGCAATGGTCAACCGCTCGACCCCGATCGAGCCCAACTGGTTACCGTGATTGTTCGTTGGAAGGGTCGGGGAGGCAACGCGCTGGAATATCGGGCTCGTAGCATCCTGGTACGCCAGCTGTGAGGGGGGCTTCCCAAGGGTTCACGCTGGCCGAGGTACTGATGGCCTGCTTCTTGTTGGGCACCGTGACGGCTCTGATGCTGGGGCTATTTTTCCCCACCGCCTGGATGTTCCAGGCAGAGTCGGGGCGCAACGATGTGCAGCAGTCGGTCATGCTGGTGGCCCATCGCCTGCGCTCGGCCCTGCTGAACACCGCGACCGAATGGGTCACCCTGGTGCCCGATGGCAGCACCGTTTCCATGCGGGAAATCGACGACCAATCTCCCTTTGAGCCCATCAGCGGCAGTCCTCAGTTTCGCCATCGATTCTTGCTGTTCGGCTACGAGCCTGGCCAACGCCGAGTGACGACTCGGGTCTGGCCGCCCGGTCCCCCCAGCGTCGGGGCCCTGCAGCAGAACTACGACTTCTCCTCACCCCAACTGGACCCGCTGACTCCAGCAGATGCGCTGGAGATCATGGCAACACCCTCGGCCGGCGAGTGGAAAGTCGTGGCCCATCACGTGGTTGAGTTTTCGGTGTACGACCAGGACCCGGCCTCGCCGTTGCTGACACCGCCGATTCAGGTGAAGGTGCGCTGCCAGTTGACCAATCCAGGTCCGGGGAAACGCAAACAAGAAGAATTTCAGCTCAACCTGGCCATCACTCCCCGCTGCCAACGTTGGTAGGCAAAGACTCCAGTGCCTGCAACACCGCCCGAGCGCCGGCCGGACGCTGCGACGGATCTTTGGCCAGCAGGCTCAGCAGCAGGTCATCCCAGGCTGCCAGGCCGGTAGGAGGGGGTTGCTGGTTGAGGTGCATGAGCATCAGCGGAATGGGCTCGGGGTGGCTGAACGGCAGCCGCCCCGTAAGCAGCAAATAGCCAATGCAGCCCAACGAGTAGAGATCGGCCTGGGGCGCGCTGCGCTGACCG
Source organism: uncultured Burkholderiales bacterium (assembly GCA_964649085.1). Classification (GTDB taxonomy): domain Bacteria; phylum Vulcanimicrobiota; class Xenobia; order Xenobiales; family JADMJV01; genus JADMJV01. The sequence continues at coordinate 17,291 of CAZYPN010000037.1, read as the reverse complement.
CGGATCTGTTCGGGCGGCATATAGGCAGGCGTGCCCAGCGTGGCTTCGGTTTGGGTGATCGTTTCGTAACGAGCCCCCCGGGCCAGACCGAAGTCGGCGATGACGGCACTGCCGTCCGAGCGCAGCAAGATATTGGCGGGCTTGAGGTCGCGGTGAACGATGCCCTGCTGATGGGCCACCTCGAGACCCAGGCAAATCTGCTGAAGCAGGGCCTTGACGTGAGCGGGGGGCTGAGGTAGCGGGAGGCGGTCCAGGGAAGAGCCGTCGACCCACTCCTGCACCATATACAGTCGACCGTCGTGCTCGCCGTGGGCGTAAACCTTGACCAGAGCCGGATGATCGAGGCCCTGACAGATGGCGGCCTCGCGCAGAAATCGCTGACGGAATTCGTCACTTTCGCTCACATGGGGGCTCATGAGCTTCAGCGCCAGCGGCCGGCCCTGGCCGTCACGGGTTTTATACACCTCACCCATACTGCCACGCAGGGGAGTGCCTTCCAACGGGTAGGGGCCGATGTGGGGCAGTTCCTCCGCCGGCAGCTGAGGGCGGGGACGCAGGCTGAGGGCCAACCCCACAGCCAGACCCATCCAGCCAAAATTCAGCCACCAGGCCGGCTGCAGTCGCAACCAGCCTCCTTGCAAAGCCGTGAGATCATCGCCGCTGAGGGTGCGCGTTTGATAGCCAGGACAGCTGAGCGTCAGAGTGCACTGAAATCCTGTGCCCTGGAACCAGGGAGCTCGCCGGGGAACGCTTACTTTGCCCACCCCCTCAAGCGGCTGTGTGTCGCGACAACGAGCCACCATCCGAGCGCTGGAAGGCCAGGCGTGCAGCGTGATGTTCTCGGTGGTGGACGAGGGGGGACGGGCCGAAGGTGGAGACAGCACCACCCGCTGGACTCCCAGCAGAGCAAGTCCGACCGCCAGGGGGGCAAAGCGGCGATTCATGTGCTAAACTTTCGAAGATGCGTCATTCTCGGGGAGCCTCTCTGCTGGCGGTCTTGGGGTTGGTGTCTGTGCTGTCATTTCTGGCCGCGGCCATGACGGCCCTGTTTCTGCAGGGGCTTCACTTCACCCAGGGTTCCTTCAATGGCGACCTGGCCCTGAGTCAGGCTGAAGCCGGCTTGAACGAAGCCATTGTGCGGCTGGGGCAGGACGATGAGTGCAGTTTTGGCAAGAATGGCGAGACCCTGCAGGGCACCATCAGTCAGGAGTTCACCCCCCAGGAGTCCAACTACCGGGTGAGCTTCACGGCCGGAGGCGGGCCGCACTCTACCAACAACGTGGATGGCAACCGACCGTTGGGTTATCTGAACCGGGCCCTGGGAACGGGCACCATTCACGTCATTTCACAGGGCACGTGTCGGGGGCAGGTGCGCACCATCGAAGCTGTGCTGCGTCGCCCCGACTGCCCCTACGGTATCGCCAGCAGCGGGCCCATTCACAGCCGCACACCTCTGGTCGTCTATGGCACCGACTCGGTGGGCGAAGCCCAGAGTGAGAACTATCGGCGGCCCGGTCACATCGTGAACAACTCGAGCGGCGGAATTCGCATTGAGCGTCCCACCGGAACGCCAGGCACCGTGCAAACCGAAGTCAGCGGCTTCATACAATCGGTAGGGCCCATTCAGGTCGACCTTCCGGCTCGGGTGGCCTCGGGGCTGCGCCCCCATGCCTCTTCCGCCGAGTTGCCGCGCTTTGATATCACCGGCGAACTCAACCCATTGGGCCTGCCCGGCACCGTGAACTACGTGGGGCTCGAGCACGGCGCCCAGGAACTGGACGTGATCTATCACGCCAATCACGACATCACCTTCTCGGGCCCCCTGACGCTTCATGACGCCTACTTGTATGTGAACGGAAAGCTGAAGGTGCAGGGCGGCATCTCGGGTACCGGCGCCATCGTGGTGAACGGTGACGTCGAGGTGGACGGTGGGATTTCTCTGTTGTCGGACAGCAACAACATCGCCCTGCTGTCCACCGGCAAGGTGACGCTGGTGGGCTCACGCAATTTTTTCCAGGGCTTTGTCTACGCCGAAAAGGGCGTGGTGGCCGAAAAACTCACCGTGGTGGGCAGCCTGATCTTGAATCACCGCGAGGGCCAGCCCGAGCCACCGATGGAGCTGGATGAGGTGATTCTGGTCAACACTCAGTCCGAATCGAGGGTGACCTTTACCGCTCGCAGCTATTCCTATACCACCCAGCAAATGCCCACGGGCCGCACCGACTACGTGGCGTTTGACTGGGGGAGCATGCCCGAGTATGCCCAGAATCCGGACGCGATGCCTGGCAGCTCGACCGGCGGATTTACCGAGCAGGACCTGCCCCACAAGCTGGAGTGGGTGTTGTTGCACGGAGTGACCGGCGACTTGATGTCGATGCAGAACTGGGTGGGTGCCTACCAACCCGTGCAGCACAGCGCCGGACCCTCGTTCAATGGCGTTGCGGCCATGGCCACCACGCTAATGGAAAAGAAGACCCGACTGATCGAGGTCACCGAACAACTGGCCGGTATACCCGACACACCGGCCAACCGGCCCCGTCGCCAGGCCCTGCAGCTGGAAATCGACCAGCTTAACGCCGATGGCCAGGCACTCCTCGGACAGTATGAGCAGGCGGCCCGCGAATTTATTCAGAGCTACACCGACTTCGTCCGTTCCCACAGCAACAGCGATGGCTCGCGGCGACTGAGTCAAGGGGCGGCGCCACCCGATGTGGAGCGCACCTATACGCTGGACTTGAATCGCTATCTGCCGGCAGCCGACCGCCTGCACGTCAGCTACTCTCGCTATTACAACCAGCGCCTATAGGGGCTGACGAATGCCGCGCACCACCTGTTCCAGGGTGGCATTGGGAGGAAAGCCGAAGCGGGCCAGCCACTGACCGCGACCCTCCAGATAGGGCGGATGGCCGGGCTCGAGGTGCAGCAGCAGGTCCCAGCCGCGCAGCGCCGGCGCGGGGTTGGAAGAATGCTGTTCCAGCAGGCGCACGGCCTGCAACACCAGGGGTTGATCCTGAAGAGAAGCCCGCCTGAGGACATGGCTGAGCCCCAGCACCAGCGAATGGGCCAGATCGGGCCAGTGGCCAAAGAGGGGCAGCTCGAGGATGGGGCCCAATTTCTCGAAAGCCTCCTCAGCCGTCCAGGCCCGCGAGGCGGCCGAGGCCAGATGGGCCGCATAGTGGCTTTGCAGGGCCCCCGACCGGGCAAACTCGGGCAAGCCCGGCAGGCGCTCGGGAAGTTCGTACCAGAGCCGCGCCAATTCGCCCATCCATGGCACCAGAATCGGCTCGCTCTCGAGCAAAGGAAGCTCCTTGATTTGCTTGACCAGGCTGTGAGCCTTGCGGGCATAGTCGGCGCTGGGTGGATAGGTGCATTGGATCAGCTTTCGCCAGGCCCGAAACAGGCTGAACAGGGCATCGCTGTAGGCCACCTGGAGAGACAGCTCGGACTCGAAGCCCGAGCATTGGCGGATGGCCTCGATATGAGCCTCGGCGCGGGCCAGGTGCTCGAGCGTCAGGGGGTCGGTGGGAACGAAAGAAAGCAGTTCCTGTTCGGCCTGGGCTGACAGCGTGCGGGGGTCGGACATCAAGAGGGTTTTGTCGTCGACGACAGAGCTCCTGGCGGGGAGGCCGCCAAGCAATGTGTGCCAAACATACCTCGATGCGCAAACAACTCGTCGGAATGCTTCTTCTGCTCACCTCACTGGCCGGGGCCGATCAGCCCCTGGTGCTGGTGATTGGCGACCTGAACCAGGTGCAGGTCAGCGTACGCGAGTCGAAGTTGCGCCAACGCCTGAAGGAGCTACGCGACAGCGGCCAGCTGGATGCGCGTCTGGCGGGCTATAACCTGGCTCTGTCCGACCATCGCAAATCGTTGAAGTCCCTGGGGGTGACTCCGACGACGTTGCCGATGCTGCTGGTTTGCTCGCAAACCGATAAGGGGCTTCCGCTGGCGGTAGAATGGTCGACGACCACTGCGGACCCCGAGGCCGCGGTTGGCGAGTTGCTGGATTTTCTGGGGGAAGAGGCTGCGCCCACCGACCCCTCTCCAGCCATCGGCACCCTGTCGATGGACGAACCCTCGATTCAGGTGGGCGGCCAGAGCGGAGTGATCAACGTGAAGGTTCGCCTTTCCAACGCTGGCGCCAGCACGCTGCCAGGGCCGCTCAAGGTGTTGTTGTGGACACAGCTCCCCGGCCAGGAATGGACGGCCGCGGGGGAACAATCGATGGACAAGTTGCCGACAGGATGGAATGTCACCAAGGACTTTTTCATCGTAGAGGCCGGTGAATTGCTGTCGAAACCGTTTCATGTCAAGGCTCAGGTCAAGAGAGGCACGGAATTGCTGCAGGAAAAGACCGCAGCTCGCAGCCTGCCCTGAAAGCTGGCCCTTACATGAAGCCGAGTATGGCGCACACCTTGGGGGCGGCGTGCACCGTAAGCCCGGCGAACACCACGGCCGCAATGGCCATCAACTTGATCAACACGTTCAAGGCGGGACCGGAAGTGTCCTTATAGGGGTCGCCCACCGTGTCGCCGATGACTCCGGCTTTGTGAGCCTCGGAACCTTTGCCCCCGTGGTTGCCCAGTTCGATGTACTTCTTAGCATTGTCCCAGGCGCCGCCGGCGTTGGCCATCATAATGGCCAGCAAGAAACCACCGACCAGCCCGCCCGTCAACAAGCCCATCACGGCCGCCGGGCCAAGGACGAGGCCGGTGAGCAAGGGAACCAGTACCACCAGCATGCTGGGCAATACCATTTGGGCCTGGGCGTCACGTGTGCTGATGGCCACACAACTGGCATAATCGGGCTTGTCGGTGCCTTCGAGAATGCCGGGCTTCTCGCGAAACTGACGTCGAACTTCTTCGATCATCGACATGGCCGATTTGCCCACGGCCTGCATCGTGAGTGCCGAGAAAACAAAGGCCAGCGTGGCGCCGATGAAAAGCCCCACCAGCACCATGGGATTGAGCAGGGTGACGTCATACCAGGTCATCAGATCCTGATAGCTGGCCGACTGGACCTGCTCGTGAGTGATACTGCGGCCGCCCCACACAGGAAAGGGTGCCTTGTCCGTGGCCGCCAGCAGGCGCACCTTGATTTCTTCACCGTAGGCGGCCAGCAAAGCCATGGCCGTGAGGGCGGCGCTGCCGATAGCAAATCCCTTGCCGATGGCTGCGGTGGTATTGCCCACCGCGTCCAGCAGGTCGGTGATCTGTCGGACTTCGGGGGGCAGTTCGGACATTTCGGCATTGCCCCCCGCATTGTCGGCAATGGGGCCATAAGCGTCGGTAGCCAGGGTAATGCCCAGCGTGCTGAGCATGCCCACGGCCGCCAGCGACACGCCGAACAGGCCCATGGTGATCACTTTGAAACCGCCGCACAGCAGGAAAGAGCCAAGAATGCCCACCACCACGGCCGCAATGGGAATCCAGGTGCTCATCATGCCGATGGCCGTGCCCTCGATGATGACCGTTGCCGGCCCGGTGATTCCAGCGGCGGCGATGTGACGCGTGGGCCCGTAGTCGTAGCTGGTGTAGTATTCGGTGGAGTGGCCGATGACGAGACCCACGGCCAGACCCAGCACCAGCGAGCCCCAGAGACCCCAGGCGCCCAGGCCGTGCTCAAAGGTTACCCCGCCGAGAAGCATCTGCACGACCACTGCGGAGCCCAGCGCCAGCAATACAGAGGACAGGATGATGCCGCGGTTGAGAGCGGCGATCAGTTCCCTCTGGTTGGCCCCTTCGCGGGCGCGAACACTGAAAATGCCCACGATGGACGCCAGAATGCCCAACCCCGCCACGGCGATGGGCACGGTGGCTGCGGCCATCTGGGCCTGGGGGCCGTGTCCCAGGCCCACCATGGCCGAGACGCCCAGGGCGATGGCGGCCAGAATGCTGCTGGAATACGATTCATAGAGGTCTGCACCCATGCCCGCAACGTCGCCCACGTTGTCGCCCACGTTGTCGGCGATGGTGGCCGGGTTGCGCGGGTCGTCTTCGGGAATGCCAGCTTCCACTTTGCCCACCAGGTCGGCCCCGACATCGGCGGCCTTGGTGAAGATCCCCCCGCCCACGCGGGCAAACAGGGCCTGGAAACTGGCTCCCATCCCGAAGCTCACCATAATGACGGAGGCGCTTGTCAACGGAACCCGGGCGACCTCCACCATCAGCGAAAACATGACCACGATGAAGGCCATGGCCAGACCCACCACGGTGAGCCCCATCACGGCGCCGCTGCGAAAGGCAACCTGAAGGGCCGCGTTGAGACCGCTAACCCGGGCCGCGTTGGCGGTGCGAGCGCTGGCATGGGTGGCCGTTACCATGCCCAGGTAGCCGGCCAGGCTGGAGAGCGCCCCGCCCACCAGAAAGGCCGGTGGCACCCAGGGGGATTGCAGGCCGATAGCGGCCAGACCGCCCAGCAACAGGGTGGTGACGAAAAGAATACCGAAGACCACGCGGTTCTGCTCGCGCAGGTAGGCATGGGCCCCCTCGCGGACGTGGCCGGCGATCTCGCGCATGGTATCCGTGCCCTCGTCCACTTTCTTCATCTGTTGAAAAAAATGGAATGCAGTGCCCAGACCGGCGACGGACCCCAAGGCCCCCAGAAAGAAAGTAGGTAGCAGCATGGCCACGCATTCTCAGTATGCTATGGGATGTCCTTGGAGCGACTAAACGGCCAGAGAGGCTCGATTTCTACCGTTGCGTTTCGATTGATACAGGGCTTTGTCGGCCCGCTTGATCAATGAGTCAGCATCTTCAAAGCTGCCCCGCCAGATAGCGAAACCCATGCTGGCCGTGACGTTGAGTTCGCCGCGCGCGGTTTTTACGGGCTGGCCCCGCAGAGCCTGCAACACGTTCTCCCCATAGATGGCGGATTGGCTGGGATTGCAGCGCGGAATGACGATGAGAAACTCCTCGCCGCCAAAGCGACCAAAGGCCTCGCCGCCACGCAATGAGGCACGAATACGGTCGGTGAATTCTTGCAGCACCTGGTCGCCGACGTCGTGGCCGTAGGTGTCATTGATCGACTTGAAGTGGTCGATATCCATCAGAGCCACGGCCAGCGGTTCGTTGGCCTTCTTGGCACGCTCCTGCTCCTTGGCCAGGATCTCCAGAATCGCCCCGCGATTCCAGGTTTTGGTGAGAGCATCGATGGAGGCTTTGCGACGCAGCTGGTCCATCTCGCCGCGCATTTCAATTTCGCTGCGGCTGATGTGTAGCAGCTGGAGTTCGCTTTCGGCGCAGGCTCCCAGGTCTTCTAGAGCGGCGATATCCTCTTCATCGAACTGACGAGCCACAGCGTCGAGAACGCAGAGCGTACCCACGACAAATCCGTCGTTGGAGCGCAAGGGCACCCCGGCATAGAAGTTGATGCCGGTTAAGCCTCGCACGCTGGGATTGTCGCTGACGCGAGGATCCTGGGAGCAGTTGGGAATCACCAGCAAAGAGTCCTGAAGCAGGGTATAGCCGCACATGGACTGATCGCGGGGGATTTCCCGCAAATCCTGGCCGCTGACCGCCTTGAACCACTGGCGTTGCTGGTCCATCAGGGTGATCCGGCTATAGGCTACCTTGAACATCCGTCGGGCCAGCCGGGCCAGGCGGTCGAAGCGTTCTTCGGGTTGAGTATCGAGAATTTGAAGTCGTTGGACGCTGGCAAGACGGCGTTCCTCATCGGGTGGAAGGGGAGCTGCTGGCATGTTGTCGGCTAGTTCGCTATGGACCCGTCGTTCTACTGCTGGCGGAGCGATCTTCTGGGAAGGTTCACAGGGCTCGCTGGATAAGGCCCCGGGCATGCGACAGGCGAATGTGGCGATTGACGGTTTTGCGGGCAGCGGCAAAACGACGGTAGCGGTTGAACTGGCCAGAAGGCTGCAACTGGTCTATCTGGATACGGGCTTGATGTATCGGGCCGTGGCCTTGAAGTGCCTGCGCGAGGGTATTGATCCCACCGACGGCGAGCGGTTGGCAGCCATGATGAAGGACCTGGATCTGGTGGTTCAGGTGGTGCATCAGCCCCATCCCGTCTGTCGGATGCAGCTCGAAGGAGAAGACGTCACTGACCTGTTGCACGACCCACAGGTCAGCCAGGGGGTACCCAAAGTGGCCAGCATTTCGCCGGTGAGGCGCGAGCTGGTGGCCCGTCAGCAGGCCTTTGCCAGGCGTGGCGGCGTTGTGATGGTGGGCCGGGACATCGCCTCGGTGGTTCTGCCCGAGGCCGAGTTAAAAATTTTTCTGGTGGCCGACCTGGGCGAACGCGCCCGGCGCCGCTGCCTGGAGTTACAGGCAAAAGGGAAGTCCGTCAGCCTGGAAGAGGTCGAACGCGAACTGGGCGAGCGCGACCACCAGGACAGCACTCGCGACGACAGCCCGCTGGTGTGCGTAGAAGGGGCCCGTCGCCTGGATACCACCGGTAAGACGATCGACGAGGTGGTGCAGTTGATCGGTGATTGGATTGCGGTAGCCAGCGCAGGTTAGAGATTTTTCAGATAGTCTCTTTAGGATGCTCTCATAAAGATAGAACAACTTAGGAGAGCAACACCATGAACTCACCCGCAGTATGCCCCCGCCCCATGCAGCCCCCGGTGAAGCCGGACCTGAAAGTGTCTCGCGACATCGCTGCCCCCGTCCAGAAAGAACTGGGAGATTCGGTTCTACTCGGCCTGGACGACGAGCGCGTCAGCACGCTGAAAGGCTACTATATCGAAGGCTGGGAGATTCCGGGCTTCCGACCCAGCGCCTCGCTCGGCGAGGGTTGGCAGAAGGTTGAGCAAGACTACAACCCCAAGACCATCGAATTCATGCTGCAGAACGACCCCAATGGCGATTCGCAGCGCCTGATGTTGAACACCGAAGACGACAGTGTCCACCTGAGGACCACCAATTGTGAGCCCGGACCTTTTGAAGGCTCCACCAGCATCGAAACCCTCTGGCAGACGGCCGACGGCCAGGTATTTCGCGAGCGGTTCGGCGCGCTCTAAGCCTGTCAGCGCTTCGCCAGGAGGCCTCCTTTCGGGGAGGCCTTTTTGCTACATCCGGATCGGCAAGCCCACTCGAGGGCTGGGAATCCAGAGTTCGCTTCGGCTTCCCACCACAAACCGGCTGTTGGCTACCGTAAGTTCGTCGTGAATGAGCGGGTTGGCATACCAGCTGGCCCAGGCGGCCAGATCGGGAAAGTCGAACCAGGCCATCACTCGGGGGCTGCCGGCCAGGGCGCGGAATGCCGCCAGGCCGCAGGCACCCTCGACTTCCAGGGCCCGGGTCCAGATCGACTCGGCCTGAACCCAGTAGTCTTCCATGGTTTCGCGATGCAAATCCCAACGCAGCAGGTAGCGAACCGCGGGCTTCTCGGCGCTTCCTCCGGCCCGGTAGAGCGGCTGGGGAATCATGGGAGAAGGCTCCCAGAGTTCGAGCTTGAGGTCGAGACTGAAGCGGGCCAGTTCCTCGAAAACCTTCTGCACCTCGGGGTGAAAGATCCACTGGCTCCAGGCATCCGAGTTGTCGAACTGGAAGGTCAGGTTCACCATCGGGCTGCCGGCCGCGGTTTGAAACACGCGCAACTCGCGAACGCCCCCAACCTGCGACACGCGGGCCAGAGCCGACCCCGTCCAGAGGCTATATTCGTCACCCACGGCTGGATGCACATCGAAACGAACAGTGTAGAGGATGAGCTTGTTCATGCGGCAGAGTTCGCGCAACTGCAGGGCTCTCCTGGGAACCGGACCTGGGGCCCAGGATCCTCCGCTACACTGTGGCCAACGGGATGAACCGATGGTAAGACATCGTAGCCGCGAACATCTACGGAAGCGGGCTCGTCAATGAACGAAAACCCGGTTATTGCCAGTTGAAGAAGCCGAGCTGCTGCAATTCCAGGGGAATACCCACCTGGAAAGCATCGGGCTCCTGACCGCTGACGATGCGCTGAGCCGCCTCGTTGACGTCGGGTATCTGGGTCGTTCCCGTAACACCGGGAGACAAGCCGGTATCATTGCCAGTCAAAATCGCAAAGTGAACCAACACGATGGTCTGACCGGGTTGTAGAGTGACGCCCGGATAGCCCCATTGCACACCACCCGAGCCATCGCCGTCCGGAATACCGTCTTCGCCATCGCTGGTGAAGTTTAGATTCTGCGCGTTCCCAAAGACCAGTCCAAGGTCGCGGTCACGGTTACCGAGCCCGGCGAAGTCAAAAGAACCCAGGGCCTGGTTTTGGGTATTGGGGATGAGGTAATAGACGCCCCCACCGTCAGAGCCGAGATCGTTGCTGTAGTTGATCGTAAAAGTCGCGGCCGAACCACCGTTGTTGGTGAAAGTATCCAGCTGCCTGCCCCAGAGCTTGTTCGGGTCGGCATAGAAGTAACGTTGCACCGTTATGCCATCAACGGTCCGGTTACTGAAGCGAACATTGGTCGAACTAGGGAAGCTGCCATCCAGCCAGCCGTTCAGCGAACCCCCGTCGAAGCCGCCGTTGGTCACAAACTGGGCTGCCGCGCCGTCGACCACCGAAACGTTGTCGATGGCGGCCACGTCGCCCCGATTGGAGGTATTGCGAACCCTAAACCCGAGCACCACCTGCGCCCCTCGAAAGGCCGTCAGGTCGGCGTTGCGGTTGGTGTTGGCCGTGTCCACCGAGGTCTGGAAAAGCACCGCCTCGTTTCCGCTGGAGTCGAAAATGACCACCTGATAATCAAGCGGCTCGCCGGCCAAATTTGCGCTCACCCGTGTCTCGTCACTCCAGTTCAGTGTGACCGCTCCGGTCGCGTTGCGCAGGTCGAGAAGTTGGAGCAACTGGTTGTTGCGACCAGCAGCGATCACAGCCCGATCGTTGCGCGTGGAGACTCCCACAAAGCCCTGGGCCTGGCCGAACTCCGGCGACAGGAAGCGAACATCGTCGTATCGCTGATCACTGGGAAAATCGCCTGCGCCGACGCTGAGGTAAAAAGCACCGTCGAACTGGTCACCACCGCCATCCCTGAGCGATCCGTGAGGGTCCAGGTCCCAGTGGTTGGCGTGCCCGGGAAAGACGTGGCCGTCCCCGTCGCTGGCGGCCACCTTCTGGTTGGTGTGCAGATTCCCAATGTAACCCTCGATCACTCCGAAGTCCTGGAGGGCCTGGTTGACCGCCTCATCGTCGCTGCAGCCCAGCAAGGCCAGTCCGACGGCCAAGGCGCAAAGTTGTTTTTTCATGGTTACCACCCTAAATTTCTTGGACGGATCGGAGGTCGGCCCGCGCGGCTGTGCCTTTCTGTTCTGGAGTGAGCCGTCCTTCACAACGCTCAGCGGCGGGCAACGCCATCGGTCAGCGAACGCGTCCTGTGGCTCCGCCGGCCGCCCCGGTGAACTCCGCGCTGGGAGCCACGGTTGGCCTGGCAGTGGGGATTGTGATTTCGCCCGTTATCGGAGAGGTCTCGACCTTTCAGCCCTTAGGACGGTTCGCCAATAGCAACGACCCTCTGCGAAGGGGCGATGGACAGCCAGTATTCTCGCCCCCTGTGTCCTCTCAGGGGAGCTCTCCTACCCCCTACTTCATCAACCCTGTTCACCCTCTCAATGCTCGCTGAGGGACTCTATGGCCACCACCACGGACGATAGCGCTGGCGCCGTCATTCGTGATACATCAGCTATCAACCGATAACGACTTTGAGAAGACTGCCCATTGTGAACCTCGGTTCGTTCCTGGTCAGACTCCGGGCTGAAGTCTCCGTTGACCCGGTCGCCTCGGGAGGCGGGGTTTCGGGAGGCGTCGTTGAGCCTGGCGATGGACGAGGGGATGCACAGCTGGATGACGTTTCTTGGTTAGACTCCCTCGGCGAGCCAGCGGGGATCGAGGTCGTCGAGACGCTCGGCGAGGATGAGATACTGGCACTTCCCACCGTGATCGTCACCCATGCGGACCAGCAATTCGTAGTCGGGGAAGCGGTAAAGGAGCTGGCGGGCACCTTCCTCAGCGGGTGTACCTAACTTGAGTTTGAGGTCGGCGACGGAGGTGCCGCGGACGAGGAAGCGCTTGGAGTTGATTTCTATTTCGCCGGCATTGATGGCTTTCACCCGGCCTCGGTCATAGAGGACTTGGCGACTGGGGTATCCGCCGGCAACGAAAGAGTGGAGGTTTCCCCGGGTGTATTTCATGTCGGGGGTGTTCCAGCGCATTTGACGGGTGGAGTGACCGGGCCTCAGGTTGTCGATAGTGAGCGACGGTCGGGGCACTTGGGGCGGGCTGGCAGAGCTCCACAGGGCCCAGCCGGCACAGGCCAGCAGAGTGAGGATGGTGTTGCGCGGTGGGGTCACGGGAGGGGCGTTCGAGCCTGGGGGCTCCTTGCCTGTTGAGCAAAGCTCCATTGGGTGGTCGAGGGAATTCGCCGGCCGACGAGAACTTTGCTTGCATGTCGAAAGCCCTGGGAAGCGAGGCGCCACCGCCCGACCAACCACGCCCGAGCCGCTGGCCCTGGGTTGCGCTTGCGGCCCTGTTGCTGGTGGTGGCCTTTCTGATTGTCGTGCCCAACTTCATTCGGGCTAAAAGCAGTGGCCAGCTCACGGCCTGCAAGTCTAACCTTAAGAATCTCGCCACCGCCCTGGAGATGTATGCTTCCGACAATCAGGGGCAGTTCCCCGACCGTTTGGAGCAGTTGTTGCCCCAACAATACCTGCGCACTCTGCCCACCTGCCCGAGCGCCGGGGGGATGAGTTATACCGACTACCACGTCAGTCCGCGTCGCAAGGGTTTTTCGGTGGGTTGCTGCGGCACCGCCCATCCTCGCAATGGTCTTAACCATCCTCGCTTCGAATCTCAGCGGGGCCTGGTGGAGCGCCCCTGAGGGGGAACGCCGTGATCGGGCGGCTGGACGAAGTCCTGCAGCTGGGCTCGGTTTTTTTGCCCCGGCGCACGCCGCTGCACCGATCCTCGGTGGTTCGGTGCCCTGGAACAAGCCTCGCTTGCGGAGCTGGAAGCTCTGATGACCCAGCTGAGCCTGCTGGGGCACGCCTTCCGCTGGCAGCGCACTCCGCCCGACCCTTCGGCCTACGCCGCCACCGAGGTGGCTCTGCCGCAGGGGCTGGACGAGCTCTGGGGGGAGGTGGCCCGGCGGCTGGGTGTGCCCCGCGTCGGCCTGTTCTACACGATGATTGGTTGCAACTGGAAGCTTGAGGGCGTCGCGCCCGAGAGCCCTTACACGGTGGAGGACCTTGAGGACGCGCGGCTGGACCTGATTCATAGCTGGCTGCGGCCTCCCGAGCACGAGGCCCTGAGGACCTTCGTGGTGTCGGCCCTGCTGGTCGAGGCTCGAGGTCATTGCGTGTTGCGCTGTATGCGCGAAACCTATGAGTGCATGGCCCGCGACGACGCCCAGGAAGCCACCTTTCACCTGATGGTGCTGTCGGCCCATCTGCTGGCCATCGGCTCGGCCTTTCACCGCGGCATTCGCACCGCCCGCCTCAAGCCTGAGCATTTTTCCCAGCTGGTCCAACCCACCATGGTGTGGCTCATCGACGGGCTGGAAGGCGCCAGCGGCCCCCAGTGTTGCACGATGCAGCTGCTCGACAGCTTTTTCGGCGTGCCACGAGCCGGCCATATCGGCCAGCTGCTGATGCAGAGCCGGGCCTATATGTTGCCCCAGCATCGCAGCCTGCTCGAGGCCGTCGACGAGGCCCGCGACGAGCTGCGCAACTTTGTGGCCCGGGCCGACTCTCCGCGCCTGCTCGAAACCTTCAATCGCTGTTTGCAGCTGCTGCAGTCGTGGCGACAGAGCCACCAGCAGCGGGGCAAGCTGTATATCGCCGCCGCCGACGATACCCCTTATGTTTCCACCGGTCTGCTGGTTCAGGAGGGGCAGCAGAAGGCCGAACACTTTGAACGCTCGATGGACGAACATATGACTTCCACCCGCCAGCGCCAGCTCGACAACCCCTGGCAAGGCAAGGAGTGGAGCCTGGATTGCCTGTTCCGCTTCCTCACTCGTGGGCAACGCCAGCAACTGGCGCGTCACACCCGACGCCTGCGCTTTGTGGCCGGCGAGCGCATTTTTTCCCAGGGCGATCTCTTTCCCGGGCTCTATGTGCTGCGCAATGGCTCGGCCACGGTCTGGCGGCGGCAGGGCAAGGAGGAGCGGGTGGTGGGCCGTATCGGCGTGGACGAGGTGTTCGGCGAGATGTCGCTGGTCGACAATCTGCCCGCCTCGGCCAGCATTGTGGCCGATGTTGATCTGGAGGTCGATCAGGTGCCCCTGGAAACCGTTTACGATTTGATGGCCAGTCAGCCCCAGGCCGAAGGCGGCTTTTACCTGGCTTTGGCCCAGCTTATTTCCAGGCGACTGCGCGAGAGCGGCTGGGGGGACTAGGGAGCGGCTTCCGACTCGCGCTGAATTCTTTCAGTCAGCCAGTCTTTCGCAATGTCGTTTTTCTTGCGTCCTGTATTCCTGCTGATTTTCTCTAGCATTTGAATCAAGTCGGAGGACAGGTGAAGTTCAATTCGTTTGCTCGCGTCGTTGATGAAGTATTCCAGGCAGCTCCACAGGCTGAAGGCGTTCTTTCCTCGATATTCAAAGGCTTCCCCTGAAAGGGTCGTTATCGCGATAACGGTGTCCATGAATGAACTGCCCTTGGTTCCATTGATTTGGCGAATTTCAGAGACAGCGACCCTTCTCCATCGGGCATCTTTCATTAGAAAGAGGGCTTCATCTGCCAATACAAAGGACTCCGTGTCCGGGCTTCCCGGACAGAATCCAACGATTCTGTCGTAGCTTTTGATAGGAACGCTCGATACCCAAGGCGGAGCGCAAGATGCGATGGGGACGAAGTCCCAAAATAGACCAGGGACTCTACGGATTCTCAGGTTGCTGGGCATATCGCAGTTCCTTCTCCATCGTGACGAAGAAAATCTTCCATGTTGGCGGGGCCTTGCGTTCTAGCGGACCCCTTGGCGGTGAGGACCTTTAGGGTGGACCATCGAGTCCTGGCAACTCGTTTCCGACTTCACGGAGTATCCTTGATGAGGCGGGCGAAAGTTGTTTTCCGATTTGCACCCCCCACTTTTTATTCTCCTGAGTAATGACGAGCTCGGCGATAATCTCTCCGCGGGGCTCTTCCTTGAGAAGAGTGGGAAGATGCATTCTAATGCATTCGATCCAGTCAGCATATTGGGCGGTGACCAAGTAACCGGATTTTGAATGGACGCCCTGCTTGGCCGTGTACTGGGTTGGCCCCTGGGCGCTTCCCTCTATCCTAATCACGAGAGGGTTTTTTCCTCTTCGGAAGTCGATCCATTGAAGGTTCGTGCAGCGATGGTCGAGATGCGGCGGATTTAACCTTGAGGATGCGAGGAAAACACCGACAATCATGAGGATGGTCAGGACTGCGGCACGGTTCCTGTTGCGCCGGATACCCATCAGCTGGCCTTCGGGGCTTGTCATCTTGGATGATAGATTCAAGTCTACGCCGCCGAGGGCCTGCCCTGGGCGCGCTGGCGGTGGGAGTTGTCCTGGTTGCCGGGCCAGCCGAGCCATTCGGCCACTTCGAGTTTGCGCTGCTGGCTGAGGTTGTGGCCGTGGCGGTCGCCCGGCTATGTTTCGGGCCCCCCCCCGAAGGGCCGCCGAAGGCGGCTTTCGGGGTGAAAGCGAGGGGCCAAACCGGGGATCAGCTAACACTGCTGAGACCTTCTGAGAGTAACTTGCAGGTTGCACAGCCAAGGGCTCCGCCTCGACGATAGTAACCCACCGCCTGTTCAATCCGAGCTGGAAAACACATGTGCCCAGCAGCTTCGTAGAATGCTGCATCATCAGGTCGATACGAAATCGCCCTCTCCAACGCTGCCAGAGCTTCCTCAAGTCCGACGTAGCGTCTCAAAGATTGGGCAGACATCTTGGCGTAGCTCGCGGCGCTCCAAGAATCCCCCAACTCTGCTGCCAACCTTTCAGCCTCAAGCATCGCTGAAAGTCCAGACTGCCAATTCTCTCGAAGACCCTTAAATCCGTGTGCAAAAAGTTCTTGATGCGTCATCTCACACCTGGACCGGCCAACACGGAGGGCTGGATTCCATCCCTGGACCCCAACCAAAAGCACCAAGAGCGTAGCTAAGACCGAGAGCTAAGCCCACAGCGAAGCCAATCACCATTCCCCAAACCCCACCAACTCTTCCGATTGTTCCCGTCTTTGCTGCCATTTCCAGAGCTGTCCAGGCAGCACCACCGACTCTAACGGCGCGTGCCGCCCCGGAGGCATTCACTGTGAAGGTTGTTCCTGAGGGGTCTACTGCGTTTGTTGGTGAGTTGCCCACATAACTGTAGAGATTTGGTCCCCCCCGCAACCCAATGGGATCCCTGGAAATGAACCTCTGCAAGAGGGGGTCATACCACCTCTGCCGCATGTACGCCAGCCCGCTGTCAGCATCCGTCTTCACGCCGAGGGCACCCACGAAGCCGTAGGGCATCCCACCGGGCACGTTGTCGAACCCGCCCGGCAGGGTCTCGCTCCAAGCGCCGTAGTCGTGACGAAGAAATACCTTCCCACCTATACGGCTGCGGAGCGGCGGCATCGCCGCACGGACACGGCCGGAAGTGCAAGGAGCGTCCATTACTTGAGCAATTCAGCCCATGAGCTCTAGGGGCCTGCCCTGGGCGCGGTGGCGGTGGGAGTTGTCCTGGTCGCCGGGCCAGCCTAGGAACCAGTCGAGCCATTCGGCTACTTCGAGTTTGCGCTGCTGGCTGAGGTTGTGGCCGTGGCGGTCGCGGAAGGTGAGGTCGTGGGGGGCGGTGCCCTCGATGCGCAGGTGGCCGTTGTGGAGGTTGCGGTGGCAACTGGCGCACAGGGTGATGAGGTTGTCGGGGGTGGTGGTGCCGTTCTGGCAGTAGTAGGTCAGGTGGTGCACTTGCAGGTAGAGCTGGTTGGGGCAGCCGGGGCATTGGCAGCGGTAGCCGTCGCGCCTGAGAATGTGGATGCGTTGCTTTGGGGTGAGATGGCGGGCGCGGGGGTTGTTCCAGTGGGGTTTGTCGCGTTGGACGAGGTGGAGGTTTCCGTGGGGGGTGATTGCGGCGGCTCGCAGGGCGTTCCAGGGGGCGATGTTCCGTGCGGAACGTTCGGC
This sequence comes from uncultured Burkholderiales bacterium, assembly GCA_964649085.1. Classification (GTDB taxonomy): domain Bacteria; phylum Vulcanimicrobiota; class Xenobia; order Xenobiales; family JADMJV01; genus JADMJV01. Next base: position 221 of record CAZYPN010000037.1, on the reverse strand, counting down.
GTTCTCGGCCAGGGCCTCGTTCTGGCGTTGTTGGGCCAGTCGGTCTTGTTCGGCCCGGTGGCGGGCAGCTTCGAGGGCAGCGGTGTCGAGGGGCCTGCGGGAGAGGTATTCGGCGGCCAGGTATTCGAGGGCTTCGCCGGGCGAGAGGATGCGTCCGGCTTCTTGGGAGAGGCTCTGCATGGCTCGCTCGAGCAGGGCCATGGCCTCGGCGCTGGCCTGGA
>CAZYPN010000036.1:0-72522 GCA_964649085.1 uncultured Burkholderiales bacterium | reverse complement strand
ATCGCCGCTCCGATGATGGCCTGGGTGACTGAATCCCTTTCCATTTCTCCGTGTTTTCGATGTGCTCGGTGGTTCATTCCGTTGGGGCTGCTGTCGGCTCTTTCCGATTGCTCTTCGCTGGAATCACTGGGTTGGCACCGGACTGAATGATCATCTCCAGAATTTCATCCGTATCATAGGCTTTGTCTCCGGACACACTCGCGGCCTGGATGGTTTCCAGGAGACGGCCCGCTTGTGGGCAGTCATGAGCTTGCCCGCCGGTCAGGACGAAGTGTATGAGGCTACCTTCCCCGGCAACAGAGGAGCGATACGCTCCCATTTTTCATCGTTGAGCAACAAGCGGTTCTCGTCCATCTTGGCTCAGGGGGGTACGAGAACCGACTGCGTAGTATCTGCCGACGAAAGCCCATCACTGAAGCAAATTTGCCTCAATTGTCAAGAGGCCCTAGAAAGGAAGCTTGATCCTCACCTGGGGCAGGCTCCACAGCGGCGTGACGCCGGGCGCGTCGAGACGTCCGCCGAACTTGACGCCCCGCAGGCGCACCACCGAGAGCACGGTTTGCAAGGGAAGGACCCCTCGCAGTGAAGCAGGGATGGATTCGGGCTGCAGCTCCAGGGGGCGATCGAGCAGCAGTTCACCCGTCAGCTCGGGCTGAGCTACGATTTGCAGGTTGCCGTCGCCCACCGAGAGACCCCGATAGTTCAGACCCAGGGCTCGGCCTCGAAAGGCCAGCTTCACCCGTTCGGCCTGAGACGAGAGGTTGAAGTCACCCTTCAGTCGGCAGGCGACATCGGGAGGGTTGGCCCCACCCGCCAGGCGGCTCAGATCGGCCAGCGTCTGACCTTGCAGTTGGCCGTGAAGCTCCAATCGCTGTTCCTCCGGGTAAAGGCGGCCCTGACACTGCAGGGGGGGCTGAAGCCCCAGCTTGAGGCTGGTCAGTGGCCAGCTTTGGCCTTCCTGTCTGGCCTCGAGGTGCAGGTCGGGAAAGGGTCTGTCTTGCCAACGGGCGGCCGTCAGCTGGAGGCGACCCTCGACGCTTGAGTCTTGCCAGGCCTCCCAATCCAGACGGCCTTGCATTCCCGGATAACGCTGCTGCAGCAGGCCCACCCCGGCCGCCTGAAATTCCTGGCCCTCGGCTTTCCAACGAGGTTTTTGCTCAAGCTTGATGTTACCGCTGCCCAGGGTCTGACCGGACACAACCAGGTGCTCGAGGTGCCCTTCCAGGCTGGCCCCCCGATCGGGCTGATAGGTCGCCAGGCCCGTGAGGGTTCCCTGGCAGGGCAGCCGTCCCAGCGTCAGGTCGGCCAGGGAATGCTTTTCCAGTTGGGCGCTCAGGCGGGTGGGGGAGCCCAGCGTGCCGGTGACCAGAAGCGGCGGGTCGATGGCCCAGTTGAGCCGGGCCTCTTCCAGGGCAGCTTTGCCCAGCTGGCCGCTGAGTTGCATGTCGGCCAGCCGATGTTCGCCGAGTTGAGCCTTCTCCAATCGGGCCTTCAACAGAACGGGCTTGTGTTCAGGCGCTTCCAGTTCGAGGTGAACCTGGCCTCGCAGGTCGGGGCCTCCGAAGCCAACCAGAGAGGGCAGGGGGCCGGGGCCGAGTTGAGCCCGACGCACACCGTCTTTGCCCTGTACGACCAGGGGCATAGGGGGCAACTGCAGCGACATGAAGCGAAATTGGGCCAATTCGCCCTGCAGTTTCCACTGGGGCCGCTCCCAAGGGCCCTGTCCGCTCCAGCTTCCGGAAATGCTGCCCGAGGCCCCCGGAGGCACTCCCGGCAGTCCCGCCAGGCTCAGCCGGTCCAGGCGGCCTTGAGTCTTTAGCTGCCGCTTGCCGGGATTGAAGGACAACCAGCCGCGTAGACTCTTCCCTTGAAGCTGAGCCAGCCATTCGGGGCTACCCTGGGTCCACTTCAGGCTGGCGGCCACCTTGAGCCCTCCGGGAAGCGCCAGGGCAGGATTGGTGAGCTCAAGGGTGGCGGCTCTTCCCGAGGGCTTTCGGGCCGCGGCTTGCCAACTACCCAGGGGCTGCTTGCCCACCGCCAGGCCTTGAAGCTGGCCCTGGCCCGTCAAGCCCTTGGGGCTGAGTTCCATTGTTCCCGTGAGACTTCCGTCCAGCCCGCTGAGGGGCTTGAGCAAGACCTTGCTGAACTGGCTGGCCACTTTCCAGTCCTGTCCGTTCCAACCGCCGGAGAGCTCCAGTGGAAGCTTCAAGGGGCCCACCGCCAGAGCCAGTTGCTGGCCGCGAAAGCCCTGCGCACCCAGGATCAGCTGACCCTCGACCCTGGGCAGGGGCCGCTTCTGCCAGCTCAATTGGTGTTCTACTGTGGCCACCGCCTGAGCGGCTTTGGGATGGCGCACGACCCGCAGGCTCAGTTTCCCCTGCAATTCTTTGAACGGCCAGCTCTGCCAGTTACCCTCCAACACGGGGGTCTTCAGCGGGCCCTTAAGGCTTAGCGTGCCTCCCTGCAGCCGAGCCGTCCCCGACCAGGTGGGCGGGTTACCGCTGAGCTGAACCGCCAGAGCTTCCACTGCCAGGCGCCCCAGTTGGAGCCTCGGGGACGAGAGCCGGGCCTTCCAGGGCCCCTTGCCGCTGCGCTGAACGCCGGCCTGAAGTTGACCCTTGCAGCCGGGCAGCCACGGTTCCAGCCGAAGAGGAGCGAACTTCATGTCCAGGTCTCCGCTGCGGGCCTGCCAGCTCAAGCTGCCGCTCCAGCTTGCGCGGGGTCCCTTCAGCTCCCAACGAGTGTCGGGCAATCCGTTGGCACTGACCTGTCCACTGGCCTGCCAGTTCCATGCCCCCAGCGTCTGCTTGCCGAGTTGCAGTTCAGGACACTGCAGGCGCAGCCGATAGCGGGCCTGCTGTTGGCGGGCACTGCCTTCCAGGTGGGTCGACAGCGAGAGCGCTGATCCGGGGCCAAAGGGCACCCTGGCACATTCAAACTGACCCTCGAAACGGTCTTCATCAACGATCTTACCTTGGGCCGTCCAGCTGAGGTCTTTCCATTGCAGCTTGGCCGGACCGAGCTTCCAGCCCCGGTCTGTGGGGGTAAAACTGAGTTCGGCGGCACCGATCTTGCCCAGCAGGTGCAGCTGACCGCCGCTGGTAGATAGGCGACCCGAGCGGTCGGGCTTGAGTTCTAGCTCAACCGGACCGCTGAAGGCGCGCGAGCTCAGTTCGGCACGGACTCGCGCCTGGCCATCCTGAAGCTCGGCCTGCAAACTCACCCGAGCGGTTTCTTCCAGGCTGGGGTAGTGGGCGCCGGTTGCTACGGTGGCCAGCTGGGAAACGGGAAACTTCTCCAGTCGGAGGTTGACCCTGGATTCTTTGCCGTCGGCCTCGAACACTTCTCCTGCCGGCCCTTGAAGACCCAGCTTCCAGCTGGCGGCCGGGGTGGGCGGCAAGCTGCCTTGCCAGCCCTTTACCTGCCAGGTGGGTTGGCCGCTATCGTTGAGCCAGCCCAGTTCAAGATTTCGCAGGAGCACAGGAAAGCCGCGCGCGGGCGAGGCTGGACGGTTGCCCGAGGCGAGCTTTCGCCAGCGAGGGCCGCTCAGCTCCAGGCGCGGATGCTGCAACAGCAGCTGGCGAATCTCCAGCTTTCCGCGCAGGGCCAGGCTTCGATCGAGGTCGACGCGAGTCTCGTCAATCCTGAGGAAGACGTTGCCGTCGGGATCGAGCAACTCCAGCTTATTTAGTTGGAGCCGGGCATCCCAACTGAATTGGAAACTCTGAAAACGAACGGGGTGGCCCAGTGCCCTACTGAGCTCGCGGCCGAGCAGTTCACCGGGCAGCTGGCGGCGGACCAGCTCGCGACCCGCGACCACCACCGCCAGGCCGGAACACCCCAAGAGGATCAGTCCACGGTTCCACCTTTTCATAGCTCTGCTTTGCCTGCAGGCGGGCGCTCATCCTGCATAAAGTCTAAGGTTTACCTGGCGGGGAGAATCTTAAAAAAAATGTAGCGATCGGGGTTGACAGGTTCCGTCATCGTTCCTATACTCGAAAAATCCACTCCAAGAAAGGACAATTGAACGATGGGACGCTGCTATCATATCGGCAATCCAAGTGACATGGTCGGTCAACTGTCCTTCGGGAGCAGCGGATGTAGCTAAGGTCGTCAGGCCTTATTGAAAACCCGCTGTAGCAGCACTGCCAGCGGGTTTTTTCGTTCTTGGGACACTCGCGGGCCTACCAGGTTCCTCCAGTTGTGAGGGCCAACCAGAAAGGAGACCCTATGTTCCACATCCGTTTCGCAGGCCGAACTTTTGAAATCAAGCCGAAAGTCTTCGAGCTTTCCACCCAGGCACCCGATCGTGAAATTATGAGCCGGGTCGCCGACTGGTTGGGCATCCCCGAGTCGAGCCTGAAGGGCTACGTCGTGGACCGCCGACCCAGCGGTCAGGTGGTGGTTCGTCCCGAGGCCATCTTCGGCTAAAGCAAAGTTTGGTTGGATCTCGCGCCCCGACCGAGGAAGCTTACATACAGCTTACTGGTTAAGCACTTTCCTGTTATGAAAGAGATGAAGGTTCGATTCCTTCTATGTGCCCATGCTTCTTCGACTTGCGCGTGGTTCAATCGATTCTTTGGTGACAAAAATTGACATTTTGATAGGGCAGGGCGTCCCGACCGAGGGGGCGTACACACGCTGACTCATCATCAGCACCTTCCGTAGGGGAAAGCTCATCGTAGCCCCCTCGACTTGCGTTCTGCCTTGTCTCTTTTGCTTCGAAAGGAGTTGCCCCATGTTCGAACGCGATGTCCGACTGGGTTTGATGGACTCTCTGCTGGCTCCGGCCCAGGCCCCCCTCAAGGACCTGGTTCAGCTGCACGCCGATGCCCTCGAACTCGACGCACCCTTCTATGGTCATCTGGCTACCTGGTATCAGAAGAACGGCCGGGTGCGCAGCTTCCGCGAGGTCTTCGTGGCGGGTATGGGTGTCAGCCCGATGCCCGAGCATCGCGAAGCGGCCTGGGTGTTGCTGCAGCAGCTGGCCCCTCACCAGGTAGCCGGAACCATTCGTGTGGCCAAGCAGCACTTTGGTCGCTGCCCGCGCAGCTTGCGTTCGGCAGCGGTTCACTACTTGCGCCAGCGCGAAGCGAACCCGCACACCTTCGATCGGGCGGCACTGCGTCAGGCTCGGGCTCTGAAAGAGCTCTACGCAGGTTTGCACGTGGCGCCCGGGGCTCGGGCACAGGCGGTTCTGTTTGCCCGTCGGCCGCCCGAGGGAAGCCTGGCCTGGAAGGTCAAGCAGCTGGCTCGTTGTCCCAAGCCTGCCGAACAGGCACTGAAGATCCTGGAACTCGGCCTGCCCTTCCCGGTGGCGGTGGGGGTGGTTCGTCAGGTGACTCCGGCTGTGCTGGCCGCTTTGGTGGAGGTGATGACCCCGGCCGAGGTGATGAACCACATGAAAATGTTGCAGGCGCGCGGGGCTCTCGAGCACGCCGAAATTCGGGCTCGGGTCGAGGCCAAGCTGGCCGAGGCCCGCAAGGACCGCCGAGTTTCCGACTACAAGGGCCTGGTCGCTGCCGAGGTGGTAGCCGACGCGCATCTGCGCAAGCAGTTGCAGGCGGTGACCCAGCAGCGTCTGGTGGCCCAGGGCCAGATTCTCAAGTCCACGGCGATCCTGGTGGACAAGTCCTCGTCCTTGCAGGAGGCTATCGAGGTGGGTAAGCAGGTGGCCGCGCTGGCGGCTGGCCTGATGAAGCCCGAGGTGCCCCTGCACGTGCTGGTTTTCGACACGGTGGCCCGCGCCCTCGTGGGTGGCGGCACCAGCGTGGCCGAGTGGGAACACGCCTTTCGGGGCGTGACCGCTAACGGTGCTACTTCGATCGGTGCTCCAGTGGCCTGGTTGCGGGCCCACCGGGTGGTGGTCGAGCAGCTGGTGGTGGTGACCGACGAGGAAGAGAACACGGCCCCCTACTTTTGCGACCAGTGGGAGCTGTACGCCCGTGAAATCGGCGTGCGCCCCGAGGTGACCTTGCTGAAGGTTGGAGCTGCCTCCAGTCATCTGGAGCGCCAGTTGCGCCAGCGCCAGATCGCCTTTGACACTTACCAGTTCACCGGTGACTACTACAGTCTCCCCAACCTGGTTCCGATGCTGACCCGACCGGGCCGCCTGGAACTGCTGATGGAGATTCTGAGCACGCCGTTGCCGGTGAAACCTGACCTTGCCCCAGCCCAACAAGCCTGCTGATGCCTCCGTCCGTGCGTAGGGCCGACGGTACTTCGGTTGGCCCAAGGCCGGAAGGAGAGAACAATGACGAGGAAGTTGCACGCTCTGGTCTCTCGGCTGGCACAGCAGGAGCTGGATTGGCAAGGACGCACCCTGCTCGCCCCGGTGGTTGCCCCGGGGCGAGCTCGGGTTCGTATTCAGGGATTGGTCTACGAGTTTCGGGTGCAGCCGCCCCAGTTTTCCGGGTTCGGAGTGTTCCAACTGGAGGCGGATGGTCGTGCTCACTTCAGGCGCCGTGCCCACCAGGCAGAGCGAGAAGCCTACTTAGCGCTGTGGCCGCGCTGGCGCCTGCGACTGCTGCGGCAGCTCGAAGGTCGCAACTGGCTGGCCTACGTCGACAAGCTGGCGCGAATGACGGTGGTTCACGAAGTGACCAGCGGGGCTCCCTTTGAACTGATAGAGTGCGCTTTCGATGGCGTTCACTGCTGGTATCGGGGGGCCGTGCTGAACACCGAACTTCAGCGAGCCGACCGAATGCGCCAGAGCCTGAGCGAACGAGTCCACCCGGACGAGTTGAAGATTTCCGGACTGACGCCCGAGGACCGCGCCGCCTATGCCTGTTTGCATCGGGAGGTTGTGTGGGAGGGGGCCTCGCGATCCCTCCCGGGATTCGAGGAGGGGCGGCTGCGGGCGGCTTTGGCACGAGGGGGGGGCGAGTTGCTGAGCTACTCCAGCGATGCTGAAGTCTATCAGGTTCACTGGCGAGACAGCCTGGGAGCCGACCACCACTCGAGCATCCGTCGGGACGACCTGACCGTGGTTTCTTCGGGCATCTGTCTGTCGGGCCGCGACGCCGATTTTGACCTCACTTCGTTGGTGGGAGTGATGGAGGAGGACTCATGAGCTTTATGCTTCACGAAAAGAGCTACCGGGGAGCCGAATTGCTGCGGCGACTGGCGGGTTGTCGCATTGCGGTCTGCGGAGCCGGGGCGCTGGGAGCCAATCTGGTTGAGCAGCTGTCGCGTTGCGGGGCGGCGGGCATCACCGCCATCGACCGGGACCGACTGGAAGAGCAGAATCTGGCCACCCAGCCCTATGGGCGTAGCGAACTGGGCGGTTACAAGGCCACCCTCTTGGCGGCGCAGCTCTATCGGGCTTTGGGTATCGAGGTGAAAGCCGTGCCTAAAGAGCTGACCACCGATACCGCGGCCCGGCTTCTGCGCGGGTCTCAGTTGGTGGTCGACTGCCTCGACAACCGCGCCGGCCGGCTGTGCGTGCAGGAGGCCTGTCGCAAGCATCAGATTCCCCTGTTGCACGGCGGGCTCAACGGTGACTACGCCGAGGTGGTATGGGATGCCATCTATCGGGTTCCCAGTGGAGCGGGAGAGGACGTTTGCGACTATCCTCTGGCCCGCAACCTGGTAACGCTGACGGTGGCCTGCATGGCCGAGGTGATCTTGCAGTGGCTGGATTCGGAAGTCTGCGAAAGCTATTCGATCACGCTGCGCGACTTCGCTGTTCGGCCCTATCGATGACCTTTGGCCCTGCTCGGGAATTCTTCCGGGCAGGGCCCGGCTACTTTTCGGATGCTTTGCCGGGTTGCCCTGGATGCGGGCCATCCTGCTGTTCCCCGCTCGGTGGGCGGTTTTTCAAGTAGGTCTGGATGCGCAGGCGCAGCGCCTGAAATTCGATCGAGCCCCGCTGGATCACGTCGCTGGCTTCGAGCAAGTCGACCCAGCCCTGGCTGAGATGCTCGGCATCGCCGTCGTCGACATATTCGCCCATGCGGTCGAGCGCCTCGACGGCCAGTTTCAGGCCGCGGCGCAGTTCGGCCCCGGCCGCAAAGACCTGCTCGCGGGTGGCCGGGCCGCGCGAGGGGGGAAGGCCGCGGATCAACTGGCGCACCTGCTCTTCGATTTTTTCCACCAGTGAAAGCAGCGTGTCCCCAACGGCTTCCCACAATTCTAGCCAGTCGTCTTCGTCGATTTCGTGTCGGGCCAGAGCCCAGGTGGCCTGGTAGAGGGGACGGTAGAGCTCGGGAATTTCCCGATCTTCGATACCCTCGTCGGCTTCGGCGCTGGCCTGGGCCGGCTCGGCCACGCCAAACGTGTCGGCCAGATTGGCCAGAAAATCCACGCTAGTCGATGGCTTCGTAGAGAGCGTTGCGACGAACAGGATCGCGGCCGGTGTCGAGAATCATCTGGCGCAGATTGGCTTCGGTCATGCCCACGGGGGTATCGCAGCCCGCCATGTGGGTGATGCGCTCGTCGACCACGGTGCCGTCGAGATCGTCGGCCCCAAAATGCTGGGCGCGCTTGGCATTGTCCAGGCCACTCATGATCCAGTAGGCCTTGACATGGGGAAAGTTGTCCAGCATCAGCCGGCCCACCGCCATCTGTCTCAGCACCTCATCACCGCTGCGCAGCGGCAACTTCTTCAACGGAGTGTTGTCGGGGTGGAAGCGCAGGGGAATGAAGGCCAGGAAGCCGCCGTGGAGGTCCTGGAGGCGGCGCAGCTTATCCAGGTGCTCCACACGCTCTTCGTCGGTCTCAATATGACCATAAAGCATGGTGGCGCTGGTTCGAATGCCCAGGCGATGGGCGATCTGGTGGATTTCCAGCCAGCGGTCGGGCCCCATTTTGTCGCGATAGAGCTTGCGGTGGATGCGATCGGTGAGCACCTCGGCGCCGCCGCCCGGCAGAGAACCCAGACCGTGTTCGCGCAAGTCTTGCAGCACCCACTCTACGCTTTTGCCGGCCAGTTGGGCAAAGTAATCGATTTCGACGGCCGTAAAAGCCTTGAGGTGCATCTGAGGGTAGCGTTCTCGCAGTCTGGAGAGCAGCTGGGGATAATATTCGTATGGGTAGTCGGGGTGCAGCCCCCCGACGATGTGCACCTCGGGTTCGCGGGCGTCGGCCAGAACGGAAACGCGTTCGAGCATTTCCTCCATCGACATCTCGTAGCCACCGTCCTGGCCCCGCTTGCGCGCGAAGGCGCAGAACATACACGAGAGCGTGCAGAGGTTGGAATAGTTGAGGTGCATATTGACGATGTAGGTGGTGCGATTGCCGTAGCGCTGCTCGCGCACCCGGTTCGCCAATGCTCCGACCCATTCCAGATCGGGTTCCTGATAGAGCGCCAGGCCCTCCTGAACCGTGAGACGTTGGCCCCCCATGACCTTGTGCTCGATGGCCTCGCGGCTGTGAGCGCTGAGTACTGCCGAAGTCATGGTTTTCTCCCAACTGTGTTCTGTCCCCAACGGTTTGCTACTGCGTAACACTCGACAGCACCTTCCGTGGCAACGTGCTTCAGAGGTGGCCCTTTTGCTAAGGGGCCACCTGGTCATCGGCTTATACCCAGGTCGGTGGGCCCTAACTCAAAAGCTTCAAAACCAGGGAGCATCCCTCGGACATAGAAGGCGATTGCGGGGACAAACCCAACCAAGAGAAGGAGAAGCCATGTTACGATCCATATTGCTCGCCCTGGCGCTGACCACCAGCGTGCTGGCGAAGCCCGTTCAGGTCACCCTGGACATCCCGGGAATGACCTGAGGAAGCTGCCCCGCACGAGTTCGTGCGATTCTGACCGGAGTTTCCGGGGTTTCCAACGTCACCACCGATAAGGCCAAGTTGCAGGCCAGTTTCACCTACGATGATGAGAAGGCCAAACTCTCAGAGATTCAGGCCAAGCTCGATAAAGACTCCAACGGGCGCTATCGCGCCACGGTTGCGGTTCCCGCCAAGAAGTCCTGAAGACAGAGTAAGGAAGGGTGGGAGCGCGAACTTCCACCCTTCCTTCCAGCCAGACCTGCGGTCCTATCTCAGGTCGATGACCGGTCCCCCCAGAGGGGAAGTGAAGTTGCGAGTGTACTTCAAGTTTACCGGCGTCGTATTCAGGTCCAGCAGCGTATCCAGCGCTACGAAGTCACTTCCAAAGTCCAGGACCAGGTGGCTGAAGATGCCGCCGGTCTGATTGTTGAAGGCCACCTGCCGCACCGAACCCGATCCCAGATTTCCGGTTGTAAAGAAGAGGGTGTTCACATTGGCGTCGCCCTGTTGAATCAGGGTGGGTCCGGCGGCCGGGTCGAGCGTGTTCAGCACCAATCGGCTGGAAGGGTTGGTTACGGTCGGGCTGCCCTGGCCTCGTTCGATCACCCTGATCCTGCCCAGAGCGCTGGGTTGCCCCAGCACCGTGAAGTTGACGGGGTCAATGCGCAGTCCTTCGGTGGCCACTACATTGCCTATGCCGTCGGTGGCCAGGTCGAAGGGCTGTCCGCTGGAACCTCCTTCAAGGGGCACAACGTTGGCCACTCCGGGGCTGGTCGGGCCTGAGCCCGGGGTAAAGGTGTTCAGGTCGATTCGCAGTATCGCGCTGCTGCCCACAGGAAGTCCGTTTTGGGCCACATAGAGCATCCTGCGCCCGTTGCTCGTATCGAGAACCATTGAGGAGGGGAAGGCCAATCCGCTGACCAGGACGTCGCTGTCGCCGTCGTTGGCCCCCCCGGAGATGTCGATGCGGCGTATTTTTCCTCCATCGGCTACCGATTCGTATTCGGCCACATAGAGGAAGTTGCCATCGCGAAGCAGAGCCACCGGATGACCCAGGTCGCTGGGGCCCACCGTATTGAACTCGGCACCGTTTTCGTCAATATTCGTGACGCGCACCACCCGGCCACCGTCAACAACGTTGAAGCGATCGGTAAGAAACAGGGTGCTGCCCGAGGCTATCAGCTCAAAGGGGTGCGACAGCGGCAGCGCGTTGCCGCTACTGCCGCCGCCAGGCAGCACAACATTGGTCTGCCCCGGATTGCCGGGCGTTGGATGACGTTCCAGCAGGATGAGCTGGCCGTTATTGTCCCCGTTGTTGTAGCCGGCCACCACCGCGGGCCGGACGCCCAGAGAACCCCCAAAATTGGCCAGGGCGAGTCGAGTGGCCGTTACGCCATTCGGCAGCAAAGATGTCTTCAGCAGGGGGGGCACCGCATTGGAGGCGGGGAATCCGGGGTTGACCGTTCCTGAGTTGGGAGGGTTGCCCCCACCTCCACCTCCCGGAGCTCCGCTTCCCAGCGACCGGCTAACCCCCCCGCCACTACTGCCGCCCGAGCCTCCGCAGCCCATGGTAATCACGAGGAGCAGGGCACCTAAGGCCCCGCTGAGGTTTCTTTGAACCGACATGATATGCTCTCCCATCCGCCCTAATTAGAGTTCGCAAACGGCAATTCTCGTGTCTTTGTTGTAGTCCCAACCCGCGCAGGCCAGGTGAACACGGTGGACCCGCTCACCGGGCGCCTGGACGGGCCAGTTTGGATGGCCACGCTGCGTGCTCCTTGCTGGATCTGAAGTCAGCCTAAGCCGGGCGGATTGTGAAGCGCTTGTCGAGTTCGAGCGATTGTTAACATTGTGTAAACTGGCTGGTTGTCGCCTCGGGAGTGTCGTAATAGGCGCAGGCATGCAGGACGATACCGAGGTGGTTTCCGAGTCGTTGGCGGAGGGCGTGGATCGCGGCGCTTATCTGGAAGTCATGACGGGGGCCGAGAGTGGCCGACGGGTGGCTCTGGACGGCTTCGAGTTTGTGCTCGGTCGGGGCGAAGGGTGTGATGTCCGTCTACAAGAGACCTCGATCAGCCGTTTGCACTGCAAGATCCTGGCCCGCAACGACGGGCGCTTTGTGCTGCACGACCTGGGTTCCACGAACGGTACTTTTGTCGCTGGCCGGGCCCTGCTAGCACCGGTTGACCTGGCCGACGGTGACTTGATTCGATTGGGCCCGAAGTTGACGCTGCGCTTCGGGCTGCCCGGCGGCGATCGCCTGGAAGTGTTTCTCTTCGGCGCGGCCCGAGCCCGCCGTGGGGGCGAGTGGTTGCAGCATTGGAAGTCGCAACAGGTGCGCCAATTGCTTTGGTATCTGGCGCTGCATTGGGAGGGTGAACGCGGCGCCGAGACCATCGTGGCCGATCTCTGGCCCGAGGCCGAAACCGGCAGCGTGCGTAACCTGCTGAACCCCACGGTTTCCTACCTGCGCAAGGCTCTGGGCAGCGACTTCTTGGAGCGAAGCCCGGCCGGACTGCGTTTGCGACCTGGCGATTTGTTGTGGCTGGATACCCGCGAGTTTGTGCAATGGGGGCGGTCGGCTCGGGCCCTGGAATCTCTCGATGGCCAAAGGGCGGCTCAGGCCTATGCTCGCCAGGTAGAACTCTACCAGGGTCCCTTGTTGGAGGGGGTTTGTCCAGAATGGGCTCTGAGCTTTCGATATGATTACGAGGCCCAGTGGTTGGCGGCTTTGCGGTATCTGCTAGAGCATTGCCGCGATCAGGCGGAGCGCCGCCTGGACTATGCCCGGCTCTGGTTGCGCTGGGGGGGGGCCGGTAGCGAGGCGGCCGAGGCCGTTTTGGAAAGCCTGCTGGAGCTGGAACGTCCCGGGGAAGTGGTGGTTCATTTCGAGGCTCTGAGCAAGCAACTTGAACGAGAAGGTCTGGAGATCTCCACGGCCATGTTGCGAACGCTCCAGTTGGCCCGAATGCGTCTTTAACGAGCAGGCCGGAAGTAAATCGGCGTATGTCCCGAGTAGCTGGAAGTGATGGAGCCTTCTGTGAAGGTTACCGTGTAGTCGCGAACCTGTTGAACCTGAAAACCGTCGGCGCTGGTTGTGATCACCTGGGGCTTACGGTAACCCTGATCCACCGTGATGTTGGGACCGTCCTGTGTAATGATGTAGGGCCGCTGGTTGTAGCGTTGCAGATGGATGGTGCCATCCTGGCGGGTGAGCGTGTGGGTTTTGGTTCCCGAGCGGTAGACCTCGAGTTGATTGCCGTTCTGGCGAATTTCGAAGCGAGTTCGATTCCATTCGCGCAGTTCCACACCGCCCGGTGTGCGCACGGCCTCGCGACGCTCGCGCCGGCCACTGATCTGGGTCAGCGAGCCCTCCTGGCCGTGAATCCGGTCGACGCTCGAGCGAGTCAGCGTTACACTACCGTCGGCCTCACGGGTGAGTGTCGGGGGGCTGAACCAGCGAGAATCTTCGCGTCCCAGGGTGGCGCGTTGAAACTGGGTAAGGCCAACCTCCTGACCAAAGGCCAGTTGGGGCACAAAGACAAGATTGTCATTCGTGTCCAGGAAAATTCCGCTGCCCAGGTGGGTGCCCACTTCCTTGTAGGGGTCGTCCGATTCCGAGGTGGTTACGTTGCCGTCCATATCGGTGGAAATATCGGTGCTGGTGCTGCGGTGAAGGTCGATGCGCGGCACCGCCTCGGACAAAATCATCAACTCAGGATTTTCCAGAGGAAGGGGCGTGGTGGCCTGGATGGGCTGCACAGGTGGAGCCTGGGTGCAACCGGTTAAGGCGGCTCCCGCACCGAGCACGACCAGAGCCGTTTTGCCCAGCGACCAGCCCCCGCTGCTATGGCTTTCTGCCCGTTGAAACTGATCGGGGGGCAGCTCAGGCGGCTGGGCGGGCGTGCGCGAAGGGCTCGAAGAGCGCTGGGTGGAGAGGCGCTGTAGGGGGGAGATGTGGCTCACCCCTACAGGCTATCGAAGCGAGCTGAATTTGTTCTGAAACGAAGGTTGAGCTCAGGGGGAAGCGGTCCAGAACGAGACCCCGTACCAGAGGAATTTCTGCAGTTCCTGGGCGCTTATCGGGGTGGCGGGTTGACGAAAGAAGCCCCCGGGGTCGTTGATCAGGAAATCGTCTCCCTTACGTCCTACGACCAGCATACAGTGGCCACCGTGTCCTCGGCAGGGCAGGCCCAGGCGCAGGACGTTGCCGGCCACCGCCACCAGTCGACCCTGGTCGACTTCCTGCTGGATTTGCTCCAGGCCGCGCACGAGGCGACTGTTCAGACCCAGCAGGCTTGCCGCCCGCAGCATGCCACGGGCTCGAATGCCGGGTTCGTTGGGGTCGTCGGCCATGCGTTGGTGGCACCAGAGAATCAGTTCCTGTCGTTGACTTGCCTCGATGTCGTCCGGCAAGCGATCGTAGGCCAGGGCCACCATGGCCAGCGTTGCTGCCCCACAGAAGACGTTGTTGTCGCTGCCACGAACGTTGGCGTAGGAGCGGTATTGAGTGACGAAATAGTCCTCAGGACAGCGCGCCAGCGCCGGCGTCAGCCAGAGAAGGGCCAGTGCCAAGGCCAGAGGCTTCATCGGCCCGAGTGTTGGTCGATTTTGGGGAAAATCCTGGCGCAGTGGCGAAGTCGGGGCAATGACACAGAGTAGGCCCTACCTCTTTTTCTCGCTATGGCATGGTGACCGACCGTTTCAATGTGGGCTGGATGGTGATGGCGCCTGGCCCTCAGAATTGAGGGCCCGAGGGGTGATCAACACCTTGTCGATGCGGTGGCCATCGAGGTCTAGAACTTCCCCATCGAAGCGCAGGTCGCTGATGCGGCTTCCAGGATGGGGAATGCGCTCGAGTCGGGCCAAAAAGTAGCCAGCCACCGTAGTGTAGCGAGCGGGTTCCTCTTCGATGAGGCGCAGTCCCAACTTCGAATTGAGATCGCCGATAAGCACGCTGCCGCTCACCAGCCAGGAACCATCCTCACGCTCGACCATGTCGTCCTGGGGGTCGTCTTCATCTTCATCGGGCAGATCGCCGACGATGGCCTCGGTAAGATCGTGGAGCGTGAGCAATCCTTCAAACTGGCCGTGCTCGTCCACGACGAGAGCGATGTATTGTTTGTGCTTCTTGAAGAGCTGCAGAACGGAGAAGGCCGGTACACTCTCAGGAATGACGATGGCCGGGCGCACGACCGCTTCGAGTTCAAACCCCGGAGTATTCACCTGCTCCAGAAAGTCGCGCACGCTCAGTGTGCCCACGATGGATTCGAGAGTCCCCCTGGCTACCGGAAACTTGGAGCGAGTGCTTTCCTTGACCTGGAGCAGAATATCGGCAACAGGCTGGTCGAGGTCGATCCATTCCACCTGATTGCGCCGCGTCATCAGGGTGGCGGCGCTCTGCTCGCTGAAGCGCAGCAGGTTGTGGTGGGCTTGCGATTCCTGCTGATTGAGCACACCCTGCAGATTGGCCGCTCGTATGATGGAGCGCAGTTCCTCGGCACTGAGCCGGTCGCCCGGTCGCTCCTGCACCCGCAGCACTTTGAGAATGGCCTGGGTCGATAGGGCCAGCAGCCGAACCAGGGGATAGGCAAAACGGGCTAAGGCGGCTACCAGATCCGAGCTTGCCAGGGCGATTTTTTCGGGGTTGTTCAGCGCGATGGACTTGGGTACCAGTTCTCCAACCACGATGGTGAAACAGGTGATGGTGCCGACCACCAGCACCAGCGAGAGGCCCTGAGACCAGTCGGGAGCAAGACCCAGTCTCTCCAGATGGTGACGAAAGTCGTCGCTAAGAGTTGCGCCGCCGAAAGCACCGGACACGATGCCGATCAGAGTGATGCCCACCTGAATGGCACTCAGAAAAGATTCCGGATCGGCCTTGAGCTTTTGTACCGTGCTGGCACGCCGATCGCCTTGCTCGACCAGGGTCTGGATGCGCGAACTCTTAACGCTGATCAGGGCGATTTCGCTGAGCGAAAACAGTCCGTTGATCAGGGTAAGCCCGAGCAGGATCAAAATCTCCACCTTCGGCCCTTCCCGATCGGGCTTCGGCGTCCTTGATACGGCCTCAGTCGGATCCTATACCCATTCTCTAGAGTTCTGACTTGATTGACTGCCTTGCAACCCGATGCTTACCGGGTTCGTGCCGACAATACTCAGGAGCATTGGTCGAGCAGCTTCAGTTGCTGAAAGGTGGCGTTGTAGGTTCGATACAGGTCCATGGCACCTTGACCTTCCGGCGGATTGAGGGCTGCATCCACCATGCCTCGTGCCAGCTCGCCCTCGGGTAGGAGCTGCTGAAGGCGCAGGTGGATCTGTTGGGCCAGGCCAAGGACCGAGGGCACGTAGGCGAAAGGTTCGCGAAGGAAATGGGGCTGATCGGATTCCAGAACCGTGAGCGGAACCTGCACCGGATAGAGGTTCGAGGCCCACTGGACGAGCCCGGTCACCGGTTGTTCGTGCCCCTGGCCGGCGACCTGCAGGGCCGAACGTGCCACTTGATAGCCCAGGTGGGTTTTGTAGAGGGGATTCCAGCCCGACATGGCCACTTCTGTTTGGCCTACCAATTGCCCGATTTCTCTGTCGGCGGGGCTGCTACTATGCTGCAATCCCGATGCCAGAGCCATGGCTGCCTGCAGCTCGCGATGGTCGTAGCGAGTTTCGGGCTCGACGGGGGGTAGGGCCGCCTGGGCCAGTTGCGAGATAGGACCTCCCAGGGCTGCGGGAATTCCTGAGCACAGAGCGTACAGCGCCTGCTGCACAAGAGCCTCGATGTGGTCTTTGTGCAGGCCGCATGATCGACGCAGGTGATCCAATGCCTGGTCGGCGCAGCGGGCGTAGGCCCGTTCGGCCGGGGTCGCCTCAGAACTGCTGGCGATCGCCGAAAGATAGGCATCGGCCTGGGAGATATCCGCCGATGGTGACTCGAGATACTTCCGTGCGGAGCCCACTGCTTGCAGCGTGAATGCTGAAGGACCATTGGTAGAGAGTGTGTTCATAGCGCCCTCCAAGTGCCTATCCGGGCTGTTTTCCTCGGATGAGGGTTCTTCACGCCGAGGCGGTCACGGTTAAGGGCAGGTGTGTTAAACCTGTGTGTCAGCAGTGCCGAAAATCGACGCTCTGTTTTGGATCCATTTCTTCTGGCAGTTGTCGAGAGATTGTTGTGAAATGTTTACCTGGCGGTTACATTCAGGCCCGTGGTCTTGGGGCAGTTTCGATGGCTCGTGCTATGCTGGCTTCAGACACTACCGTTGGAGGCTACACGATGAACGGATTTTCTCAGACCGGCAACATTATCCAGATCGCCCTCAGTCGAGTATCTCGCCCCAGGGGCTGAGCCAGCGAAGGCGCCGACGATGATGTGGCTTTCGATTTGTGAACATCATCCTCAGGATAGCTGTGACCTTTCCGCATCGCTGGCTCGTTGTTTGGCTGGGGCGTTACCCAGTAGCATGCGGTGACGCAGCAGCAACACCACCCCGCCTGCCGTCCCTAAAAGGAGGGCTTTTAATGTCAGCGGCAGAGAGAGATCGTAAAAGTAAGCGGGCAGGAAGTGAACCCAGTACAGGCCTGTGATGAACAGCAAACCGGAACTGCCTACCTCGAAGGCGAGCAGAAGGGTTCCGAGCCCGACGAGAATGCCAGGAATGGGGTGGGTGAGGAGAGCCACCAGGAAAGTCCCTCCCAGAGCCCAGGCGCTGGCCCACGGAGAGGGACGCAGTCGGTAAAGAATTCGGGCCACCAGCCACAGCACCAGGACCACCAGACTGAGGCGGCCGACCGAAGTGATCGGGGCCTCGGCCCACCTCCAGTAACAGGCCCCCAGCAGCATCCAGAGGGTGGCCAGCGAGGCGTAACCGAAGGCGGAAGTCCAGTTGCCGATTCCGGCCGACCACAACCGGCTCTGATGTAGCCAGCTCCAACCGGCGAGCAACGGGAGCAGCACCAGGAACAAGTCCGGTGGAATGGGGTCCTGACTGTAGCACACCGTGCTGACAGCAAATGCGCCGCTGAGCATCAAGGTGAGCAGTCGACCCGACCACTCGGGGTAGGCTATCGAGGCGAGTCCCAGCAGCAGGGCCGCAGAGCCGCTCTGGCGTCCGTCGTCGATGCGTCCTAGCAAGGCCAGTAAGCCCAGCGGCAGACCGGTGAGCCACAAGGCCAGAGCCAGATTGGATAGTGCGGATGCAGAACGTGATCCTTGCTGATAGGCGGCAAGGCCACAGCCTGCGGCGCAATGGATGATGGCAAGCCCAAGCCACAGGCTCTCGTTTCTGCTGAAGAGCCAGAAGCCCAATAAGAACAGACAGGCCAACCAGGCTCCGCAGCCGCTGATGGCTCGCAGATACCAGGCCGGTTGAGGGTTCCTGGCCGATGTAGGCTGAGAGAGCATTCCGGCCTCATATAGCCGTTGTCTAATTTCGTTTTCGGTCACGGCTCCAACCTTTGTGCCGGAGGTAGGCGACGCAAAAATTCAAGCAGGGCCGCTATCTGCAAGACTACGGCACAGCCGATCACCAGCAGGCTCTGCATACCGAAGTCGAGGGATCGTATCAGAGCGGTGGTTATCAGTAGCGTCGTAGAGAAGCCCAGGCCGGCCAGGGTTCCTCTACGTCGACGCGGCCAGGCATAGACTGCGGCCGTGCCAGCCACCAGCAGCCAGCTGAGCAAACCGCTGGAGGGCTCGCGTTCCAAAAGGTTGGCGCAAGCCGCATAAGTGACCAGGATCAGAGTAATCCAGGCCGACAGCGTGGGCCAACCGAGGCGGGGATAGAAGCGCAGGCCGAGGGCCCACCAGGTGCCATTGAGGATTCCAATGAGGGCAAGGAAATCGTTGCTATCACTCAGGTTAAGCAGGGTCAAATTGGCCACCACCAGCCACAGAACCCATTGGGGAGCAAAGCCGGCCCGCCAACTGGGGGGCAGTAGCAGCAGGGTCCAGCTGGACAGACACAGAGTCTCGTCCAGGTAGAATTCTTGGCCGACAAGGCCTATCAGCGCGCCCAGGCAGCCTGAGGCCAGAACCAGAGACCAGCCGCCCGTTCGCGTGCGAAGGCCCCAGCGCGCTGACGCTCCCGCGCTGAGGAAAAGGAGTAGCGAAACGATAGCCGCCTGGCCCCAGCGCCCCCAGGCCCCCCACTGGGAGGCCACCAACAAGACTACCCCGCAGAGCAGCCCCAAAGTGCCCAGGCCGAGCATCACCCGGTCGAGAAACGCTTGCCAGGCCATCAGGCCTGGAGGCGTGCTGGCCAGAGTCAGGGCAGCCTGACGCGCCTCTGGACTCCATCCTTCCTCTTGGGCCAGAGCCCAGACCTGGCCCGGTGTGCAACGACGCGACATCCGGAGAACTTCGGCCTCAGGGTCGGATTCCTGGTGCGCAGGGATGCTGCAGCGCGATGAAAGCCTCCTGTAGCAGAGCCCCCCCCGTCTGACTGTCGAGGGTGGCGGTTTCCTGCCAACGCTGGCTGGCCAGATCGCGGGCAGAGGAGGGCGGAACCGTCTGAATCAGGTGTTGCAGGGCCCCTCGACTCACCTCGTAGAGCTGCTGGTTGCGGTCACTGCCAGGGGTCGCCTCATAGTAGGCCAGCATTCCCTGGCCCACATCTTGAAAGACCTCCGAGGCTCCTTTCCCCTGGCCCAGACTCTGCAGTCCCAGGGCCGCGGCAAAACTGGAGGCAACGCCCGCTGGCGAATTCATGCTGAGCTGGCGCACGGCGCTGGCGACGGTCATTTCTTCCAGGCTACCCTGCATCTGCAGTTGACTGAGAAAGGTGCGGGCCACCTCGCCGGCTTCTTTGCAGGCGGAGCCTCCTTCGTAGTCGCGGTCGCAAACGCTGGCCGACAATTGGGCACCTACTCGGGCCAGGGCGACCCCCACCGGCCCTGAAATGCCTTCGGAGAGTTTTTCCAGGGCTTTCAGCTCCATGAGGGCGGCGCTTCGAGGGCTGATCTTTGAGCCGGCTTCAAGCGTTGCCTGGGCGATGCCTCGACCCCGATCGTAGGCGGGCAGGTCGCTGATCTTCTGCAGCGTTTTTTGAGTAACGGTCCGCATCGCTGGCAGAAAAGAGTCGTAGGTTTGATTCCAGCGTGTGAAGGCTTCGCCGCCCTGGCGAGCGCAATCCACCAGGTCGCCGCAGCTTTCGTTGGTCTTCTGGCGGGCGGCCTCAACCGTCACCTGGTGAAGCTGGCGACCGACCTGGGCGTACATTTGCGAGGTGATGTTCATAGCCCTAGAATGACGGATGCGGATTAGATGAGCCTTGGATTCATCAGGGCTCTGGTTTGCGACGCAACACCAAAGACCCCAGGTGTTCACCGGTATCGAGGTGGCGGATCACCCCGACGGCCTGAGATCCATCTTCGCTGAAGGTCAGGTAATAACCGACCCGATAGGGCTTCTCGCCTTCAGGGATGGCGCATTCGAAATGGAGTTGGCGGCCCTGGCAGCTCAGGTTTTCGAGCCCGGCAGAGAACTTGCCAGGCACCTCCAGGCTGCCCTGCAGTCCATCGGGGCCGCTGCTGAAATGCAGGCTGTCGACGAAAGACTGCCTGTCAAAGAAGGTATGGGCTTCATACTGGCCTGTCGGCCGCCATGAATCGGGGGTGACCGGTCGCAGTAGGAAGCGGATCTGGGCCTTTTTGCTGAGAGTCACGCGCAGATTGCCCTGGGCGTCCTTCTCGTAATCCAGCGACTCCGGATGTTGCTCGGGCGAGGCTTCAAATCGAAGGGAGCGGCGGTTCGATTGCAGGCTGCCGTGCATCACCTTGTGCTCGCGGAAGCCGGGCGACCAGATCCAGAGGTCGAGGCGGTAGCGGTTCTTTCCCGTGGGCTGAATGCGCAGCAGTTCCTGCAACTCGACGCCGGTTGGAGAGGTCCAGACGGTCGTTCCCAGCGCCCGACCGTCGGCAGTCACCTCCCAATGTTCTAAAAGGTTGCTGCCCCGATGGTTGCCTTGATAATTTCCCTTCAACCAGTCGAGCGGCGATGCCCATAGCGCAGAGCTGGCGGCCAGCGTCAGCGCGACGGTGGCCAGGGTTGTTGGCTGGGTCGGCATAGCTGCTGAACTTTCCACCTGTACTCCGGCTTCCCTGGCTCTTGGACAGGGGGCCAGACTCGATCCGGGTCGAAGCCCGGGGGATGTGGCGAGCATGGTGGATGGTTCTTTTGCTCCTGGGTTCGGCGGTTGCCGAGCCCGACCTGGAGCGGCTGCGAGCCCGACTGCACGATATGCCCAAGGTTGAGTTGCATACTCACCTGGAAGGGGCGGTGCGGCCCCAGACGATTCTCGAACTGGCCCCGCGCTACGGGGTGGTGCTGCCGGCCGACACGGTGGAGGGCTTGAAAAAGCAACTTCAGATGCGCCCCGGAGAGACTTTGTTGGATTTCCTCAAGAAGTTCGACTGTTTTCGCTTTGTCTTCGATCATCCGGAGTCGCTCAGGCGCATCACCTATGAATTGATCGAGGAGAACGCCCGCGAGAACGTGCTGTATACGGAGTTGCGTATCAATCCCGTGAAGCATCCCGATCTCCTCTCCGTCGATGGCGTGCTCGACGCGGTCCTGCAGGGGATCGACGAAGCCCGCAGAGAGCTGGGGGTGGATGCGGCCCTGATTGTTTCGATCAACCGCAGTTACTCACTACAGTCGGCCATGCAGGTGGCTCAGGCCGCCGTGGCTCGCAAGCACCGCGGGGTGGTAGGGCTCGACCTGGCCGGCGACGAGGTGCATCATCCTGTAGAGAAGTTTCGGGAGGTCTTTGATTTTGCTCAGGCCCACGAGCTGCGCATCACCATTCACGCGGGTGAGGCCGCCGGCGCAGACAGTATTCGCCGCTCAGTAGAACTGTGTCATGCTGAACGCATCGGCCACGGCGTCCGCCTGGGCGAGGATCCCGAGGTGCTGGAACTGGTACGACAACGACAGATCCCTCTGGAAATGTGCCCCAACAGCAACCGCTTGATCAACGTGGTCAAGGACATTCCCTCTCACCCCATGGCCCGCTACTACCACGCCGGAGTACCGGTGAGCTTGAGCACCGACGACCGTCACATCTTCGGTTTGACGCTTACGGGGGAGTATGTCGATATGGCTCGGCAGGGTGGATTGACGCTGGCCGAACTGCAGGATATCAGTCTGGCCGCCGCCCGCCAATCGTTCCTGCCCGAAGAGCGGAAGCGAGTGCTGATCGAGCGCATGCACCAGCGGATGCAGGAGCATCGACAACGCTGGCCGTGAGCCAACAAGCAAGGGGAACCTGCTGAGTGGGGGAGAAGCACCGCCCGTGAGAATTCGTGGCATCACCCTGTTCTTAGCGATGTTGCTGGCCCAACTGGTTCAGGCACAGCCGTTGCGTTTCAAACTCGATCAACCTTTCCAACAACAGGTGAAACTTGACGCCACCACTACGGTCGGGTTGGCTTTCGCGGGCAGCGACTCTTTGCAACTCAGCTACAACGGTAAAACCCAGAGCCTGCCCGTGGAAGAAACGGCTGGCGAAGTGATGGTCGAGGACTTCGACTATGACGGACGCAAGGACGTTGCTATCCCCAGCGGAATTGGCTACGGGGGCGTCAACGTCTTTTACCAGGTCTATCGTCTGGGCCAGAGCTTTCAGCCCTTTCCCGACGACTTTGTCGTGTGCAATCCCGAATTCTCGGCCTCCGATCGAACCCTGCTGACCAACAGTCGTAGTGGGCCCCTGTGGTACGGCATCGACTATCGCTTCCACGAGGGTCAACCCTGGGTGTGGCGGCGACGCTTGCCGGTATTGCTCGATTCCATCGCAGCCGACTGCGATCTGCTGACGTTGTTTGAGATCCACGACCGCCAGGGCAAGCCGGTGTCGGCGCGCCTCAGCCAGGACCCATCGACTGCGAAACCGGTCAGTTTGAAGTTGAGTCAGCCGGTGCCCCTGTTTCCCAGCCCTGGTTCCCGGGGGACTCGGGGCCACTTGAAGGCGGGTACCAAAGTTTCCCTTGGAGTGGTGACAACCTGGTCCGGGCGTGCTTATGCCCAAGTTGCTGGGCAGGGCTGGATCCTGCTTCCCGAGGACTGTATTCGGCGTTAACCCAATCTCAATGTCAGTCCTTCAGGGCTTCAAGCAGGCATTCGCACATCAGTCGAGATCCGATTTCGATGGATGGACCTGCATCGGGAACGAACAGGTCGGAATGCAATCCGGGTAGAGGCTTTCCCGCGCCGACGCGGGCCGGAGCCACCACCCCGAGGCTGAACATCACGGCCGGTATCTTCAGGCGTCGCCCGTATTCAGAAAAGTCTTCTCCGCCCATGGTCGGGGCGATTTCTCGCACTGCAGTGGCTCCCAGTTGTCGCATCATCACGGGGCGCAGCCGTGCCACCAGGGCCGGGTCGTTATAGAGGGAAGGCGTGTATTGTTCGGCGTCGTGGAGCACTTCGGGGCTGGGCGCTCCATGAGCGGCGGCCACGTGCTCGGCCGTGCGCTTGATTTCCTGCAGCAAGCGTTGACGAACGGCGTCTTCATAAGAACGCAGCGTAAGCGCTAATTCGGCCGCGGGGGGAATGATGTTATGCTTGCTGCCGGCCTGAAACTTGCCCACCGTGATCACGGCTCGTGTGCCTGGCTCGAGTTTGCGGCTGACAATGGTTTGCAAACTCATGACGATCTCGGATCCGATGACGATAGGGTCGATGGCGGTGTGAGGATAGGCCCCGTGGCCCCCTCGTCCGTGAACGATGATATTGACCGAATCGACATTGGCGGCCACGTAACCGGGAGTCAGGCCCACTTCGCCCACCGGTAGCGAGGCATTGACGTGCAGTGCCAGGGCCGACTTGGGGGACCCGCCCGCCCGTTGGAGCACCTGCGAAAATCGTGGGTCGGCGATCATCGTCTCGGCACCAGAACCCACTTCCTCGGCGGGTTGACCCACGAACACCAGCGTGCCTTTCCAACGGTCTCGGGTCTGAACAAGGCGATGCAGCGTGGCCACGGCCACGGTCATGTGAATGTCGTGGCCACAGGCGTGCATGACGCCAGCATGCTCACTGGCATAAGGCAAACCGGTTGCCTCTTTGACAGGTAGTGCGTCCATGTCGGCACGGTAGAGCACCACCGGACCTCCTGGTTGGCCGCGCAGGATGGCCATGATGCCGTGGCCCCCGATCTGCTCGTGCACCTCCAGTCCCAGGGCCTTGAGTTCACGGGCCAGCCGTTTCGAGGTGCCCTCCTCCTGCCTGGAAAGCTCGGGATGGCGGTGAAACCATTGGTAGAGCTCCAGCAGGTCGGGCTCCGCGGCAGCCGGCAAGGCCAGGCTAAGGGCCAGCAGCCAGGGGAGAAACTTCGACGACAGGGCTGGGATGTCGACTACCAGTTACGCTTGGCGCCCAGATAGCGATTGGCAAAATACTCATCGCGCAGGTCGCCAATCGTGATGTAGCCGGCACCGGAAGAGGCGTGAATAAACTGATTGCGGCCGAGGTAGACCCCTACGTGGGACGGGCCTGGACAATAGGTTTCGAAGAAAACGAGGTCGCCCGGTTGCTCCTGCCCCCGTGGCACCCCCGCGCCGACCTCGAACTGGACGTCGGCAGTGCGAGGCATGGGAATGCCGTGCTCGTGGCCGTAGACATACTGAATGAAGCCCGAGCAGTCCATTCCGCTGGGGTCTTCACCTCCCCAGACATAGGGAACGCCCATGTATTTGAAGCACGACTTGAGCAGGCGCACGACTTTCTCGCCGCGAGGGCTGAGCTGCACGTCGTCGAGGTCGACTTTCGGCTCCACCTTGGGCTTGCGTGGAGGCGCCGAGGGAACGGCGATACGCTGGCCGTCGCTGGTGATCATGAAGCTCGTGGAAACGGGCAGGTCGCGGGGCTCGGCCAGAGCCACAGCACCGGTACGAGGCTTTACGACCTTGTCCCAGATCAGCTGGATCTCGGCGTCGCTCAGCCCGCTGCCCCGATGGGCTCGAGGGCTGTACTTGGGGGCAGGAGCCGCCGAAGCAAGGCGGGTTTCGGCCGGCTTGGGGGCTTCGATGCGCGGGGCCGAGTGTCGAGAGGAACGGGCCGAGAGTTGACGGCGGGGAGGAGTCGCAGGGGCCGCCTGGGGGGGCACAAAAATCACGGTGCCCGCTTCGGGGAACACCACGTGCTCCAGGCTGGGGTTCATCGTGCGCAACAGGTCGGGGCGCAGCCCTCGAGAGGCCGCGATCATCTCGACGCTTTCGCCGCTGCGCACTCGATAGAATTCGTATTCCTCGGCTCTGGCTTGGGGACCGGGGAACAGCGTCAGAGCCAAGCAGGCTGCGATCAGGGTTTGATACGTCTTCATAGCGCCTCCTTGAATGTTGTTCATTGCCCCCGGGGGAGAATACTGCTCATCTACCCTGCCAAAGTGAAAAACTAACCGGGTGGAGCCGTCTTCATGAGGGTCACCAGCGATTCGTTGGTGCTGCGCAGCAGGTCGGGAATCTTGCGTGCCAGTTCGGCAAAGTGCTCGGCCAGGGCGTCCAGCAGTTCGGGCTGCTGGTTGGACAGTCGAAACAGCGGCTGCAGCATGAGCCAGCGGCCGATACTCTGCTCGGTTTCTTCATCGGCTTCGAGGTGCTTTTCCAGTTCGGACACGAGGAAGGCCGAGCGAGTGCGGGTGCCTCGGGCCTGACTGCTGAGGTTGTGGGCATTGACGGCCGCCTGTTTACAGATGGCCTCGGGCAGACATTGCATCAGTGCAAAGCCCAACAGTTGATGGCGAAGCTCCTGGCGGAAAAGGGCTTTGGGGTCGGGAGCCTGATGGGCCTGGCGCAGCGCACCCTGAAGCTCGTAGCTCTCGAGAATGGTCAGATAGAGCTTTTTGGTTTCCATCATGAAGAGGGTGGGGTGATTTTGACACTCTTCTTTGAGGGCCTGGCGCACCTGCGACAGGGCCGCATCGGCCGGCGACTTGGGCGGCACCGGCTGGGGTATGGGCGAAGAGCCGAAAAACATGCCTGTCGCTTCTCGTTTCGCGGTGGGCCTCCTGGTAGGCCGCAGGAATCGCAATTCCGGGGTGGGAAGCGGGTCTTCTGGAGGTAGCGATGGGATTGATGCAGCAGGTAGAAGCCGATCTGGTGAAAGCCATGAAAGCTCAGGAGAAAGTGCGCACGGGTGCCTTGCGCATGCTGAAGTCGGCGCTGAAGAACGCTCAGATCGAGGCCGGCACGCTCGATGACGCGGCCGCCTCTCAGGTGGTGATGAAGCTGTGCAAGCAGCGCAAAGAGTCGATCGAGATCTTTGAAAAGAACGCCCGCCAGGAGCTGGCCGACCAGGAGAAGGCCGAACTGGCCGTCATCGAGGCCTATCTGCCCAAGGGTCTCAGCGATGAAGAACTGGGAGCCGTGGTCGACGAGGTCATCGCTGCCATGGGTGGAGCCGATCCCAAGAAGGTCGGTCCGGTGGTGGGGGCGGTGATGAAAAAGCTGGCTGGCCAACCGGTGGATGGCAAGAAGGTCAACGAGCTGGTGCGCTCCAGGCTGGGGGCCTAGCGCAGCGACCAGCTGACGATTGCAGGGCCGAGGGCCCCTCAGAATTGAGCCTTCAGGGTGCGGTCTCATCTTCCCAGTGGCGATAGTGACAGTAGCGAGGCCCTGGCCGCATGTCCATTTCGGCCGTGATGCGGTACTGGGCCGTAGGCTGATTGGGATCGCCCAGGCTGCCTATCGAAGTAATGGACAGCACGTAGTAGGGGTCGACATTGTAAGCGGTTTCGATCACCACCGCATAGCTACCGGAAATTGCGGGGTCGCCTACGTCCAGTTGCTCACCATAGGAAAAGGTGGTTTGGCCGGCCGCCATCGGAGGGGGAAAGAGCACGTCGTTTTGAATTTTGAGGCGGGCGTCTTCCAGTCCGGCAATGGCCAGGCTACGCGCTTGGGCCGACTCGGCGCTGCGCTGGGCCCCTCGATAGCGGTCGGCCTGCGAGCCTACAAAGCCCATGCCCAAGAGCAACAGGATCACTCCTACCATCAGGGCTGTGATCAACACGAAGGCGCGACGCTCTACCATGCCGAGGGCACCGCTACCTGAGTGTCATAGGTGCGCACCAGTTTTGGGTCGCGAAAGGTGAGCTGAACCTGAACATTGTTATTGGCCAGTTGGGCGCTGGAGAAGCCGTAGAGCTCCTCGGCGATGAGCTGAGCCTCTCCACCGGGCGTTGCTCGGCGGTAGAGCCGCCCGTCTTGAAGTTCGTAACGCACGTTGAGGCGCGCGTTGAAGTTCGCCAGCGAGGCGTAGCGGCTCAGGCTGGCATCGGCTTTGTAGAATTCCAACACCCCCGTGCCCAGTTGCTGAATGCCGATCGCCTCGCGCAGTTCGCTGCTGATCCGCGACAGGGCCATCTGCACACCCTGCTGGGCGGCCGTCTTGTAGCGCTGGTGGCGCAGGATGCGATGGGCATTGTTCAACACCTGGGCCGTAAGCACAAAGACGATGCTGAAGAGAAACAACGCCAGGATAGCCTCGGCCAGCGTGAATCCGCGCTCAAGGGAGGTCGACCGGGCCGGAATCGCCATAGACCTCCTTTCCCCTGGCGCGGCCGATGGCCCTCATCAGGCAAGGTCCAGAACCGTATCCGGTAACGGACGCGGGCGTGGCGGCGTCGAGCAGGTAGTGACCCAGCCGGGCCTGGGCCCCGTCTCGATCGACCTGAACGGTTCCGTCGCCTACGCCGTAGAGATACCATACCCACATCACGTCGGGCAAAGTGCCCGTCGGACCCTGGGCGGTGGCGCTAAAGTTGGCGCGGGTATCTTGAGCCACGGTGGTCGAACCGTTGGGACTGACTTCTACGCTGATGGCCGTGCCGGCCGGAGCCACCGGAGCGGATACCAACGATTCCAACTGGTAACTTCGGTCGGACCAGCGAACGGTTACCCGAACCCGACGGCACGACTGGGTCAGCCTTCGGCGCTGGGCCGGATCGGTGTAGAGCAATTCCCACTGACTGCATGGCGAAAGCAGTTCGTGTACGGTGCTGTTCACGGCCACGGTATAGCCGGCGAATCCGTTCTTGAGGATGGGGCCGGGCGATCCCGGACAGCCGCTCCAGTCAGAAAAGGAGATAGCGCTGCCCGGAGCATGGGTCTGGGCACTCCAGCCCCTCACCTCCTCCAGCTGGCTCTCGGCCAGAAACACGGCCGTCTGCTCATTGTCGACCAGGGTTGAATAGCGCAAGCCGGTGATGAAGAGTCGCGAGAGCACCACGAAAGCCGCCAGCAGCACGAAGACACCTACCACGGCCTCAGCCAGCGAAAGTCCTCTCACTTGGTCCAGCAGGGCCGGGTGTTGTAGGCACCGGGAGTATGGGTCAGCTGCACCCGAGGAGCCGGGCCCAGCGTGAAGCCCATCGGCACGGTGGTATCGATTTTTACAATGCGGCTCTCGTCGGCGCCGATAGGCACGGGTTGTTCGGTGGCCAGAATGTGGTCGCCGCCGGCCGGGTCGCGCTCACACATGATTTCTTCCAGGCTGTAGCTGTCCCGACCCCAGTTCCAGCCCGTCAGCGGGCCCGGTCCGGCCACTTTGTAGAAGATATACGGGTCGTAGGTGCCGCCCAGGCTGGTTTTGTTGATCGAATAGTAGATGCGATCGTTGACCCCCCAGCTCGGGTTCCACACCGGGTTTTCTCCGGACGGCTGGGTATTCATATAGGCCGGAGCCGGCCCGCTGAAGGTGGGGTTGCCACCGCCGCCGTTGCCGATGTCGGCCTTGTAAACGCTGCCGTCGGCCTTGGTGTAGAGAAGGCCTGTGCCGTCTTTCGACCAGCCCAGACGTTCCGTGCCGGGGCGGATCCAGGGTGTGGGCAGGGGGGAGTCGGTTTCGATGGTGACGTTGCTGGCACATCCAGTAGCGCTGACCTTCATGACATGCAGGCCGTAATTTGCCCCGTTTTGACGGCGAAAGGCCAGGCGATTGCCGTTGGGAGAAAGGGCCGGTACCGAGTAGCCACCGTTGAAGGTCAGCTGGATTTCTTTGCCCGGGTCCTCTGGATGCACCAGGTAGAGGTTCTGATCGGCGTTCTTCACATAGGCCAGGCGCGTGCCGTCGAGGTTGGCCGTGGGGTGATGGGCTCCCGGGATGTAGACTCGCTGACGCGAGCCGTCTTCGTTCATACTCCAGATCTCGGGGGCACCCGAGCGATTGGTTTCGAAGAAAACCCTGCCCGGAGGAATCACTTTGACCTCTTTGATCTGGGCCAGCACAGGGGTTCCCCCGTAGTTCTGAACGACACATTGCAGCCGATACACGTCGTTGGGACTGGCGGTGGGCGGGGGTCGCCATTGCCAGGTGGTGGTCCAGGCCCCGCTGCCGCCCTGGGCCTTGGGATCCCAGGTCATCCGTCCGCCGTTGCCTGGGAAGCTATAGCTGCCGGGCCCTGCAGGAGGCACCGGAGGAGCCACCTGCCACCGGCAATACAGGGGGTGGCCCGACGGGCTGATCGCCTGGGTGGAGAGGGACAGAAACTGGTCGCGCGTCAGGGTGGCATTGATACCCGGCGGCAGCACATCGGGGTCGGGAGGGGGGAGGATTTGGGGCTCACCCAGCATTACCGGGTCGGCCAGGGCGGTGCTGCTCACCGGTGGCGCCGGGGCGGTGGCCGCAGCCCCCAGGCTGCCGCGGGTGGCAATACTGCCGTCCTGACCCCTGAGACCGCTCTCGAGGGCTACCGCGCCGGCCGGACTGAGGGACAGAGTGAATGTGGAACCGGCCTGGGTCAGGGTGAAATTGCCTGCGCCCCCCGTGCAACTGAGACCGGTGCAGACGGCCACGTGGTAGTTGCCCTCGAAGTTGGCCAGGCCGTTGCAACGCAGAGTGCCGTCGGGTAGATAGCAAAAGGCATAGTCGTTTTGGTAGGCGGGCGGCAGCCAGTTGTTCAGGTTGAAGGTGGACCATTTGCTGCCGGGCATGGCCACCGTCGTGGTCAGAGTAGGTGCCAGACTGGGCAAAAGTGACCACTGGCCCACGAAAAGCTGCACCCCTTTGTACTCGCCGCCGAAACTACGAACCCGAGTGACCTGGGGGAGCGTCTCCCCTTCCAGAAGATAAAAGGCCGAAGTGCTCCCCAGCGTGCCTCCTGCCGAAGGCAGCATGACCGCCACCGGCCGACGCCGAGTAATCGCCTCCTGACGTGCCTGACGAAAGACGTCGGCCATGGCCTGGGCCAACCCCTGGGCCCCGGCCTGGCCACGGGCGCGGGTGTATGAGCCAAAACCAACGACGGCTAGCATACCAGCGATGGCCAGGCAGATCAGGATCTCGACCAGGGTAAAGGCTCGCCTGCGCATACTGTCAACAGTATAGCACAGGTGCCCGGGCTCAGGAGGGCGGGCGCACCACCCTCAACCTGGTGGAAGGCGTCGAAGCAGGAGAAGGCGCTTTCAGAGCCGTGGGTTTGGACTGGCGATAGAGATCGCGGAGCAGTTGAATAAAGGTGGCCTTGGGCGGCTTGCGGGCTGCGGGCAATCGTTTCACGACGGCTTGACCCCCGAGTTCCCTGAGGGTGTGGGGCGCAGCGAACGGGGAGGCAGCACCTTGCGACGCCCCGGGCTCATCGGGGCTCGAATGGCCTCGAGTTGAGCCTTGGCTCGACGGGCCTCTTCAAATGCCACCTGAGCCTGCTCTTGGGCGGTTTTCATGCCCTGGTAGTGCTGCACAATGACCTGTCGAGCCTGAGCTTTGACCCGCTCCAGCTCTTCTTCCCCCGCCGTGATGCACTGTTGTTGTCGCTCGATTTCTTCCTGTTGCTGGCGAGCTAGCGTGCGCAGCTCCTGTAGCTCCTGGGCTTGTCGTTGCACCAGTTGGGTAACGGCAGCGCGTTGGGTCTCCCACTGGGCCTGGGTGGTCTCGAGGCTCTCAACCCGGCGCTGGGCCATGTGCAGCTGGGCTTCCAGCTCGCGCGTGCGCAGGGTGGACTGGCTAAGATGGGCATGGGCCTGTGAGAAATCGCCTTGAAGAGTGCGCAGATGTTTTTGCAGATGAATGTTTTCCAGGCGCAGGCGCTTCATGGCGTTCAGCAGGCGGGAATCGAGCGGGGGTTGTTGGTCGGTCATTGTGCCCTCCTACTACGGATCCGGGGCCCCTATCTCTATATCAGGTGGTCCCATGCCATAGTAGTATTTTGCTACTAGTAGGACATGTGTGCTGGATCACATCTCGGCGCTTTTCTCTTGAATGGCGGGCATCTCCATGACCGTTTCTTCTCCAGACAGGCGACCTTCCAGCTGGCGAACGCGTTCTTCCGAGGCTCGCAGGCGCCGGTGGGCCTCGGGGAGTTGTTGAAAAATTTGGTCTTGAAGGCTGGCTACCTGGTGCTGGGACTCTTCCAGGGAAACCCGGGTTTCTTCCAGTTCCCACTCGAGGTCTTCCACGCGCGTGCGCAGCTGGTGGATCTGGTCGGCCAGTTGAACCCGCTCGCCTTCAGCCTTGTTGTAGCTGGCTTCCCATGAACGCGCTTGACTGGCCAGCATGAGGCGTTGCTCCTGGAACTGCTTGAGCAGCGTGTTGCGCTGCTGCAAGGCGGCGCCGGCTTCGTGGAGCTTGCTCTGAGCCGTGCGCAGCTTCTCCAGGTAGGCGGCGATCTGGCCGCGCAAACCGTCGATGATCTGCTCGCGCTCTTCGATTTCGTCTTCGAGCCAGGAGATCTGGTCTTCGTTGGTTTCCAGGGCAAATTCGTGGTCGGCGAGGTCGCTTTGGGCCTCGCGCAACTTCTGCTTGAGTTCCTGGATTTCGCGCTGAAAGGTTTCGCTTTGCACCTGGAAGCTCTGCTCGAGCTGCTGGCGGTTGCGCATTTCTTGTTCCCACAGCGCGTGGCGACGTTTCAGTTCCTCGGCCAGCGTTTCCAGTTTCTCCTTAGAAGTCTGGTGCAGCTGCTTGAGTTGCGAGTGTAGCTTGATGGCCACCTCGGAGGAATTGGGCTG
This sequence comes from uncultured Burkholderiales bacterium, assembly GCA_964649085.1. GTDB lineage: Bacteria > Vulcanimicrobiota > Xenobia > Xenobiales > JADMJV01 > JADMJV01. The sequence goes on along the minus strand of CAZYPN010000036.1, from coordinate 40,872 downwards.
CATCTGTTTGGAGGCGCGCTCGAAGAGTTCGTCGCGTTCTTGTTGCAGCGCGCCCAGAGTGGTTTGAAGATCGGCCAGCTGCTGGTGGGTCTGGCGTTGCTGTTCGAGCAGGTCGTGTTCGAGCTGCTGCTGGCGCAAGGAGGCCTGGCTCAGCAGCCTCATCAGCTCCAGGTTGCGTTCGTCGGTGGCCTGACGGGCCACTTCGGCAGCTTGAAGCAAGGCCTGAGTCTCGTCGAGCTTCTTGACGTCGGGCTGCTGATGCACCAGCTGGGCCATGCGCTTGCGCTCGAAGATGGCTTGCTCCAACTCGCGCTGGAGGCGTTTGATCTCCTGGTGCGGGTCATCCACGGGCCATTGTCTGCGAGACAGGAGGGGAAGGATCCTCCCCTGTGCCAGGGAAAGCTCGGCCATGCCTTACGAAAGCGTGATCGGACTGGAAGTCCACGTGGAGCTGGCCACGGCCAGCAAGCTATTTTGCGGATGTGCCAATCGTTTTGGCGAGCCGCCCAACCATCTGGTCTGCCCCACCTGCCTGGGCCTGCCGGGCAGCCTGCCCAGCCTCAATCGCAAGGCCGTCGAGTTGCACGTATTGGCGGCCCTGGCGCTGGAATGTGAGGTGCCCGCGCAGTCGAAGTTCGATCGCAAGAACTACTTCTATCCGGATATGCCCAAGAACTTTCAAACTTCCCAATATGATCAGCCCCTGGCCCTCAAAGGGCGGGTGGTGATTTCGCCGTTGGGGCAGGCCGAACAGTCGATCGGACTGACCCGTATCCACCTGGAAGAGGATACCGGGAAGTCGGTCCACTTTCGCCGCATCAACGGTCAGTTGGTGGCCGATCGGCTGGCCGCTTCTGAACTGAGCCTCGTGGACTACAACCGGGCCGGTGTCCCCCTGATGGAGATCGTGTCCGAACCTGAGATTCGCACCCCCGATGAGGCCAGTCAGTACTTACAGAATCTACGAGAGATTCTGGTCTGGATGGGTATCAGCGACTGCCGCATGGAGGAGGGCTCGATGCGTTGCGATGCCAACGTTTCGGTGCGTCCGGTTGGCCAGGTAGAGCTGGGCACCAAAACCGAGATCAAGAACATGAACAGCTTCAAGGCCGTGCGCGACGCCCTGGACTACGAGATCAAACGCCAGATCGAGGTGGTGGAACAGGGCGGTCGCATAGTGCAGGAAACGCGTGGATGGGACGAGGCGCGCAAGCTGACGATTTCCATGCGCAGCAAGGAAGAGGCCCAGGATTATCGCTATTTTCCCGAGCCCGACCTGCCCCCCATCGAACTTGATGAATCCACTTTGAGCAGCATTCGCTCACGGCTGTGCGAGTTGCCCCGGGCCCGGGCCCAGCGCTATATGGACCGCTATGGCCTGAGCGCCTACGATGCTCAACTGATGGTGCAGTCGCGGGCGTTGTCGGACTTTTTCGAAGCCGTGCTGCAGGCCGGCGCCCCGGCCAAAGAAGCGTCCAACTGGCTGGCCAACGACCTGGCCCGCTTGCCCCTGTTGGAAGGGCGCCTGGTGCCGGGCGCCCTGGCCGAAGTGATCGCCCTGGTGGCCGAGGGCAAGATCAACCGGCCGTCGGCCCGTCAGGTGGTGGAGAAGTTATTCCACGAAGGGGGCTCGGCCAGCGCCTGGGTTGAGCAGCTGGGACTGGCCCAGATCGGTGGGGGAGATGAATTGAAGGCCATGGCGCGCGAAGTGGTCGCAGCCAATCCAACGGCCGTGGCCGAGTATCGCTCGGGCAAAGAGAAAGCGCTCAATGCTTTGGTAGGTCAAGTCATGAAGAAAACCCAGGGCAGGGCCAATGCCGCCGAGGTGATGCGGCTGATCAAGGAGGCGGTCGATGACTGAACTGATGGACTCCAGTGAACTGGGGCTTCAGGAGTGGCCGCCCGAGGAGGCTCTGGATCGCTTTCTTTCTGAGTTGGAATTCCTTAAAGCGCTGCATCGTCCCGGCAGCGAGCGGGTACCGCTGGCGCAGGCGCTGCATCGGGTAACCAGCCACAGCGTGGCTGCCGCCATGGACTCTCCTCACTACTTTTCCGCCGCCGTTGACGGCCTGTCGGTGCGTTCGGCCGAGACTTTCGAAGCTACCGCTGAGCAGCCCGTCGAGATCGCCTTGAGCGACCCCTCGTTGTTTGTGGAAATGGGCAGTCCTTTGCCCGACGGTTACGACGCCGTGGTGCCGCTGCACGAGTTGGAGTGGGCCTCGCAGGGCAGTGTGCGGGTGCGCCGGGCCAGCAACCCCTGGCGCAACGTGCGCCCCGCCGGCGAAGACGTGGCCCAGCACGAACTGGTGATTCCCAAAGATCATCGTATCGAGCCTGCCGATCTGGGGGCCCTGGCGGCGGCCGGGGTGGAGCAGGTAGAGGTCTATTTGCGCCCTCGGGTTGCCATTCTTTCGCTGGGAAACCATCTGGTTCCAGCCGGCACTCGACCTCAAGTGGGTCAGATGATCGACAGCAACTCGCTCACCCTGGATGGTCTGGTCAGGGGGATTGGCAGTTTGCCCGTGGCCTGCGCTATCGCTCCCGAGCGCCCCGAGGAGGCCGGCGCGGCGCTGCGCGCAGCCGCTCAGCAGGCCGACCTTGTGATCATCGTGGCTGGTCCCTCCCACGGCACAGCGCTGCTCTCCAAGCTGTTCTCCGACCTGGGCGAGCGGGTGCTGCACGGAGTTGCTCTCAAGCCGTGCCAGAGCTTGACGCTCGGGGTGGTCGATGGCAAGCCGATATTGGGCTTCCCCTTCCATCCCGTTGGAGTGTTTACGGCCTTCGAGGCCTTTGCCCGGCCGGTGCTCGAGCACATGCTGGGCCCCTCGGTGAGCCAGGAGGATCTGCCTCGGGCTTCGGCCAGTCTGGCTGTGCCCTTCAAGCGTCCCGTCAGCGGTAGCGAGGAATTCGTGCGCGTGCGCATGGCCTGGATCGACGATCGCCTGGTGGCGGTACCCGAGGTGGGTGGCGCCTCAACGCTGATGTCGCTGGTGCGAGCCAGCGGTATGTTCCGCGTCAACGCCGATGTGGAAGAACTCCCTGCCCGCACCAACGTCTCGGTGCGCCTGCTGACGCCCCAGCGCACCCTGCACAACAATATTCTGGTGCTGGGCACTCACGATATCTGCTTTGACCTGCTGCGCAGCCTGCTGCGATCGAGTTTTCCCGATCTCACTCTGCACACGGCGGCTACCGGGGGCATGAAGGGTTTGCAGGCGGTCAAGGCCGGGCTCTGTCACGCAGCGGCCATTCACCTCTTCGATGAAGAGACCGGCGAATACAACGTGCCCTTCCTCACGGGCGCTCCGCTGTTGGAACCGATGGTGCTGGTCAACATGTGCAGTCGCGATCTGGGGCTGATTGTGGCCCCGGGCAACCCCCTGGGCATTCAAGGCCTGGGCGATCTGGTGCGCCCCGAGGTGCGCTTTATCAATCGTCAGAAGGGCAGCGGTACTCGCGTTCTGCTCGACTACCATCTGCGCCAACTGGGCATTGAGCCCGAGAAGGTGGCGGGGTTCCCGCGCGAAGTCAAGACCCACATGGCGGTGGCGGCGGCGGTGTCGAGCCAGGCCGTCGACGTGGGTCCGGGAATTTCTACCGCGGCCCGCACTCTGCGCCTGGACTTTGTTCCCTGTTTGAAGGAACGTCTCGACCTGCTGATCCCTCGGCGCTTCTTCTCGCGCTTCCCGGTGACGGGGCTGATCCAGGCGCTGCGTTCCCCGCGTTTTCGTCTCGAAGCATCGCAGCATCTGGGCGACTACGACTTCAGTCAGACCGGTCAAGTGCTCTGGGAGAGCCCCGCTTGATCCATTGGAATGCCCGGGGCGAGGCCCACATGGTCGATGTGGGGGCCAAGCAGGTCACGCGTCGCGAGGCCCTGGCCCAGGGTTGGCTGCACATAAGCTGCGAGGCTCTCGAGCGTTTCCGCCAGGGCTCGTTGGATAAGGGCGACGCGGCGGCGGTGGCGCGGGTGGCCGGAATTCAAGCCGCCAAACGCACTCCTGAACTGATTCCGCTGTGCCATCCGCTGCGGCTTTCCAAAGTGGAGGTCGAGGTGATCCCTCATCCGCCTGATCGCATCGAAGTGCGGGCTCGGGTGGCCTGCGAAGAGCGCACGGGCGTAGAAATGGAGGCTTTGACGGCGGCTTCGGTGGCTCTGTTGACCCTCTACGATATGCTCAAGAGTCTGGACAAAGGTATGGAAATTGGGCCCCTGAGGTTGCTGGAGAAACACGGGGGGCGGTCGGGGTCGTGGAAACGAGGTGAGTAAGGTGAAAGTTCATCCTTCGGCCTATGTCGATGAAGGCGCAGAAATCGGCGAAGGCACCCAGATCTGGCACTTTTGCCACGTCATGCCGGGGGCGGTACTGGGCCAGCTCTGCATTCTTGGCCAGAACGTCATGGTGGCTCCCGGAGTTCGCATCGGCAACAACGTAAAGATTCAGAATAACGTGTCGGTGTATGAAGGGGTTGTGCTGGAAGATGATGTGTTCTGCGGGCCCAGTTGCGTCTTTACCAACGTGACCAATCCGCGCTCTCAGATTGTGCGCCGCGGGCAGTATCAGCCCACGTTGGTAAAACGCGGAGCCACCCTGGGGGCCAACTCGACCATCGTCTGCGGTTCGACGTTGGGCCGTTACTGTTTCGTGGCGGCGGGAGCCGTCGTAAAAGGGAACATTCCCGACTACGCCCTGATGATGGGGGTGCCGGCGCGTCAACGCGGTTGGATGAGTCGCCACGGTTTTCGTCTGGTAGCCGAAGGAGAAGGTCGTTTCCGCTGTCCGGAGAGCGGCTGGGTGTATGAGCTGGGCCCCGAGGGCAGGTTGCACTGCTGCGATTGGCCTGAAGACCAGCCCCTGCCTTGAGTCGCCGCTGGATCACGCTGTCGGTGGTCATTGTAACCTTCCTTGTCGCTTTGGAAGGTACGGTGATCAGCACGGCCATGCCTCGCGTGGTTCGGGAACTGGGTGGCACCGAATACTATCGCTGGGCTTTTTCGGCTTATCTCAGCGCGCTGACGGTTACCGGGATGGTATGGGGCCGACTGGCCGATGCTCGAGGACTGAAACTCTGTTATCTGTCCAGCGTCGCGATCTTTTTGCTGGGCTCGCTGGGCTGTGGAGCCGCTCCCACGATGCCCTGGCTGGTGGCCAGCCGGGCCCTGCAAGGCATAGGGGGCGGGGGTCTGACTCCCCTGGGTCAGCTTGCTCTGGCCCAGATCTATAGCCCGCAGGAGCGGGCCAAGATTCAGGGGTTGCTGGTTAGCGTCTTTGGCATCTCCAGCATCATGGGCCCCCCGCTGGGTGGAATCATCGTGGAGCATTGGGACTGGCGCTGGGTCTTCTGGCTCAACCTGCCTTTTGGCCTCGTGGGCGGGCTGTTGCTGGCCCTGTTCTATCCCCGCGCAGCGGCGGCCGGCCGCTCGGTTGACTGGCTTGGGGCGGGTCTGTTTTGCGCCTGGGTGGGTTCGATGCTGGGGCTGTTTGCCGGAACCCCTTGGGCGCTGGCGCCCTTCGTTTTCACCAGCTGGGCAGTGTCACGCTGGGGGCGGGGGTTTTTGCCCCTGGACCTGTGGGAAATCGCCTATGTGCGCACCACCAGTGGGGTGCTGGTGATGATCGGCATGGGAGTATTCGCCTGCGTGAATTTCTTGCCCCTCTACCTGCAGTCTCATTTCGGGCAGTCTGGGGCCCAGTCGGGACGTTCCATGTTGCCGCTGATGATCAGCTGGATCGTCAGCAGCGCCCTGGCCCCATCCTGGAGTTTGCGTTGGGGCAGCCGCCCCCTGGTGGGTGCAGGCTGCATCGCTCTTTGGGTGGCCTACGGTTTGCTGGCCCGCGGCAACAGCCTGGAGCTGATCTGGCTGGCCGGGGCACTGGTGGGCCTGGGTGGGGGGCTGACCTTTTCCCCTGTCATGCTCTCGGTGCAAAATGTCGTTCCTGCACCTTTATTGGGTTCGGCTATCGCCGGCGTAAGTTGCTTGCGCATGCTCGGCGCCGCCTGCGGCACGGCTCTGCTGGGGCTGTGGATTCACGCCGCCCCCAGAACGGCTTTTGAAGTCGGTTGGGGGCTGGCCACAGTGGGAGTATTCGGATGGCTTGGAATGAGGGGTGACGACCGCGAGCGTACATGAAAAGGGCCACCTCGAGGGTGGCCCAGGCATGGAGCGGATGACCTAGCAGCCCATCACCTGGACGATGAGCTCTCGGGTGCGGGGGCGATCCATCTCGAGGATGAAGACACGCTGCCAGCGACCCAGGGCCAGATGACCGTCCATCACGGGCAGATGCACCGAGCAACCGATGAAGAGGTGCTGGCAATGGGCGTGGCCGTTAGCGCACTCATCATCGCACATGTTCACCGTGCGGATGTCGAAATTGTTGTGATGATAATCTTCGGCAGGGGATGCCAGCTGCTCCAGCTTCTTATACATATCCTGAATCAGCAGGGGCTCGTGCTCTTGAATGACCACACCGCAGGTCGTGTGGCGGGAGTAGACAAAGATGTTGCCTTCTTTCACTCCGGTCTTGCTGAGCAATTCCTGGACCGTTTCGGTGATATCAATGAACTCGGGCCCGCGACGGGTTTCGATCACCATCTTGGACACATAGACTCCGGGGACTCCCTTCGCCCTCAGGACGGGTTCGTCGATCACTGCCACGTGGGTTTTCCCATTGGCGTGTCCGTTCCCATTTCCATTGGTGTAGTTGGTCGTCTCGGTTAGAAAATTGGCCTCCACTAATACCTCCAGGTGCCTCTCTGGCCTCAGCAATGGCCGCGGCCTTCGGCGGTTCCCACGGGACTCCTGCCCCTGGCTCTCGAAGGAAATTCACCTTCGTAAACCCAGGACACCCGCCTCCCGATGGGGGTAAGAGCAACGACACTCTGCGCGATCTAGAACCGGTCGAGCACTTTGTCGACGATCTGGGCCACAGAGGTCGAAGCAAAGTCGGTGCTCAAAGCTGGCCTATTGTAATCAGTCCTTGGCAACTTTGCAAGATAAAGTTGCAGCAATTTTGTTGAATTCGGTTCGTCTTTACGCGAGCAGCAAAACCTCCCGCGCTGGCGCTCGCAGATTGTAGTGTGAAGCCATACTGGCCCCGTAGGCGCCGGCGTTTGCGATAAGCACAACGTCGCCCACCTCGCTCTCGGGCATCCAGCGATCGTGGCCCAGCACGTCGCCGCTTTCGCAAATAGGACCCACCACGTCCACCTTCCAGGCCGGCGGTTCGTGCAGTTTACTCAGGTTGACGATGGGATGGTAGGCGCCGTAGAGAGCCGGACGAATCAGGGTGTGCATTCCCACGTCCAGCCCCAGATAGCGTTTCTGGCCCTTGGTCTTGATCTGCGTGATGCGGCTGAGCAATACCCCGGCTTCGGCTACCAGGTAGCGGCCCGGTTCCAGCCACAGCTGACGACCCGAGTTCAACTGCAGGAAGGCCTGCAGGGTTTGTTCCAGCCGCTCGAAATCGAGGCGCTGCTTGCCGGGCCGGTCGGGAATGCCCAGCCCCCCGCCCAGATTCAAGACCGCTGCGCCGGGGAAGTGCTCTTCGGCAACCTGGTCCAGAAAGCGCGCTGTGCGCACCCAGTGCTCGGCATCGGTGATACCGCTGCCCGCGTGGCAGTGTAGTCCGAGCACTTCCACCCGCTGTTCCTTCAGTCGTCGGGCCAGTTCTGGCCAGTGTTCGGCGCTGATTCCGAATTTGGAGCTGTCACCGGCGGTTCGCACGTGCTTATGGTGACCCGTGCCGGTGCCGCTGTCGAGGCGCAGCATCAGACTCTGGCCTGTGAAAATTTCGGGCCAGCGGCGCAGCGCGTCCAGGTTGTCCAGGGTCACTTTGCAGCCTTGCTGGAAGGCCGTCTGATATTCGAAGGGCTCCACGAAATTCGGGGTGTAGAGGCATTGCGCTGTGGCTTCTCGGGCGCGGGCCAGTTCGCCGGGGGAAACGCATTCCAGGCCGAACCCCTGGCCCACAAAGAGGGCCAGAATGTCGGGGTGGGGGTTGGCCTTCAGAGCGTAGAACCTTTGCTGGATCGAGCGAAGTTCGCACACTTCTGCGGCTCGCTGCAGCAGGCTGGGTTGGTGGTAGCAATAGGTGCCTCCGGGCTGCACCTGCTGTAGCAGCGTCTCGCGACATTCCACCCACCAGGGTTGGCTTTGCACCACGGGCAGCGGTCGCCCCCCCCGGGTGCGCAACTGCTGGTAGGTGGGGCCGTAGGTCTCCGATTCCTGGCCGCCTCCGAAAAGCAGCGCGTGCAGCGGGATCAGCAGGCGCTCGGCCTGTTCTTCCGATACCACGAAGCTCAGGCTCACGTCGCTCGAGGCCTGGCTGACCAGATGGATGGGGTGCTCGTCGAAGAGCTCCAGGGCCGGTCCGAGTTGGGGGAGCAGCTGGCGAATCTTGGTGCCTACCAGATGGATGGTAGCGCAGTCTTCCAGCACGTCTACCTGGCAGTCGAGGCGCTGCGACAGTTGTTGCTGTTGTTCCGGCAGGGCTTGTTGGCCAGGGTCGAGGGTCAGGGTGACGCTGGCCTGGCTGGTGGCCAGCAGGTCGACGCTCAGGCCCATCCGGGCCAGTTCGCCGAAGGCTTCGGCCAGAAAACCCGGACGGCGCCACATTCTGGGGCTTTTCAGCGATACGACCTGGCTTTTCCCGGAACAGGCCACCGTCAACACCTGGCTGGGCCCGGCCAGCTGGGGGAGAATTCTGGTGGGGGTCCAGTCGGGGTGGTTCAGCCAGCCCACCTCGACGGGAATGCTCGCCGCTGCCAGTCCGTCTAGCAGTGCCGAATCGAGTTCCAGGCCCTTGAGGCGAGCCAGTTCCTGGGCGCAAATCGTGTCCAGCTGTCTCAACAGGCGGGCTTGTGGAATCAAGCTGGGATCGGCCGTGAAGAAGGCGGGTTCATCCAGCCAGAAAGTACACAGGCGCGGCTGATGCTCGTGGGCCAGTCTCAGCAGGTCGGCACCGGCCGCTACCCAGCGTTGACCTGCTCCAGCGCTGGTGGCCCAGCCGAGTTGACGGGCCAGTTGCCCGGCCCGACGCTCGGTGACCCATTGGGTCAGTCGCTCGCTGAAATTGGCGGGAGCCTGCTCCAACCAGTCGATAGCCTGAAACCAGCGGGCTACAACTTCCTGCTGGGCCGAGTCGAGCTCCAAAAAGTCGCCCAGTTCCTGGCGCGAGCTCTGGCTGCCAGGCTGCAGGCTTTGCAGGATCCAGCCCTTCACATTGGGGGCAAGGTCGACCACCAGTCCCACGGGTTCATCGGCGGGCAGTTGTTCCACCCAGTGCTGAAGCGCCGGACGTTGGATGCGAGGGGCGAGATGGATCAGCTGCACAGGAACCTCCGGGAGTGCTTGGGAAGGCGACTTGATGGCCTACGATTCTATCGCCGCAACCCTTCCCGATCTGCAGCGACAGGGGCAGCTCCTGATCTTTGAGGAACCGATTCGAGCCGAACAAGAAATCTCGGCCGTGCTTCGTCGGCTCTATCAGGCTCAGGGGCCGGCGGTGCTGTTCCAGCGCGTGCAGGGCACACCCTTCCCGGTGGTGGGAAATCTCTATGGCACGATCGAACGCGCCCGCTATCTTCTGCGCCATGGTCTGAGGCGGGTCGAGAAGGCGATGCGACTGAAGGCGCAGCCCCAGGACTTGCTGCGTCGACCGTGGCGCTATCTGGACCTGCCTTTAAGCCTGCCCCACCTGCTGCCCCGCAGGTTCCGACGTGCCCCTGTGCTGCAACATCGCTGCAGGCTGTCCGAGCTTCCTCGTCACATTAGCTGGCCTGGTGACGGGGGGCCTTTCGTCACCCTGCCGGCCGTCTACAGTCAACCGCCCGGCAGCCGTGGACTGGCGGGATGGCTGGCCAGCAACCTGGGGATGTATCGCATTCAGCTGGCAGGCAACGACTATGTGTCCGAGCGGGAAGTGGGCCTGCATTACCAGATCCATCGGGGTATCGGCATTCATCACCAGCAAGCGGTACAGCGGTCGCAGCCCCTGTGGGTGAATATCCTGGTGGGGGGGCCTCCGGCTCTGGCCTGGGCCGCGGTCATGCCGCTTCCCGAGGGGCTGCCCGAGGTGGTCTTTGCTTCTGCCCTGGCGGGACGCCCGCTGGGCTGGTGCCATTGCCCCGAGAGTCCCCTGCCTATTGTGGCCGAGGCCGATTTTTGTATTGTGGGTCGGGTCGATCCCGGCCAGCTCAAGCCCGAGGGACCCTTCGGAGACCACTTGGGCTACTATAGCCTGGTGCATCCTTTTCCCGTACTCCAGGTTGAAGCCGTCTATCATCGACCCGGAGCCATCTGGCCCGTGACCACCGTGGGCCGTCCACCCCAGGAGGACACCACTTTCGGGGCCCTGATCCACGAGTTGACCGCCCCCGTGCTACCCACGGTTCTGCCCGGTGTCAAGCAGGTGCACGCCGTCGACGCAGCCGGAGTGCATCCCTTGTTGCTGGCACTGGCCAGTGAGCGTTATACCCCCTATCAGCAGCGCAAGCGCCCCCAGGAGGTGCTGACGTGTGCCCATGCCATTCTGGGCCAGGGCCAGTTGTCGTTGGCCAAGTATGTGCTGATCGGGGCCCAGGAGGACAACCCCGGGCTGGACTGTCACGACACCCAGGCTTTCTTTCGTCATCTCCTCGAGCGTATCGACTGGCGGCGCGACCTGCACTTTCACACCTGCACAACTATCGACACCCTGGACTACAGCGGCGAAGGCCTGAATCAAGGGTCAAAAGTGGTAATGGCGGCAGTGGGCCAGGCTCTGCGCACGCTTCCGGCCGAGCGCTTTGATGCACCTGCGCCCCCCGGCGTCCTGGATGCCCAGCTGGTTGCCCCTGGGATCCTTGCCCTGCAGGCGCCCTCCCAGAGCCTGGACGACTGGGAAGAGTTGCCCTTGGACCACCCCTGGTGTGCCTTTCCACTGTGGGTGGTGGTCGACGATGCTCGTCGCCTGGCATCGAGCTGGAACGAATTCCTCTGGACCACCTTTACGCGCTCCAATCCGGCCGCCGACATCTACGGTGTGCACAGCAGTCAGGTGAAGAAACACTGGGGATGCAAGGGGTCGCTGATCATCGATGCACGCAGCAAGCCCCATCACGCCCCGGCTTTAGAGGAAGACCCCGAGGTTGTGGCCCGAGTGCAGGCCTGGGCCTGTCGTGGCGGGCCTTTGCATGGCAAGATCTGAGGACCCGGGGAAAAGGGTGGTGGCGGCCAGGACAGAAGATGACAGCGAATGCACCCCACCTTGACCGAGATTCCCTTTCATCGCCCCTGGATTGCCCCCCGAGCCGAAGAGTACTTGCAGCAATCTCTCGCCAGCCGACGTTGGGCCGGCAACGGTCCCTTTGGAATGCGGGTTCGTCACTCCCTGAGTCAGTCTTTTGGCGGGGCCGGCATCTTTCTGACCCCTTCGTGTACGGCGGCGCTGGAGATGTCGGCGCTGCTGCTGGGTTTGCAGCCTGGCGACGAGGTGATTGTGCCCGCCTTCACCTTCGTCTCCACGGCCAGTGCTTACGCACTCGTAGGTGCACGCCCGGTCTTCGTCGATGTCGATCCGAAGACCCTGAATATGGATCCGGCTCGCCTGGAAGCCGCCCTAAGCCCACGCACGCGGGCCCTGGTGCCGGTGCATTATGCCGGCATTCCCTGTGACATGACCTCTCTGCTGGATTTCGCCGGGCAGCATCGGTTGGAAGTGGTCGAAGATGCGGCTCACGCGCTTTTCGCTCGCTACCAGGGTCGGCCGCTGGGCAGTTTTGGTTGCATGGCTACCCTGAGCTTTCATGAAACCAAGAATGTCAGCTGTGGCGAAGGCGGCGCTCTGGTCGTCAACCGCCCCGATTGGATCGAACGGGCCGAAATTGCCCAGGAAAAGGGAACCGACCGATCCAAATTCCTCATGGGCCTGATCGACAAATATACCTGGGTGGCTCCGGGTTCGTCGTATCTGCTCAGCGACCTCAATGCGGCGGTGCTGCTGGCCAGCCTCGAACACGCCGCCGAAGTTCAGCGCCAGCGTCTGCAGCTGTGGAGTTTCTATCAAAGCGAACTGGCGGTCTGGGCCGCGCGCTGGGGGGTGCAACAACCCCACCTTCCGCCGGGCAGTGAGCACCCTGCTCACCTCTATTTCCTGGTGATGGAGCGGCCCGAGCATCGCGAGCAGCTGGTGGCTTATTTGAGGGAACTGCAAATCCACACGGCATATCACTATTTACCCCTGCATCTCTCCCCCATGGGTGTGCACTACGGAGGTCGGCCCGGGCAGTGCCCGGTTACCGAGTCGGTGGCCTACCGACTGGTTCGACTGCCTCTCTACGCCGGTCTGGGCGAGGATGAGCAGCAGCGCATTGTCGAGGCCCTGCTGGCCTGGAGTCCCCGATGAGCCTGCGACGAGTTCGCGTGGAGGTTCCCAAGGTTCGGCGCAATTCCGGCGAAGTTCGCTCCTACAAAGAGGTGGCCCGCTCCGGCGGCATCTCAGATAACGCCTTGTTGTGGGGCACTGCCTGCGTGCTCTTCGCGCTTACCCTGGGTTCTGGAGCCTACCTTTGGCATCAGGCCCAGGACGGCACCATGGCACCCGTTGCTTCAGAGTCGCGAGCTCTGCGTTCTCGCGATTGCCTGGTGGAGGCACGGGAGTCCTATATTCGGGGTGATTTCGGCCCGGCCGTGTCCTCGGCGCAGCTGGCGTTGGCGCTGGAGCAGGCTCAGCCCTCGCAGCCCCCTCTCGAGGGCGAAGTTCGTCGCATTCTGGCGCTGGCCCATCAATCTCAGGGAGAGTTCGCAAAGGCCCTGGAACAGTGGGAGTGGTTGAAGGCTTCGGGAGGGCCCTTTCTCGACAACGAATCGGTACGCCGCTGTCGCGAGGCCCTCGACCGAGGCCAGCAACAGGTGGCTCTGCAGCAATTGAAGCACGCCCAGCAACTGCGCAACCAGCGGCAATCGCAGCGGGCTCTGGCCGAGGCCCGCCAGGCTCTGCGCCTGTTGGAGCGGCATCGGGCCTCCAGCGATTCGCTGCGTGCCGCCTTACTGTTGGTGGCCCAACTGGCCGCCGAGTTGGGCGACAGCCAGCTGGCCCGCGAGTCGCTAAAGGCAGCGGCGGTGTATGCTCCGCTGAGCGCCGAGCAAAAGAGCTGGCTGGGCCAACTGCAAAAGCCCCGCTCGCAGCCTTCTCCGCCCTCTCGTCGAGCTGCCACCGCCCGGGTCATTGTGCCTTCGTTGGGCGAGGGACCCCATTATCCCCTGGGCAGTCCCAGTTCCCGCCGGAACACGTTGAGCAGTGGTCAGCTGCCGGGAGAGGTGCCTGTGGCCGAGATGCCGCCGCCACGAGAGCCCGCCTCGGCTCCGCCTGGAAAAAAGTTTGAGCTGCCGCGCCTGGAGATGCCCGATTCCAGCCCCAATGGTTCACTACCGAGCTATTCGGGAAACGGGGGGAAGTCGCTGCCCAGCTATTCCGGGCAGAAGGGCGACAGCTTGCCCACTTATTCGGGCAAGCCTCAAACCGGTGGCAAGCTCCCCGGTTATTAGCCTTCGTGGCGCGTTACGCCGTCAACGACCATCAAACAGGGTGTTACAAGAAGAAAGGGCCCCCGAGGGGCCCTTTCTGCTTGTTGCGGCGGTCGGCCGTCAGCCCAATTTGGGCTCGAGCACTCCGTAGCCTCGACCCTTACGATGGACGAGCTGGAAGTTGCCGTTGTCTTCGTTGATGAAGCACACAAACTCCTCACCAGCCGATTGCAGTTCCTTTACGGCTGCGTCGACGGAAAGGGTGGGGGGAACAAAGCGATGGACCGACTCGATACGTGGCGCGTAGGGATCGTCGGATTTGCGCTTGGCGGGGGCGTCGCCATCTTTGGCTGCGGGCTCGGGCGGCATTTCCTTGACGGAGCGACCCGAACGATGGTTGCTCTCTTTCTCTTTCTGTTTCTTTAGTTCGCGCTCAAGCTTTTCCACAACCCGATCGATCGAGTTGTACATGTCGGTGGATTTCTCTTCGGCATGCAGGTCGGAGCCTTTGCAGTTTAAGGTGATCTTGGCGACATGCCAGTTACGCTCGGTGGCCAGAACAACTTCGGCGGTCATCACATTATCGGAAAATCGAGTGGTCTTGCTCAGCTTCTGTTTGGCGTGGTTGCGGAGCGAATCCGTGATGTCGAAGTTCTTGCCTTTTACCGTAATCTCCAAGAGGGCCTCCTTCTACGCGTGGACTTTCAGCGTGTTTTGAACTTCAACGCGCTGCCACGAGCCCCTCCAAAGAAAAGCTACTGCTGAGGCCTTTTGGCCCAGGCGCGACGCACCTTGCGCACGTAGTTCTGGGTTTCTGCGAAGGGCGGAATACCCCCGTAGCGAGCCACATTGCCGGGGCCGGCATTGTAGGCGGCGATGGCCAGATCGTAGTTTTGATCGAAGCGATTCAACATCTGCCGAAGGTAGCGAGCGCCAGCGGCGATATTCTGCTCGGGGTCATAGCGGTCGCGGCAACCCAGGTAGCTGGCTGTGCCGGGCATGAGCTGCATGAGGCCGCCAGCCCCCGCATAGCTGGTAGCCTGCGGTCGAAAGGCCGACTCTACCTCGATCACGCCACGCAGCAGCCAGGGGTCAAGGTTGAATTTTTGGGCGTATTTCTCGATGATGGGCGTGATGTTCAACTGGCGCTGCTGGCGCCGGTAGACGCTGCGGTAGACGGTTTTCCGTTGCACCGGGGCCGAGGCAAAACTGCTCTGGGGGCCGCGCGAGGAGAGCACGCGACGCCGGCGCACGGCCGGTGGTAAGGGTTCTTCGACCACCACGGGCACCTGCTCGTAGTAGCCACTGCTGACCGAAACATAGATCGGAGGCAGGGGGGGGACATCGCTTTCCACCAGGCACTCGCCGGGAGCCTCTCGATGGGCCTCGACTTCGGCCGGCGTCATTTCCCATAGAACATCGAGCGGTGCTGCTTCAACCAGCAGGCTCCCCTCCGTTTGTTCGCCGGGTAGGGCCTGGGCCTGCACACTCAAGGGTTGCAGTCCCACCAGGGCCGTCGCCACCAGGGCCCACCGTTTCCAATTCGTTTTCAACGGTTCATGCTCCGTTCTCGGACCCGCGCCATCAAGAAAGCGTAACGGATTCCGTTTCTTGCCCTGAAGGCGGGGTTCTCGCCACTTCTCGAAGTCGGCTCAAGGACCCCCCATTACCCCCTCGGCGAAGTAAAATCATTTCGCTCAGAATGGAGACCGCAATCTCTTCGGGGGTCAGGGCTCCCAGGTCGAGACCTACGGGAGAATAGATCATGTCGAGCCAACTTGACTCGATCCCTTCTTGTTGCAAATCTTCGAACACCGCGCGGGCCCTGCGTCGGCTCCCGATCATTCCTAGATAGGCCGGGCGGCGCCCGGCCAGTTGACGCAGGCACTCTTCGTCGTGCTTGTGGCCTCGGGTGACCAGCACGACGTGGCTGCCGGCGTGCACAACATAGTCCTGAAAAAAACTCGCCAGTTCGGTGCACACCACCTGCGCTCCCGGAAAATACTCGGGTCGGGCATACTCGTCGCGGTCGTCGACGACCACGGTGCGGTAGCCACACAGGCTGGCCATCGCGGCCAGCGGACGGGCGATGTGCCCTGCCCCCGCGATCACCAGTTCCAGGCCCTGGGTCAGTGGATCCAGGAAATACTCTACTCCGTCCACCACCACCACCCGCGGTCGCAAGACATCCTGCGGATTCCAATACGGCTGCTCGGGTTCGGTCAGCAGTCGAATGGCGCCAGGTTTCACCGGGCCGGTAGGGGAGGGCGGTTGGGCGTTCCGCCAGCTTCTCCGGGGTACTGCTCCCAGGCAGGTCAGCAGCAAAGAGCTTTGGGGAGAGTTTAATCCCTGTCTCAGCGGGCCCAGGCTAGAATCTGGGCCCCAGCGGTCGAGGAACACTTCGAAGCGACCCCCGCACACCTTGCCGGTGTGGCTGTGCTCATCCTCGGTCAGGTCGACTTCCACCCGGCGAGGCTGACCATCGACCAGGCACATCTGGGCCTCCTGCCAGACTTCGGCCTCGCCACAGCCCCCACCGATGGTTCCGTGAATGGATCCGTCGGAGTAGATCAGCATTTTTGCCCCAACTTCTCGGGGGGTCGAGCCCCAGGCGTGAACCAGGGTCGCGCGGACCAGGGTTTGTCCTGCCTGGGCCCGATTCAAAAGCTCCCAATACAGTTGCCTCTCCTGGGGCAGTTGGCCCAGCGACTTCACGCGCCGCGAGGGGGAAAGTGCTGGCGCAACACCTGGAAGAGCTCCTCCTGGCAGAAGTCGGCCGCCAGATGGAGCTTCTCCAGGGGGTCGGAGCTCTCTGTGGAGGGTGGCCTGCATCCATCTGCGGTCATTCTCTTGAGAACTTCTTTGACCAGGGGCGAGATCAGGCTGCGTCCGGTGCCGCGAATGTGCTGCCCTGCTTCGCGATAGAGCGATTGCTCTTCGGGCTCGAGCCGGGAATAGAACAGGGCACTGACTCCCGGAGGCAGGTAATGCAGCAGCGCATAGCCTTTCTGTGTCGGCGTCAACTCACGGTAGGCTGTGTTGGCCTTGCGATACTCCCACCAGCGCAATCCGTAGATGGCCACGCTGAGGGGGGTGATCAGGATGAGAACCTGCCACCATTCGGGACGATCAAACACCGGGCTTGTCCTTGATGGGGATGCCGGGCTCGAGATGGAACAGCTTTTCAGCGTTCTTGCCGCGCGCGATGCACATGTAAAAGGCCAGGAAATGCACTACCGGGTACATCACCAGCAGGCGTGTGATCTCACTGACCTTCGACTTGAGCTCGATCACCTGGTCGGTGCGCAACTTGCTGGCTTCATCGGAGCTTTCCAGTACGCACACACGTACGCACTTCTGCTTGGCCATGCCTCCCATCACGTCGAGTTCAGCACGGCGGACCGTATCGGAGGTAAAGTTCATCACCAGATTTTCTTTCATCAGCCCGGCATAGTTGGCGTGGCGATACTCCAGGGTCTGGTAGGCCTCGGCGTTGACGGCGACCAGTTCTCGCATTTTGCGGGCCGCTTCGAGGGCCAGACCGTAGTAGGGGCCACAGCCCAGGAAGGCAAAATGGCTGGGAATGGGTTTGGGTACGCTGAGCTTGCGGGCGGCATCTCGAATGCCCTCCAGGTAAGTCTGCTCGCTGTACAACTCGGGAACCTTGATCAGTTCATTGATAAAGGCATCTTTGTTTGAAATCCAGGCGGTGAGCACCATGGTGGCCAGCAGCGAACTCGAGGCCGTACGCGTGGAAACGGGGCCCGCTTCCATGGTGTTGGGCAGCATGATGGTCTGGTCACACATCGGCCCGATGCGACCCTCTTTGGCAAAGATTCCCAAGACCTTAACGGCCGGATGCAAACGCTTCAGCTTCTCCACAGCCCAGACGGTGTCGTCGCTGTCGCCCGAGCGGCTGGTGGCCACCACCAGCGTTTTGATTCGGCTGTCGTAGGGGGGGCGACGCAGGTAGCAGAATTCGCTGCTGGGATACACCTCGGTATTCAGGCCCGACACCAGCTGAGCAACCGCCGCAGCCGAGACCGACACAGGGTAAGAACTGCCGCAGCCCAGAAAGACAATCTGGCCGAAATTTTCGCCTTTGAGCCAGGTTCCCAGCTCTTCTTTTCTCTTGACCAGCATTTGCAACGTCTCGCGCCAGGCCCTGGGCTGGTCGAGGATCTCGGCAAACACTCCTCCGCGCTGAACTTGCATGATGCCTCCTGATTGAATCCGGTCTATGGGCTGTCGTTCTGGCCTTTCTCACTTTGGGGGCCGGGTCCTGGTCGCTGGCTCCAATCAGGGTTCTGGGCCAGCTGTCTTTGGGCCTGATCCATGAGCACCAGTGCCATCATGGCCTCCACGATGGGCACCGCCCGCGGAAGCACACAGGGGTCGTGTCGACCCTGGGCCTCCAGGGTTACTTCCTGGCCCTGTCGATCGACCGAGTCCTGCGACTTGAAGATCGTAGAGGTGGGTTTGAAAGCCACTCTCATGACAATGGACTCGCCATTGCTGATACCCCCCTGCACACCGCCCGAGTGGTTCTTGCGGGTGCGCACCCGACCCTCGCGCATTTCGAAGGGGTCGTTGTGCTCGGAGCCGAGCAGTGCAGTGCCGGCGAATCCCGAGCCGATCTCCACGCCTTTGACTGCGGGCAGGCTCATCAGGGCTCGGGCCAGTTCGGCTTCCAGTTTGTCGAAAACGGGCTCGCCCAGGCCGGCGGGCACGCCCCGGGCGACCACCCCGATCACCCCGCCGACCGAATCGCCCTGAGCTTTGGCCCAGAGGACCTTTTCTTCCATGCGACCGGCCGCCTGGAGGTCCGGGCAGCGGACTGCGGTGGCCTCAACGGCCTCGCGAGTCACGCTGTCGGGGTCGACGCAGGCCTGGATCTGATGCACTTTCTCAACCCATGCCACGATTTCCACGCCCCAGGCCAGGTGCAGCCACTTACGCGCTACCGCTCCGGCGGCCACCCGACCGATGGTTTCCCGGGCACTGGCCCGCCCGCCACCCATCCAGTTGCGAATGCCGTATTTGGCTTCGTAGGTAAAGTCGGCATGGGAGGGTCGATAGATGTCTTTGAAAGGAGCGTAAGAAGCCGGTTTGGCATCCTGATTCCAGACCATCAACGAGATCGGGGTTCCCAAGGTCAGGCCTTCAAAAAGACCGGAGAGAATCTGAACCCGGTCTCCCTCTTGTCGGGGGGTCGTGAGATCCGACTGGCCGGGACGCCGCCGGTCGAGTTCCAACTGAATTTCCTCCGGGCTCAGGGGCAAGCGGGGAGGGCAGCCGTCGATGACGACCCCTACCCCGCCACCATGGGACTCGCCCCAGGTGGTGATTCGAAATGCTCTGCCCAGTGAATTTCCCACGTGACCTCCGGCAATAAAAAGCCCCCGCCTCCGAGGAGAGCGAGGGCCCGTTCAGGCTGAAGTCTGACTTACGACTTCTGCAGGGTGCGAACGAAGTTCACCACTTTCCAGGTGTCTTCGTCGCTCATCCGGCCTTCCCAGGGGGCCATGCCGGTGCCGTCGACGCCGTACTTGATGGTGCGGAAGATGCCCAGATCGCCCGCTCCATACTTGTAGTCGCCGCTCACCGTCATGTTGCGCGGCTTGGGGTTGAGGGCCATACCGGCTGGACCGTCGCCTGCACCCGCCGGGCCGTGGCACGACGCACAGTTCATCGCATACAACTCGGCGCCTTTTTTGGTGGCTTCGATGTCGCTGGCGACGGGGTTCTTCATCGCTGAGACCTCTTTGTGGCCTTTCAGCGATTTGGCCTTGTCGAAACCAGCGTCGGCAGCGAGGGCCACCGTGGGGGTGGACACGCTGACCGGAGCCGGAGTCGAGGGAGCGCTGGTGGCCGGCGGGGCCCCAGTAGCGGGGGCGCCGGTAGCACCGGGCGTGGGATTATTGTTGCAACCGAAGGCAGCGGCGGCAGCCAGGCCTACCAACGGCACGAGAAATTTACGAGAAAACATGATATTCGGAATCCTCCGTGTAATTTGCTCCCCCCGTTACTTAGGGAGTCTGGGCGGGAGTTGCGGCGGGCGCGGCGCTGCCGGCAGCGGCGGGGGTGCCCGTACCGCTGGGGGCAGGGGTGTTGCCCGAGCAACCATATACGGCCACGGCCAGCAGTCCGGTGACCAACAATAGACCGAAACGGTTCGTGCTCTTCATCTTGAAGAACCTCCTTCATCTGGGGCCCCGAGTTGCACTCGCTGGCCTTCCGTGCGCGAAGCCTTTCTGAGGAGGCCCCGTTCACGATCAGGCGATACTTTCCATGCGGGACAAGGTTTCCTTCTGGAAGCCTGTTCAGAAATCGAACTTTTTCTTTCGATCTCGGTATAGCTTCGAAAGGATTTCAGCCGGTGAGGAAGTCGCTTGTTGCAGGCTTCCAAGCCGTTGAAAGGTGCCCCGCAAAGCCAGGATCACCTCTTCGGCAGGATAGGGCCTGTGCTGGGGGTCGGTGTGTAAGCAACGGGTTAGCAATTCGTCAAATCCGGCGGAAACATCGGGTCGGAATTTTCGAATCGAGGGCACGTCAAAGCGAAATCGATCCAGCGCGCAGGGGTAGAGAGTCCAGTAGAGAGTCGCCCCCAGAGCGTAGATATCGCAGCGCTCGTCGAGCTGGCCGGACAGATATTGCTCGGGCGCCGAGAAGCCCGGGCTGACCAGGGCGAAATCGCGTTTTTGGTCGGGCACGGCATAGGAAGCCACGCCAAAATCGACCACTCGTAGCCGGCCTTGATAGTCGAGCACGACGTTGGCCGGCTTCAAGTCTCCGAGCATCACTGGATAGGGTCGTTGGCTGTGCAAATAGCGCAGCACTTCGGCCAGTTGAAGACCCCAGCCAATGACTTCGCCCTCGGCGGGCGAGTCTCGCTGTTGCAGTTCCTGTTCGAGGGTGTGGCCGGGTACCCACTCCAGAGCCAGGTAGTAATTGGAGCCCTCGGCGAAAAACTCGACCACCCGGGGTAGTCCGGGGTGTTGCAACTGCATCAGGAAGGCTGCCTCGCGCAAAAAGTGGGCGTTGAACTGGGCGTATTCCTGCTCGCTGTAGTGGCCTGTGGGAATCTCTTTCAAAGCCACCAGGTTGCCACGCCAGCGCTGGTCGTTGGTCAGATAGACGCGGGCGAAGCTACCCTGGCCCAGGAAGGAAAGCACCTGGTAGCGACCGTGAACCACCTGCCCGTTGCTCAAACGCTTCACCCTTCGGACTTCCTCCCGGTCGGGGGGGGAACCTTGTCTGGCGTCGAAGCTGCCGCCCTCATCTCCCATCCTTTGGAGGAACCGTGAATCAAGTTCGACGTTTTGTGCCCGGCTGGTTTGCCGCGATGATCGTGGGCTCAGCCGCCATTTGTCTGGTAGGCATCAGCCGCCCCCCCGTGTCCAACCACACCCCCCCCACCTCTCAGGTTGAAGTTCAGAACAACAAAGAGCTCTACGACGTGCTTTGGCTCGATCGCTATCCAGAAATGGCCAGCGACACCTTCCACGCTTACAGCTTTACCTCTGACAACATCGGCCTGACGATGGACTTCCATTCGGCCTACAAGCTGACCCTGGAACTTTTTGAGTTCAAGGCCAACAACAGTCAGATCACCTTCCACTTTCCCCACGACGCGCGTCGGGCCAAGGTGAACTACAAGATCGAGAAGCTGAAGAAGCCCACCCGCCATTTCGACGTGAGCCTCACGGTAGAGAACGATCCGTTTAACAGCGGGGCCACCAAGACCTATTTCTCGGGCCCCAACTTCCGATCGTTGCAAACGTTGCCCAGCCCCATTCGCGAGCAACTCGAGCGCAGCGGCGCCCTGCGTCAGCTCGAGAGTCGCTAGCTCATGAAAGTCGGGGTGCTCTCGGACAGTCACGACCACCTCGACCGACTGGCCCTGGCTGTGCAGCATCTGCGTGACCGCGAGGTCGAACTGGTGTTGCACGCCGGGGATTTTATCGCCCCCTTTACGGTGCCGGTGCTGCACCGGGTGGGGGTACCCATCCGGGCTGTTTTCGGTAATAACGATGGTGAGCGCATCGGTTTGAAAGCTCGTTTCGATGCCCTGGGCCATCAGCTCAGCGAGCGCCCCCAGGCCTACGAATTCTCGGGCAAACGCTTTTTGCTGCTCCACGAGCCGGTAGCTCTCGAGGCCCTGGAAGGCTCGCCGCACTATGATCTGGTGGTCTACGGCCACACTCATCAGCTGGACATCCGCCAGACCCCCAGTGGCGCTTTGCTGGTCAACCCTGGCGAGGTCTGTGGCTGGGTTACCGGACAGGCTCACTGCTGCGTCGTTGATTTGAGCCGTCGTCAGGTCGAAGTGATTTCGCTGACCTGATATCCTGCGGTCGGCCGGAGTCCCCTCCATAGCGTACTGGCAGTGTATCTGTTAAGATGGATTCCAAAAGGCCTGAGATTTTGGAATCGATGGGCGATGATCGGAGGTCGGCTTGCTGCCTTTAAGAAGACGGGGAAGGCGCGCAATTCTGCTGATCACGGTGCTGCTGTTCAGCGTCCTGACGCTGATGTTTGTGGGCGCAGCGCTGGATTTAGCGCCCAGCAGTTTGGTCCGCACGGGCACCGATCAGGGTCTCAGTCTGGCTTCCAGAGCCAGTCAAAGTGGTGTTGATTGGGCCCGCAGCCGCATCAGTCAGGACCCCAGTTGGCGGGCTGAGAACGTGCAAACGTTCCAGGGCCCCGGATTGGTGGTGCGCGAGGGCGACGGGCAGGCGGTCGGCTGGATGCAGAACGGTTCGGGCTGGTCGCGCTTCCGCATTCGCTTCAACTACCAGGATGGTGCGGCTTCGGCCAATCCCAACAGTGATGCACTCAACGACCCCCCGGTGGCCTGGGGCGACATGCCCTACGTCAGTTGCAACAATCTGCTCGGCCCCAACCCTCGTCCCATTCCACTGGCCATCAACGGTGCGGCCACCAGCAGCAGTGGTCCCTGGAGCAATACTCAGCTCACCATTCCCGGCAGTACCATGTTGCTCAGCGTCGAGGGCAGCTACGGGCGCGGTGTGGTCACCAGCGCCGGCCTGCCCACCGCCTACTCGGGGGGCTTCCAGCGCAAAACCATTCAGGCCATCCTGCGCCTGGGCAACAACCAACCGGTCACCGCGGCCGCCATCATGGCCGCCGGCAACCTGGTGATCTCGGCGCAAAGCCCGGTGCAGCTTCAGGCTTCCTCGGGTCAGGTTGCCCGTCTGCGAACCAAGGCCGACCTCAATATCAGTGGGGGCATCTCGGCCTCCCAGGGCGAGCTGCGCTACGGCACCGGGCAAACCGTCAGTGGTCCCGTCAGTGCGGGCATCAGCGTTTCGGCCGATGACAGCACGGGATTTTTCAAAATCCCCTCCAGCAAGGTGCGCGCGCCCTCCAGTCCAGCAAACTTTCCGGCCGGCACCTATGTCGTCACCGACAGCGGTCAGGTGCAGTATTTCAATATGAACTACGCCGATTTCGCCACGGCAAGCCCCGTCCCCACCGGCACTCCGGTGACGCTGCCCAGCGGCGTTACGCTGGTGGGGCCCAATCCCGCTCCGGCGCCCAAATACACGCTGCGGGTCACTTCCGATGTGGCCGTGACCCCGAATGGCGCCGTCACCGACTTTGCTCTCATCCCCGACGGCGGTGCCCCTCAGTCGGCCAACTACGGCGGCGTGCCAGCGGCCTCGGGCACTCCCTCACCTTCCCCCAGTCCGGGCCTGAGCACCTCCTACATGCTGGGCGAATACTTCAGCTCGAGCTACTCGACCAAGCTCAAGTTGACTGCCGGCACCCTGCTGGCCTGGCAGACCATCATCGGTAGTCAGGTCTCCCCAAGCTCGACTTCGGCCAGCGGTGCCTCCATCGGTGCCGGGAGCTTCCCGACCAACGACGTCACCTACAGTCGCTACAACATCGGCGGCGGCGATCTCTGGATTCCCAATAGCGTGCCCAGTTCAGGCGATGACATTTACGTGTGGAAGACCGCACCGTTGAGTTCCCTCACCACGCTGTTCAATAACGCCAACCCGGCCGACTACGCCGCCATGCAGACCGCCACCCAGTCGAGCCTGACCCCTCCCGCCCCCACCAGCAGCCCGAGCCCGGCTTCCGGCATAGGCGGCACGCTCAAACCCAAGGACCTCGAACTGGAGCTGCAGGGTGGCGCCAGCGGGCTGGTCTTTGCCAACGATGGCAACATCACTATCGGCGCTCAGATCCAGGGCAACGGATCGGCCCTGATCAGCAAGAAAGACATCGCTCTGATCGGTACCAGCACCGAGCTCAGCTCCACACCCGGCTCCCAGCTCGGCCTCAACCTCTATGCCGAAGGCAACATCACCATCGACGCTTACAACCTGCAGAGCACCGGTGGCACCTTCCATGGCGTCGACCTCAGGGGCATCGTCTACGCCTGGAAGAACGTCGCCGTGCTGGCCTCCGACGGCACGTCTTTCGCTCCCTTCCGGTTGCGCGGCAGCCTGGTCGCCTACGGCGGCGACCCCTCAGCCGACCCCACTCCAGGCCTCGCCGAGGCCCGAGTCCAGGCTGGCAGCGTCGATATCACTTACGACCCCAGCTATCTCGCCAGTTTGATGCAGGGCGGTCCGTTTTCTCTGGAAGTCCTATCTTGGCACGAGTTCTGAGCCAGCGTGGCCTCTCGCTGGCCGAAGTCCTGATTGCCACGGGCCTGATCGTCGTGGCCATCCTCACCTCCATCGCCCTCTCCATTTCGGCCAGCCGCAGTCATCAAAAGTCGGGCGATCTGGCCCTGGCCAACGGCTATGCCAGCCAGGTGATGGACGACTTTCTCTACGGGCTCCCCGCCTCCAGCGACCCCTTCTGGGGCAACACCGGCTTCACCGATCCGTATCTCCAGGACCAGGTCAACCTGGGAGGCAAAGACTTCAATGCAAGTCTGCATCTGGAGTCACTGGCCTCGGTCACGCCCGGGCTCTTGCGCTGTACGGTCAACGTCACCTGGCAAACGGGCGTTCAGGGGCAGGCCGGACATGGCCGTCAGGTGACCCAGGTTTCCAGGCTGATCTATGGCCACTGAGCGCTGCCGTCGAGCCTTCTCTGTGGTCGAGGTCGTGCTGGCCTGCGGCCTGTTTTCCCTGCTGTCGCTGGTGCTGGCCGCCTCGTTCAAGCAGGTCAGCGACCTCTGGCGGCGCACCAATGCCCGGGACGAAGCGCTCAAACAACTGCTGCTGGCCCGCACCTACCTGGTGCGAGACCTGGCCAACTCAACTTCGCGAGCCGGCACTTCGGCCACTGCCCAGGTGGGTCCCAATCTGGGCTCTGGCCGCGATGGCGATGCCCTCACCTTCCTGTCCAGCGACAGCGGCAACAACGACCATAATTGGAATGCCGACCTCAATTCAGGAGAGGCCACCCTGCCGATCCAGGTCACCTACTACTGTGTCATTCCCAATGTGCCCACGCCCGGTGGTCTGGTCATCAGCGCCGGTGCCGCCGATGGCCAGGGCTACGAACAGCAACATCCCTTCAAGTGGCTGGTGCGGCGGGTCGATCCGGCTCCCTCGGCGGCGCCGCCCGCCATCGACTCCACCTGGACCTCCTGGCTCACCCGCCCCTCCAGCCTGGCTCCCGTGGCCAATCGAAAGGTGGTCTGCAACCAACTCCTGAGGTTTCGAGTCCTGCAAAACGCACCCGTCTGGACCCTCGAGCTGAGCGCGGTTGGGGTTACCGAAGCCCGTCGTCGCCTGAGCCTGGGCTCGGTTCCTCTGTCCCAGAGCCCCTATACACTGGTGCAGCGCTTCAGCGTCACGGCTCAGCAGTAACCACCGCCGCGATCCTAGCGTTCGTCACAGACCGACCGATAGCTGCAGCTCTGGCAGCGTTGCTGAGAGGGTCGGGCGGGAAAGTGGCCGTGGCGAATGCTCCGGGCCGTCTCCAAGATCGACTCGGTGTGTTGCTCGAAAGGGTGATCGTCCCAGTAGCTGACCCCACGCAGCCCGCTTTCGAGAAAGTGCAGACAGAGTTCTTCCGGCTCCAGCTGATGCTGAAACTTGAGCGCCATGCCGTAAATCGAGAGTTGCAGGCTCTGGCGTGCCTGTTCGGCAGCTTTGTCGGCCTGATAGACTGCGCTGGTTTTGTAGTCGATCAGACGGGCTTTACCCTCCATCAGATCCACCCGGTCGATGCGCCCGCGTATGGAGATGTCTTGCAGGCGCACTCGAAATTCTTGCTCGATAAGGTGGGGCACCTGGGGCCGGGCTACCTCTTCGCTCCAAAAGCGGCGCAGCGTGAGCTCTCCTTGTTCTCGGCGGGCCCGAGCGTGCTCGGGACTCAGGCAGCCCACCTGGCTCCAGAGGCCGTGAAATCGCTGCACCAGCTCCTCCTCGCTGGGAGTGCGCCCTTCTTCCTTCAGTTGCTTGAGGAACCAGGAAATGGACTCGTGCAGGGCTGTTCCGTAGGAGAACTGATGGCTTTCCGGCTGAGGGATCCTTAAGATGTGGCCCAGGTAATAGCGATGGGGGCACTCTTGATAGTCGTGAATGGCCTGCTGGGTAAGCACCAGCGGTTGATCTTTGCGCGGCAAGGGGCGTCGGGCCGGCTCTACAGGGGCAGCCCGGCGAATGCGCTCCATCGAGGGCAACTGGGGGGCCAGAGTGCGGCTGGCCCGGCGCCCCAGAGCTTCGCCAATAAATCGACTGGGGCGATTCTTGCGTCGGCTGCCGGTGTCGTTCGAGCCCGATAGCCACAAGTGTTGCTGGGCTCGGGTGAGGGCCACATAGAACAGCCGGCGTTCTTCGCGCACAAAATCCTGGTCGTCACGGGAGTGGTCGGCCAGCAGCGGCCAGGGAAACTCGAGGTCTTCACCGCGGGGGCGGCCGGGAAAGCGTTCGTCGTTGAGGCCCACCACAAACACCACCGGAAACTCCAGGCCCTTGGAACGGTGAATGGTGAGCACCTGAACGGCTTCGTCCAGGCTGTCGGATTCGACCACCGAGGGTGAGTCCCCCGATTCGATCAACAGGTCGAGATGATTGACGAAATCGGCCAGGTTGCCTTCGGGGTGCTCTTCCGAATAACGCGAGACGACGTCGAAGAAGCGTGCAATGTTCTGCACGATGGCCTGAGCGTTGTCGACCTCTCCTCGAGTCAGGCGCGTCCACCAGGGGCTGCGCTGCAGGAACTGATAGATCAGCGTGCCCGGCGGGAGTCGCGGAATGTGCTCGACGAACTCGCGATAGTCGTTGAAAAAGCCCTGCAGCACCGGCAGGCTTTCGTAGTCGTCCGGAGGCTCGGCCAGCAGTCGTTCCAGTTGTTGCAGCAAGGGGCGGTGCTCGCGCTTGGCCAGGTTGGCCAATCGCACCAGGTCGCGCGCCGAAGCTGCATAGAAGTCGTGAGACAGCAAGTAGAACAGCGCCTGACCATCGTGTGGATCGCAGAGCACGTGGATGATGGAAACGATCAGGCGGACTTCGGCCCGGCGATAGAGACCTTCGTTGCCCGAGAAACGATAAGGGATCTCCATAGCGTTGAGGGCTCGCAAAAAGGGACTGGCGTCGTTGTTGTTGCGCACCAGCAGCGCGAAGCTATCGAAGCCCAGTTCGTGTTGCTGGCTCCATTCGGCGATGCGTCGAGCCACGGCTTCGGCCTCTTCGCTGACGGTCTCGAAGCGATGCAGTTCGATGGCCTCTGGGTCCAGGGGGATAAGGTCGGTGCGGGCGGCTCGCAGGCGTTTGTCGATCTGGTTGATCACTTCGAGTCGCCCCGGATTGTTGGCCTGAATCAGGGTGTAGCTGGCTTCCAGGATCGGTTGCAAGGAGCGATAGTTGTGGGTCAGCACCACCTGTCGCGAATCGGGGTAGTGCTCGAGAAAGCTGAGAATGTTGCCGATGGCGGCTCCGCGGAAGGCGTAAATCGATTGATCGTCGTCGCCTACCACACTGAGGTTGCGGTGCTCGGCGGCCAGCAGCCGAACCAGTTCAAACTGAGATCCGTTGGTATCCTGGAATTCATCCACCAGAATGTAGCGAAACTGCCGCTGCACGCGCTGGAGAATGTGGGGATGATGGCGCAGCAACTGCAGCGGGCGATAGACCAGATCGGAAAAATCGCAGCGACCTTCGCGAGCCAGCAGTTGTTGGTAGGCGTCGTAGCAGCGGGCCATTTCCCATTGCAGTTCCGCCTGTTCCATGGCGGCGGGTAGTCCCTGAGCCGCCTTGTGCAGCTGCTCGGCCCAGGCCAGATAGGTGGCCGGCTCGATGCATTCTTCCTTCAATTTGGAGAAGTGAGATTTGAGGGCACGTAGATGGGTGGTGGGGTTGCCCAGCGGACGCAGCCGCTGCAGCGGCAGATCGAAGAGAAAGCGTCGCAAGAACAAGACCTGACCGGTGTCGTCGAGCATACGATAGTCCTGTGCCAGGCCGATCTCCAGCGCATACTGGCGCAAGATGCGGTCACCGAAAGAGTGGAAGGTGCATACCGTAGTATCGGCAGAGCCGAGGGGCAGCAGTTCATCGATGCGCCCCTGCATTTCCTGAGCCGCCTTGTCGGTGAAGGTCAGGGCCAGTACTTCCGAGCTTTTCGCCGCCCCCGAGCGGATCAGGTGTGCCACTCGGCGAGTCAATACGGTGGTTTTTCCCGTACCGGCCCCGGCCACAATCAGCAGCGGACCGCCAGCGTGGGTCACGGCCTCGAGTTGCTGCTCGGTCAATCCTTCCAGCGGGTCATCCATGGGCAGGCGGCTTCGCTCTCAAGCCCCAGGTTCCCCGGCAGAGGCTGAGGAAGGCCGGATCGGATGAAGTTTCCCAGAGCGTTCCCCGAGGGTTGGTTGGGCGTGGCTCGCTGGAAGGCTGTGCCAGAGGATTTTTGCGTGGAGGAGATCCCGCTGTTGTCCCCGCTGTCCAGCGGGGCTTATGCATTGGTCGAGGTTACCAAAAGGGACCTTTCTACCCCCGCGCTATTGAGGGCCGTGGCCGATCAGGCCGGCATCCCCCGAGGCCAGGTCAGCGCGGCCGGCTTCAAAGACCGCTGCGCCCTGACTCGCCAGTGGATCTCTTTGCCCGCCTCGTGTGCCGCGGCGCGTCCCAACCTGGCCGAAGTGCTCGACTGGGAACCCCGGGGGTTTGTCGAAGAGCCGTTGCGCCCCGGCCAGTTGAGGGGAAACCGCTTCCAACTGCGATTGCAAGACTGCAGCCTCTCCGCCGAGCAGTTTCGAACGCTGTGGGCCCGTCAGCTCCCCCTGGGATGGGCCAACTACTATGGTATTCAGCGCTTTGGCCAGCAGCCGCATTACCGTGAGGTCGCCCTGGAAATGTTGCGCACACCTCCGCCCAAGAAGCAACGCCGTCGCTGGCCCCACAACTTCGAGCTCAACTCGCTGGTCTCCGATCTGTTCAACGGCTTTCTGCAACGACGAATCGAGCAGGGGCGCTTTCTGGTGGCGCGCCCGGGCGACTGGTGTCGAAGTGACCAGCGTGGAGACTTTCGTGCCGCGGGTACTCCCGAGGAGCAAAGGGCGCTGGCCGCCTTTGCACTGGCGCCGTTGGGTCCCATCTGGGGCTACAAGCTACAAGAACCCACCCTCGAGGAGCAGCGACTGTTGCAAGAACTGGGGTTGAACTCGGAGTCGTTTCGCCCCTTTCGCGCCCCGGGCAGCCGGCGTGTGTTGCGTCTGCCCTTGCCTCAACTGCAGCTGCGACCGTTGGGTCGAGGTGAACTGGAGGTCGCTTTCGACCTGCCACCGGGTGCTTACGCTACGGTGCTGCTGGGCCACTTCTTCCACGAGGGGAACTTCGGGACTGGCCAGGACGTTCTTACTGCTGTGGAGGTGCTGGATGTCACAGACAAATCTAGAGCTACCCCCTCAGCTGGCCCGACGGCGCAAAATTCCCCTTCGGGCTGAGCTGGCTCAGCAGCAACTCGAACATCTGTCGAGCGTAATGCAGCGCATGATGGCCGTAGACAATCTCAACGGCCCGTGCTCCGAGGAGATGGACCTCGACCCTCGCGAGGGGCACGTTCTGCTGCGCAACGACAGCCGAGAAGACGAGCACTACCCCCACCTCGAGGTGGTGGAGGCCCGTTATCAGGGCGACTTTGCCGAGGGACAGGCGGAGATTCGCTATCAGAGATTTGATCTCGCCGGACATCTCGATGCCTGCGAGACCATCACCGTGGTAACCCGGCCAGCGCGGGTCGACCACCTTCGCGTGAGCGAGCGTCAGGGCCATCACGCGCAAGTGGTTTTCTGTCGGCTCGACCGTTACCACCCCGGAGACAGTTTCTGTCTTCAGGGCACTCTCGCGGACTGAACCAACTGTTCATCAGTTGAAAACAATCCGGGGGGAGGGGTCGGCTATGCTGGGCGCGATGATTCAGAGTCTGCACAACCGACCCCTCCCCACCTTTCCCAAGACCCTTGCCAGCGCGGCCCCACCCGCGCTGGAGGCTGCTGCCGAGCCGCCGTCGTGCGATGCCGTTTGTCTGCAAGGTTCGCCCGCGTCCACACCCTCGCCGGCCCTGCAGTCGCAAGGGTTGGCCTCGGCCTTGCAGGCCGCCTCGGCGGCCACCCCTGGGGCAGCCTCGGCGGTGTTGAAGGTGTTGAGTCTGAACACGATGTTCGACTGTCAGAACGGGGTGGATGCCGTTGCCGACGTCATCCGCAACAGCGGAGCCGACCTGGTCGGACTGCAAGAGTCGGTGCGCAATACCCGGGTTCTGGCCAAGAAGCTGGGAATGCACTGGGTCCAGCAGGATAAGCGCACGGCTCTGTTGAGCCGCTTTCCGATCGAGTCGGTCAGCCCCAAGCGTTATGCGGTCACGGTTTCGCTCGACAACGGAGCAAAAGTGGCCTTTGCCAATGCTCATCTCACCTCGTTTCCCTTCCAGTCGCATCAACTGTGCCACCTGCCCAGCGGCGGTGGGCCTTACCTGAATACCGAGGAAGAGGCCATCGCTTCGGCAGACAAGACCCGGGGCGATGAAGTGCGCACGATGATCCGGGAGTCGCAGGCCACCGGCCTGCCCAGCATCTCCGTAGGCGACTTTAACGAGCCTTCCTACCTGGATTGGACCCCCCGGGCCGCCGAGGCGGGTCGCCACCCTATCAAGGTCGATTGGCCGGCCTCCCGTCAGTTTCAACAGGCCGGCTACAAGGATAGTTACCGGGAGATCTACCCTGATGAAATGACTCATCCCGGCAATACCTGGACTCCCGATACCAAGCCCGACGACCCGTCAGACCATCATGATCGCATCGATTTCGTGATGTATCGGGGCCCCGAACTGCAGTTGAAGTCGGCGCAGATCCTGGGCGAAAGTGCCGATTTTGCCGATGTGGTGATGACCCCCTGGCCATCCGACCATCGGGCCGTGCTGGCCACCTTCGAAGTCGCCCCGCCCCCGGTCTAGTAGCCCAGCGCGCTACCGCCCGTGCGGCGGGGGTCGGCGCCGCCTTCCAGCATGCCGTCGGGGCGGCGCACGATCACCATGGCGTGGCCGAGCGATTCGGCTGCCACCACTCGGTGTCCCCAGCTCTCGAGCAAGGCCCGAGTATCGGGGCTGAACCCCTGCTCCAGGTCGACCTGGTCGGGCAACCACTGATGATGCAGTCTGCTCTCGGCCACGGCCGACTGGGCGTTCAGGTCGAAGTCGATCAGGTTGAGCAGCACCTGAAGCACGACCGTAATGATGCGACTGCCGCCCGGAGAACCCAGGGCTGCTACCAGCTGGCCGTCCTTCTGAACGATGGTCGGCGTCATCGACGAGAGCGGCCTTTTCCGCGGGGCGATGGCATTGGCTGCTCCGCCGATCAGGCCAAAGGCATTGGGTTTGCCGGGGGCCGCTGAAAAGTCGTCCATCTCATTGTTGAGCAGCACTCCGGTACCTTCGGCTACCAGAAAAGAACCGTAGGAGAAGTTGAGGGTATAGGTCAGCGACACCGCCCAGCCTTTCGAGTCGACCACGCAAAAGTGAGTGGTCTGGGGGCTTTCGCCGGCGGCCGGAGTTCCCGGCTGAACCACGGTGCTGTTGCGGGCCTGACGTTCGGGAATCTGGGCCCGAATGTTTCGGGCATAGTCCTTGGAGGTCAGCCACTGCAAAGGAATTTTGGTGAAGTCGGGGTCGCCCAACCACTGGCTGCGGTCAGCATAACACTGGCGCAGGGTTTCGATCAGGCGGTGCAGCGTCAACGCCGAGTTGTGCCCCGACGCCTTGAGCTCATAGCCTTCGAGCACGTTGAGTGCCTGGATGAGGTGAACGCCGCCGGAAGAGGGCGGGGCCATGGAATCGACCTGATAGCCTCGATAGCTACCGCTTACGGTGGGTCGCCAGCGGGGTTTGTAGTCGCGCAGGTCCTGCAGGGACATGATGCCACCGTGGCGTTGGATGGATTGGACCAGCCTTTGGGCCACCTGGCCCTGGTAGAATCCAGCGCTGCCGCGCTGTTGGATCAGGCCCAGGGTACGGGCCAGATCGGGCTGTTTCCAAAGGCTGCCGGGTTGCAGGGGTTGGCCTTCGGGCAGAAACACTTTGCGGCTGTCGGGAAAGCGCTCCAGATTGGGGCGAATTCGCTCGATTTCCAGGGTCAGCCAGGCCGGCACGAGGAAACCCTCGGATGCCAGCTGACGGGCTGGTTCCACGGCATCTTTCCAGGCCAGGGTTCCGAAGCGCTGCAGGGCCATTTCCAAGCCGGCCACGGTGCCGGGCACCCCCACGCAAAGGCCGCCGATGGTGGCTTTGTCCACGTCTCGGTCACCGGCCGAGTTTTGCAACATGGTCTCGCTGGCCGCGGCCGGTGCACACTCGCGAAAGTCCAGCGAATACACCTGGCCCTGTGGGCTGCGAATCAGCATAAAGCCGCCCCCGCCCAGGTTTCCGGCCCGGGGCAGCGTAACCGCCAGCGCCAGAGCCACCACCACGGCGGCGTCCACCGCATTGCCCCCGCTTTTCAGCACCAGGACTCCGGCCTGGGAAGCCAGGGGTTCGGCCGAAACCACCATGCCGTGCTGGGCCACGGTTGAGGGAAAGCGATAGCGGTCCTGTTCCACCGGAGTGGGTGCGGCAGCAGCCAGTGCGCTACCCAGGAAGAGTGCTGCGAGCAAGGTTCTCATCGCCAGCGGTTCGCCCCCCTGGTGGTTCGGTCCTCGGCGCGGCCAGCCTGACGAGATGGAAACGAATCCGACACGACTCCGCTCGCCTCGCCGGATAAGGTAGCCATCGGGCTCAGACAAAATATGGAGCCCCGGGGGAGCTTTCTATGATTTCCACATTGTCCAACACCACGCCGCTACAGCGCCGCAGCCCGGTATCTGCCGGTTCGCCGGGGCAACCAGCGCCCCAACCCCCCGTGCCTCAAGAGGAAGCCAGCTTTCGTCAGAGCGAAAGTTCGGGACCGCCCCGCTGGTTGATGGTGGCTCTGGCCGGAGTGGCCCTGGCTGGAAGCGCCGCCGGTATGGCTCAGGTGCAGTTGGCGACGCAGCCCGAGCAGTTGAGCGACACGATGCAATTGCTGGAGGAGTCGAGTGCCAAACAGGGCATCCAGCTCGAGTTCCTGTTGCCCTCGCCTTTCGGTGGCGGACGACCGATCTCGAACCAGGATGCGGCCCGCGAGCTGGCCGAGGGCAATCGAGTGTTGCTGGCCGAGGTCACCTCGGTGAGCGGTCCGTTCCGAACCAGCGAGCCCATCGAGGTGCGTCGTGAAGCCTATCTAACGGGAACTGAGGACCTGGAATCCTACGCTCGTTACTTCACGGGCGCCGAGGCCCAGAACCCCACCGAGCGTGCGGCCCAGCAGCTGAAGAAGCACATCTTTGAGCAGCAGGAATTGACGCTGCTGCAGCGTCCAGGCGCCCGCCCGGGTCGTCCAACGCTGTCGCCCTTTGAGGCCGCCCGCAGGCTCGAGGCCGAGCAAACCGTGGTGGTCAGTCGCCAGCCCGATGGCGTGGTGCGCACCGAAGCCGTCGAGGTGGAGCTGAACCAGCTGAGCGATGTCGACGACCTGGTGAAGCCCTGCGACTCGTTTATCAACTTCCAGATGGGGGCCGATGGCACCCTGCAGCTCGTCGAGCAGCGAGATTGCTCGACGAACCGTTAACACCTCAGACAACACCGCCCAGAAACACACACATAGAATGCCTGCACAGGAGACAAAGCGATGAAGATCACAACCTTGCCCCCAACCCCTCCCCAGCGAGGAATTCAGCCCAAAGGTGAGGCCCCCCAAAACCCGGGCGGACCCAGTGAAGAGGACAAGCTCAAGGACCAGCTGCTGGAAAGCCTGATCACCAGCCCCGAGTTTACCAAGGAAGCTCTGCGCCGCGTGGGTCGTGGCGACAAAGTGAGCATCGAGGTCGACGGCAAGCCGGTGGTGACCATCAAGAGCGAAGGGCCGACCACAACCGAGCGGGTCATTCGCGGCTTCCGCGCCGGTGTGCGCACCATCACCGAAGAAGTGGCCACGGTGGTCGACAACGATCCGGCCTTCATGCTGCGCAACGCGGCCACGGTGGTGAAGACCCAGGTCTACAGCGGCATTCCTACCCAGCTTCAGGAAATCGCCGACAAGGCGTTTATTCCGCTGGCCCGAGGAGCCTCGCTGGCTCTGGACGGAACCCGTTGCTACAAAACCTGGACCAACCCCAATTCTACCTGGATGGACCGTTCGCTAGACACCCTGCACGTGGCCACCGACATCGCCGGCCTGGTGGGCGCTGTAGCGCCGATGGTGTTCCCTCCGCTGGCTCCCTATGCCGACACGCTGCTGGCCGCGGGTTTTGCGGGCGACATCGTTTCTTACAGCTATCGGGGTCTGCAATACTTCAATCGCCGCAGTCTGGGTGAGACTCCTCCACCGCCCCCGCAGTAGCTCCGCGTCGATGTGACTTGAGGATGGCTACCTCGAGCTCTTCCTGGCGCACGGGTTTGCTCAGGTAGTCATTCATTCCCGCCTGCAAACAACGCTCGCGGTCCTCGGTGAAGGCATTGGCCGTCAGGGCTACGATGTAGGGGGCGTCGCCCAGGGCCTCGCGCATGCGCCGGGTGGCCTCGAGGCCGTCCATTTCTGGCATTTGCAAGTCCATCAGGATGAGATCGTAGTTCGACTGCAGGGCCTGTTCCACGGCTTGAATACCCGAGGTAACGATGTGGACCTGGTGGCCCATGCGCTTCAGCGTTTCGCGAATCACCAACTGATTGACCTTGTTGTCTTCGGCCACCAGGATGTTCAGGGGCGGTATCTGCCCCCGTACGATGCGGGTCTGTTTTCGTGCCGGAGGAGTGGCCGCGATCAGTGGCAGGCGAACCCAGAACTGGCTGCCCCGGGGGTGGTCGGGCATGGTCCAGCCCGTGGGCACATCGCCCGCGCAGCGACCCTGGGAGCACAGCCAGAGCTGCCCTCCCAACAAGTGGCAAAGCTCTCGAGAGATAGCCAGGCCCAGCCCTGTACCTCCGTGTACTCGGGTGGTTCGCGTATCGCCCTGCGAGAAGGGCTGAAACATTCGCTCGAAGTGCCTGGCCTCGATGCCAATGCCTTCGTCGATCACCGCCAGTTCCATGGCCTTCTCGTTGCCCAGCCTGCGTACTCTTAAAGTAACCGTGCCCTGCGAGCTGAATTTTATGGCGTTGCCGATCAGGTTCAGCAACACCTGGCGCAGCCGCAGGCGATCGCAGAGCACGCCGTCGGGCATGGCCGAATCGACGTCAACTTCAAAGCGCAGCCCCTTGACCTCGGCGCCGGGCCCCATGAGTCGGCGGATTTCTTCGATGAAGTCGCGGAAATGAAAAACGCTGGGATCGACTTTCATCTGGCGAGCTTCGATTTTGGAGAGATCGAGAATATCTGAAATCAGGCTGAGCAGGGAATCGCCAGAGTCCTTGAGGGCCAGCAGCCACTTCTCTTGCTGCTCGTCGAGTTCGGTGTCGAGCAGCAGTTGGGTCAGGCCGCAAATCGCGTTCATGGGAGTACGAATTTCATGACTCATGGTGGCTAGAAAGACGCTTTTGGACTCGCTGGCCTGCTCGGCCGCGGCGCGGGCTTGAGACAGCGCCTGGTTTTGCTCGAACAGCAACTGACGCTGCACTTTCTCCTGCTCCAGCAGTTCGGTTTGACGCTCTTTGGCTTCGTTGAGCTGGGCGATGGCCCGTTGCAGGGTGCGATATCGAGCATGGCTTCGCCCTCCGGTATTGGCCATAAAGAGTGCGAAAACGCTGAGGATAACGGCCGCAAACAGGGCCTCACTTTGCCCCTGGGCTACCATGGCCAGCACCGTAGGCATCACCATGAGGGCTATATAGTTGCGCATCAGCTGGAAGTCGGCCGTAAGCGTGGCGGTCGACCCGGCCACAATGCCCACAGTGGTCATGCTGGCCAACAGGCCGGGCCACTGGCGGCCGTGAAGCAACACTACGAACGAGGAATACAGCGTCCAGTTCAAAGCCACCAGCAGCACCGAATGGGCATAGCGCCGGTGCCAGGTGGCAAGTTCGTCAGGCGCACAATCGAGCAGGCGTTTTCCCAGTCGCCAGCGCCACCCCCCCACAACCACGCTGGCGAGCAACAGGCCCAGCATGGGTGCGGCGTGGGCCGACCACATGTCGCTGGCCAGACTGGTGGTGAGGATCAGGGTGGGATAGATCAGGAAAGCGGGTAGCCCACCGCTGGCCAGGTCGCGTTCCGTGGTATCGTTCACCGTGAAGCTTTCGCCAAGGAACCCGGCATCCTTCGCGAAGGGGTGGCTCATGAATTTTCCGGTCATGGCCTCGCGGGTGCAACTTCCCCTGGCCCTCGATGCGCTCGAGCGCAAACGAAACTTTCAAGATTTCCTGCGGGCCGAAGTTCGCCTGGCACTGGTGGTGGCCGGGCCGGGCTTTGGCAAAACCCAGTGGGTGGCACGCTGGGCTCGACTGCAGAACCCGCCGCCGGCCTGGCTTACGCTGGGACATCGCGAAGACGATGCCCACCAATTTCTGGTCTACCTGAGGGCAGCCTGGCTTCGGGCCTTTCCTGATACTCCCACCGAAGCTCTGGATCGGCTTTTGAGTGCGGGATTCTTGCCCGATCGCTGGCGAGCTGCCGCCGATCATCTGGGTAGCCTTTGGGAGAGCCAGGGCGGCTGCCTGGTGATCGACGATCTCCATCACCTCCAGGGCGAAGCACTGCACGTACTTGAGTATCTGATCCAGTTCTCTCCCCCCGAGATGGGCTGGGTGTTGCTGGCTCGTCAGGTACCCGAGTTGGAGTTCCTGGCGGGTTGGAGAAGCCGTGGCTGGGTGCTGGAGGTTGGGCCGGAGGACCTTCGTTTTCAGGCCGCCGAACTGGAGGCCCTCGGGCTGGGGCCGGAGGTTTTTGAGGCTACCGCCGGTTGGCCCATGGCTGTCGATTCGCTGCGCCGGTCGGGTCGAGGCGCAGCTCAGGCAGAGGCCCTGCTCGAGCAAGTCTGGCGCTCGCTTTCTCCCGAGCTTCAGGAGCTGCTGGTTCGCACCAGCGTCTTTGAGTATGTGGCCTCCTCACAGGTGGCCTCGCTGTGCCCCCATTTGGATTGGGCTGGCCTGCTGCAGGAGGCTCTGGCCCAGGGGGTGTTCCTGCAGCCCTACGGCCCTAAGGAGTATCGCTTCCATCCGCTGGCTCGAAGCTTTTTGCTCAGGCAGTTGCGCACCACTGGCGAGGGGGCTCAGTCCAGTCATCAGGCTGCGGCTCCGGTGGCACTCTCGTTGGGGGAATACGACGAAGCACTCTGGCACCTGTTCGAGGCAGGAGCCCATCAGGAGGCCGCCAGTTTGCTGCACCACTGGGCGCCTCTCCTGCTGCAACAGGGGGCGTTCCTGCGCCTGCAGCAGTATCTCGAGCAGTTGCCCGAGGGCCAGCGCGATGCCTCGTTGGGGCTCTACTATGCCCAGGCTCTGGCCAGCGGCCATCGCTTTGAAAAGGCCCTGGAGGAGTTCCTGAAGGTCTCACGGATCTGCAGTGAGTCGTCGTTGCGAGCCCAGGCGCTGTTGGGTGCTGGCAAAGTGCTCGTCGACACCCTCCAGCCCAGCGGAGCCAAGGCCCTGTTGCGGCAGGCCTATCCCGATCTCAGTCGCGAGCAGAAGAATCAGGTGCTGCTGTTGTTGGCCGAGAACAGCTTGAATCAAGGGGCTCATCGTCAGGCCAGGCGCTATCGGCAACTGGCCCTGCCCGAGGGTGGGGCCCGCGATCGATTGGAAGTGCGATTGCTGCTGCGCTCGGGCGAGCTCGATCAGGCTCGGGCCAGGTTGCTCCAGGAGGCCGACGGTGGGGGAGAAGGCCATCGCAACGAGGGCTTGCTGCTGGCCTATCTGGCTGCCCTTCAGGGCGATGCCACCAGCGCCGAATTCCTGTCCCGAGCCTCGCTGCGTCAGGCGCAGGCTGCCCAGGAGGCTTTCGCCGAGAGTGTGGCCTGGATGCGCCTGGGGCACGCTCTGCAGTTAAAGTCGGGCAGCGACCCGCAGGAAATTCGCCACTGCTACCTGCGGGCTCGACAACTCACCGAAACCATGGGCACGCCTCGCTTGCGAGCCGAGGCCTTGATGGGCGAGGCTCTGTTTTGCGCCCACCAGGGAGACTGGGCCCGCAGCTATGACGCCTCGTTGGAAGCCCTATCGATCACGCGCGAGGCCGGTGACGTCTGGATGAGTGCCTGGTTGCAGCTGACCTCCGGCATTGCTGCCCGCACGGGCCTGCACCCTGGCTGGCGCGAGCTGCTGCAGGCCAGTTTGCAACAGTTTCATCAGGTTCAGGACCGTTTCGGGGTCTTTCTGGCCGAATACTGGCTCGACCCCGACGCTGTGGGGCCCCAGGCCTCCGAGCGCGGCTTCGGGTTTGTGATGGAGCGAGCCACGCTCTTTGGCCCTCGACATCGTTACACTGCGCCAGCCGCAAAAGCTACCACCGAGGTTGCTCCGGCTTTGCGCATCTGTGTGCTGGGCCCCTTGCAGGTATTCCGCAAGGGTGAGGAGGTGCCTCACTCTCAATGGAAGCGTAAAAAGGCGCGGGAACTGCTGGGCATTCTGCTGAGTCTGCGCGGGGGCCTGGTGGCCAAGGAGCGGCTCTGGGACCAGCTCTTTCCCGAGAGCAGCCCGCAGGCCGCAGCCCGCGACCTGAGGGTGCTGCTGCACGCGCTCTTCGAGGTGTTAGACCCCGAGCGTCCCCATAATGCACCGGCTCGTTACGTGGTTCGACGCGACGACCATTACGGGTTGCCCTGGGCCGAGAACTGGAGCCTGGACCTTGCCGATTTCGAACACTTCCTGGGCCTGGCACAGCAGGCGAGCGACCCGGAAGAGTCGCTAAGCCTGTATCAAAAGGCTCTGGACCTGGTTCGTGGAGACTATCTCCAGGAGTTTCCCTATGCCGATTGGGCTGCTGCCCCGCGAGAACGGTGGAAACAGCAATATTTCGAGGCCTGTGGACGGGTGGCCGATTTCCATCTGCAGCGCCGTCAATGGGAGTCTGTTTCCCAGGTGGCTCATCTGATGCTGCAACGCGACCGCTGTTGGGAGCAGGGCTACCAGTTGCTGATGCAGGTGCACCTCGAGCAGGGTCGGCCGGCTCAGGCGGCTCGGGTCTATGATCAGTGTCGCCAGGCTTTAGAGGAAGATCTGGGAGTAGAACCCAGCGAGGTTACCGAAGAACTCTACGCCCAGGCCCTCGGATAGGCAACCGGGTTGCAACGGGGCGCTTCTACAACCTGAGCACAGGGCATCGGCCCGTTCGAGGAGTAGCATGCAGAAGAAAGCAGTGAAGCACACCCCCAAAAGACTGGCCTTGTTCAACAAGGTGGTCTCGGGCGGCATTCAGGTGGAAATTGGACTGTCCCCTCGTGAAGTGGTCTACGAACGCGACATTTTTCGCGTGTATCGCTACCAGCGCAGTCAGCCAGCCCGCTACCGCACCCCGATCTTGCTGGTTTATTCATTGGTCAATCGGCCCTCGGTACTCGACTTGCAGCCAGGGCGCAGTGTCATTGAGTTCCTCGTCAATGAGGGCTACGACGTTTTCCTGATCGACTGGGGTCGTCCCGACCCGCTCGACCAGCACAACGATTTGAACGACTACGTGAACCTGCTTATTCGCACGGCAGTTCGCAAGGTGTGCGAGGTGGCCGGGGTCGAGCAGTTGCACCTGCTGGGATATTGCATGGGCGGCTGTCTGGCAGCGATGTATGCCGCTCTGCATCCGCAGCGGATCCGCACGCTGACCTTGTTGGGCACGCCGCTGCATTTTCGCAGCGACCAGCTGCTGTATCAGTGGGGAACCCATCCCGAGCGTTTCGATACGCGCAAGATCGTGGAAGCCTGGGCCATGGCTCCGGCCTGGTCCTTCGATGGTTATTCTTTGCTGATCGCCGACTCCAAGCCCAAGCGCCTGCAGCATCTTTATGACAATCTGGACGACGAAGAGTTTCTTGAGAATCACCTGGCTATGGAACAGTGGGTCAACGATAATGTGTCCATGCCTGGTGCGGTCTATGCCGAGTTTTGTAAGGCCTGCTTCAAGGAAAATCGCCTGATCGAGGGCCGCCTTGAAATCGGAGGCCGTCGGGTCGACTTGAGCAGCATCACCTGCCCGGTGCTGTTGATGGCGGGCAAGTCCGACCACCTGGTACCGCCCGAGACCACCGGCGTCGAAAATGGTCCCTTCCCCAATGCCACGGCCTTGCTGGCCAACTGCGGCCATATCGGACTTTCGGTGAGTCGAGGTTCATTGCAGAAGGTCTGGCCCCAGGCTTCAGCCTGGCTGGCCCGATCTTCTGACCCGGTCGAGAATGTGAAATCATAGGAGGAATAATGTCTGAGAATGGAGCCGCCCCACAATTTGATCTCGAGTCGATGACTCGCCAGTGGCAGGACCTGATGATGGACGGATGGAGTCAGGTTACCAAGCAAATGGTTCATTCCGACGCCTTTGCAGCCGCCTCCAATGCTTATCTCGACTGGGCCCTGGCCTGGCAGAAGCAGATGCGTAACAACACGGGTCAGTTTATGGACGCGATGGAGTTTCCCAAGCGCAGCGACATCGCCCGACTCTCCAAGCAGCTGATGGCCGTAGAGATGCGCATGGCCGAGATGGATGACCGTCTCGACCAGATGACCCGCCTGATGGGAGCCATGAGCGAAGGGCTGCAGCGCGTGGTGGAGCACAGCCTGATAGCCAGGCAGGCCCAGGCCACCCCGACTCCGGCTCAGGCTCAGGCATCGTCCCAGGCCCCAGCCCCCAAAAATCCCGCACGTAAGCCGTCGGCGGCTGGCAAGAAGAAGGCTTCGAGCTAGCCTCGGTCGCGCTGCGCCATCAATGGTCATCAACCAGGGCCTGTTGACATTTAGGTTAACCACAGAGCACACAGAGGGCCACAGAGAGATTGGTCATAGGA
>CAZYPN010000035.1:0-73648 GCA_964649085.1 uncultured Burkholderiales bacterium | reverse complement strand
GAATACCTCTCCAGAAGACCCCTCGACACCGCCGCCCTCGAAGCCGCCCGCCACCTGACCCCCAAGCAACGAATCCACATTCTCAGACGCGACGGCTACCGCTGCCAGTGCCCCGGCTGCCCCAACCAGCTCTACCTGCACGTCCACCACCTGACCTACTATTGCCAGAACGGCACCACCACCCCCGACAACCTCATCACCCTCTGCGCCAGCTGCCATCGCAACCTCCACAACGGCCACCTGCGTATCGAAGGCACCGCACCCCACGACCTCACCTTCCGCGACCGCCAGGGCCGCAACCTCAGCCAGCAATCCCGGCTGGAAGTGGCCGAATGGCTCGACTGGTTCCTCGGCTGGCCCGGCGATCAGGACAACTCCCATCGGGCTCGCGCCGCATAGGCGCAGGGCCCCGACCGCGTAGACGTGAATCTTTGAAATATGGCCGGACGCATGTCGACGCGCACCTCCGGGGGCGTAACCACCACCTTCCTCCGGGACGGCTGGGACTGCATCCGCGACCTCACTCGCGAAGGCCAGCAGTCGTGCTTCCGACGCGACGGCGAAGTGGTGTTCCGGCGCGATTACGGCGCTTGGGGCGAGACCCTGCCGGGCGGCTTCGACAACGTGCCCGGTGGGATGCCCTACTCCTTCGTCGGTGCCCTGGGCGTGAGGACGGATGCTGACACGGGGCTAGCGTACATGCGGCAACGCTCGTATGACAGCACCTTGCAGAGGTTCATCTCGAGGGACCAACTGCACACCCAGAATCGCTACGAGTATGCGGATGGCTCGCCTACGGTCTTCGTGGATGTTGACGGAAGGCGACTGTTCCAACTTCACCCAAGTCGCCTTCTCGTGGAGGCAACTTGATTCGGAAGGGACTACAGGACATCGCTACCGGTGCGGCATTCACACAGGCTGAGGGCCCAGTGCCAGGTCCTGGAGATGTCGTTGGGGCGGCGATGATTGGCCGGGGAGTGATGAAGGTTGGGGACGGCATTCTTTTGGCGATTCCGCCGTGGTGGGAGAACTTTGGCCCTGCAGATGATGAGCCAAAACCATCGCCGGGGCCTTCGCCAGCTCCAGACAGCCTCCCCGGTTCGCAGTTGCCGCCTCCTCTGCCTCCAAAGTTCCCAGGGGGGGTAGCGGTGGTTACGAAATCTGCAGCGATCTACAAATGAGTGGCGCCACCAGCGACAACGTAAATGACAGTAAGCGGCAGGGCTGTTTACCGTCTGGTTGGCGTCGAGTGTGCGTCTACAAATGCCCCAGTGGTGCCTTTGTGGCGAGGTTTCGAGATCCATCCGAGCCCTGTCCATCCTATACCATTAGGATGCTCTAGGAGGTGGATATGGCTCAGCACGACTTTTGGCTGAATTTTCAAGCCCTATCGGAACGTGAATGGCTCTCCGTCGATTTGAGATTGGCCCTCCTGGAGGCCCCGAGAGAAATATCAGAGGAAGCAGCTGGTCTTTTAGAGCGTATGGTCGAAACCTGGTTGGTCAGCGAGAAGCGAGCAATCCTAGAGAATAGAACGGCGGCACTGAATGTGGTGACGATCATCGGGGCGCTAACGGAACGGAGTAACCGACGTCATTTACTTGAAATCCTGAGTGCTTTTAAAGGTTACCCTGATTCGGAAGTCGCACAGCGAGCGGTAGTCGCCATGACGAATCTTCCCCTCACCCAACAGCAGCTTGAAGAAGAAATCAAGAACTTGTTCGTTAGGTCTCTGGAAAGATACCAGAGGGGTGCGAATTAGACCGTTTACAGAACGGAAGACGATCCCCGGTTTGGCCCCACGCTTTCGCGCCGAAAGCCGCC
This sequence comes from uncultured Burkholderiales bacterium, assembly GCA_964649085.1. GTDB lineage: Bacteria > Vulcanimicrobiota > Xenobia > Xenobiales > JADMJV01 > JADMJV01. Next base: position 71,824 of record CAZYPN010000035.1, on the reverse strand, counting down.
TTCGGCGGCCCTTCGGGCGGGGCCAAACCGGAACAGACATAGGCCACAGGCGATAGACCTTTAGGGGTCTGGCGCATCATCAAGACGACCTTCGGCCCCCGCCGGAACTCCGTTCCGTCGGGGGCCGAAACATAGCCGGGCAACGGCCTGAGCCCCTACACGAAAGCAACGACGCCTTGGGAAAAGCGCTCCGGATCGGACGCTCGCCCGCCCCCAGCCCCGCCCATCGCCGGAAGATAGCAGGCCACGTGCAAGGCCCACTTCGTTCTCGGCCGCCCTGACGGGCGGGCTCGGCGGCTCCCGTTCGTCGCTTTTTTCCCAAGGAGGTTTTTCTCATGCGTATTTTGCTGGCTTCCGAAGAGCAGCAGCTGCTCTCGGTGATCAGCGACCGCGAGCCCTTCGGCGCTCGTGACCGCGCCCTCATCCTGCTGGCCCTGCACACCGGGTTGCGCTCGTGCGAGCTGTGTTCCCTCAACGTCCAGGACGTGCTCACCTGGGACGGTTTCCCCCGCCAGTGGGTGGAGGTCGTGGGCAAGGGCAACCGCCGGCGCTGTGTGCCGCTCAATGCCCGGGCGCGCCAGTGCGTTCTCGACCTGGTGGACTTCAACCGGCGCCGGGGGTTCTCGGTGGCGGGGGAATCGCCGCTGCTGCAGACCCGCTGCCACAAACGCCTGCCGACGCGCTCGCTGCGGGCTCTGGTGCAACGCTACCGGGAGCGGGCCGACCTGGACGTGCGTTGCTCGCCGCACACCTTCCGCCACACAGCGGCTTCGCGGCTAGTATCGCGGGTCAGCCTGCCGGTGGTGCAGGCGGTGCTGGGGCACCGGCGGGTGACTACCACTCAGGTCTACACCCACACCACCCCATTGGAACGGGCCCAGGCCATGGAGCGCCTGGCGGAAGATTAGCGGTATTGGCGCCCCGGCGGGCGCTGTTGCCGCTGGGCAAGCCCAGCGGCAAATCAAAAGGGTGGCGGCTCGTCCAGGTCTTGCGTAGAAAGTTGCCGGCTCATGCGCTGAACTCGGAGAATCTCAACACGACTGGCCGCTCTGTAGATCACGCGGTAGTTGGCTACGAAGATTTCTCGAATTTGGGGGTCTTCAGATTCGGGAACGACTCTGCCCAGTTGAGGGTGAGTAGCGATATGAGCAACTTCTATACGGATCCGGCGAATAAAGTTGCTGGCGTTTTCCGGTGAATCTTGGGCGATGTACTGGCGGAGTTCCCTCAAGTCCTCTACCGAAGGCCGGGTCCAAACTATTCGTTTTCCCACTGGTCCATCATCGCGCAGACTTCTTCGTGGGTGTAGACCTCCCCACGTTCCGCAGCGGCGATTCCCTCGTCAATCTTCTTGCGAGTCTCAATGCGATAGAGAATCTCCTCCAGACTGCAGTCGTCAGGGAGTTGAGAAATCAACAGATGGACCACCTCCTTGGCTGTCATTCAAGCCTCCTATCCTGCCATCGCCTCTTGAATCTTGGTTCGAGTCAACATCGCCTCAAGAACCCTGCGTAAAGCCTCTCGGTCTGCTGGGGTGAGACGATGAACTTGCCCCATCAGCTCGACCAACTTAGGGTCGACCGAGCGTAGCTGCGCACTCACCTTGCCAAACTCACCAGCGAGCAACTCTTCCACTTCGACCTCAAGCACGTTAGCCAGTCGTTCAAGAGTAGAAGCACGAGGCTGAACTTTTCCGCTCTCCCACTTGGCAATGAGAGACTGGTTGATCTCCAGTCGTTGCGCCAGTTGGCTCTGTGTAAGACCGCGTTTCTTTCGAATCTCTTCCAAGGATACTCCGAACGACATCAAGCCCTCCGCTTCCATTGTAGGAGCAGATTGGGGTTCTGTCATCACTCTTCAGGATTGAAAACAGGGTATTTATAGCCTTAGATATCGCCAAATATGCCTTTTTTAGGGAGGTCTCCCATGACGCCCATCCCCAGCCCCCCGAGAAACCACCCCGCGCCAGGCCGCTCACCGCCTCTATCAGCTCTGTGACGAACTCGAGCGCTGCCAGGTGCCGCTCGACCAGGTGGAAGAGCTGCGGGACCTCAGCCAGCGCTTTCTGGACCACCTGGCCCACGCCGACGTGTTCTGGGAGCGGCTGCAGAACTTCGCGGCGAGGCAGCGATGAGGCTCACGGCCTCGCGCCAGCGCCTGGTGGAGCTGCTGGGCCAGGTGTGCCAACGCCCCGAAGTCCCAGGTTCCCTGGCGGGCGAGCTGGACCGGGTGGCCACGGTATTGCGCAACTACGCCTTCGTGGCCGAGCGCCAGCGCGACGACCTCCTGAGCAGGAAGACCTATGACCACCACCCTGAACCGCAGCGAACTCGACGATCTGAAAGCCGCCGTCGACCCTGCTGCAAGACCACGCCATCGAGGTTGTAGGGGGCTGATCTCTGTGGCCGGGCGGGCGACGCCCTGAGCTTCTTGCTACAGCTCGGCCAGCTCTCTTTCGCGCAGGCGCTGCAGGAGTTGCGCCGGCGGGCGCAGCCAGATATGGCCACTCGAGCCCACCCCGCTCCGTCCTCCGAAGAGCCCTTCCCCTACGAACCGACCTTCGGCCTGAGCCTGCCGGGGGAGTTCTGGGGCAACGAGGCTTCGTTGCGGAACTCTCCTTGGGAAAAGTGCTCCGCCCATCGCCGAAAGATAGCATGAAGGCACCGGACGGACTCGGACGGCGGCCCGGGACTGGCCTGGCGCGTGGCTGCCTCCGAGCGCTCTGGACGTTGGGCAACTGTTGCAAGCCTGGCTGAGCACCACACGAAGGCAGCGACGCGTTCGAGGAAATGCCCCGTCCACTCCGAAGGTCGCCCCATGGAAGAGGCTCAAACCGAACGTTTATCCAGTTTCTTGGGCAACCCCACGGCCCCTCCGATGCCCTGCCTGGTGGCCCTGAAGGGGCCGGAAACCGGCCAGAGCATTCCTCTGCGCCTGGGCAAGTTGGTGCTGGGTCGTTCGGCCGACCAGGCCGATCTGGTGGTGACCGGCCGAGGCATCAGTCGGGCCCACGCCACGCTCGACGTGCTCAGCGACAGTGAGATTCATTTCACCGACCTCAACTCTACCAACGGCGTTTTTCTCAACGGCGAACGCGTCACCAGCGGGCAACTCAAGGTGGGCGACACCCTGGCGCTGGGGCCCGAGGTGGTGCTTCGACTCGAGGTCGACAGCATGTTGCAGCAGGTGGTTCAGGACCTCTATCGGGGGGCCAATCTGGACGCCCTTACCGGCGTGCTGAACCGGCGCAGTTTTCTCGATAGGGTGCGCGAAGAACTGGCAGCCGCTCAACGCCATGGCTATGCCACCTGTCTGGCTCTGACCGACGTGGATCACTTCAAATCCATCAACGACACCTACGGCCATCCCGCCGGGGATGCGGTGTTGGTCAGTCTGGCTCAGACCCTCTCTCAGCAAATTCGCCTGGAAGACCTGGTGGGCCGTTACGGCGGCGAAGAATTTATCCTGTTCCTCCGCTTTGCCGACCGCGACGGTGCCTGGGTTGGCCTCGAGCGTATCCGACAGGCGGTGGCCCAGATGTCCATCCTGGCGCCAACGTCCGAAGGCGAGCGCAGGCTGACGATCACCACCAGTATCGGGTTTACGTTAATGCCCCCCACCGCTCAGCTGGAGCAGGCCATCCAGGAAGCCGATCAGGCTCTCTACCAGGCCAAGCGAGGGGGGCGCAACCGAACGTGTTTCGCTCTGGACGAATCAACCCACGGGAGTAGCTGAGCGAACGCCCATCGGTCGCATTCGAGGCGAGCGTCGGGCGGGGCGCAGCGGACGCACCGGTCGGTCGGCCATCACGTAGGCAAATACCAGAGGTGCCACAATGGTGGCGTCCGATTCGATGACGAAGCTGGGGGTTTCGGGTCCTAGCTTCTCCCAGGTGATCTTTTCATTGGGCGTGGCTCCCGAATAGGAGCCGTAGCTGGTGGTGGAGTCGCTGATCTGGCAGAAATAACCCCACAGCGGAACGTCCTGCTCCAGATCCTGGCGCAGCATGGGCACCACGCAGATGGGGAAGTCGCCGGAAATGCCTCCGCCGATTTGGAAGAAGCCCCAGCTCTCCTGGCGCTGTCCATACCATTGGGCCAGCTCCATCATGTATTCGATGCCCGAGCGCACCACCTGTGGCGATTTCAGCGTGCCGCGCATGCAATGGGCGGCGAAAATATTGCCCGTGGTCGAGTCTTCCCAGCCCGGTACAAAAATCGGCAGGTTCTTTTCGGCCGCAGCCAGCATCCAGCTGTTGGCCGGGTCGATTTGGTAAAAAGGCTTGAGTTTGCCGCTCTGCAGCAGCCGGTAGAGAAATTGATGGGGGAAAAGCCGCTCACCGCGTGCTTCCGCACCGGTCCATTCGTCCACCAACAGAGATTCCAGGCGGCGAATGGCCTCGGCTTCTGGAATGCAGGTGTCGGTTACGCGATTCAGGTGCTGCTCGAGCAGAGCCTGCTCGTCCTGTGGAGTGAGCTGTCGCCATTGGGGAATGCGCCGATAGTGGTCGTGGGCCACCAGATTGAACAGGTCTTCTTCCAGATTGGCTCCGGTGCAACTGATGGCGTGTATCTTGTCGGCGCGAATCATCTCGGCAAGGGAAATGCCGAGTTCGGCGGTGCTCATCGCACCGGCCATGGCCAGGAGCATCTTTCCGCCCTGGCGGAGATGTTGAGAATAGGCTTCGGCTGCATCGACCAGAGCGGCTGCATTGAAGTGCCGAAAGTGATGGCGAAGAAAGCTCTTCACCTCGGCGGCATGTTTCATCAAGGGGGTCCTCCTTCTATTGATGGGGTTGGGGTCACCAACTTTGTTCCTGGGCAGTACAGGGTAAGGGGGGGAAGTCGTTGCGAAAGCTGTGAAGTTCGTCGGGGCCCGAGGGGGGGCCGGAAGATCAGACGAAAACTCTTGAAGATTGGGGTGCCATCATACTCATCCTGAAACCTTTCGAGGCAATAGGACGGGCGTTTTCACACGACGCACGCGCGGCAACCTTCCCAGCAGCACAGTAGGGCCTGGACCCCCTGGTGTCAATGCTTTTTGGGGGGTATTTTTGTAACCTCGTCCGGCTGTGCTATGCTGCAGGCATGCGAATCGCCATACTGTGTCTCTTGCTGACCGCGGCGGGCTGGTGCGAAGACTGGACCCGCCACCTCTCCCCGCGCATGCACAATGCCTTCAAACCGATGCTGCGCTCCGACTGGGACCCCCGCAAAGAGGTCGAGCTGACTCCCCAGGAACGACGGGAGTTCGAACAGGTCTGGCTGCCCAAGTTTCGGGAATTGCAGCAGCAACTCCAGTCTGCCCCCGTTGCGCCCACGCCCCGCCCGGAAGCTCCTGCAGAGTCGCCAGCGCCCGGGCGCTGAACGGAGAAGGAAAGTGGTAAAGGGCTAGAACCAAGAGAAGTGCTGGCTCCCCGTATCAATTTGCGACAGATCCCCCTCGATCGTGAGACCGGTCGCTTGTTGCCCGAGCCGCTGGCTCGACAGATTCAGGGCATCTGCATCGGAAGGCTGGACGAGCGCACCCTGCAGATCGCCGTGGTCGACCCTTCCCTGCCCGGCCTGGCCTCGGCCGTGGAGCAGGCCAGCGGAGGGCGGTTTCGGGCTCATCTGGTGGCCACCGACCCCGAGTCGGTTCAGCTGGCTCTGGATTTCACCTACGGGACTTCCTCGGAGGGCTGGAAGTCGTGGCTCGATCGCCGGGCCGCGCTGATGACGGCCGGGGCCGCCACGGTGATGATGCCGGCGCCGGTTCCAGCTGCCGCTGCCAAACCGGCTCCCGCGCCCCCAACGGCTGCGCGGATAGGCTCGGACGAGGCCGACCGGCTCTGCCAACAAATCGTCAACGAAGCCGTGCAGTGGAAGAGTAGCGCCATTCATCTCGAGTGCCAGCTGGACAAACTGCGTATTCGTCTGCGTCAGGACGGCCTGCTGCGCACCTATGAGGAAGTTCCCCGGGTTCCGCTGGGCCAGTCCCTGCTCAAAAGGCTCAAAGAGCAGCTTCAAGAGGGCCAACGGTTGAGCTTGCGCAGTGGCGATCAGAGCCACGAGTTCGAAGTCAGCAGCGTTTCCGGGCTGGGTGGCGAGCAGATGGTGCTGCGCTTTACGCGCAGCTGGCCGCAGCAACTGGGCCTCGACCAGCTGGGGCTCAGTGGCGAATGCCTTGCGGCCTTCAAGCACTTGATCGGCCAGCCTTACGGGGTGGTGGCCGTGGGAGGGCCGCGCGAGGCCGGCAAGACCACGACGCTCTATGCTGCCCTCAAGCACCTTACACGGCCAGAACGCAAGTTGCTCAGCGCCGAACGCTTTGTGGAAATGCCCCTGGAAGGCTGTTGTCAGGTGTCGATCGATCCCGCTCGAGGCGCGGCAGCTACGATTTCCGAGCTGCTGGCCCAAGATCCGGACGTGCTTCTGGTGGGCGAGTTGGAAGACAGCGACACCGCCAGGGGGGCCTTTCGCGCCGCGGCCGAGGGGGCGTTGGTGCTGGCAGGGGTGCGGGTCAACGATGCTGCCTCTCTGTTTTCTCGCCTGCTGGATTGGCGTCTCACGGCGGCCCAACTGTCGCAGAACCTGTTGGGCGGGTGCATTCAGCGCACCGTTCGCCGCATCTGTTCCTTTTGCCAGCAGGCGGTTCAGCCCACCCCTGAACAACAAGAAATGCTGCAGCGACATGGCTTTTCCCAGTGGCACCTGCGGCGCGGTACGGGCTGTCCCAGCTGCCAGCGCCAGGGCTATCGCGGGCGCATCGGCCTCTTCGAAATGCTGCGACTGACGTTGGAAACCCGTACCCAGCTGGCTCAGGGGCTGCCCTTTGAAGTGTGGGGGTTGCAGGCTCGCGCCGGCCTGCCCGGCCTGGCTCAGGACGGTCTGGCCAAGGCGGTTGGCGGCCTGGTGCCGCTGGAAGAAATCGAACGCACCTGTCCGGGGCTCTGATGTCGCTCCAGATCACGGCCAGGTCCTCGCGAATACACCCCTCGGTTCGCTTTGGCCACGAGGTTGTCATCGAGGCCGACGAGCTCGAGTTAGGCGAGGGGGTCGTCATTGGCTCACAGGTGGTGCTGCGCGCCCGAAACATTCAGCTGGGTGCGGGCACTCAGGTCGGCGACCGGGTTCAGCTCCATTCTTTGCGCGGCGGCCTGGCCGAGAGTTGGGTGATGGGCCACCAGTGCCTGTTGGGCAACGATTGCCGTCTGGCCTTGCCCACCCTGGTGTGCGGCGATTACGTCAACATTCACAATCATGGCCTGCTGAACGGATCTCAGCCCATGGTCCTGGGCCACAACTGTTGGGTGGGGCAGAACTGTGTGCTCAATTCCGACTCGCTCTTGTGGATTGGTAACCACGTGGGCATCGGGGCTTATTCCTGCCTGTACACCCATGCCTATTGGGGCGACGTACTCGAAGGGTGTACCCTGTGCAAGTCGGAACCGGTGGTGGTCGAGGATGACTGCTGGATCGTTGGCTCTTACAATGTCATCGCCCCGGGTCTGCATTTAGGAGCGCGCAGCATCGTGCTGACCGGCAGCATGGTGTCGCGTTCGGTGTTGCCCGAGCAGGTTGTGGGCGGGGCTCCGGCCCGCCCGATGCAGCGTTCCAAACCCATGTATGTAAAGCGCAGCCCCGAGGAAAAGCTCGCCATGATGGCCGACTACCTCGACGAGTTCGCCAGCGCCCAGGGGCTGGCCGTGGAGAAGGGCAGTTCTGATTGGTATTTTCCCGAGCACGATGCGTTGTTCTGGGTGGCCAAGCCGTCCTCGCGATCGGCCGCGTTCCGGCTGGGCATTGTGGCCCAAGCGATCAACCCCCCGCCTGGCGGCGAGGGGTTGATCGAGGTGGGTGGGCGCCGCTACTTCCCCAGTCGGCATCCGATGGAGGTTCGACTGCTGAAGTTTCTCAAAAGCTATCGCGCCAGATTTGTCCCGGCCGATCAGCCGGTGGTCGGGGCCGAACTCAAGCCGACCTTCTAAAGCGCGGCAGCAGAGCCGGCACCCGCTTGCGATAACTGGCGTATTCTGGATGCACCTGCATCAGATCGCGCTCTTCCCAACGGATGGCCGCCAGGATATAGGCTGTGGTCACCACAGCAAAACACAGATGGCTGAGCGTCATCGTGGGCGTGCACCAGAAGGCCAGCAGCCAGCCCACGTAAAGCGGATGACGAACGTAGCGATAGAGACTTGGGGTGCGAAAGGGCAGCGGTGTATACTCTCGGCCCAACCAGTAGAGTCCGACCTGACGTAGCCCAAAGAGATCAAAGTGATGGATCAGAAAGGTGGAGGCCAGCACCAGCAACCAGCCGCCGATACCCAGCGCTGTCATGCCCCACCGGGCTGCCGAAGAGTCCAGTTTCCAAACCTGCCCCCCCAGGGGCTCCCACAGCCAGAAGAGCAGCAACAGGGCCAGGCTCGAGAAGAGCACATAGGTGCTGCGTTCCAGGGGGCGAGGTAGCCAGCCCGCCAGCCAGCGCTTGAAGGCGGGCCGGGCCATGCCGCTATGTTGGAACGCAAAGAGCCCCAACAGCCCCAGATCGATGGCCAGGGCTACCACAAAGGGTTGGCCGGGGGGCGAGTCGATGCCTTTGGGCACCCAGATGTTGCCGACAAAGCCTGCGGCGTACAGGAAGACGACGAGAAACAGGGCATAGCTGGACAGGCCATAGATCAGGCCGATGTGTCTTGCCAGGGAAGAGTTCATGCTCACAAGGGTTCTCCTTCGATTGCTTGAGTGGAGAAAGTCTAGGTCGACCGGCGTTTGCGAAGCGTTCGCCCGGCGATCGCTGTCCAGGCAGAAATCCGGCAGCCTGTGACGAAGAGCGTGCTATGGAGTTGAAAATCTGGTTGCTGGGGGGCTTCCGGGTGCGCTGGGGGGGAGAGCTACTTCATCAACCCAGACCCGGAAAGGCCCAGTTGTTGCTGGCCTATCTGCTGCTGTTTCGCGAGCAACCCCACGCCCGGGCGCGTCTGGCCTCGCTCTTTTGGCCCGATTCCAGCGAAGAGCAGGCTCGCACGAACTTACGACGCGAGCTCCACCAGTTGCGTCAAGAGGCGCCTTTTGCCGATGAGTTCCTCACTATCGACGCTCGCCAGATCGGCTGGCTGGCGCGCCGTTCGTTCTGGCTGGACGTGGCCGAGTTTGAACAGGCGCATGCACCCGAGCAGGCCAGCGAACTCTACTCAGGCGAATTGCTGCCGGGCTACTACGAAGACTGGGTTTTCGACGAGCGCGAACGGCTGGCTCGCCGTTATCGAAGCCTGCTGGAGCAACAGCGAACTCAATTGGAGGTTCAGGGGCTCTGGCGTGAGGCTCTCGAGCCGGCGCGACGGCTGGTGGCTCTCGACCCCAGCGAGGAAGAGTCGCACCGCGGACTGATTCGATTGCATCTTGCTTTGGGAGATCGGGCCGGAGCTCAAAAGGCGTTTCTCGAGTGTCAGCGCCGTCTCCGCGATGAGTTAGAAGTTGAACCTTCGCAGGCCACTGTCGACTTGCTGACGGGACCACCTGCATTGGTAGTGCGCCCCCCAGGCTCTAACTGCCCACCGCTCTTGGGTCGACAACGTGAACTGGGCGAGTTGCGCCAGTGGGATCCCCGTCAGTTATTGCTTCTGGTCGGCGAGCCCGGAATCGGCAAGACCCGCCTGCTGCAGGAGCTCGAGTCTACGGCGGGCCGTTGTTTGTGGGTTCGTGGCTACGAGGCCGAGAAGGGTCGGCCTTACGGTCCCTGGTTAGATGCCCTGCGAGGCCAAACCCAGTTGCTTTCCTTGCTACAGCCCGATACCGCCCATCGCGCTCGTGATCTGCTGATGGACCCGATCGTGCACTGGCTGGAAAGTCAGGCGCCGATGCTGCTGCTGCTCGACGACCTGCAGTGGTTCGACGAAGCCTCTCTGTCCTTGTTGCACTATGCCTGCCGAGTGCTCGGTCGCGGCGGCATTCGTTGGGCGGCCAGCCTGCGCCAGGGAGAGGCCGAACAGCACACGGCTCTGCGCGAGTTCTTGCGTGGGATGCGGCGGGCTTCGACTCTGCGCGAACTGGTTCTGGAGCCACTTTCTAACGGTGCCATCGAGGAACTGGTACGCTGGGCAGGCGGCCACTCTGGTCCGCAAACGGTGCCTGCTGACTTGCCTGGACGTTGCGGCGGCAACCCGCTTTTTGCTTTGGAACTGGCCCACTCCGGAGGTCAGGCCCTGCAAAGTTGCGTTCAGGAGCGCCTGGAACGCTTGAGTGCGGTAGCCCGCGAAGTGGTTTCGATGGCAGCGGCCTTGGGCCGCGCCGTGGACCCCCAGCTGCTCGAGCTGGGTTTGGGACGCAGTCTTCACGACCTGCTTCCCGCCCTCGAAGAGTTGGAGGCCACCCGCCTCCTGGTTCCCACCGAGGAAGGCTACATTTTCCGTCACGACGTGGTGCGCGAGGCTGCCTATCAGTACTTGAGTCCGCCGCGTCGCCGCCTGATACATATGCAGTTGGCGCGAGTATTGGAAGGGATGCCGCTGCGTTGGGCCGAGCTGGCTCGACATGCTTGCCTTGCCGAGGATCACGAGCGAGCTGCTCGGGCCTGCCTGGTGGCGGCGGAAAAGAGCCTGCGGGTACTGGCCTTCGACGAGTGCGAGCAATTTTGTCGTCAGGGCCAACAGCAGGCAGAGTCCATCGCATCGGGCCACGAGTCCTTACAATTACTGCTCGAACTCTATCGGATGGAGGGCTGGACCGTGCCTTCAACCGAGCGGGCTCGACAAATGTCGGCCGATCTTCAGCAACTGCTCCAGAAGGTCCAGGGCGACGCCTGTTTGGAGTCGATTTGCTTCGAGGCCCTCTCCAGCCTGGCCTACGGCCAGCAAGAGGATGCCAAGGTCGAGGATTACAGCCGGCAACTCGCTCTCAGCGCTCAGCGCAGCCCGGCCGTGGAGGCTGCTCGCTGGCTGGCCCATTCGGGCAACTGCCTGGCTTCTATCGGGCGTGATCTGGCTCGGGCCTAGGCCTACCTGGAAGAGGCCCAGGAATTATCGGCCAGGAGCCATCTCCAGCTGGTCGACCTGGAAATGGGATGGGGCCTGCTGGCTCAGCATCATGGCCAATATTCCAAAGCCCAACAGCATTTTGAGCAGGCTTTGCAGCTGGCCCGCCATCGTCAAGAACACTGGTGGAGGGGCCAGTGTTTGGTGGCACTGGGGCGGTTCCTGTTGGAGATTGAGGACTACTCGGCGGTCGTCGCCGTGGCCGACGAGCTCGAGGAGCTGGCGGCCACGGTGGGGGAGGGCAGCGACCGATTGGTGGCCAGGGCTTTGCGCGCTCTGGTGCAACTTGCCAGCAGCCCCGCTGGAACCCCTGGCGAACTGAAGCAAATTCTCCACGAACTCGACCAACTGGATGCCTGTCGTCTGCTGGCCTTCCTGGCTCGAAGCGCGGCTCAGGAGTGGTTGCGCCAGGGCCGGGCCGAGCTGGCGCTGGAGCTGTCTGGGCAGGCCCTTGAGGCCGCCCAAAGGGTCGGCTTTACCAGCGAGCGGGTGCTGGCTCTGGCATTGCAGGTAGAATGCCGAAGGCTCCTGGGCGAGTTGGACTCGGCCCAGGAGCTGCTTCGGGAGCTGCGAAAAGTGGCTCGCTCCGGAGAGTTGAGTTGGGTTGCCCAAGACCGCATGCAGCGGTTGCTGCTGCGCTGGGGCAGCCCGGGAAGTGAGCCTGCTTATGTTAGTCGTGGTTGAAACGCACTATGATCCCCCGATCGACGTTCCCAAGTTGATGCAAATCGATCCCTTCCTGGACAGTTGCATGCGCGAGCACGGCATCGAGTGGAAAGGGTCGTTGCTCAGCCGGGACGGTCGTCGTTCCATCTGCCAGTTCGAGGCCCCCGACGCAGAAACACTTCGCCAGGCCTTTCACCGCTCGCAGCAACCCTTTGCCTCGATCTGGGCGGCCGAGTGCGTCGAACCGCCGGCTCAGGAACAGACATAATAGCTGTTCAAGGAATCGTGTTCGAGCTGCGACACCTCAACCGAACCAAAGCCTGCTTCCCTGAGCATTTGGATCGCCAGCTCTTCGCCCCAGGCCGCTCCCAGGCCCATGCCGCCTTGGGCCAGAGACACACTCATGCAGTGCAGACAGGAAATGGTGTAGAGGAAAGTGCCCATGGGATGGTCGAGGTTGTTCTCCAGTCTGCTGGAGCTGCGGATGTCTTGCATGAGGAAGACCCCTTCTTCTCGCAGACCTCGACGAATGCCACGCAGCACCCGGTCGGGGTGGGCCTGGTCGTGGATCGAATCGAAGGCCACCACCAGATCGAACTGCCCCTGGACATTCATGGCCGAGGCGTCGGCAACCTCAAAGCTGAGGTTCGTCAGTCCCACCGCTTCCTGACGAGCCACCGTCAACGCCTCGGGGCAGAGGTCGTAGCCGACGAAGCGGCTGGCCGGAAATTGTTGCGCCAGAGTCCGTAGAGCTTTTCCCGAACCACAGCCCACGTCGAGCACCTGGATGCCCGATTGCAGCCGTTTCTCCAGGCCGGGCACCAGCGGAATGATGGCACTGAGCAGACCGGAAACGACGGTTTGGCTGCTCTCTTCGGCCATCACCTGGTGAAAACGTTGGTAGCTGGCATAATCCACGCCACCCCCGCGAGCGAAACACTCAACGATTTCACTTTCCACCCCTCCCAGGATGGGAATGAATTGGGCCGTTGCGGCCATGTTGTTGGGGCTGGATCTGCGGGTAAGCAGGGCTGCGGCCGAGGGAGCCAGATGAAAGGTGCGGTTCTCGGGAAAATACTGCACCAGTCGGGCGGTGACCATCGAGGACAGCCATTCGCGCACGTAGCGTTCATTGAGCCCTGCGGCCTCGGCGATTTCACCACTGGTTGTTGGCGGCAGATCGGCCATGGTGTCAAACAGGCGGGTTCGATGACCCACGGAAATCATCAGGCTGGCTGCGGCGCCGTTAAGATAGTCCAGCAGTCGCTGGGCGGTGTCCTCCCCGGTGGGGATTTCAGACTGACAGATACACATAGGACAAGTTTTCTCCGTTTCTGAATGAGCTGAGAAGACTGTAAGGCGCCAGGCGTTCCCAAAGCGTTCGCCACAATTTTCCGCTGAGGAGAAGTGTCCCGACGTGGGTGCGGAATCTTTGCGGGGTGCAGGACCTTCCCGAATCGATCGGCGGCTATCGTGTTCTCCGCGAGTTGGGGCGGGGCGGAATGGGCATTGTCTACCTTGCCTACCAGGATGCACTGGATCGCCAGCTGGCCATCAAGTTGATGGCTCCCCAGCTCACCCGCACTCCCGAGTTCGCCCAGCGCTTCCTGCGCGAGGGGAAGATCGCCGCTTCGTTACGCCATCCCAACATCGTCCAGATCTACAACGCTGCCTCCGATGGCGACCACCAATTTTTGGTGATGGAGTATGTCGAGGGTTCGAACCTGCAGCAGTTGCTCGAGGGCAAAAGCATCTTGCCCGAAAAACAGGCTCTCTCGCTGGTCATTCCGTTGCTTGAAGCCCTGCACCACGCTCATCTCAAGGGCATCGTGCATCGAGACGTCAAGCCCGCCAACGTATTGCTGGCCGAAGATGGGAGGGTTGTGCTCACCGATTTTTCGGTGGCACTGCTTCAGGAAGGAGCCCGCATCACTTCAACGGGCATTGCCCTGGGCACTCCGGCCTACATGGCTCCCGAACAATTCTCCAACGCCACTTTGGACGGCCGCACCGACGTCTACGCCGTGGGAGTCATTCTCTACGAGCTTGTCACCGGCTTTAACCCTTTTGTGGCAGACTCGGTGGCCGAAGTGCTCAAGCGTCAACTCTTGGAAGAGCCTCCCCGGCCTCGCAGCCTGACGCCTCAGTTGAGCCCCGATGTTGAGGCCTTGATCCTGAAGGCCATCTGCAAAGATCCCGACGATCGCTTCGCCTTCGCCCTGGAGATGGCCGAAGAAGCGCGCCGTTGCCTGGCAGCGCTCGAGGCTCGACCCGGAGAACTGGCGCGCCGAGTAGGCGACACCGCGGTGCGCGAGTTGGCCCTGCGAGCGGTTTCTCCCATTCCCAGCCAGCCCCCCCGGCCGAAGCTGTGGACGCGTCGCTGCTGGTTTCTGCTGGTGCTACTCACCACCTTGGGCGTGCTGGCCTATCAGTCGCTCCACTGGGGCTCCGAGGATGCCCAGGCTCGCAGGGCCTTGGTGTTGCTCGAGACCAACCTGCGCCGGGTTGAACTCGTCCAGGAAAATGGTTCGCGTGAGGTGTGGCAGGCTCGCGAGTCCCGCGATTTCGAGCCTGGCAACTACCGGCTGCGCTTCGAATCCAGGGGCTACCGACCCCAGACGTTTCTGGTGCAGGCCCGCCCCTATCAGGTGGTTCGACTGGCTGTGCAGCTTCAGCTTCGGCAGGGTCGGGTCAAGATCAGCAGCCCACTGAGCGACGTGGCGCTCACCGCCGACGGCCAGCCTGTAGGCAGCCTGGGGCACACCCCGATGATCTTGGAGCTGACTCCGGGAATGCACGAAATCGGTGCCAGCAAAACCGATTTCCTGCCCTGGACGGCCCGAGTTCAGGTTCAGGAAGACCAGGAGGTCAGCTGCAAAGTCACTCTGCAGCCGCTTCCGGCCACCCTTCAGCTCAGCAGCCAGCCCACGGGAGCGCGCCTTCTCGTGAACGGCAAAGAGTTGGGAAATACCCCTTTGGAGCTTCAGTTGCCCCCGGGCCGTAGCAGCCTGGAGCTGCGTTTGCCCAAGCATCTTCCCTGGAAAGAAACGGTGGAACTGCGGGCCGGACAAAGCTGGCTGCGCAAGATTGAACTGCAGCGGCGCCGGTTGGGGGCGCCGCTGCCACCGGCACCTCCGCCGGTCTGGCGCCCCGAGCCCCCCGTTCAGCCCCCGCCTCGGGTCCGCCCCTCTCGCCCTTCCAATCCCGGGGGCTGGGATCTCATTTGACCTCCAGAGCCTGGCGACGAACGTCGGTGGTATGGCCAAACTTATCGCGCAGCTTCAGTTCCAGTTCATAGAGGCCGGCTCGGTCGGGCGCTCGGAAGCCAGACTGGATGGTCATGTCGGCGTCGAGGGGCAGCCCCTCCCGCCGTTGGCTGCGAATCTCCTCGCGCACCAGACTACCCCCGGTATAGATTCGAATCTCTTCTTGCAGCCAGCCCGCCGCCTTGGGTCCGTAGTGAAATCCTGCCACTCGATAGCCGAAACTGGGCTCGCTGGCGACGCCGGCCGTAGAGGGAAGGGAGCAGTCCAACAGTTGAAGGCCAGCAGCAGTGGAGGGCACCTTCAACGCCCGACCCGTCTCTGCGGCCCAGCCCCTTAGCGCCAGCTCCAAAGCCTGGCGCGGACGTCCCACAAAGCGCACGATCGATTGCTGCACGATCTCGCTGGGATTGCAGGCCTGCGACATGCGCACCAGGCAGACCACGGACTCCGAGTCTTTGTCGAAGCCCAGGCGCTTGAGGTCGGGGGGGGTCAGCAATTCATCCTGGTAGGAGCTGATGTAGCAGGGCAACTCGTCAGTCAACTCTTCTTGCTGCAGAAGCTGCTTCGACTCGTGCTGAAATCGTTGGCGAACCTCGTCCCGATCGGAAAGGGCCAGGATGGCCAGTTGGCCGGGCCGGAAGGTGTGCTCGACGGTCGTCAGATCGGGGGGGATGGCCACTCCGTGCTGGCGAGCCCAGCGGCAGAGGAGAAGCTGAGCCGCCGCCCGAGGGCGTTCCACCTGGCGCATGATCAGGGGAGGCGAGCCCACGACTTTCTCCAGGTTGTTGGCCGAAGAGATTTGCAGCACCGCCAGCAGCGGCAGCGACTGCTGATGAAAGCCCACCCGCTTCAGGTCGTCGGCACTGAGCTTCTGCACGGGAATGCGGGCGATCTGGAGACGGGTTTTGCTGAGTCCGAACAGTTCGCGAACGCTGCGAACTTCCTCGGCGATTCGATAGGTGGATTCCTTGTCAGGGCCGATCACGGCCAGGAAGATGCGGTTCTCGCTCCATCCCCACAAGGTCAAGAACAACCATAGCAACCAGACTCTCATCGGGCCGACTTTGCAGCCCGACGGCCAATCCCTGGCGTTCTTCAGGTCGACAGGTAAGTGTAGCTCGTCAGGCTGCGCTCATAGCTCTGCAAGAGCAGTTGCGACTCGGCCAACGTGATTTCGCCCGATTGCAGCGCCTGTTCGGTTTGCTGGCGAATGCTTTCCACCAGCGTTTCCGCGTGATATTGCACATAGCCCAGCACTTCCTGAATGGTGTCCCCTTTCACCACATGCTCGATGTGGTAGCCCTGGGGGGTCAGTTGGATGTGCACGGTGTTGGTATCGCCGAAAAGGTTGTGCAGATTGCCCATGATCTCCTGATAGGCCCCGCCCAGGAACATGGCCAGATAGTAAGGCTCGAGCTTGCCCTCGTGATAGCGAGGTTCGTGCAGTTCCAGCACGGGCTTGACGTCGCGGTTGCCGATGAAACGCTCGATTTTTCCGTCCGAGTCGCAGGTCAGGTCGGCCAGGGTGCCGCGTTCTACAGGCTCTTCGTCGAGCCGATGAATGGGCATAATGGGGAACAGCTGATCGATGGCCCAACTGTCGGGCAAAGACTGAAAGACCGACAGATTCACGTAGTAAATCGAGGCCATGATCTTGGAGAGTTGCTCGAGGTCTTCGGGAATGTCTTCCATCCCTCGCATGTGGCGCCGGATCTTCCAACAGGTGGCCCAGTAGATCTGTTCGGCGTGGGCTCGCTCGCGCAAGCTGAGCAGACCCAGATTGAACAGGCTGGCGGCCTGCTCTTTGAAATGGGCGATGTCGTTGTAGCTCTCCTGAAAATTCTCTTCCGACACCGCTTCATAAGCTTCTTGAAGGTGTTGCAGCAGCACCGGCGAGTGCTCGTCGACGGTCGGGGGTTCCTGGCTGGGCACCTGACTCACCGAAAGCACGTCGAAGATCAACACCGATTGGTGAGAGGCCAGCGCTCGGCCACTCTCGCTGATCAACGTGGGCACCGGCAGTTTGGCCGCGTCGCAAACGTCTTTGATCGAAGCCACCACGTCGTTGGCATAGTGTTGAATGTTGTAGTTCTTCGAGGCGATGAAGTTGGACTTCGAACCGTCATAGTCCACGGCCAGTCCGCCGCCCACGTCGAGGTACTTCATGTCGGCCCCCAGTTGGGCCAGGTCTACATAGATGCGGGCGGCTTCGTGAAGAGCTTCCTTGAGCACCTTAATGTTGGAGATCTGCGAGCCAATGTGGAAATGCAGCAGTTGCAAGCAGGGAAGCAAGCCTGCCTCGGACAGCGCATCGACGGCCTTCACCATTTCGGGAATGGTCAGGCCAAACTTGGCCCCGTCGCCGGCCGAGATCCCCCAGCGGCCGTCGCCCTTCACCGACAGTTTGGCGCGCACGCCCAGCACCGGTTTGATCCCCAGTCGGCGGCTGATGGCGATGGCTTCGGTGACCTCCTCGGCTTGCTCAAGCACGATGATGGCGTTCTTGCCCAGGCGGCGGGCCAGAATGGCCTTCTCCAGATACTCTCGGTCCTTGTAGCCATTACAGATCAGCAGCGCGCCCGGACTCTGCAGTAAGGCCATCGCAATCATCAGTTCCGGCTTTGAGCCCGCTTCCAGGCCGAATTGGTGGCGTTCGCCGAAGCGCACAAAACTCTCGACCAGATGGCGCTGCTGGTTGCACTTCACGGGAAATACCCCGCGATAGGTTCCCTTGTAGTTATAGCGAGCGATGGCCTTGGCGAAGGCCGAATGCAGCCGATCGATACGGTCCTGCAAGATGTCGGGGAAACGAATCAGCAGTGGCAGATTCAGGTTGCGCTGCTGCAGCGACTGCACCAACTCATAAAGGTCAAGGGCTCCGCCACGGTCGCCCTGGGGCGAGACCGTCAGACGCCCGCCTTGATTGATGGAAAAGTAAGGATCGCCCCAACCCGAGATGCGGTAGAGTTCTTCGCTGTCTTCGATCGTCCAGCCCTGTTGCTCGCTCATGCTGCCAGCCTACTAAGCGGCTTCGAGAAATCCTGGCCCAGGGGAACGCAACGGTTCGTCAAAACCCTCCCCATGCCCACCGTGTTGCCTGTAGAACGACGAGCGGAAATCTCGGTCGAAGAGTTTCTTCGCGACTATGCTCGGCCCGGAAAGCCCGTGGTGCTCACCGGCCTGACTCGCGACTGGCCGGCTCAGCAACGCTGGACCTTCGAGTTTTTCCGAAAACACTATGGCCACCTCAGCGTCGAGGTGCGGCGGGAAACGCTGCGCGACAAGCAGTTCGTGGCCATGAACATGGGAGACTACATCGACTATCTGCTGACCACCCAGGAAGATTCCCCGCTGTATCTGGCCAGCTGGGACTTCATGGAAGTGGCGCCCGAGTTGCGCGCCGATTTTCAGCTGCCCGAGCTCTTCGCCGACGACTGGTTGCTGCAGGTGCCGGCCGAAATTCGCCCCCGTCTGCTCTGGCTCTTTATCGGGCCGGCTCGCACCGGCTTTCGGCTGCACCAGGATGTGGGTCATACGGCCGCCTGGAACATTCAAATATCGGGCCGCAAACGCTGGGCGTTTTTTCCCGCCGACCAAAAGCACAATCTCTACTACGGACGGGTGGACGCATTCGCCCCCGATTTGGAGCGTTTTCCCAACTTCCAACGGGCCAGCATGTACGAGTGCGTTCAGGAAGCTGGCGAGGCGGTGTTCACCCCCAGCACCTGGTGGCATCAGACCTGCATTCTCGAGCCCAGCATCGCGGTGTCCGGCAACTATGCCAATGCTTCCAACCTGGACTCGGTGCTGGCCTGGCTGGCCCAGAATCCCATTCCCGGCCTGGCCGAGGCGTTAGAGAAGATCAGCCTTGCAGGCGGAAAGTTGCCCTGACCATCAGGTGGTCCGAGGCCATCTTGGAGTCGTGGTCGCGATAGACGGAACTCTCTACCAGGTTGTCCCGCAAATGTTGGGGCATCAGAATGTGGTCGAGTTGGTCTTTGGGCTTCTTGCTGGGGAAGGTTCGGCGCTCCGCATCAGACAGGCTCTCCAGGCTGTTGTAGAGGGCCTCCTGTCCTTCCCAGGGCTGGGTGAGCACCTGCAGCGTTTTCGAGTCGGGAGTGTCGTTCAGATCGCCGGTCACCACGAAGTTGTGCCGCTCGTAGGGGGCCATCTCGCGGGCCAGGATGCGGCGGGTTTGCTGGGCTTCGGCCACGCGCTCGTTCTCGGCCCGTTGGCCGCCGCGCTTTGACTTGAAGTGGCTGGTATAGACACTGAAGGGAATTCCCTTGACGTCGAGGTCGACCCTCAGCAAGTCGCGATTGAAGCTGGTCTCCCCGTTGCCGTCGGCCAGGGGGAAGCGGTCCTCTTTGTGGCTGACGACCTTGCTGACGGGAAACTTGGAAATAACCGCCACGTCGATGCCTCGACCATCGTTGCCTTCGACCAGAACCACCTCAGAAAACTTCCCGGGCAGATAGTCGTTGAGAAACTTCTCCAATACCGGCAGATTCTCAACCTCCTGCAGCGTGAACACGTCGGCTCCGGAACGCTCGATATTGTGAGCCAGCGCGGCCAGTTCGGCTTCGGGTTTTTCCATCATGCCCAGCTTGGGGTCCTGGTCCTGGTCATCAAAGAGATTCTTGACGTTGTAGGTGCCCAGGGTGAAACTGTCGCCCGAGGATTCCTGCGTGGCGAGGCGCTGCTCCTGACGAAAATGGCGAACCCCCTTGGGGGCTTCACGGGGTTGATAGCGGTTGGACAGTTTCATACTCTGAGCTTACTGCCAGAGTTTGTCTCTGGCATTGCCGCAGTGTAACCTGCCCGTCACTGTTCGCCGGAAGGTGGTCCTTCGCTCGAGTCTCCCACGGCCGGCAGGTCTTCCATCCACACCCGGAACAACTCCAGTTCGTCCAGGTCTTCCAGTTCCTGCAAGAAGCGGCCCACCTGACGGTTCAAGCCGGCGGCCCGAGCGGTGCGCACGGCGGCCTTGAAGGCATCGACGGCCTTCAGGACGTGCTTGAATTCGCGGTAAAGGATTCCCATTTCATAGTAGGCTTCGGCCAGCCAACCGCCGCTCGACTTGCCCTGAAGCTGGTCGATACACTCGCGGAAGTTGCGCTCGGCCTCGTCGAAGTTGCCCTGCGAGCGGGCTACGATGCCCTCCAGGCAGCGCAGGAAGGGGGCCTCGCGGTGCAGGTTGTGCTCTTTGAAGAGGGCGTCGGCGCGCTGGCTGACCTCGGCGGCCTCCTTGATTTCACCGGCTTTGGCATGGGCAAATCCCAGGTCCATGTACACCCGGGCCAGATTCAGCCAGTCTTCGACGTACTGGAACAGCCCCAGGCTCTCGCGCAGATTCACCACCGCTTCGGGGTAGCGCCCGACCTGCATCAAGCAACGGCCGAGATTGCGATAAGAGTAACCCAGCGCATAATAGTTGCGGTAGCGGTTGCTGAGTTCAAGGTCTTTTTGGAAATAGCGAATGGCGCCTTCCATATCGTCGCGCAACATGGCCACCTGGCCCAATTTGCCGTAGAGCGTGGCCAGCTCGGCATGGGCTCCCAGGCGTCGACACAGGCTTTCTGCCTTCTTGAACGTGAAGATGGCTTCGTCCAGCCGGTTGGCGCCCTGCAAGGTGCGCCCGATGCTGTCATAGACCTTGGCCTGTCCATAGCGATTGCCGGCGTGACCATAAAGGTCGAGGGCCTCGAGATGATACTGCAAGGAGCGCTTGTTCTCGCGCTTCAAGCTGGCCATCACACCCAGATAGCGAAGGATGTGGGGCTCTTCCAGGCTGCACAGATGGTGGTTGCGCAGGGCTTCCAGCGCGCCTTCCAGCTTTTCCTCGGCGGCCCGATTCTGCGACAGTCGAAAATGATAGAGCCCCCACTGGGTGTCGAGGGCGGCACCAATTTCCACCCAATCGCGCTGCTCTCGCTTTTGCGAACAGACTTTTTCGGCTTTCTCCAGCAGATTCTTGGCCGTGTCCAGTTCGCCGGTCTGCCCGGCCAGCGCGCCCAGCCGCACCTGACACA
Organism: uncultured Burkholderiales bacterium; assembly: GCA_964649085.1. Lineage (GTDB taxonomy): Bacteria > Vulcanimicrobiota > Xenobia > Xenobiales > JADMJV01 > JADMJV01. The sequence goes on along the minus strand of CAZYPN010000035.1, from coordinate 50,846 downwards.
GCACGGTCCAGCGTTCCAGGTTGCTCTGTTCGGCGCATTGCAGGGCCTGGCTCAGGTGTTGACGGGCCTGGTCGGGCTCACCGCGCATCGAATAGAGTTCGCCCAGGCCAAGCCGGCAGCGAATGAGAATTTCGGGGTCGGGCTTGGCCTCTGCCAGGCGCTCCAGTTCACGTTGGGCCCGTTCCCAGCGCCCGATGACGAGACTGGTTTCGCCCAACAACAGACGGGCCTGGTTCAGCTCGGGACCCGGGGGAAAAGGTGTGCGCAAGATTTCTTCGAGCAACTGGTTGGCACCCGGATGGTCCAGGCTGGAAATCATTTCTTCGGCCCTCTGGTTGGCCTGCTCCAGTTCACTGTCTCTGGTTTCGGTCACCGACTCGCTCACGGCATCCCCCTCGTTTCTATAGTCTTTGAATCACGGCGTCGGCGAACTGCTCGGTCGACAGTTGGCCGCCCAGGTCTCGGGTTTTTGCGCCTTCGCGAAGGGACTTCTCGTAGGCTCCTCGGATCTTCTTGGCGCTGGTCTCGGCCGCCTTGTCGCCCGAATGGTCGGCCACGTAGTGCAGCATCATCTCAGCCGACATGAGCAGAGCCAGTGGGTTGGCCAGCCCCTGGCCGGCGATGTCGGGGGCCGAGCCGTGAACGGCTTCGAAAACGGCGCAGTCGTCGCCAAAGTTGGCCCCAGGAACAACGCCCAGACCTCCCACCAGGCCGGCGCACAGATCGCTGACCACATCGCCATAGAGATTTTCCATCAGCAAAATGTCGAATCGGTTTGGGTCTTGCACCAACCGCATACAGCCGGCGTCGATAATGAGTTCATCCAGGTCGATGTTGGGGTACTCTTCTCGATGGATGGTCAGGGCTGCCCGGCGAAACATGCCGTCGCCGAGCTTCATGATGTTGGCCTTGTGGAACACCGTGATTTTGCTGCGCCGACGATGGGTGGCAAAGCGAAACGCCCAGCGGGCGATGCGAATGCAGGCGGCTTCGGTGGCCACTTTCAGGCTGGCGACGACCCCCGCAACCACCTCGTTTTCCAGCCCGCTGTAGAGGCCCTCGGTGTTCTCGCGAATGACGATCAGGTCGATGTCCTCAAAGCGGGTTTTCACTCCCTCGAGCGAGCGCACCGGGCGAACTGCGGCAAAAAGGTTGAGCTTTTTCCGAAGCCCCACGTTGACCGAGGTAAAACCACCGCCGATGGGCGTTGAACAGGGCCCTTTCAGGGCCAGCCGGGTGCGAGCAATGGCCTCCACGGTTTCCTGCGGGAGCACTTCCAGTCCCTTTTCCAGGGCCGAGTTGCCGGCCGGATGTTCCTCGAATTCCAGGGGGGCTTCGGCTGCCTTCAAGATGCGCAGGACGGCTCCGGTGATTTCGGGTCCGATGCCATCTCCGGGAATGACGATTGCTTTGTGGGTCATGCAGGTTCCTAGGCTAGTTTGCAAGTGAATATGCTGCCGGGCTTTCCCGAGCGGCCCTCTGGGGACCTTCAAAAAACAGGGTTCACCTTGGGTTGCGGTGGGTAAGTCCTGCGAGTCAAGATTTTGAAACGGGGTACGTCAAGATGAAGAAGATTTCGATGTTGGTAGCCGCTGGTCTGCTGATGGCCGGACTCAGCGTGGGAGCCGCCGCCGAGGCTGGCAAATGCTGCAAAGGTCAGAAAACGGGCTGGTTTACCGGCGGAGCTATGGCTTGCAAGGGTGGCGCCTGCGCCGACAGCAAGGCCGGCGGCAGCTGCTGCACCGACAAGAAGGCCAGCGCCTGCTGCAGCGACAGCAAGGCCGGTGGCAACTGCTGCGCCGACAAGAAGGCCAGCGCCTGTTGTGACAACAAAGCCTGTGCCGACAACAAGGCCGGTGCGAACTGCTGCGCCGACAGCAAAGCCAAGTCGGAGTGCTGCGAAAGCTGCAAGTCCGCCCCCGGCGGCTGCAAGTGCGCCCACTAGGCCAGGGATAGTTCGCCTCAAAAAGGCCGCCCTCAGGGGCGGCCTTTTTGCTTTCAACCGCGGCGGGCGATGTGCTATCATCCCCCAATGGGACGAGAACACCCCGATATGTTCGATGTGGCCAGTGGAGAAGCTGAACTGGTAGAGTTCCTGCTGACCCGTTTTGATTCGATGGACCTGAAGACGCGCATCAACATCGATGCCACCGCCCGGGTTATCGAGCAGCTGGCGCCGGTGAAAGCCGCTCCCGAGCCGGCGGTTGAACCCGTGGCCGTCTTGCCCGAGCAAGACCTTGAGAGCATGACCGAGGTTGTTGAGAACGACGAGGCCAGCCCGGCGGCGGCACCCGCCGTGTCGGCGACTCCCGTCCCAACTCCGTCGGCGGCTCCCGCCGTGTCGGCGGCTCCCGCCGTGTCGGCGGCTCCCGCCCCAACCGCGTCGACGGCTCCGGCCGTATCAGCGGCTCCCCAGGATCCCGACCTGATGACGCTCATCCAGGGCTTCTATCAGGCCGCTCAGCGCTACCAATTGGAGGTTGCGCCCGAGCCCTCCGAGCCGGCTGAAGAGGAGGAGGAGGGCTGATCTGAGAGACCTGCTTCTCTGGCTGGCTAGCTTCGCCCTGGCCATGTTGTTGCTGCTTCCCGGGGGGGCCGAGCCCACTCGATTTTACCTGCGCAATCGTGCGGTTCAGGGACGTGTGGTCGGCCAGGATGTCTATGTGAGTCGGGATCAGTTGGAACCCCTGCTCTTTCCCGAAGAGCGAGGTCGGCTGCGCTGGCTCGACGATGGTCACATGCAGATCGGTGACGAGCGCACGGCCGCGACCAGCGGCGTATCGCTTCAATGGGTTGCCAGCCGACTGGGCTTTGTCAAACGTGTGGCCGACGGCAGCGTCGACTGGGTCAAGATCGCCGAGCCCAAGGCGGGTATTTCCCTCGAGCAGTGGCGGCGCCGACCGGAATACATCGCCGCCGGGGCTCGCCTGGCAGAAGTGTCTCGGACTTATCCTCCAACCACTCGCAGCGACTACCAAGAGCGGGTGAAACGAATTGGCACCGAGGTGGCTGCTGCCTCGCCACTGGCCGACATGCCCTGGAACTTTGTGGTGCTGGAGATGCCCGTCCCCAATGCCGCCTGCACGGGGGAGGGGCACGTTTTCGTGACCACGGGACTGCTGGAAATGGGGGTCACCGACGAAGAGCTGGCCGGCGTGCTCGGTCACGAGGTGGCCCACGGGGTTCGCCGCCACGTGGTTCGGCGCCACGAGCTCTGGGCCGATATCCAGCGCCTGCTGGTCGACTATCAAACCCTGCAAAGTCGAATCTACAATGGGGAGACCTCTTTGAAATTGCGCGAGCAAGTGGCGCGCTACGCCAGGCAGCGCGACGATTTGCAATACAAGTATGACCACGAGCGCTTCTACACCCACCTCGACGAGGAAGAGGCGGATGTACTGGGCATGCGCTATGCCGTCACGGCCGGCTATCCGGCTGAGGGCCTGGGTCGATGTCTGGAAAAGCTCGAGGCCCTGCGCGTCATCCAGTTCGGCACGGCGGTGCTGCGCGACGATATGTCCCACCCACCCACCGCGCGGCGTCTGGAAATCTTAAAGATCGCCCGGCGCAACGCGGGCTTCTGACAGTCCGGCCAGCAGGCGTTCCAGTTCTCGGTCGGCGACATAGTGTTGCAGGCTGATGCGAAAATGCAGGCGACCTTCCCAATGGTAGCAGGGTACTTCCAGCCGGTGCCTGCGCCAGAGAAATTCTCTCAAGCGCTCGGGCGATTGAGGATAGGGCCAGTGGAAGGCCCTCATCAACAGCCCGTTCTCCTGGGGGTCAACCGCTACCGCGCCCAATTGGCACAGCGCCTGGCTGAGCCAGCTCAGGCGCTGCAGGCAGGCCGCCTTACGCACCGGCAGATGAACCCGCTGCTGGTAGTCCAGTCCGGCCGGGCTGGCCAGGAAAGCACTCAAATCTCGAGTCGCCTGCATTTGGACCCAGGCGATCCATTGAGGTTCTTCCAGGGGGAGTGGAGAATCGACCCCCCACGAGGTAATCACCGGTCGAATCCAGCGTTGGGCATCAGGATGCACCCAGAGCAGGGCCGAGCCCTTGGGTGACCACAGCCATTTGTGCAGATTGCCCGACCAGAAGTCGACTTCTAGCTGGTCCAACTGCAAGTCGATATGGCCCGGGGAGTGGGCTCCATCGACAAGAGTCCAAATGCCGCGTTGCCGGCACCAGCGACCCACTTCCTCTACCGGCAAGCGCAGGGCCGTAGGGCTGGTCACCTGGCTGAGGATCACCAGGCGGGAACGGGACGTGTGGTGGGATTCCAGGGCGCCGAGCAGTTGATCCGGATCGGTGGCAGGAAGGTGGACCAGTTTCAACTGCTTCTCCTGGGCCACCACCCGACAGGCCCGTTCTACGGCACCATACTCGTGAGGATTGAGAAGGATGTGATCGCCGCGCTGCCAGGGCAGGGAGCGCAACACCCAGTTTACCGCCGTGGTGGTGTTCTCGATGAAGGCCAGGTGGTCGAGATGGCTGCCCAGATAGGCCGCCAGGGGCATTCGGGCTCGACGCAACAGCCCCTCAAAACGTCGCGCGCAGAACTCCACCGGACTGGCTTCCATGCGGCTCTGCCAGCGACGCTGCTGGCGGAGCACCGAACGCGGCGTAGCCCCGAAGGCGCCGTGGTTAAGGTGTCCTACCTGAGGGTCGAGAAGGAAGTCCTCCCGACGATACCCATGCGCCCAATCAGCCGTTGTGACGAACCACCGCCAACGATTCTTCGGCAGCGCCGAGAATGGTCTGAATGTCCTCGTCGCTGTGCCGATAGCAGATGTAGCCGTGGTGATAAGGAGCCAGGAAAACCCCCCGTCGGATCATCTGAGTATAGAAGTCCTGCCGACGTCGCTTGTAGAGCCCGGCCTCGTCGGCTTCGAAGGTCAGGAAGGGCATGGGCGCAATGCCCGCGACCTGAATCGGCAGGCCACTCGACTCGACCAACTTGCTCAGTCCCTCCAGCAGCACGGTTCCCCGCTTCCAAATCAGGTCGATAACCTTTTCGCGCTCGAGAATCTCGATGGTTTTCAAGGCGGCAACCATTTCCAGGCTGTTGGGAAAGAAGGTGCTCGAAAGAAAAATCTTGCCGTTGGTCACCTGCAGAATGTCTTTCCGACCCACAACCGCCGAAATGGGATAGCCATTGGCCATGGCCTTGCCGATGACGGTGACGTCGGGGGTCACCCCATAGCGCTTTTGGGCACCTCCCAGGTCGACGCGAAAGCCGCTGCGGATTTCGTCAAAGATCAGCACCGCGCCGTGCTGAGCCGCCAGCTTTTTCACCCCTTCTAAGAAACCAGCCATCGGTTCCTGAATGGGTTGGGCCAGGGGATGCCCGACGGGCGTAACGATAACGGCGGCCGCGCTGCTGCCGTGGCTCTTAAAGAGAGCTTCCAGCTCATCCAGCCGATTGTAGTGAAACTCGTGGACGTCCTCGTAGAGTTTGCTGGGGATGCCACCCTTGACTTCCACACACCAGTCGTGCCAGCCGTGATAGCCACAACGAAAGACCTTCTCTTTGCCAGTGAACGCCCGAGCCATGCGGATGGCGGCCGTGGTTGCGTCGGAACCCGTCTTTACGAGGCAAACCTGCTCGGCCGAGGGGATCAGTTCGATCAGGCGCGCGGCCAGGCGATTTTGCCAGGGTTGGGCCAGATTGAAGCAAAAACCGTGTTCGCGAATCTGCTCGATGACGGCCTCGTCGACTTCCTGCTCGCGGTGGCCCAGGATGATCGGTCCATAGGAGCACAGCAGGTCGAGATAGCTGTTGCCGTCGACGTCGGTGACGCGCCCCCCCTGTCCCGATTGGATGAAGATGGGATACTCGCCGGGAACAAAGTTGTAAGGTCGACGAATCCCGAGCACTCCGCCCGGAACGAGGTTTTGTGCCTCTTCGTAGAGTTCTTCGCTGCGACGTTGAGAAAGAGCGTTCGTGGCCTGGCCTTGCATCGGACCTCCTAGAATCTGTCCTGATATGTGCCCTGCATGGCGTCGCGGTGAAACCTGGGCCCCCTAGAACAGCTTGGCGAAACGTTGAACCCAGTGCTGGGTTTTGGCCAGGGCTTGGGGGTCCTGGCCCCGTACCGCCTGGTAACAGAGCACGCCCACTCGGTAGGCTTCTTTTAGTAGCACGGCGTTGCCCATCAGGGGCTGAAGTCGGCGCAAAATTCGCTCGAGCAGGGCCAGCACCTGAGGATCGACGGCTCCCGCTTTTGCCGACGCCGCCAGGAACTGATAGAGAGCTTTGAGGTCGACCATCATCGCCTGGCGAATCTCGGCATTGCCGCTGAGAATTTGCTTTGCCACGGCCAGGTCGTCGGCCGATTCACCCTCGCCAGGTGGACTGGCCACCGGTTGGGGCTGGGCCACCGGTTGGGGCTGGGCCGCAGGTTGGGGCTGAGCCGCAGGTTGGGGCTGGGCCGGGGGCGGAGGGGGTGGCGGAGCCGCGGGGGTTGGCTCGGGTGTGGGTTCGGGGGTCGACTCGCCCCGCTGCAAATTGGGCTTGGGAAGGTGCTTGGAGGTGGGGCCTTCCTCGACCACGGGGTTGCTCTTGGCAGCAGCTGCTCTGGCCTCGGAGTTCAGCACGGGCTTGCCACCCAGCAGGCGCTTGCCCCCGGCGCTTCCCTTCATCATGGGTTTTTGAGCTGTGCCGGCCTTGGGCCCACCAAATTTTTGCTTTACCTGAATCTTGGGATTCTTGGTCAGGATCGGCGACTTGATCTTCAGACCGGAATGATTGGTCACTTCCTCTTCGGGCTCCACGGGGGCGGCCGTTGCCTGCGGAGGCTCTTCCATGGCGGGAGCCGTGGGGGGCCGGGGCGGCAGGTCCTCGATCGGTGGAGGGGGCGGCAACTGAACCTTACCCGAGCTGAACTTGCTGACGTTCTTGGTGGTGTCGATCGGCACTTCCGGGTTCCACTCGGGGGGATGAAGGGGCGGCAGCCAGATGGCTCCGCCAGGGGCCGACGGGTCGACCAGAACCGATGCGGTGTGGTCTCCCATCAGTCGATAGTCGCGGGAAAGTGCGGCGCTGACGTCGCGCAGGCGACTGGCGTGTGGACCGGTGATCAGCTTGAGTTCATCCGACATCTCGCGGGCCTTATGGTGGGCCCAGACCACCCCGATGGCGGGATTTTGAGAGGGCACGGGGGCAACCTGTTCACTCCAGGGTTGTCCGGAGAAACTGCGCCCCCTGACCTCCAGCCCACCGTTGCCGGACTTCAGCCCGAGCACTGTGACCATATCGGCAATCGACAGGCCCGGAATGGCACCCGGAGAAAAGGTCTCGGCATTCACCCCGAGCCCCTGGTCGACCAGAGCCACATCGCTGATCAGCGGGCTTCGCGAGTCGTTAAGGATCTTTTGCTGATGCATTTCGCTCAGACCGTCCACCCCGACAAAGAGACACTGTCCACGCGTGTGGCCCGCCAGACGGCGAAGGAACGAGTGGTTGACCGCGTTGTCGATGCCAATGCAGTTGAAGCGAATGGGATTGCGGAACTCGATCAGCTTCGAGTAGAGCTCGGGCTCGTTACCCAGCCTTCCGCAGGCCAGCACCGTAACCACCATTCCACGCGCCGGATCGGGGCTGAGTTCCAGCACGCGCTCAAGGATCAGACCCATATTGGGGCGCCCCGAGGCTTTGAGACCTTGCAACCACTGCAGTGCAGCCGGAACCTGGGCCTTCTCGCAGGGCATGCCCGTTTCGTATCCGGTGAGCTGGTGGTTGAAGCCTACCAGCGAAAACATCTCGCCCGGACCCAGGTTGTTGAGCAACAGGGCAGCGATGTTGCGTGACATCTCCAGCCGAGCGCCCTGGGCATTCTCGGAGATGTCCATCAACAAGATCTGGTGTCGAGGCAGGGTGGTTGGGGCTACCACCTGGGGGGGGTGAAGGTGGTAGAGAAAGTGGCGGGGACCGTGGCGGAGGATGCCCTGCGGCACCTTCTCCTGACCCAGACGATAGCTCAGCGTGAAGTCGCGGGGGGAAAGCTCCTGGCGAGCCATTTCCAGGCCCAGTTCGCCACCGGGAAGTTGCTGGCTGGTGATGGGATGACTGCTGGCAAGTCGAACCGGAGGGGCACCCGCTACCTCCATAGAGAGGCTAACCGAGAAATTGGGGCCCGGCACCAGGCCGGGGGTCAGCACGGGCGGGGGGTCTTGTTCGGGAATATCCAGCGAAGAGCCGGTGAGGAAGCGAGTCGACGTGGTCAGTGGAAAGGAGAACCGGATATCCCCTCCCCAGGTGAGCAATTGCTCGGCATAGGCCAGATCGACGTTGATGACCTCGCCGGGTTGCACGACCCCCAGGGGAACGCAGAACACCGGCTGGTGCTCGCCCGCAAAGAGCGCGCCCAGAAAAGGGGAGGGAAGATGGCGCTGTAAATTGGCGGCCTGTTCTTTGGGAACCACCTGCCACTCGCAGGGACTGCGCTGGCCAATTTGCAGACGAAACCGGGAGATGCTGGCGGCAAAGGAAAGGGGAAAGAGAAAGTAGGACTCAACGGGCTCGCGGGCGCTGCTCTGGAAGCCCAAAATAAGCTCAACCGCCGCTACCGGGCCGGTCAGACGGGCCCGCACAGCCAGTCGGGTCAGGTTGCAGGCGGCCACGTGAGCGCCAAGGCAGCCCAAAACGGCAGCAGGACCTAAGGGCAGGCGACGAGCCTGCAGGTCTCTCTCGACGGGCAACTGGTCAATACTGCTTACCGACACCATGCAACTGACATCACTCCGGGGCTATCCGTCGCTCAGTCTCACTTTCCTTTCTGCCTGTATTTCTACTGGCTAGATTTTTCCTGCAGTCAGGTCTTCGACCGACTGTCGAATTTGCGTTACAATCTCGTCTTTGGAGTGGCTGCGCAGCCACTCCACCAGGCTATTCTGGTCGTCCACCAGGATGCGCAAACCGGGCACCACCCTTCGGGTGAACCAGGTCTCGTTCCTGGCCGGGGCCAGGGATTCGCTGGCCTGTTCGGCTCGCGAGGCCGAATCTACGACTTCTTTGAGTTCCTGTTCGCTTCGGCCGAACAGTTGTTTTTGAATTTCGGGTAGGGGCAGGTATTCCGCCTGGAGTATCTTGATGGCCAACAGTTGAAGCAGATGGCGAGGCCCATACTTGGCAACGCCCCCGTCATAGGCCAGAGGGCGATCAACGAGGCCCAGGCTGGTATAGTATCGGATGGTGCGAGCACTGAGGACCTGAGAAACCCGGCCCCCTGGGTTGGGGATTTTCCGCAGTTCCAACTCTCGCTGTGAATGCTGGCTCAGTTCCTCCAAACTCCATAGTGTCTCGCTGGAATCCAACCTTTGCGCCTCCCCGGCTCTTTCAAGCCAACAGTACAACTGTCAGGGTCTTCAAACTGATGGAAGGGAAACCCTGCCAGGAGCCATGAGCACGAGGCGATCGGGGCGAGAAGTCTCGAGCGCTCGGCGATCGGTCCAGGAGGGATGCAGTTTTCCCTGCAGCCACAGCTTCAGGTGGCTGAAAGTATGTCGATCGCCCACCCAGCCCGAGGGACCGGTGGGAAGCACCGACTCGGCTTCGATCACCGGGCCCAGTTCGGCCAGCAGTCGGAAGCTGGGCAACCAACCTCTGGCTTGATACGGTGCCTGTGGCAACACCACCGACTGCAGCACCGTCGACACGTCGCCCCCGAGTTCGGCCGGAGGCGGGTTCAACAGGCTGGCCAGCGTGGGGTTTACGGCCAGCGGATGGGTGGGCTGGAAGCGGTGCAGTCGACCCCAGCGCCAATGCTTTGGGTCGCTTCCCAGCCGACGTTCTAACTCTTCCAGGGCCAGTTTCCAGGCCTCCTCGGCCAGGCGAGCCCAGTTGTGTTCGGGTTGCTCTTTCCAGGCTCGAATGAGAAAGCTGAGATAGCGGCCAGCATGACCTCCCACCAGGCCGACCGGAGACACCGGAGCTCCGCACCAATAGAGGAACAGTTCTTCTCCGAGCAGGGGCTGAAAGGCGGCCCGGTTGAGGTGGTGCAGCCAGCACTGATAGAGGGCCGCCGAGCGCGATTCGGGCCCTAGCTCACCGTTCCAGCTCAGCAGTTCATCCAGCAGGTGACGAGAGGGCCACTCGGGACGGGCCACCTGGGCCAGCAAGCTCGTCAACTCGAGGGCCGGCAGCGACAGAGTGTCCATCTGCATCCGGGCCAGTCCTTCCCGAGTATGCTGTTGACCGGCTTCGATCAGTTGGACAATTCGTTGAGCCCGGTAGCCATCGCAAAAGTCGCTGCCCAGGTAAGGGGATCCCGATAATTGTTGAGGCGCCTGATTGGCGCTGACCACGTAGCCACACTCGGGGTTCAGGCTGCTGGGCAATTTCTCGGGCGCTACAAAACCCACCCACTCGCCGCCGGCTTCCCAGCCGGCCTGGGGTAAGACCCCGTGGCCATCGCGTCGAATGGGAACCCGGCCGGTCAGTTGGTAGCCGATGTTTCCGTGTCGGTCGGCCAGTACGAAGTTGAGGGCCGGGTTATGCCAGCGGTGCAGCGCTTTCTGGGCCGAGGGTACCGAGTCGGCCGCCAGCAGGTCAAACCAGCCGCTCAGCGTTTCGTCTCGCCCTTCGTGGCCGCACCAGCGCAGGGCCACGGCCAGGCCCTCGGAATCTTCGAAGATCAGTGGGCCGTTGCTGCTCTCGCGCACTTCTTCCAGGTGGCTGGCCGCGCCCCGCACCAAAATGCGCTCCTGGCGCACCTTCAGCTTGTGCCAGCCATCGGCGCGTTGGACTTCGTGCTCACGCACGCGTTCCAAGAAGAGGTCCTGGGTGTCGACGTAGCTGTTGGTAATCCCCCAGCTGACGTCGGCATTGTGTCCGATAACAATGCCGGGCAGCCCGGGCAGGCTGGCTCCGTAAAGCAGAACCTGGGGCGTTTCCAGGTGAACTTCGTACCAGCTGGAGGGAACTTTGGTGATCAGGTGGGGATCGGATGCCAGCAAGGGGCTTCCTGAGGCGCTGCGAGAGCCGGCAATCGCCCAGGCATTGGAGCCACCGCCCCAGGACATCCAGGGCTCCAGCACGGCCCGAGCCGCCTGGTAATCCTGCCACAGGCCATCGAGCACTTTGCCACAGCGGTCGCCCAGGGCCGAGGGTAGCTCTTCGGGGTGCTCCAGGTGAAATCGCTGCGAGTCTTCCACTCCCAGGCGCTGCAGCAATTTCCAGCGAACCCACTCGGATTCCCAGTTGCTGCCCATGTCAAAAGCCATCACCTGGGTCCACAGCAGGCTGTGTAGAGCCGTCCAGGTTTCCAGGCGGCTTCCCAGCAACCAGCACTCCAGAGGCTTCAATCGCTGAAAGCCCAGATTGACCCCTGTGGCATAGCGAGTCAGCAGCGACTGAACCCGGGGTTCCATCTGGGGCCACAGCTCGAGAGTGCGTTGCCAGAGGCCCAGGCGGCGCAAAAATCGGTCGGCCGGCAGGGCCGAGGGTCCTAAAATTTCCGCCAGACGCCCCTGGCCGATGCGCCGCTGCAGGTCCATCTGGAAGGCCCGTTCGCGGGCGTGCAGGTAGCCCTGAACCAGCAGAGCGTCGGGCAGCGAGCCCGCCATAACGTGGGGCACCCCGTGGGGGTCGTAGAGCACTTCCACGTTTTGCTCCAGCCCGGGGAGATGCCAGCGCCCTTTGCGGCTCGGTCCTAGCCAGCTCCAGATACGTCGAAAAAGCGAAAGGGCGAAGTTCATTGAATCCCTTTTGCCCAGCGACAGTGTCGCTCCTTGTCACACCCGTAACATTTAGGCGACCCATGGACTGCAGGCCAGGGCTACAATGGCGGCTATGACGGAATCGAACCGCCTTTACAGCGAGGACCTGGCCCCGACGACGCCGGAGAATCGGACCTGGACAACCTATAACTACGCCGCCCTGTGGATCGGCATGGCCCACTGCATTCCTACCTACATGATGGCCTCGGGAATGCTGAAAGAGGGGATGAACTGGTGGCAGGCGTTGCTGACCATCCTGCTGGGCAACTTGATTGTGCTGATTCCAATGTTGCTCAACAGTCACGGCGGTACTCGCTACGGAATTCCTTTTCCGGTGCTGTGTCGCTCCTCCTTCGGAGTGTTCGGAGCCAATATTCCCGCGGTCTTGAGAGCTCTGGTGGCCTGTGGCTGGTTCGGTATTCAAACCTGGATCGGCGGTGAGGCGCTGGACCGCCTGCTGGTTTCGTCGTTCTCGGGCTGGGCCCAGGTCCCCAGCCATACGATGATCTGCTTTTTTCTGTTTTGGGTCCTCAATATCTGGATCATCTGGAAGGGCATGGACGCGGTTCGCTGGTTCGAAGGCTGGGCTGCCCCGGCCGTGCTGGTGGTCACGCTGGTGCTGCTGGTGTACATGATCCACCGGGCCCAGGGCTTTGGCACCATCCTCAGCCAGCCGGGCAGGATGGAGGATTGGGGCACGTTCCTGAGACACCTGCCCATTTTTCTCACCGCTCAGATCGGTTTCTGGGCCACCCTGTCGCTGAACATGCCCGACTTTACCCGCTATGCCAAGGACCAGCGGGCCCAGGCCCTGGGCCAGACGCTGGGGCTGCCCACCACCATGACCTTGTTTTCGGCCATGGGTGTGATGATCACGTCGGCTACCGAGGTGGTCTATGGCAAAGCGATTTGGGACCCCACCGAGCTGGTGGCCATGCCCGACTTTGCCCACCCTGCGGTGGTGTTGCTTTCCTTGGTCACCATCGGGGTGGCCACGCTGTCGGTGAATGTGGCCGCCAACGTGGTGTCGCCGGCCTTCGATTTTGCCAACCTCTGGCCAGAGAAAATCGACTTTCGCATCGGCGGCACGATCACGGGCATCATCGGGATCCTGATTCAGCCCTGGAATCTCATGGCGGGTTCGGGCACCTATATCTTCACCTGGTTGGTGGGTTACTCGGGTCTGTTGGGTCCACTGGCCGGGATCATGGTGTGCGACTACTGGGTGCTGCGCAAAACCCGGCTGGCCGTAGACGAGCTCTATCAAGAGCACGGTCGCTATCGCTTTGTTGGGGGCTACAACCCCTGGGCACTGCTGGCCCTGGGGGTGTCGATTTTGCCCAATTTGCCGGGCTTCTGGGTGCGCCTCGAGGCCACCCGGCTAAACCTGGCGGTCGACCAGGTGCTGGCCAATCTCGCTCCGGCCTGGCAACCCTTTTTTCACGCCTCTTCCAGGGTGTACGACTTCGCCTGGATGGTGGGATTCGCCATGAGTTTTGTTCTCTACTGGTTGCTGATGAAGGGACCGGGCCGGGCCTATCTCGAGGCTACTGGGGCAGGTGAACCGTCAGGAACTGAGTCTGCCCGTTCGGTCGACGAGCTGAACTGAGGGTCTGCACGCGAATCACCAGCGTGGTGGCCCCGTCGAGGAACTGTAGCGACTGAAGCTGCTTGCTCAAGACCGTCGTGCGATAGCTGGTGTCGAGTTTGATATCGTCGATCAGGGGCAGGGTCAGCGGCACCGTGGGGGAGGGCGGGAATGCCTCTTCCTTACGAATCAGCTGGTTGCCATCCTGGTAGTAGCAGATCCAACGTTGCCAGAGCGGAGTACCCGAGGTGTGGGCGCGGAAGTAGCCCTGCTCGTTTTCGGCCGAAACAAAGCGGATGGCCTGCAGATCGGTGCTGACCTCTATCGATTCGGCCGAGGCCGCGGCCAGCGCCCGCTGCAGCTTGCTGAGCACGGTCATCGTCTCTTGCTGGATTTGAGACGTATCCTGAAGCTTCTTCTGATACTGCGACGACACCACCAGGGCCTGATAGGCCCCGCCGAGCATCAGCAGCAGCAGGCCCGAGGAAATCAGCAGCTCCACCAGCGTATAGCCTTTGTACTTAGGGCTCGCGGCGCGCAAGTTGCGTTTCCAATCGGAGTTCTTGATTGCGGTTATCGGCTCGCCAGCGCACCACCAGGGTGACCGTCTTCAGTGGGGCGGTGGCGTTGTCGGGGTTGACCACCTGCTCCACGGAGAACGTTTCTTGCACGGGTTCGCCGTGGTGGGTGAACTCCACGGGCACGTCTACCGGCGCCTGGCTGCGCACCAGAGCCAGGTTGCGAGCTCGCATGCGTTCGATCTCGCCTTGGCCCAGTTGCAGCGCGGCGCTGCGTCGTTCGGCCTGGCGCACCGAACGGGCCGTGAGGGGAAAGATGCCGAAAATGGCCAGCAGAGACACGGCGAAAATGGCCGCTGCCATGACCATCTCCATAACGGAAAAGCCCCGACGGTTCACAATCGTTGCCAACTGAGCACCTGCAGCGGGGTGTTCGAGGGAATGCCCACGGCCGTGGGGGAGGGGGGCGAGGCGGGTGGGTTCAGCCAGCTCTCCAGGCCTGGCAGGTTAAGGCCGGCGGTGTCGTACACGATGCGTCGATTGCCGCTACTGTTAAAGTCGCCTCCTCCGGGGTGGTAGGCGATCAACATTCCTTGCAGGCGAAAGTTGTTGCCAACGTCAATGTCTTCGTGGGCCAGAATCAGCCCTTGATAATCGCTGTTGCCGGACAGGTTGATGCTGGGGTTGCCCCCCGAAGGGCCCTGTCCAGGCCAGCGCAGGGCCAGCAGGTTGACTCGGGCATTTTGATTGCCCGAAATGTTGATGGGGTTGCCGGCGCCCGAAACGATGGTGCCCTGGCCGCTGAAGGCGCCGTTGCCCGAGAAGGTCACACCGTTGGGAAAGAAGTGGATCTTGCCATCCAGGGCCAGGCCACTCAGGGTGGTTTCGGGGTGCAGCACCACATCGGTGCGGGCCGGGTCGATGGTGTAGTTGCCCAGGGCGTCTTTCACATAGTCGCCGGCGCCGTCGGGTGTCAGCCCCAGCAGCAGTTGGGGGTCGGGATTGGGCAGCACTTCGCCGATCTCGCCGGTGTTCAGCGTGTTGCTGAAGCGACCATCGGCGATAAAAGGTGCCGAATCGGGGGTCGAATCGCTGGGGAAAATCTGTTGTACGGGCTGGCTGGTGGTGTAGGTGCTCGGGCCCACCGACACGCTGCCCTGGGCCCGCAGATCCTGGCTGGGGTCGCGACGGATGCCGTTGCCAATATCGATGTCGCCTCCGGCCAGCATGCGCCCGTTGCCCTGAGCCGGCAACACCCGAATGCCGCCCTGCATGCGCAGATCGGTGCTGGCTTTGAGGCTGCCGGTCACCGATCCGCCTCCCTGAAGGTCCAATCGGCCTCCAGCCGCGATGGCATAGCGGAAAGCGCTGGCGGGGGCCAGCCCGGAGGCGGCCAGCAACACGCCTACCTGGCGTGGAAAGCGGCCGCGGGTGGTGCCGGTGGCCAGCAGATAGACGGTGTTGGCCGGCACGTCCGGACGGCCGGGCCCCGAGGAGGGCCCGACGATGACCTGAACCGAGTAGCGGCTGTCCTGCCCGAAGGGCACGTTGGTGAAGCCGGTCCAACCCGGAGTGCCCTCGATGATGGCGCGAAACGAGGCGGCAATGCCGGCCTCGGCGGCATACACCGACTGGGCTGCCGAGGCCTGAGCCCCCGCCAGGTTCAGCGTAGCGATGCCGGTGCTGGCCACCGAGATGGCGATCAGGATGAGAATCGTGACCAGCGACAGCACCACCGGCAGGGCCAGGCCGCGCCTCACAGGGCCTCCAACAGGGAGTAGATCGGCTGAAAGACCGCCAGCAGCACCATCGCCACGAGCCCTCCCATAAACAGCAGCATCAACGGTTCGACCATGGCCAAAACCCGCTGGATGCCATCTTCGACGGCCTCATCGAAAAAGTCTGCCAGGCGTCCAAACATCACGGGCAGGTTGCCGGCTTCTTCGGCGGCCGCCACCATGTGGCCGCAGATCGGTGGGAAAAAGCGCGTCAGTAAGAGTTCGCTGCTGAGGTTGCCCTGGCCATCGGCAATGCTGCGGCGCATGGCCTCGACCTCCTCGGCCACCACCCGACTGCCCACCACCTCACCGAGCAGGTCCAGGGTTTGCATCTGGCCCAGGCCACAGTCGAGCAGAATGCTGGCCGTGCGGCTGAAGCGGGCCGAGACCAACTGAACAAACAGCCAGCCGAAGACGGGCAGTTGAAAGACCCATTCTTCCATGCGAGAGCGAACGGCGCCAATCTGGGCTAGCAGCCAGGCCTGATAGGCCAGCAACGGCAAACAGCTGCCAAAGGCCAGCAGCACCCAGGGGTTGCCGAGGGCGGTGGCCACCGCGATCAGGCTGCGTGTGGTGGCTGGGAGCTGGATGGCCATCCCCTGAAAAAACGAGAGGAACTGAGGAAAGACATAGCTGCAAAGGAAAAACACCATAACCACACTGATGGTGAACACCATGGCGGGGTAGACCAGGGCGGAGCGAAGTTTCTCGCTCAGCTTGTAGTTGCGCTCCAGGTAGTCGCTCAGGCGGCTCAGGGTTTCCAGCATGGCCCCCGAGGCCTCGCCGGCCCGCACCAGGCTGATGTAGGTTTCTGAAAACACCCGTCGGTGTCGGCGCATGGCCACGCTCAGTCGGTAGCCTTCGTGCACCTGTTGCAACAGGTCGTTGCACACCTGATTGAAGTAGGGCGTGGCCCATTTTTGGGCGCCCAGGCCTTCCAGGGTCTGGGTAATGGGAATACCGGCTCCCATCAGCAGGGCGAGTTGGCGTGTAAAGAGAGCCGTATCCTTGGGGTCGACCCGCTCGTAGCCCAGCCGATGCAACCAGCGCCGCAGGTCGGCCAGGGGATTCCAGATGGGCTTCTTCTCGACCACCGAAATGACGGTGAAAAGCTGCTCTTGCAAGGAACGCACGGCCCGCTCCTGAGTCAGGGCCTCCAGAGTTCCCTTGAGCAATTTGCTGTCCGGGTCGCGGACTTCATAAGCGTAGATGGGCAACTCTGCGAGGTTCTTCGGAAAGGGGTCTCTTCCTGGATTTCAAAGAGAACACGATGAGAGCCCCCTTGTTCGTCCTGTGCTTCAGCTTGTTGGTCGCTGCTGAGCCGCCACCGCTTCGACATCCAGAGTTTCTCACCGAATATGCCCAGACCCGTGGCTATGTTCTGGGCCGGCCCACGCGGCCTCGCCTTTCGGCCTCAGGTAAGATATTGTTTCTGCGTTCAGGGCCCCGCGAGCGAACCCAGTCGCTCTATCAATGGGAGGCTGGACAGGCCCGACCGTTGCTCACCCCCCAGCAGCTGCTCGGGGGCCAGGACGAGCAATTGTCGCCCGAGGAAAAGGCCCGACGCGAACGCACTCGCCAGCTCGGCAGCGGCATTACCGACTTTTTCCCCGCCCCCCACGCCGAAGTGCTACTGATTCCGTTGTCGGGGCGGCTCTATACCTTCGAGCTGGACTCGCGTAAGGTTCGAGCGCTTCCTGTGGCGGGTCCTGTGCTCGACCCCAAGTGGTCGCCCGACGGTAGCAAGATCGCCTATCTTCGCAAGCACGACCTGTACTGTTACGACTTGAAACGGGGCCGCGAGCTGCCCATTACCCAAGGAGGTACGGCTCTGGTTCGCCATGGCGAGGCCGAGTTCGTAGCCCAGGAGGAAATGCATCGGCTCAGTGGCTACTGTTGGGGCCCCGACAGTAGCCAGGTGGCCTTTCAAGAAACCGATCATCGAGGGGTAGAGGTCTGGCATATCAGCGATCCTTTGCACCCCGAGGCACCCCCGGTGGCCCAGTACTATCCTCGACCCGGCAAGAAGAACGTGGCCAGTCGCCTGGGCGTTGTCAAGCTGGGGCAGAAGCCTCGTTACTATGCTTTGCCCGACGAGTATCTGGGCGGGCTGCGCTGGGACTCGCGGGGCGGACTTACGGTGCAGCTTCAGGATCGATTGCAGCGGCGGCTGCGTTTGTTGAGGTTGACAGCCAGCGGTGGCTGGCAACCACTGGTGGAACAGCGGCTCCAGCGGCCGGGCTGGCTGCCGCTGCGCCAGGATGTTCCCCACTGGCTCGACTCGCGCCGTTTTCTTTGGGTGGGCGGTCAGGGCGATCGAGGCGGACTGGCGGTGGTCGAGGCGGGCCGTTCCGAGATGCGCTTTCTCGACCCCAAGCAGGACTATGACCTGCTGGACATCGTGCGCTACGACCCCGAGCGCAAAGCGGCCTTGTGTCGCATCGACCGCACACCCGGCAAGCCCGGGCTGGCCTGGATCGGTCTGGAAAAGGGTCGTGAAGAACTGCCGTTGGAAGGCATCGCCGAATTGGTCGCCGGACCAGCCGGCTGGTTGGCGCAGCAACAAACCCTGGAGCATTATCCGCGTTTGCTGTGGTTGCCCCAGGGCCAACCCGAGCGCCTGCAGGTGGTGGAATCGGTGGGCATCGAGCCTTCCTTGCAGCCCCACATCCAGATGGAAACGGTGGAAGCCGGGGGACAGTCCTACCGAACGGCCTGGTTGCGCCCCTCCGATTGGCAGCCTGGACGCAAGTACCCGGTCATCCTCGACGTGTACGGCGGCCCCACCAAGGTGCAGGTCGGCCATAGCCGACGCAACTGGCTCATGGATCAGTGGCTGGCCGAACAGGGCTTTGTGGTCGTGGCCGCCGACAATCGCGGCACTCCTGGTCGGGGCAGGGCCTGGGAACTGGCCATTTATCAGCGCTTCCACGATCTTCCGTTGGAGGATCAGGTGGCGGCTTTACGGGGCCTGGCCGCCCGCCACCCGGAGTTCGATCTCGAGCGGGTGGGTATCTGGGGCTGGTCTTTTGGGGGCTATCTGGCCGCTCGGGCCGTGTTGACCCACCCCGACGTGTTCCGGGCAGCCGTGGCGGGGGCCCCGGTAACCGACTGGCTCGACTACGACACCCACTACACCGAGCGCTACCTTGGCCTGCCGCAGTCGGGTTCGGCCTACCGCCAGGCTGATTTGCTGACGCTGGCTCCACAGCTTCGGCGGCCGCTGCTGCTGGTGCACGGAAGCGCCGACGACAATGTTTATTATCGGCACAGCCTCAAGCTCAGTGAAGCCCTGTTTCGGGCCGGACGACCCTATGAACTGCTGACGCTGCCGGGCATCACCCACTCTTTTCGCGCCGACGTGGGCGTGACCGAACGACTATGGGCCCGCACTGTCGAGTTCTTCCGTAGCCACTTGCGCTAAACCCCCGTGCTGGTTGGCCCCCAGGTCCTGGTAGAACTTTTGACGCAGTCGGGCCTCGCGTGAACCCGCTTCGAGGGGACGATTGGGAATCTGAGGCACCCGCATCGGGCCTACCCGGGGTCGGTTGTCCCAGAAGGCTTCTACAAAGCCGGTGCGATTGTCCACCACGGTGATAAAGCGGTCCTTTTCGGTGCCGTAGAGGGTGTAGTCAGGGTTGCCCACAAACTCGGCCGGGCGCTTGCCCACTCGATAGGAGATGCTGCGATGGTCTTCTTCGAGGCCAAAGCGAACCGGGTCGGGCAGCATCCAGCGCGCGCCCACGCCCACCATGTTCCAGCTGGATCGGCTGAAAAAGGCACCCGGGTCCTCTGGATGATCCCAGACATCGAAGAACTGGACGTTGCCCGGGAAGAGCTCCGGCATGTCTTTATCGGCCCAAACCTTGCGGTCGGCGCTCTGGAACTGGTCGTCGCTCAGGCGCCCCGTGCCTCCTCGGTCGAGATCGGCTCGAATGGCGTCGAGGGTGGCCTGGGCGATTTCTTTGGAGAACTGGTCAAGATCCAGGTTGTAGCGAGCGCCTCCCTCTTGTTGAGCCAGGTGGTTGCCCTGCAGCGCTCCCGAGCCCCACAGGCCGGTGTAGGTGGTGATTTGAGTCTGAATGAGGATCTGCTCATTGCCCAGTTCACGGTAGAGTTCAAGGTAGGCCCCACCGCGATCGCCACGATCTAGCAGTTGTTGAGCGCGCTCGAGTACTTCTCGCGAGACCGGCGTGCGTGCGCGTTCGGCGGAGATCTTTACCGTGTTCAGCACGGGCTGATAGCCCTGGGCGGACTGGCTGCCACCCGGAGGCGCAGGGGTGCTGGCTTCAAAGCTCTCGCGCGGTGCGCCCTCTTCGACCCCTGGCAAAGCAGCCGCGGAGCGCTTTGAGAAGAGGCGCTGGAGCGAGGCGCGGAACCCCCCGCTTTGAATGCCGTCGACCATAACGATGAATTCTTATCGTATCTCGAGCTTCCCTTCCATTTCACCCCACTGCAAAGGTGCTGAAAGGAAGTAGCCCTGGCCCCAGTGACAGCCCAGTTCTTGCAATTGCTCGAACTGGCCGGCGGTTTCGATGCCTTCGGCAATGACCTTGCCCCCCAGCGCTTCGGCCGCCAGGAGCGCTCCCCGAATCAGGTTGCGGTTGAAGGGCTGGTCGAGGTTCTGCACCAGCTCGGGATCGACTTTGAAGTAGCTGAACTCCAGGCGCTGCAGCTGGCGAAGCGACAAAGATTGAAAACTCAGATCGTCCACCGACAGGCGAACATTCCATTTGCGCAGCTCTCGCAGCGACTGCAGCAACTGTGGGCTGTCTCCCAGCAGATGAGTTTCGCGAATCTCGGCCACGATGAAGTCGGGGCGCGAGAGTTGTGCCGATTCCAGGGCCCGGGTAAAGCGTCGCACGAAGTCTGCCTGGAGCAGTTCCACGGCCGACACGTTGATGAACCAGGCCAGATGCCGATAGTGACGCGACAGATTGCAGACCTGATGGGCCACCCATTCGCCCAGCGGTACGATCAGGCCGGACTCTTGGGCCGCCTCCAGGAATTCGCGCGGCTCCACCACGCCTTCGGCGGGATGATCCCAGCGCAGCAGACCCTCGACCCCTTTGATAACGCGTGATTTCAGTTCGACCACGGGTTGGAACCTGAGTGTGTACTGTTCACGGTTGAGCGCCTGGCGCAGCAAAGGAACCAGCTGAGCTCGTTTGCGCTGGGCTTTCTCCATTTCCGGTTGATACAGTGCCAGGCGGCTGCGGGTGGAGACTCGCGCAGCCTGGGTGGCAATCCGGGCTCGATGAATAAGGTCTTCGACTTCTTCGATGTCGGTGCTGGCCGATTTGGGCGGCAGCCCCTGGCTGGTGGCGCTGCCGCAGCGTATGGCCAGGTTCACTTTGGCGTCTTCGGTAGCGAAGGGGGTCTTAAGGCCCTCGAGCAGGCTTTGCACGAGGCGAGTGACGTTCTCGCCGGCGGTCTTCAGCCCCAAGGGGCCGCGATTGGCGATCGGCTGGATAAGCCAGAACTCGTCGTCTTCCCCGCGCACCAGTTCATCTCGAGAGCCGATCAGGTTGCGCAAGCGGCCGCCGAATTGGCGCAGCAGCTCGTCCACCTGGGGCTGGCCCAGGAGGGCATTGAGTTCGCCGAGGGACTCAATATCCACCAGGGTCAGCGAGAGGGTGCCTCCCTCTTTAGTCAACCGGGCTATCTGCATTTGCAAGAACTTGCGACCCAATCGATGATTGGGCAGCCCCGTGGTGGAATCCTCATAGGCCAGTCGCAACAATTGCTTTTGCTCATCTTCGACCGGAGGTTCGGTAGCCTCCGGAAGGTTGAATTTGGGCGGCTCGTCCACAATGCCACGCTGACGCTTCTTTTCGGCCTCGATCTGCAGTTTCAGGTCGACCACCTGCATCGTAAGCTCTGAGCTTTGCTGCGCTTCTTTATGCAGTTGATCGCGCAGGTCGTCGAGCTTGCGACGATATTCGCTGGATTCTGATTCGAGTTCGGCGATGCGCTGCAGCAGGTTGTCGCGCTCGCCCTCCAGCGCTCGCAGGGCACTTTGTTGAGCCTCGGCCCGGCCCACCAGAGTATCGGCTTTGCGAGCACGGGCGTCGAGTTCTTGAACGCGGGCCTTGAGGGCCTGAGCCTCTTCGTTCAGCTGCGCTTTCTCTTCAAATTCACGGCCCAGTTCCTTTTCCAGCCCGCTGATGCGCTGTGTCGCTTGAGACTGCAGTGATTCAACATGCGTCAGCACCTGCTGCTCGAGAGCCTGGAATGCCTGGCGAATGGTCTCTGGCATCTCCTTCACGGCAGAGGAAACCCTCGGTCCTTCAGGTAGGGGACGATCGAAGCATCGCGTCCGCGGAAGTTACGGTAGGCCTGGGCCGGATCCAGGGTGTTGCCCACCTGCATGATGGTCTCGCGATAGCGCCGCGCCACCTTCGGATCCCAGGGGCCGCCGGCCTCGAGGAAAGCCTCGTAGGCATCGTGATCGAGCACTTCCGACCACAAATAGCTGTAGTAGCCGGCAGCATATCCATCGTCGGAGAACAAATGATTGAAGTGGGGCAGGCGATGGCGCATCACCATTTGTGGCGGCATTCCCAAGTCGGCCAGGGTCTGTTTCTCGAATTCGCGGGCGTTCACCCGGCCGTCTTTGGCCAGGTGCAGCTTCATGTCCACAATGGCCGAGGCCAGATACTCTACGGTGGCAAAACCCGAATTGAAGGTGCTGGCCCGCTCGATTTTCTCAACCAGCTCAGCCGGCATGGGCTGGCCCGTCTGGTAGTGCAGGGCAAAGCGACTCAGCACCTCAGGCGTGGTCAGGTAGTGTTCGTGAAACTGCGAGGGAAACTCGACGAAGTCGCGGCACACATTGGTGCCCGCCAGGCTGGGATAGCGCACCCTCGAGTTCAGGCCGTGCAGGGCGTGGCCGAATTCATGGAACATGGTTTCGGCGTCGTCGAAAGACAGCAGCACCGGCGTGCCTGCCGCTGCCTTGAGGAAGTTGGAGTTGTTGGACACGATGGGCGGCACGGGCCGCCGGAACTTCTCTTGAGTTCGGTATTCGTTCATCCAGGCGCCCGAGGATTTGCCATTGCGGGCATAGGGGTCGAAATACCAGAGACCCACATGCTTCCCGGCCCGGTCTTTGACCTCGTAGACACTGACATCGGGGTGGATTCGAGGCAACCCCTGCACGGGGCTGAAGCGAAATCCATAGAGTTGCTCGGCCATGTAGAACAGACCCTGCTTGAGGTTATCCAGTTGGAAGTAGGGCTTGATCTCGTTTTCGTCCAGGTCGTAGCGGGCTTTGCGTACCTTTTCCGCATAGTAGCGGTAGTCCCAGGGTTCCAGTTGGAGTTTGTCCCCGGCTTGTTCAGCCACGGCCTGCATGTCGGCCACTTCCTGTTGAACTCGGGCCACGGCCGAGGGCCACACCTTCATCATCAGTTCCAGGGCCCGTTCGGGTGTGCCCGCCATACTGTCCCCGAGCTTCCAATGAGCGTAGCTGGCAAAACCCAGCAAGCGGGCCCTCTGGGTGCGCAATCGCACGATGTCAGCGATGATTGCATTGTTGTCGGTGGGCCCCCCGCCGTCGCCACGGCGGGTCCACATGCGCCAGGCCTTTTCTCGCATGGCGCGGCGACTGGCATAGGTGAGAAAAGGTTCGACGGCTGAGCGCGTGTTGCGGATCAGCAGTTTGCCCGTCAAGCCCTTTTCGCCGGCGGCCTGACCGGCAGACTGACGCAACGACTCGGGCAACCCCTCGGCTTCTTCGGGTGTCACGACCAGAAACTGTTTCTCTTCATCGGCCAGAACGTTCTGACTGAAGCGAGTGTAGAGTTTGGCCAGTTGCTGATTATACTGCGACAGTTGTCGTTTCTGTGCGGGCTTCAGTCGCGCCCCCGAACGCACAAAACGCTGGTAGTAGACGTGGGCGAGCCGCTGTTGCTCGGGGCTCCATTCGGCTTTCTTGGGGCTGTGGTAGAGGCGGTCGATGCGACGGAAGAGGCGTTCATTTTGAATGATTTCGTCCTCAAAGGCGGCGAATCGCGGCCGCCATTCGCTCTCGATGGCCTGCACCTGGGGGCTGTTCATCGTCGAGGTGTAGATGCCGAACAACACGTTGACGCGGTTGTAGAGGCGGCCCGAGTTCTCCAGCGCGGCCAGGGTATTCTCAAAGGTCGGTGGAGCCTGCTGGCCGGCGATTCGCTGCAGTTCGGAGCGATACTGGCTCATGGCCGTGCCAAAGGCCGAAGGGAACTGGGCCGGCTGGATTTTTTGGAAAGGGGGCACCCCATAATAGGGGCCTGTCCAGGGGTCGAGCAGGGGTTGGGCACCACTCGGCGTGGCGGCCAGCGAGGTGAGCAAAAGGGGAAGCAGCAACAGTCGATTCATGGGACCGGGGTTTCTCCTTTCTGGCTCGGGCCTCCCCCCTGGCGTGGCGGGGACAGGAGAGGCCCCCGAGGAGGCGAACCTGGGCCCCAGCACAGCGCGGGAGGTCACATGTTACAGGGTTTACAGCTAATGGAGCGAGCCGAACTCAACGAGCTGGGCAAGCTCACTCGCCTCGAGGCGAAAGCTCGCGAAGAGATGACAGAGGACCAGTTGCGGCGTCACATTCTGAAGTGGGCCGGCAAGGTTGTGGCCTGTTCCAACACCGACCCCCTGCACATCGAAAGAGCCTGCCTGCACTGGTTGGCTCGGCACTGGAACGTCGACACCGAGGGTCTCGATGACACCGATGAACTCGAGCGCGCCTTGCGCATTCGCATCGCCGCCGACGCAGCCAAGTATCTGGCACCCACCTGGTGGTTGGCCTGCGCACTGATCGCTGCAGGTCCGGCCGATGCTCTCATGCCCAAGGTGCGCCTGCTGGAGAAAGCCGCCAGTCTGGTGGTGCCTTCGCGCTCGGCTCGCCAGAAGCTGGCCGAAAGTTGGCGTGAACGCTGCCAGGATTGGGGCTTCGACGGGGCCGGCAAGCCCGAGGTTCTGGAAGCGTTGGAGGTCTTGCGTCAACATCCCGAGCGGGCCGACCAGGCCTTAACCCTGTGTCTGGTGATCAGCCTGGCTGACGGTCGCCTGGCGATGGAAGAAGAGCGCATTTTCAAGACGCTGGCCGAGGAGTGCGGCAAGCCGGCGGGCTACGTGTCCGAATTGATTCGCAAGGTCAATACCCTGTACTGGGGCCACCAGGTGGCCGTTGCGCCCAAGCAGGAAGATGCCCATCAGGATAAGGTGGCGGCCCTTCAGGCTGCCCAGATGACGCTGGATAGTTCGGGAACTCTCGAAGGACTGTGTCTGGAAGCCTGTGATCAGGTGGTCAGCCTGGCCGAGCACGCCACACATGCTCCCCAGTCGGGTTGGCAGCGGGTTCTGGGGTCGGTTTCGGGGCTCCGCCAGTTTTTCAGCAATCGCATGCGCGAGGACGAGCAGATCAACCTGGTGAGGCTGGTCTACCTGGCCATTATTCACCAGCATGCCGAGGCCGCCGCTGCCGCCGAGAAGGCTGCTCAGGCCGCCCGCCAGGCCGCTGCGGCCACGGGCAATCTGGGGCCGGCGCGTCCCGCCGCTTCCACCGGCGAGGTGGGGCCCAAGCTGGAGTCGCGTTCGATCAAGTTGGACTGAAGGTTACAATTCGTCGACCCGCAAGGGCATTCTTCAGCCTATGCTCGAGCTATGAACGTGTGCTCGCTTCCGCTTCGTCAGGCGCCGCCCCGGGCCCCTGAACTGCCCGCTTATCCCCAGCAGTCGCCCATCGCCATCGAAGACGCGGTCTATGCCGACTTCGGTGACCGCAAGTTGGAGTTGAACTGGGCGGAAAGCCTGAAAGGCAAGGTTCAGGCGGACGACCACGGACACGGCACCACTTTGAGCATCACGTCACAATCGGAGCCCCACGAAATTCGCCTGGACCGCCAGAGTTTCCAGCTCGAGTCGTTTCACTTCCACGCCCCCAGCGAGCATTGGCTGGGGGGTAGAGCCCACGACATGGAGTTGCACATGGTGCATCGCAACCCTGAAACGGGCAACCTTGCGGTGGTGGGCATTCTGGTCGATGGAGATGCTCCCCGCGAGCAGCAACCCGACCCGCTCTGCAAATTCTTGCGCGATGTGCACGACGCCGGTGAAAGCGGCGCCGAGGTCGAGTTCAAACCGGCCATGTTTCTACCCAAGTATCCCTCTCACTACTATCGCTACGAAGGGTCGCTGACCACCCCACCTTATAGCTCCAACGTGAGCTGGGTGGTGATGGCCGAGCCGCTGCACGTGTCGCAGGACGAATTGGCCGAGTTGAAAGACTTGTTTGAGAAGCCGGCCCGGCCGCCCCAGCCGCTGCATCGCCGCTACGTGCTGGCCTCTTTTCCCCAGGGCTAGAAACTCCAGCTGCGGATCATGCCGTCAGCTCCGCCGGTGGCCAACCACCGCTGGTTGGGATCTACCGCCAGCGCTCCGCTGAGCCCCTCGTTGACGTGATGGTGACTGAGCAGGCGACCGCTGTCGAGCCGAAAGACATAGAGAAAGTGGTCGGCGCTCAGAGTGATCACCAGGTTGTTGGTGCTGGTCGGCGCGGCGTCCCAAACCTCGGCCCGGTGACCAAAAAGCCGCCTGGCGCAGCGGCCCGACTCCACGTCCCACAGGGCCACATCGTGGTCGCCCCCAGCCACCAATAGCCCGTTGCCGTCCTCGGAGAAACGCAGGCTGTGCACTTCTTGCTCACAGTTGAAGCGGGCCAGGGGTTCTCCCCCTTGCGAGCTCCACAGGCAAATTTCGCCGCTGCGACTGGCGCTGGCAATCAGCTCACCCTTGGGATGCAGGGCCAGGCGAGCCATGGATTGCTGGTGCGCCTGCCAGCTGCGCGAAGCGGCAGGACTCTTGACCACAATGGTTCCGTCGCCCAGACCGGCAACCACCGAGCCATCGGCCTGAAATCCCAGGCCGCAGATCGGAGGTCCCGCCGAAAGCAACCAGTGACAGTCGCCGCGATGAACCGTGGACCACAGTTTCAGCGAGCCGTCCTGAGCGGCACTGGCAAAGACTTTGCCCCCCGGAGCGCAACAAAGTCGGCTGATCGGGCCGCGATGACCGCGCTCACCCCAGAGTGGCTTGAGCTCGGGCCATGACCAGCCCCCCAGACGTCCATCCCGACCGCCGGAAAGCAGCAGCCCCTCCGGTGCCGAAAGAGCAAGGGCGGTACAGGCTCCCAGATGGGCCAGCCGCTCGCTGAGAATCTCAAAGCGGGCCTCTTCCCGAGGGGCCGTAACTCGGGTGCTGAGGTTGAGTTGTTGGAGAAAACTGCTCACGCTGGGTGTGCGCCGCAGAGGGTGAAGTTGCAGGCCCTCGTGCAAGGCCTGATCCAGGCTTCCGCTGCCGCGCGAGAGGGGACGCATGGGCGTTCCGCTGCTGCGTTCGCGGGCGTCGACCGGAGGCTGTCCCTGCAGCAGATAATACAGGGTGGCCGCCAGGGCGTAGACGTCGGCACTGGGTGCCAGTCGAGCCTGACGCTGATACTGCTCCAGCGGCGAGTAGCCCGGGCTGACCACCGGTGAATCCAGCGATTGGCCCACCTGTCGGGCGGTGCCAAAGTCGATGATGACGTAGCGTCCCTCTTCGGTTCGCATCACGTTCGAGGGCTTGACATCGAGGTGGAGCCAGCCCGCCGTGTGCATCTCCAGCAGCGCGTCACCCAGTTGGCGAGCGGCCTCTTCCACTTCGGCCAGCGATAGGGGTCCGCGAAGGTCGATGTAGTCCTCGAGGGTTTCGCCTTCCAGCAATTCCTGCACCAGATAGGCGCTTCCGAAAGCCTCAAAACGATCGAGGCAACGCACGATACCGCTGTGCTCAAACTGCTGCAGCACCGCGCCTTCCCTGAGGAACTCTTCGATCCCCAAACGGAAGCCCGGCGGTGTCCAGGGAGGTCCGGTAACGATACAGCCCTCTTCGCGCCAGCAGCCGCCCGGGAAGAACTCCTTAATGGCCACGGGAAGCTTGCCCGGGCGTTGGGTTGCCGAGTAGGTCAGCCCGAAACTGCCCTGGCCGATCAGGCCCCCAAGCCGATACAGCCCCCGTTGCAATCGGGTTCCGCTGGCGTGGGGCTCGCGATAGGGAAACTCCTGGCTAACCAAGTGGCGAAGCAGGGGACGGAGAAGCCTCGAATCCGAGATCCTCCAGTGTGCTGACCACTTGTTGAGGGTCCGGGCTGCCCTCGATGGTTACCAGGCCCTTGGCCCGATCCACTTCCACGCTCTGTACACCGGGCAACGCACCTAAGCCTGATTTCACGGAGGCCTCGCAGTTGCCGCAGGTCATACCCTCAACTAGAAAGTGCCAATTCATACCCCAAGCTGTCCCTGTCTGTATTTTTCTCCGTCGCTAACCAGATGGTCGTAGAGTTGCTGGTAGCGAGCATCCGTATAGCGCAAGGCTTCTGGGTGGAACTGGTAGCCGGCCTGCCAGGGCATGCCTTTGCGTTCAAAGCCTTCCACCAGTCCGTCCAGCGCGAAGGCGACCGGCATCAATAGGGGGGAAATCTGGGCAATGCATTGATGGTGCACGGAGTTGACCGACTGCAGGGGGCCCGCCAGGGACGCCAGTCGCGAACCTTCTTCGGCCACCACCAGGTGGGCCGGGTGGATGCGCTTGCTGTAGCTGGTTCGCACTTCTTCAGGACGATGGTTGATCGGGGTGCCATACTTCGAACCCCAACCTTCCGGGGTCTGATATTCGGTGGGGATATCCTGGGTCATCGTGCCGCCGCCGGCAACGTTCATGATTTGGGCGCCACGGCAATGGCCCAGCATGGGAAGGCCTCGCTCGTAGGCCTGACGGATGGCGGCGATTTCAAAATCATCAAAGGCCGGGTCGGGCTCGGTTGGGTCCATTCCGGGGCCCAGCCTGGCCCCGTACTTGCTGGGGTCGATGTCGCGCCCGCCCGGCAGGGCCAGCGCGTCGATGCCCTCCATCTGATTGCGCAACGGCTCTTTCCCCAGATACAGCAGTTGCGGAAGGCCGCCCGAGTCCATAATGGCGTCTGCGATGTTCAGCACTTCGTCGTGCTGGCTGGTGGGACGCCAGCCCCGTTCCACCACCACACCGACGATGCACCGTTGCTGTCCTTGCATGCGTTCGCCCCACTGCTGCTCGAGTTCGCCCGCGATCTGATCAATGCTGGTGGTGGGGGGAAAACAAGGCTTGGGGTGAGGGACCGCCACCTCGCCGCCGGGTACAAATCGATCGGCCGCTGGCTGTTGGGGCGTCTGGCTCGCGGTGGGGGTTGGCCTGACGGTCGGCGCTGTTGGACGAATTTGCATGGCGGAGTGTTGGCCAATCGCCGTCACCGATCCTTGGGGTTCGTCTCAGCGTTCACATTTCTCTCACACCCCTCCCGACGACTTGGCCTAAAGTAAAAGCCGACAAAAGACCCCACGAGAGGTCTGTCACACCTCAGGAGGCTCAATGATCAACGATATTCGCTTTTCTTCCGGCGCTTTCAGTGCGCCTCGCTCGGCCCCCACGGCTGCCAACTCTGCACCGGCGGCTGCTGCCGATCGGCTCGACAGCGCTCGAGGCGCCAATCGCGAACTGCGTATGGCCGACGTGCTGGCCGCCACCGCCGATGAGGCTCGTTCCCTGGCGGGCAAGCTGCCCGAACACGTCGAGGGTGAAGTCCTGGTGAAGCTCAAGCCCGGGATGGATTTCCGCGCTATGGGCGACTTTGCTGGCGACTACGGCGGCCAGGTAGCCGAGCGCATCCATATGCCCCAGTCGATGCTGCTCAAGTTCAACGGCGACCTGTTACGGGTTTCGCTTCCTGAGGGAATGACCACCGCCGAGGCCATCGCCGCCATGAACAAAGACCCGCGCGTGGCCTATGCCGAAACCAACAATCGCATTCAGATTCCCACCACCTGGGAAAGTGCCCCCCAGCCCCAACTGCAGGGCAGCGGTCAGCAGCCCAATGAAGGCCCGCAGAATTTGCCGGCCAACCTGAGCCCCAACCTGTGGGGATTGCACAATACCGGACAGCAGGGCGGCAAAGTCGACACCGACATCGACGCCCCCGAAGCCTGGGCTACCACTACCGGCTCTCACAACAACGTGATCGCCGTGATCGACACCGGCACCGACTACACCCACAAGGCTCTTGCCGGCAACCTTTGGACCAATCCCAAGGACGGCAGCCACGGCTATAACGCCATTACCGGCAGCAATGACCCGATGGACGACCACTACCACGGCACCCACTGCGCCGGTACGGTGGCTGGCAACGGCACCGACGGCGTCTACGGCGTGAGCCACAAGGCCCAGTTGATGCCCATCAAGTTCCTCAGCGGCAGCGGCGGCGGCACGCTGGCCGACGCCATCAAGGGCATCGTTTTCGCCACCGAGAACGGCGCTCGCATCACCAGCAACTCCTGGGGCGGCGGCCCGTTCAATCAGGCCCTGAAAGACGCCTTCGCTTCCTCGCCCGCGCTGCACATCATCGCGGCCGGCAACGACTCGAACAACAACGATGCTCGCCCCACCTATCCGGCCACCTACGACATGGACAACATCGTGTCGGTGGCGGCCAGCGACCGCAACGAGGCGCTGGCCAGCTTCACCAACTACGGCGCCACCACGGTCGACCTGGCGGCACCGGGCGTGGCCATCTACTCGACCACTCCGGGCAATAAGTACAAGAACCTCGACGGCACTTCGATGGCCTGCCCCCACGTTTCGGGCGCTGCCGGCCTGATTCTGGCCGCCTACCCCGAGATCTCCAATGATGAGCTCAAGGCTCGTTTGCTCAATAGCGTCGATGACGTGCCTGCCTTCAACGGCAAGGTGCTCAGCGGCGGTCGGATGAACGTGGCCCGCGCTCTGGCCCCCGACCACGCTGCTCCGGGCGCCCCCTCGGGCTTCCAGGTGGCCGAAGCCAAAGCCGGCAAGGTTACCCTGAACTGGGTGGCCTCGGGCGACGACGGCGCCGAGGGCGGCAAAGCTGCTCGTTACCAGGTGCGCGTCAGCGACCGGCCCATCGTGGACGGCAACCCGGGCCCCGACCAGATCAGCTTCGATGAAGCCACCGCGGTCAATGTGGGTCGCCCCAACGACCCCGGCAGCCAGGAGTCGTACGCCGTCGATGTGCCTTTGAGCGGCAAGGAGAAGACCTACTACTTCGCCATCCGCTCCACCGACAAGGTGGGCAAGGCCTCCGAGATCAGCACCACGTCGGCTACCGTTCCGGCCGCTCAGGTGGCCTTCGAAGACGACGGCAATCCGGCCAACTGGGATGCCGGAAGCTGGGGTCAGGTCGAAGTGCCCGGTCGCGGCAAGGTGTGGACCGACAGCCCCAATGGCGACTATGGCAACAACGCCAACAGCGCCATCACCAGCAAGTCGATTTCGCTGGCCAACCTCAGCGGTTCGAAGTTGATCTTCGACGCCAAGTACGCCACCGAGAACAACTATGACAAGGTGCAGCTCGAAGTCAGCCGCGATGGTGGCCGCAATTGGGATGCCAAGGCGACCTTCACGGGCGCCAGCGAGTGGGGCAGTCGCAGCGTGGACCTCTCGGCCTACGATGGCCAGAACGTCCAGGTTCGCTTCCGCCTGACCTCGGATGGCTCAGTGACCGGCGACGGCTTCTCCTTCGCCAACGTGGTGGTCGCCGGGGGCTAGCAGCGCGGCCGAACAGCGCTCTCCAAAGGGGGGGGTGAGTTCCAGCGGAACTCACCCCCCCTTTTCATTGTCGATTGGTCCCGGTCGCGCAACATTGTCGCGCAACTCACTCATGAGCGGCTCGGATGTTGCGCAACATTGTCGCGTAACACCGACTGTAGGCGTAGACTTGCGCGGGCTTGACTCCAGTTCCATTCTCGCCAGTCCTGGAGCGAGGCTCTCTCCACGATGCGCTGGAGCAACTGGCGCTGGGCCGGGATCCTCGGGTCTAGAGCGGGGGCCAGGTCGCAACTCAGGCCCGATAGATAGCCATAGTCGACTACCGGACGGGCCAGATTGACCCGTCCCACCCAGGCCTCCACGTTGGTGAGACCCACCGTGGCCAGCGAGAGCATTCCCAGTAGCACAAGGCGCGATTGCAGCCAGGCCGGGTGTTTCCAGCGAACCAGCGCCACCAGCGACAGGGTCAGTGTGGCCGCGATGCCCACCAGCGTCAGCAGCACGTAGGCTCGGGTCAGCGTAAGTCCAAAGTGGGCGATGTAGAGGTGCATGCGTAAAGCCGAAGAGGCGACCAGACCGAAGGTGAGGGTTACCATCACAGCGGCGGCGCGCCCGGCCTTTCGCTGGCCCTCGGCTCGCGAGTAGGTTGCGCGGTGCACCCACACGGCCAGCGCCAGCACCAGCAGGGTGGCGGCAAAGAGTTCGAAGAAACCGTGGCGAGCATATTCCGCCAGGGTCAGTCCTTCGGGCGCTCGACCGGCGAACAGATAGCGCCCCTGGAAGGCGAGAAAGCTGAGGAACAGCAGGTTGACCGAGGTCAGGGCCGTGGACCAGGTGGTGGCGTCATCGTGGCCTACCGGTTGGGTGGTGGGGTCGCGGGGCTCCACGCGTTGGGCGGTCCACAGCAGCGTGCCTGCCAACCAGGTCCAGAGCAGCAGTCGAAGGGCGGTTCCGGCCCAACTTTGCCACTCGAGTCCCAGGCTCTGCAGTTGGGCGGCGTAGGCGGGGTCGGCCTGCACAAAGAGCAGGCCGAAAAGGCTGACCAGGGGCATCGCCAGTATCAGTCCCCGAGCGTTGGAGCCCGAAAGTGCGGGCAGGTTGCCGCGGGCCGACCGATAGACATCGCAGCTGGCCTGCCACTGTAGCAGGGGGCTGTAAAGCAGGCTCTCTACCCTGGTGGCTCGGGCCAGTGTGTGGTGAACGGCCAGGCAGAGGCTGAGGGCGCACAGCATGGGGGCCAGCACGTGAACGACCGGAGAGTCATAGAGAGCGGTGCTGGCGGCGAACATAAACGAGGCCAGCCATAGCCAGCCCGACCAGCTGGGGCGGCGCTCCAGACGTCGCCTGAGCTGGTGGCTGAGAGTAAAGCCAAGGGTCGCCAGCAGTAACCAGCCTGGACCACTGCGGACGCCCCAAAGCAAGCCTTCGATGGCCGTGGCGCTGAGCGCTGCCTGGAGCAGAAGAAAGCGAGACATCGATCCTCCCCAGATACTTTGCGATGCAAAGTGGATAGTAACTTTGTATCGCAAAGTTGAGGCATTGTCAAAGGCCGGATCGGATCGTGGGTCTCAGGCTGGAACCATCGGAGGCATTTGGTCCTGGAAGGCCTGCATTCCGGTAAGGTGGCGACCCAAAATCAGCTGCTGGATCTGCGAGGTGCCTTCATAAAGGCTGGCTACGCGGGCGTCGCGCCACAGGCGCTCGGGAGCATACTCGTTAGAGTAGCCATAGCCACCGTGGATCTGAATCGCCATATCGGCCGCTCGCTTGGCCACTTCGCTGGCATAATATTTGCAGGTGGAAACGGGAATGGTGCAGCGCTCGCCGCGATTCTTGGCCGCTCCTGCCTGGTAGACCAGCAGTCGGGCTGCCTGGGTTTCCACGAACATGTTGGCCAGCATTTCCTGCACCAGTTGGGTGGCGGCGATGGGCTTGCCAAAGGCCTGGCGTTGCTGGCTGTAGGTCAGGCTGCAGTCGAGCGCGTGCTGGGCGATGCCCACACAGCCACTGGCTACGCCGTAACGCCCATTATCCAGAGCGCTCATGGCGATCTTGAATCCCTGGCCCACCTCGCCCAGCAGGGCCGAGGCCGGCACGCGCACATTTTCCAAGAAGAGCTCTCCGGTGTCGCTGGCCCGCAGGCCCAGTTTGCCGCTCATTTTTTGGGCGTGATAGCCCGGACACCTGGTCTCCACCAGAAAGGCGGCCAACCCTTTGTGCTTTATGGCAGGGTCGGTTTGGGCGAAAACGATGGCCAGGTCGGCCCAGGTGCCGTTGCTGATCCACACCTTCTGGCCGTTCAGCACCCAGTCGCTGCCCTGGCGGGTGGCTCGGGTGGACAGGTTGCCGGCATCCGAACCGGCTCCTGGTTCGGTAAGTCCGAAACAGCCGATCCACTCGCCCTTGCACAGCCGCGGAAGATAGTCGCGCTTTTGTTGCTCCGTGCCCCATTTGAGCAGCGTCAGTTCGACCAGCGACATCTGCACCGAAAGGGTGGTTCTGACCGAGGAATCGGCATAGCCGACCTCCTCAAAGACCAGCGCTTCAGCGATGTAGTCCAGTCCGGCTCCGCCGTATTCTTCGGGAATGGGGACGCCCAGGAAGCCCAACCGGGCCATCTCGTTGAGCAGTTCGCGAGGGTAGGCCCCATCGATATCCCACTGACGGGCGTTGGGCAGCAATTCCTGACGGGCAAACGTGCGGCAGGCATCGCGAATCATCTGTTGTTCCTGGCTCAGTTGAAAATCCATGGTGCACCTCTCCTCCCCAGTCTGCCACGCCTGAGGGGAGCCACAAACCTGCTTGACGAATCCGAGGAGATGTTCTGGTTGGAAATGACCTGGACCGAACTGTGCGAGCTCGATCGCCAGCACACCATCGTGCTGCTGCCGGTGGGTGCGATCGAGGCTCACGGGCCGCACCTTCCCCTGGGCACAGACGGAATTCTGGCCGAGGCCATGGTGCGACGCACCTGCCAACTGCTGCCCGAGCACGGCTATCAGGGGCTGATCCTGCCCACCCAGCACTGGACCTTCGCGGGCTTCGCCCAGGATTTTCCAGGCACGTTGAGCTTCGCCTCCAACGGCATGGAGCAGTGGCTGCGTCAGCTCACGGCCCAACTGGCTCATCAGGGCTTTCGCTACCTGGCCGTGGCCAATGCGCACCTCGACCCGGGGCACCTGGCCGGTTTGGAAGCGGGCCTGCAAGGTGCCCCGCTCAAAGTGGCTTTCCCCAACCTGACCCGTGGCCGTTACGCCCGGCGATTGTCTCAGGAGTTTCAGAGCGGCGCCTGTCACGCAGGCTGCTTCGAGAGTTCATTGGTGCTCAGCCAGCGGCCCGAGCTGGTGCGTCAGCACATCGCTGCCGAGTTGCCCGATGTCGATGCCTCG
Source organism: uncultured Burkholderiales bacterium (assembly GCA_964649085.1). Classification (GTDB taxonomy): domain Bacteria; phylum Vulcanimicrobiota; class Xenobia; order Xenobiales; family JADMJV01; genus JADMJV01. Next base: position 16,228 of record CAZYPN010000035.1, on the reverse strand, counting down.
CTGGTCGAGGCTATCTCGCGGGGAGATCGCAGTTTCGCCCAGGCCGGCGGCCCCCAGGCCTACTTTGGCTCACCTCGACGCGCCACCGCGATCGAGGGAGAGGCCAGCCTGGCCGAGCTGGCCCAGATCTTGCTGGAAGCCATTCTCAGCGCTGCCAGCGATACTCCGAAACCGTAACCGCTCCCGTATCTTCCTGGAACAGGGCCACCGCTGCCCGGCACTCCTGGCCGTTGCAGACCACCCCTGTGTAGGTGGTGAGGTCTTCTGAAACGGTCTTTGTATAGCCCGACTCGGGGGCGTTCTGACGTGATTCGACTTCCAGTTGCAGGCGGCTGGCCAGGGCCAGCGTATAGCGTTCGTCGTTCTGGCTGAAGCGGGCCTGACGGGGCGAGAAACCGTCTTCAAAGTCGGGCTGGGCAACTGCAGGAGGACGACGGGTATTGGCTGTTCGGCAAGAGATACGCTCGGCGTGGGCGGGGATATGCATGATCGGGCTCCTTGTTGATTTCGCCCAGGCTATGCGGGCAACCTCAAAAGTAGCTGAAAAGCAGGGAATCCAGGGCACTCCTAGGATTGTAAGGGGTGCTGAAATTCCGCTTTGTGGTTCTGGATGAGTCTGGCCGCCGGCGCAAAGGCACACTCCAGGCCAATCGCCTGGAAGAAGCTCGCAAGCGGCTGCTTCAGGGGGGCTTCGAGATCGTTTCGCTGGTCGCCGACGGCCAGCCCCTCGATCTGGGGGATGCAGAGCCGGGCGAGCTGCGCCTGCCCGTTTCTCGGCGCTGGCTGGGGGCTGCCGCAGTGTTGGCCTGCCTTGGATTGCTGGGCTTTGCTCTGGCCTGGTTGAAGGGCAGCCCGCCGCCGCTCAAGCCTCGACCCTTCAAGTTCACGCTGCAGGGCAGCTGTTCGGCTCCGCCCGGGTCGGTGGTCGTGCTGGACCTGCCCGAGATGCCCCTGCGCATGGAGAAGCCGGCCGGCTCTACTTTTCGTTTCGACGTATCCATGGAGTCGTTTCAGCAGCCTACCTACGCCTGGGTTGCTGTACAGCCAGCCCGTGCGCGACGGCCCGACAACCTGGGGCCAGAGGGGCTTGAAAGCCGCTACCGCAAACGCGTCGCTTTGCGAAAGGATCAGGAGCGATATGAGGTCGGCGAGCTGAGCCTCAGCGCCAGGCCTTGACTAGTAGTAGCCCCAGTCGACATCGACCACTCGCCGCCCGTTGTCGGGCGGCACGGCCGTGACGTCAATGATCTGGTCGGGGCCGGTGGCCGTCACCGGGCAAATCGAGAGCCGCTCCTGGCTATCGTCCATGCCGCCCGCCAGGAACAGGCCATCTGGAGAGATGGTGTGGGCGCTGCCCGAGCCCTGGCTCAGCAGGATGGTGTTCGAGGACCCGGTGTTGATGGTCTGGGTGTTGGCGTTTACCGTGCAGTCGCAGTAGTTGTAGCACAGGCCGGTCTCGTTGGGTTCACGACAGCGGAAGTAGATGCGGGTGCCATCGCGGCTGAATACCGGGGTATGCGACTCGTCGGCATCGACGAAGTGGCGCACAGCACGAGGATTCGGATCGGGGTTCGGGGTGGTAACCCCGGTGGCGTGGTTGCCCGGCCAGAGCACCAGCAACTCGCCCGAGGAGCGGTCCGAGGTCAGCAGTGGCGCGCCGTCGGGATGGATGGTGAGGGTGGTTGGGGTATCCAGGCCCAGCGCCGAAAGCACGGTGGTGCGCCCGGGATTGCCCACATCGGGACGCAGCGAGAACAGGGTTTTGTCGCTCAAAACGTAGAGCTGCAGGCCGCTGGGTGCCCAGCAGATGGCGTCGATATCGGCCGGAAGGGTGTCCAGCAGCTGCAGGTTCTCGCCCTCGGGTCCTACCAGGAAAAGCCGTTTGCCACTGGCCAGCGCGATCAGTGAGAAATCGGGGCTCCAGCGCACTTTGGTAATCTGTCCGCCCACGTCCTTTTCGGACACGATGCGAAAAGCGCCCGTGCCGTCCCAGTTCCAGCGGTAGGCCCCGTCGAGCATGGCGCAGAGCAGCGATTGGCTCTGAATCACCGTGGGCTTGGGCATGCTCAGACCCACGTCCAACGGTGTGGTGACGCCGCCGCGATTGTCATACACCTGGCAGCTCAGGGTGAACTGGTCATTGACTGCGGCATTGGCAGGCACTCTCCAGGTCCACTGGCCCACCCAGTGCTTTTTGGTTTCGTCCCACACCATCCGGCTTCCGTCGGCCGAGGAAAAGGCTCCGGGACCCGACCAGTTGCACCACAGCTGGTCGCCATCGGGGTCGGTGGCGAACACGGTGAAGGTCAGCAGGCCAGAACTGGGCACCGTGGCGGTGGTTCCGGCGGGCATATGGTTAGCCAGAATTTCGGGAATCGGAGCGGGGTTGACCTGAAGGTGAGGCGCCACCAACTGGGGATCGGCGTTGCCCACCGAACTCAGAGCCGGCAGTGCCGCCCCCGGCCCCGCGGTGCCTGCCTGCAGCGCCACGCCGCTCGACTGGTGCAGGCCAGGATGCAGCTGGATCTCGCCGCTGGGCTGGATGGCCACCGTTACTGGCTGCTCGACGGCTGAAAGCGCGGCGGGAGTACCCGAGTAGCTGAAGGTTTTGCCTACCACCAGTCGGTAGCTGCCGTTGCCAAGCGGCAAATTGGACGTAACGACGCCGTTGGGCAAGAAGGCCACCATGTGGTCCTGAGGGTAGGGTGCGTTCCAGGTGGCCAGATCGAAGCCGTCGGTGGACAGGCCCGGGGGAAAGGTGGTCGACCAGCTGGGCCCAGGATACTGACCCCCGAAGACGCCCACGCCGGAATACTCGCCACTGAAGTCGACCTTTTGCACCACCTGGGGCCGGGTCTCGCCGACCAGGCGGTAGAAGCCGCCGCCGTGCTGCAGGCTGCCGTTGCTGGTGGGAATCGCCAGGGCCACGGTGCGACCTTCCGAGATCGCCAGTTGGCGGGCCTGGCGCAGTGACGAGAGCAGCACTTCGGCGGCCGCCCTGGCATCGGCCCGCTCTCGTGGAGCACGCAGATTGACCCCCACCACAGCCAGCATCAGCGCCATGATCGAGAGGGTCATCAGCGTTTCGACAAGAGTAAAACCAGAGCGCCCACCCCGAATCGGCATAGGGCTGATTGTAACAAATTTATGAACCAATGAAAAGGTCATGGAGACTCTTTCCAGTCAACGTGACGCAGCTGAACCCAGCGAAACAGATCGGGGTTCGGCGTGTTGCTGGCGTCTCGGCGCAGCAGTCGGGTATCGCACAAAGCCGTGATGGTATGGGTGGAAACCGGTGCCTCGGGAGGCCCCAGGCGTCCCTCGCTCTGAACATAGAGCACCTGAAAGGGCTCCTCCTGGTGTTCCGACTGAAGGGTAATGCGGTAAGTGCCCAACAGTGCCCCCGACTCGTCGAGAACTCTTTCTGTGTAGGTCAGCCGGTTGGCGGTGAGATCCACCGGCGGAAAGCCCCGGTCTTTCAGTAGTTTGACCCGCACGTCTTCCAGGCCCGAGAGGGCCAGCTGGCGCGCCGCCGCTTTCCAGGCCAGGCTGCGGGCCGCTCGATAATAGTGTTGCTGACTGCGCAAATAGGCGCCGCAGAGCACCAGCAGCATGGCCAGCAGCAGCAATACGCTGATCAGCAGAAAGCCCCGCCGCCTCATGGGTGCACCCGACGCAGATACTGAGGAAGATGCACCTGACGGGTAAAGGATACCAGTTGCCCGCCTTCCTGGAAGCTCAGGCGAACCTCCAGGCTGACCGAGCCGGCTCGACGGGTGGTCAAACCCTGCACGTTTTCGGCCAGCAACAGGTCTTCGGTGCCGTTGGGCCCGTCCAGTTGGTAGCGCAACTGGTTGCCCACCAGGGCATAGACGACCTCTTGAAGTAAGGCCGGATCTCGCGGGTTCCAGGGTGTGGGAGCTGGCGTGGGGTAATAGTTGGCCCACTGGGCCGGCTCTACCCTTCTGAGTTCCAGTTGTGAATAGGTGGCGGTATCGCCGGGTGCGGGAACGATCACTTCGGTGGCTTCCTGCACATCGGTGCTCACCCGATTCAGCAGGCTCAAGGCCAGCGTAAAGGTTTGCGAGCGGGCGTCGAAGTGGCGGGTGATGCGGGAAAGTTGCCGCAGCCCCTGGGCGATCAGGCTGAGCACCAGTAGGAAAAGGGCAAAGCTGAGCAAGGCCTCGATCAGGTTGAATCCGCGGGTTCGTCGTCGGGTCATGGGGTGGCCAGCTGGATCGGACCGGAATTGGCCTCGATCTCCACACCGTCATATTTTACCGAGGCCCGGGCCACCACCCAGCCGGGCACGTGAAAGGGCGGCTCGGGTGCTTCGGGGTCGCCCCGGTAGAAGTGATGCAGCAGGTCGACCTGCGAGCCCAGAGCGTCGCCCGGCAGCGCAACGATGGTGCCCATGCCCCCGCCCGGTGGTCCGCTGTTCCAGTCGGGAGCCAGCGTCCATTTGATGACCACGCCCTCGATGGGTCGGTCGCTATTGTCGTACAGCGTTGCCGACATTCGCGTGGTGACATCCTGAGGGAGCGGGTCCACCAGCGGGGCCTGACGGGTGATGACCAGCGGGTTGCTCGAGCGCGGGTTGCGGGCCGGCTCGCCGATCAGCGCCGCCAGGCTGACTCGCTCATTCTGTGAACCCTGGCCCCAGCGCACTTCGGCCCGCACCAGTCGGGTGGATCCGGTCAGGGCCGGTTGGGGGTGCCCCACCGTAAGGGTGCTGCAGGGCGAAATCGGATTGCGCTGGTCGGCGGCCACGAACGTATGCACGGTGTACCCTGGTGGGTCACCCCAGGCAAACGATTGGTTGTCGTAGATCGCCCAGTTGTTGAGATAGTTGTCTGGCGAGTAGGCCCAATCTCGAATTCGGTCCAGGGCCGTTTCGCCGATCAAGGTGGCTTCGGTCACCCTTTGCACCCTGGCTCCGCTGCGGCAAGCGCTGAGGGCCAGTTCGAAACAGGCCAGACCCCCGCCGGCGAAGAGAAAAATGGCCATCACGGTTTCGGCCAGCGAAAGCCCACGTCGTTTCATCAGGCCCCCAACTTTCCCAAAAATCCATAGAGCGGTAGGAACAGCGAGATCACCACCGAGCCCACCACGATCGACACCCCCGCCATCAGAACGGGCTCAATTACGCTGGCCAGGGTGTCGATTTGAAAGCCCAACTCGACTTCGTAATAGGCACCGGCACGCAAGGTCAGTTCGGCCAACCGGGCCGACTCTTCTCCTGCCAGCAGCATTTGGGTCAGCGTCGACGGATAGAGATCGGAGCGGGCGGCCAGATGCTCCGACACCGGCTGGCCTTCGCGCACGCTGGTCAACAGGGCCTCCAGGTCGGCTTCCCAGAGGGGGTGGCCGGAGGCCCCCACCGACAGTCTCAGGGCATTGGGAAGATCGGTGCCGCACTCCAGCAACAGGCCCAGCGTGCTGGCCAGGCGAGCCAGGGCGCCATAGAGCAGCAAATCGCCGACCACGGGTACACGACGCAGCCAGCGAAAGGGCGTCTTCCAGGCCCCCGGTTGGTGGAGTGCGTTGCGCGTCCAGTAATACAGGGAACAGCCGACAGCCAAACCGCACAGCCAGCAACCCGGGCTACGCAGCCCGTCGGCGATGGCTTTCACCACCCGGGTGATCAGCGGCAACTCGGCCCCCATTTCCACAAAGATGTTGAGGAAGTTAGGAACCACCGTGTAAAACAGCACCATCGTCAGCACAATGGCCAGCACGGTGACGAAAGCCGGATAGCTGAGCGCCTTCATAATGCGCTGGCGCAAACTTTCGTCACGCTCGAGCCACTCGGACAGCCGATCGAGTAACTCCTCCAGCTGTCCGGTTTGCTCACCGATCTGGATCATGACCGTGTAAATCCTGGAGAACACTCGGGGATACTCGTTCATGGCCACCGAGAGTCGAATGCCCGAGTTCACCATCTCCTGGATTTCATCGATGACCTCGCCCAGTTCGGGGCATTCGGGTTGCTCACGCAGCACCCCGAGGGCGGTGATCATGGGGATGCCGCTCGAGAGCATCGAGGCCAACTGCCGGGTAAAGACGACCACCTGCAGTCGCGGGACGGAGACTTTGCGCTTCTCCCTGGCCATTGGACAGATCTATGCGATTGAATGGAGTCTACCTGCCGGGCTAACGGGGTATCTCTCAGGATGGAAGGGGTAGTCTTTGTTTGACGTTTTCTCGAGTTCTCTGCTAGAGAGCGGTCGCCGCTTCGTTTTGTTGTGGCTGCTGGCGGTGGCGAGCCCGGGCGTCCTGGCCCATCCGGGACTGGATGTGCCCAAGTTGGAGGTGGCGACGGTTCGTTTGCGACAGCTTTCCTGCCGGCCCGTGCCGCTGGTGTCGTTGTCGCGGGCCCAGATCGAGTCGCAAGTGAGCGATTGGCTGGCCCAGAAAACCAGTGCTGAGGAAGAGGCGCGCTGGGCTGCTCTTTTGCAACTGTGCCGCCTGATGCCCGCCGGTCGACGCCCCCTCGAGGTGCGTCAGGAACTGCTTCGTGAGCAGGTGCGGGGCTTCTACGATGCCCGCCGCGGTCACTTTGCCGTGGTTCAGGATGGCTCGGGTGAAGTGCTGGCAGAGGCGACGGCCTTCCACGAGTTGATTCACGCCGTACAGGATCAGCACTTTGAATTGCTCCCTTTGCTTTTGGGCTTTCCGGGCGAATTTGACCGCAGTCTGGCCGCTCAGTGTCTGGTTGAGGGTGATGCCAATTCGGCCACGGTGGACTACATGTTAGAGTCGGCCGGGCTGCCCCTGGTCCGTGAGACTACCCCTCCGCAATTTCTTCGCCTTCAGGAACCGGCATTTTTCCGCCACTGCCTGGTGATGCCCTACACTTTTGGCCAGTTTTGGGTCGACCGCTTGCGCGCTCGGGGCGGGTGGCAGGCGGTCGATCGAGCCTACGCAGCGCCTCCCGTTTCCAGCGAGCAGATTTTTCACCCCGAGAAATATCCCGACGAGTTGCCTCATCAGCTGGAACTGAAAGTGGCGCCCGCGGCGGGTGAGGTGTCGCTGGGTCAGGACACGGCAGGAGAGTTCACCTTTCGCTGCTGGGCCCAGCAACGAGGCGCCAGTCAGCAGGTGGCATGTGGCTGGGGCGGCGATCGCTTCGAGGTGTTTCAGGGCTCGGCCGGTGCGAGGGTGGTGTGGCACACCTCCTGGGATACGGCCGAAGATGCTCGCGAGTTTCAGCATTTTCTGGCCGGCATCCCGGAAGTACATGCATTGAAATACTCGGAGAACGTCGTGGAGTTTGAGCTCTGGCAGTACTGACCCCGGTCATAGGAGGCGCTTTTCCAGCTGCTAAGGTGGCAGAGTGGCTGTCGACCCTGCTACCTGCACTCTACAAGACTGCCTGAGTTTGCTTGAAACGCGCTCGGAGGGCTTGACCGGGGTCGAGGTTGAGCAGCGCCGTATTCGTTTTGGTGCCAACTGTCTTCCCGAGGTTGCGGGGCCCTCGCTCTGGGGTCGTTTGAGGTCGCAGTTTATCCATCGGATGGCCCTGTTGCTATGGGTAGCCGCCTTGCTCGCCCTGCTGGCTGAACTGCCTCAGTTAGCCCTGGCCATCGTGGCCGTGAATCTTCTCAACGGAGTGTTCAGCTTCTGGCAGGAATACCGTGCCCGCCGGGCCACCGAGGTCTTGAAGCGCCTGTTACCCCGCTGGGCCCGAGTGCGACGTGAGGGGCGTGAGCTGCGAATCGCCGCCGAGGAACTCGTGCCAGGAGACATCTTGCTGCTGCGCGAGGGCGAGCACATCTCGGCGGATGCCCGGTTGCTCTGGGCGGTGGACTTCCGGGTAGACCTCTCGCTGCTCACGGGAGAATCTCGACCGGTGCCACGCTCGTCCCTGGCTGGCGAGCCGGGGCGCCTCCCCCTCGAACAACCCAACCGGGTATTCGCCGGCTCTACGGTGGTCTCGGGAAGTGCCCGAGGGGTGGTGCTTGCGGTGGGTGGTGCCAGCGAATTTGGACGCATCGCCCATCTGACCCAACATCTGCCCGAGCCGTTGAGTCCGCTGCAGCAGGAGATGGAACGACTGACCCACGCCGTCACGGCACTGGTCTTGGGCATCGGTCTGGTATTCTTCGGCCTGTCGCTGGGCATTGCCGGCCTGGATCCTGCTCAGAGCTTCGTATTTGCGCTGGGAATGATCGTGGCTTTCGTGCCTGAGGGGCTGCTTCCCACCGTTACGCTGGCCCTGGCGATGGGGGTGAGACGGATGGCGCGACGCAACGCCCTGGTGAAGAAGCTTTCGGCTGTGGAAACGTTGGGTTGCACCCAGGTCATCTGCACCGACAAAACGGGCACCTTGACGAAGAACCAGATGACCGTTCAAGAAGTCGTTCTGCCCCAGAGCGCAGGACTTCGCATCACCGTTAGCGGGGTCGGCTACGCTCCTCACGGCGAGTTGCAGCTCGAGGGCCGTGCGCCGGGCGAAATTGCCGGCCTGATGGAGCTCTTGCTGGCAGGTTCGCTGTGCAACAATGCTCGTTTGCTCGCTCCCGACCAGGAGGCCGACTGGAGCGTGCTGGGCGACCCTACCGAGGGGTGCCTGCACACCCTGGCCCTGAAAGCGGGACAGGACCCCCAGAAGTGGGCTGTGGAATGGGTTCGTGTCGGGGAAGTTCCTTTCGATTCCTCACGCAAGCGGATGTCGACCCTGCATCAGCGCGGTGACGAAGTCGTGCTGTTTGTCAAAGGGGCTCCGCCCGAAGTGTTGGAGCGCTGCCTTTTCACCCTCGAAGGAGAACTGGGGGAAAGCCAGCGTCAGGACGTGTTACAGGCCCATGATCGCATGGCTCGGGCCGGCCTTCGGGTGCTGGCCCTGGCCCTGGCCCGCCCCGAGCGGCTTCCCCAGCAGCTCAGTGGCGATTTTTTCGAGCAGCAACTCACTTTCCTGGGGTTGGTGGGAATGCATGACCCCCCTCGGCCGGAGGTGGCGGCCGCCGTGGCCCAATGTCACGAGGCCGGGGTTCGCGTGCTGATGATCACGGGTGACGATGGCCTGACGGCCGAAAGTGTGGCCCGCAAGATCGGCATCCTGCGAAGCGACCATGTGCGCATCGTCAGCGGTCGCGAACTGGCCGCGCTCTGCGACGATTCGCTCTCAGAGATGCTGCGGATGCCTCACGAGCTCATTTTTGCTCGCATGGCTCCTGAGCAGAAGTTGCGAGTGGTGAAAGCATTGCAGTGCCTGGGACTGGTGGTAGCAGTGACCGGCGATGGGGTCAATGATGCCCCGGCCCTTCGTCAGGCAGATATCGGGGTGGCCATGGGGGTATCGGGTTCCGATGTGGCCCGCGAGGCTGCGGATATGGTTCTGGCCGATGACAGCTTTGCTTCCATCGTAGCTGCCATCGAAGAAGGTCGCGCGGTCTATGCCAACCTGCGCAAGTTTGTGAGCTACATTTTCACGAGCAACGTTCCCGAAGCGTTTCCCTTTGTTTTCTTCGCTCTCAGTCGGGGGCGAATTCCGCTGGCGCTGAACATTATGCAGGTCCTGGCTATCGATCTCGGTACCGACATGCTTCCGGCGCTGGCCCTGGGGGTCGAGCCACCCGAAGAGGGCGTAATGAAGCAGCCCCCGCGCGATCGGGCTCGACCCCTGGTTACCCCGGGGCTGCTGGCACGGGCCTACCTGTATCTGGGAACCATCGCGGGGGTGGCCGTGATGGTCTCGTTTTTCTTCGCCTACTGGCGCCACCCCCAGCTGATGGGTAGGCTGAGCGACCTGCCCGCTCAGGGCGAGCTGTATGCCACGGCCAGTTCCATGGCTTTCGCCACGGTTGTGCTTACCCAGGTAGGCAATTTGTTGGCCCATCGCAGCGAGGTCGATTCGTTGGCCCGACAGGGCCTGCAGGGAAACCCCTTTCTGTGGTTGGGCCTGGGGTTCGAGTTGCTGTTTCTCGGGGCTCTGCTCTACGTGCCGGCGCTGCAAAAAGTCTTTTCAACCGCTCCGCTGGGTCTCAAGGATTGGATGTTGATTTTGGGCTGGGCCCCTGCCTTGCTGGTGGCTGATGAACTCCGCAAAGCGCTGTGGAGCAGAAGGAGGAAGCGTGCGAAGAGCTAGTTACCTGGTGGTCGGTTGCGGCCAGGTTGGGGCCGATCTGGCCCGGCGTTTGGACCAGGAGGGTCACCAGGTGGCCGTGCTGGACCCCGACCCCGAAGAACTCAAACGCCTGGGTCGACACTTCGCAGGGAATCAGCACTGCGACTCGCCACTCGATCGTGAAGTTCTATTGAAAGCGGGTATTTCTCGCTGCGACGGCCTGGCCGCAGTCTTTCACGACGATGCCACCAACCTGGCCCTGGCGCTGGCGGCTCGCAGGCTGTTTCGGGTGCCCCTGGTGGTGGCGCGAGTGGAAGATCCTGTGTTGGCCGACCTCTATCATCGCCTGGGGGTGAGAACGCTGTGCGCCCAGCGCTGGGGCGTGCAGCGAATGATGCAGTTGCTGCTACCTTCCCCGCTGGAGTTGGTGGCTCACCTCGACAGTCATCTCGACCTGGTAGAACTGTCACTGCCTCCTTCGCTGGTGGGCAAGGGTCCGGCCGATCTGGAACGGCCCCAAGAACTTCGGGTGGTGGTGGTTACTCGTGCCGGACAGGCTCATCTGGTCGAGGATGGGATGCGCTTTGAGTCTGGCGACCGTCTGCACCTATTGGTTCGCGGTAGCGCTGCCGCAAATCTCGAGAGCCTTTGGGGCTGAGAGGAGGTCGGATGGAGAAGAAAGTCGTGGTCGTGGGAGCAGGTGAGGTGGGCAGCTTTTTGGGCTCGTTGCTCGAGCAATGGGGACATGCCGCTGTGCTCATCGATCGTCAGCCCGAAACGCTCGAGCGGCTCACCCCGACTCTGGGCAAGGGGAAGGTGCGGCTGGTGTTGGGCGATGCTACCGAGCCCCAGGTGCTGGAGTCGGCCGAGCTTGGGCCTGGAGATACGCTGGTGGCGGTTACCGGTTCCGATCCGGTCAACCTGACGGTGTCGAGCCTGGCGCGATTTCATTTCCAGGCCCTCCGCACTCTGGCCCGGGTCAATGTGCCGCGCCACGCCTGGATGTTTACGAAGGAGCTGGGAGTCGATGTGGCCCTGAACCAGGCCGAGGTTCTGGCCCATCTGGTGGCCGAGCAGGCCAGCACCGGCGACATGCTCACCCTGCTCAAGCTGGGAGGAGGGGGCTATTCGCTGGTAGAGGCCGAAGTCGGCCCTCGTTCCAGCGCGTTGGGGCGCCCACTGACCGAGCTGAACCTTCCCGAGGAATGCATCCTGGTGGGTGTGCTGCGGCAGCGGGAACTGATGCTGCCTCGTGGACAAACCGTGCTGCAAGCCGGGGATCAGGTGCTGGCGCTAACCCACCAGGACCACCGCGATGGTTTGCGAGACTTGCTGGAAGGTCATCGCCGGTAGAGGATGAGGAGCGCTGCGGCGTAGCACAACATTCCGGCCATGAAGGTGAAATGAATTCCGTAGCTCAGCGAAGTGGCGATCGAGATTACGGCGGCCGCTGCGGAGGTGGCTCCGTTGAGGGCCCAGGCCCAGGAAAGGTCGAGCCCGGCGGGGCCGACCCGGCGTACCCCCAGGGGGTACATCATGCCCATCGGTAGTCCGCAGACGACCATCAAAAGCCCGGAGACCAGAATTCGAACCACAATTTCCTGGCTGGCCAGCGGGGGCAAGAGCCAGAGGCAGCACGCATCTACGACAAATAGCGCAAGGAGAAGGAACAGGGCAAACTTAAGGGGCCGAAAGCGCCCTTGATCGAGGGCCCGCTGTACCCACAGAGAACCGGCGGCGCTGGCCAGCAACAGAGTGAAAAGGGTGACCACCAACGAGTAAATCGGGTAGCCCAGGAACAAATTCAATCGCTGCATCAGGGCAGATTCAATAAACATGAAGGCCAGCCCGATAAGGCCGAAATAGCTCAGTGGTTCGGGTTGGGCCTGCCGGCGGATCACGGGCCACAGCCAGAAAGTCAGGGCCAAGGCGCTTGAGCACGACACGAGGATGGAAAGCACCACCATGGCGTCGCGCTCGCTGGGGGTTACCCCCACCCTGGCCCCCGAGGCCCGGTGCCAGAGATTTCTCAAGCTATAAGAATGGAAAAAGTAGGGGCGGTCGTCACTGGGCGGTGAGAGGTCGAGGTAGATCCCGTCCATTTGGCCCGTCGCCAGTTCTGGATGCTCGAACAAGGTCAGAAATCGTTGGTCGCGGCACAGGCTGGGGCTTAGCAACGGCTGGAAGCCGACCTCTTCACAAATGGCGAGAAAGCGAGCTTCGTCGTCTGGCGTAAAGGGCTTACGGCTGAGCAGAAGGTTGGAAGTCTCGCCTCCCAAGGCTACCAGCATGTGTCGACGCGGGTCGTGGATACCTTCGGCGGCCAGCGCTCGGGCAGCCAGCAACAACAGCCGGTGGGTTTCGCCCAGTCGGCCACTGTGCCACCAACGGCTGACCGAAAGAATTCCATCATCGCTGAGATGGCGCAAATACAGGCGAAATGCTTCCAGAGTGTAGAGACTGTTTTCGCTCAGGGCAAAGGCTCCGGCAGTCGTTGCAGCCCAGGTGTCGACCATGGGGATAGAGATGACCTGAAACGAGCGGGCCTCGCGTTCCAACCAGCTTCTGGCTTCATCGTTGACGTAGCGCAGCTGGGGAAAATGGGCCAGATGGTTGTAGTCTTTTTCCCAATCGAGGACAATTTTTCGTGTCATCGGATTGATATCCACCCCGACAACCTCTCGTTGACCCCGGGCTGGCCGCAGCGCCGCCAGCAGATCTTTGCCACCACCGGGCCCGATGACCAGCGTGGGCCCCGTAGAGCGAAGTTCGTGCACCAGCGCAATCACGTCATAGCGCAGCCATCCGACCTGATCGAAGTCGCCGTTGAACTTGAGGATGCTGGTGTTGGCTCGGGTGTCCATGAAGAGCATCATGTGCTCGATGTTCCAGCGCTCGGGCTGGAAACGGGCACCCGGACCGGAAAGGGGTGGCGCCGCACTAGGCTGGGTCACCAGCACGTGCGAGAAGGCATTCCAGAGTTCGTATTTCTTTGACGGTCGATTGGGCTCGCCCTGAATGTAGTGAATCTTGAGAAAATCCAGTTGGGAGTTCAGGACCAGCGTCAGGGCGGGAACACAGGCGAGGGCGGTGAGCAGTCTGCGACGCCCTTCAGCCATCAACACCCCGCCGACACAGGCCATCAGCGCCGAGAAAACGATGGTGTTGATAGGTCCAAAGAGACTCATCAACGAGGTGGTAATCAAGCAGCCCAGAGCCGCGCCGGCCAGGTCCCAGGCGTAGAGACGACCGACGATCTGGGGAAAACGCGTGAGGCACAGGCAGACGGCTACCCCAGAAAAGACAAAGGGAGTGGCAACGAAGCCGATCCAGGCCAGAAAGCTGAGAATGCCCGTCGTATTGAGCGAGAGATCCAGCCGGAGAAAGAGGCAGCCCATCAACCCTCCCAGGGCCGAGAGCCCGGTAAGGGCCGAGAATTCACCCGCTCGTTGTCGCGATTGAGGGTTGGAGAACAGTCCAGGAAAGGCCCGTACCAGCAGGGCGCCGAGGGCCAGGCCGAACATCGATGCCGCCACCGCAACCAGCGACAGATGATAAAAGAAAATGACCGAAAACAGGCGCGTCAGAGCCGTCTGGATCACCAGCGTGGCTCCGGTCAACAGGCCCAGACCGATCGAGAAGGAGGTCAATGAAGCTCGCCCTACAGGGGGCGCAAGAGCACCAGTGGAATCTCGCGCTCGGTTTTCTGCTGATACTCGGCGTAGGGGGGCCAGATGGGCAGCATGAGTTGCCACAGTTCGGCCCGTCGCGGCCCGCTTATCGTTTCAGCCCGGGCTTTGAACTTCTGATCGGCCACCTGCACTTCGACCTCGGGGTGGGCTTCCAGGTTGAAATACCAATCGGGGTGAGCCGGAGCCCCACCCTTGGAGGCGACGATTACGTAGCCGTCATCGACCTTGCCGTAGATCAACGGCATGATGCGCGGCTGCCCCGACTTGCGGCCCCGGGTGGTCAACAGCAGTGTGGGCACGGGACCGGGGCCCCCTACTACGGTGGAGTCCCAAAGATGCCCGGCCAGGCCGTCTTTGAGGTAGAGTTCTCGGTGATCGTCAATCCATTGCAGGCTCATCGCTGCCCCTTGGCGGCCGGGCGCCAACCTCCTGGTGGCGCCCGGCCGCGGCGGCTGTCGGTCAGGCCACCGGGTTCAGCAGGCCCTCGGCCTCAAGAGCCTCGCGCACCTGGCTACGAGCGGCAACCCGGTCGCGATACTCGATCAGGCCTTCGAGGGGGGCAAGGTCCAGCTGGACATAGTCGGCCCAGCGCAGGGTGGTGAACAAATAGGCGTCGGGCAAAGTGAACTGCTGGCCCAGCAGAAACGGGCGGCCTTTCAGCTGCTGAGCCACAAATGCCAGGCGTTTGGCCAGCTTCTCTTTGGCCTCCGGATTGGGGCCGGCGAAGAGGGGGCCGAAGCCTTTGTGGATTTCCGTGCCGATGAATGCCAGCCACTCGACCGCTCGAAAATACTCCAGTGAAGGAAACTTGGGCACGATGGGTGAGTCGGGCGCCAGGCTGCCGAGATATTGCAGGATGGCAGTGCCTTCGGTAAGCACCTGGCCCGGTTCAACTTCCAGAGCCGGCACGTAGCCCTTGGGGTTGATCTCCAGGAAGTTCTTGCCTCCTTCGGTGGTCTTGCTGGACAGGTCCACCTTTTCCAATTGCAGGGCAAGCCCCAGCTCTCGCGCGACGATATGGGGCGAAAGGGAGCAGGCTCCGGGAGTATAGTAAAGCTTCATCGATGGGTGTCTCCTTGCTTGGTTACTAAAGGTAACTAGGTATCTTTTAGCGCCTTTTGTGCTATTGTGCAAGTAGTGACCTGAAAGTAACCGAGGGACCTATGAAGAATCTGTGCGACTACAGCGAGATGGAATGCCCCTTTCACGGGCTGCTCACGCTGCTGTGTGGAACCTGGACAACCTATATCCTGTGGCTGTTGAGCCAGCACTCCGAGCTGCGCTTTGGGGAACTGAAAAAGCAAATGCCCGGCTTGAGCGCCAAAGTCCTTACCGAGCGGCTGCGCAAGCTGGAAGAGGCGGGTCTGGTCACCCGCCACCCCGAGCCCACCATTCCCCCGAAGGTGACCTATCGACTGTCCGATCGAGGTCGTGCTGTGCACGAACCCTTGATGCAGCTGAAATCACTGGCCGACAGCTGGCACAGCCAGCGACGGAGCTAAACAGGAGTTGGAGTCGCCAGAAGCGATGACAAGAATCTACGCACTCAAAGCCGATCCTCAATTGCTTGAAATGCAGCACTGGTTGGCACAGAGGCTGGTGGAAAGCTGTTGACGAGGGAATTCTTGAGTCGCGTGTCGTGCGACAATTAAAACTCCCGATGAGGTTTTCTCGAACATGGCTTGACTTCACTTCAAGTATGGTTACGGACAAGCAGGTCAAGATGTATCGCAAACTCATCGGCACGGGACTCAAAGTTCGAGTGCACAGCGTTGTCGTGCCCCTCAAGCGGAGGACTCCAGGCAGAGAATCCAGGGAGTTGGTCACGGAAATCTGGCTGCAAGAAAGTTCACTGCGAGTAAGCGCCAAACCAATCGGACCCGAAGGCATGTTGGAGCAGGGTCGATAGCCCGTTTCTGCTCACAGGGGAGAGCCTGCCCGTTCTTAAGCGGGGCAAACCCATCGCGCTGGTATCGCCGCCGAAAGCCCCTTATAGCCAGTTTGAGCTTTTTGAAATCTCGCCGGCCGTGTGAGAGAATGATTCGTGGTGGCCGGAGAGAAACCCGCGCCTGACGACCGACCAAATGCTGAGAGTCAGCGACATTACCCTCGTAGAGATTGGCGGCCGCTGGTCCGCCTCTGTCGTTATTTGGGGTAGCTTGCGGTCCATTTGAAGCGGCAGTCAGCAGACCGGTGAGGGGTGCGGCGCATCCTCGGGACGTCCTTAGGCCCGACCTGAGCCCCTCACACCCCCCAACCAGCCCTCCCCAGCCCCAAAACCACCCAAGGCAACCCCCACCCATCGAACACCCCGCAAATCATCCCACAAATCGCCATCAAACCCCATAACCAAGCCATTCCAGGCACTCCAAAAACTTGACGTTCGCCCCCCACCATGCCCTACCATAGACGGATGACAAAGCTTGACCCCACCACCCTCAGCCCCCGCCAGCTCGAAGACCTCGGC
>CAZYPN010000034.1:0-74101 GCA_964649085.1 uncultured Burkholderiales bacterium | reverse complement strand
CGAGGCTTCACGAGCTATCCCTGCCGGGCGCGATGTGCGAGGACTGAACGGATACGCCGCCACCATTAGAATTGGGCGGACCCGGAGCATCCGGGGTCGTCAGGCTGAAGTCGTGAATCTTCTTGGCGTACAGGTTGATTCGCTGGGTAGCTCCGTCGATGCGATAGAAGTTCTTCAAATCGTGGGGGTGATTCACATAATCCCGCGTGATCAGCGGCTCGAACAGCAACGTGGTGCGGTTCATGGCCGCACTCATGGCGCTGACGATCTCGTTGGCGGCGTAGGGCGTAAAGCGAGCCGGGTCGTCGCCTTCTTGGGGAGCCGGAACGCCGGGGGGCGGGTCGGGAACCTGCACGGTCGGGGCTCCAGGGGTCGGTTCGAAACGCACCCCTCCGCTGATAATCAACGGCGTGGGCTCGAAGGCCTCGGCCGTGGTGGGCTTGCGAATGAAAATCTTCTGGAAGCCAGCCCGGGGATTTCCCTGATCGTCTACCCGCGTGAAGACCAACTGGTCCTGATCGTTGACCCGACCAAAGTAGGTGCCAAAGGCCGAAGTATAGCACTTGAGATCCTCGGAACGATACTTGTCCCAGACCTGAGTCAGGTAGTCGTCAAAATAGGCCGAGTCAAAACCTGGGGTCAGGTTGCGTTCCACATTGTCCAGGCCTTTCTTAGGAGCGATCACGCGAATGGGCAGATCGGCCGGCAGAGTGAAGGGCGTACCATCTTCCTGTTGTCCCTGAGCCGGGCCAGGCAAGATCAATGTTTGGAAGAAACTGTCGGCCTGAAGGCTCTCGAAGACGTCAGAACGACCATTTTCCAGGGTGCCTACGGTGCGACTTCCGATGGTGGGTCCCTGCACCTGGATTTGCATGCCGAGGCTGAACATATCGACTTCGGTCTTATTGATGCCCAGGCCGGCCAGACGCGTGTCGACGTTCACCTTGTAGTCAAACTCGGCAAAGTCCCACAGCACACGATAGTTCGGGTCGCCCGGGTTGCCGGTTCCGTCGGGCAGCGCCAGATTCAGAGGCGTCTGAAGACTGGCCCAGGGCAGTGTATCCCCCTGCGGAGGAGGGGCCGGCGGGGGGGCCACTCGATCTTCCAGCCTCACCTTGAGTTTGTTGCCCAGCGAGAAGTAGAACCTTCCCGCCGACATCTGGGGCATTCGCAACTGGAGGGTGCCTCGGATAGGAATGTTGTAGAGATCGGTATAGCCATTAAAGCCGCCCAGCGTATTGGGCTGGATGTCGAAATTGCGGTCCTCTTTCTGGAAAGCCAGCATTTCGCCATTGGCCGCCACGCGGTAATAGAGGGGATCATTGCCGTTCAGCGGATTGGGATTTCGGCCCAAGATATTGACGTAGGCAGGTTCGACTCCGGAATCGTTGACGATCGTCAGCGGCAAGGTTTCCATCTGGGTCGCCTTGGTCTGCATCAGAAACGTCTTGCCGGGCTGCAACAGCACAGGCTGAAGGTCGCTCAGTTCGGCGCTCTGCCTCTCGGCGTCGAAGTCGCCAGGTATCTCCTGGAGAAACGTGGGGGTGGAATCGGAAATATCGTCGAGTCGACCTCGATAGAACGGAGCATCGTCGGGCAACGGGTCGAGGGCTCGCGCCCTCTCATCCGACTTGATCAGGGCCCCAGTGCGTTCGCTCACCACCAGGGAGCGAATCAAGCTCATGTCGAAATTCTGGTTGCTAGATAGCGAAACGAAAAACACCGGCAGGTTCACGACGCCAGGGCCGGGAGCATTGCTGACGGGGGCACCCGCGGGGGCCACCTCCGACATTCGCAGACTGAGGATCGTTCCCGCTCCGGCCCCCGGAGCGAAGGTCAACGTAGCCTGCAATCTGGCGGTCGGCGGCAGGGCCACCGTGCCCCCCTGGGGTGGCACGGGAATTCGCAGCAGGTCATCGCTGAAGGTAGAAAAGGAACCGCTGTCGCCGCAACCCCATAGTCCCAGCGCCAGAGCCCAGCACAGCAGACCCCGGCTCCTCACGGCTGCACCTGCTGGAACACTTCGGTCAGGGCTTGAATCACCGGGGTTCGAGCCGTGTAGGCATCGTAGGGCATCTTGGGGCCCTTGCTGCCGAAAGCGGCTTTGGGATCAGGCCCGAAGGTGATGAAGTTCAGGTCGTCGTTGGGACGCCCCCCCTGACGCCTGGTTGAATACAGGCCGAATCCTTCTTCATCCCAGTAACCATTGGGAAAGCTCGGCTCTGGATTGCCCGGATCCCAGGTGGCGTCGGTGCCCTGGGGCTGCTTCCACCACTCGTCCGAGAACTCGAAGAAGCATGCACCCAGCATCAGGGGCTGCTGATACACCTGGGGGAACATCAGCCGCACCTTCTCGGCCGTCTTGGCCTGGGTGGAGGGGTTATCCACCAGTTGACCCTGATCGTCGTGACCGGTGCTGGGCCACCCAAGCTCGGTGAGCAACACCGGTTTTTTCATCGACTCTGGCAAATCGCCGTAACTGCCGCGAGCACCGCTGCCCACCACGGCGAAGAAGTCCCGGGTTTGATACGAGTTGATGCCCCAATAATCGAAACTGCTCAACTGCTCAAGATATTTGGGGCCGCTGCTGGGAAACTGAGAGCCAAAAATCACCAAATCCGGAGAGTCGTGGAAGGCCCAGCCACACAGCTTGCTGGAGTCGACCTGCTTGACCAGATCGGCATACTTCTTGGACTGAGCATAAAAATACTGCGTCTCCTGATTGTCGGGACCGCTACCCTGCCCGGGATGCGACCAGTCGGCGCCGTCCTGCTCGTTCATAATATTGAACCCGATCACCGCAGGATGCTGGGAGAGGTCCTCGACAGTGGCCCGAAAATTGGACTCCCACCAGGCGATTTCCTGAGCTCGTCGGGCCTTTACCGCCTCTCGTTGCTCAGCCGGCTGGTCCAACGCTTCCTTTAGCGTATAGCGAAAGCAGATGTCGGGCATAGGGATGTCGACCAGAACCCCCAGCGAGCGCTGGCTGCCGTGGTCCCAACAGGCATCGAGGAAAGCCTTGTGAGTGAAGCGCTGGGCGCTGCTCTGGTCGGGAAAGCCCCCATCCTCCGACAGATGATAGCTGATACAGCTGTAGAGACGGACCGTATTGACTCCCAGCGCCCGCATCTTGTCGAGGTCGCCCCGGCTTTGTCCGATGTTCGGGTCGTAGAAATTCAAAAACAGTGCGGCCCAGCCAAAGATGTCATCAGGGCCGGCCTTAAAGCTATCCCAGAACAGGTCGCCGACGGCCGGGGCGCTTTTGTTGGAGAAGTTGATCGGCGATGGAGAGTAGCACACCCCCTTGATGCGATACTCCTGAACCTGGGAGTCCTCGGCCCGGGCCGCCACCTCGGCTCGCGGCTGAGCCGCCCCCGAGGGGGTAGAACCCGTGATGATTCGGCGCAACCTGGCCCCGGCCGGATCGGCCACAATTTGCAGCTCGCTATCGTTGGGAGTCACCAATTGGGCCAGTGGGGTAAGCCGAACGTCCTGGTCGCTCAAGCTGGCCTCGGCACGGAACAGCATGAAGCCACCGTTGCGTAGATAATCAAACTGCAACCGAACCGTCCCCAGGGGAACGTTGGGCAGGCGCATCTCTGGCGAAAGCGGAACCCGAACCGGTCCAAAAATCAGTGCCCCGGTCGAGTCGAACCCTTCAACGTCAACGGTGTCTACCGAGTCGCCCTGGAAGGCCAGCTGGGCGGCGGCGGGCTCGACCACCGTTAGGGTGCGAACCCTGGGGTCGGGAACCAGGCCCTGAAGTCCCCCATCGGGCGTACTGCATCCCGAACTCAACAAAGCCAACATCAGCCCAGACAGAACCCATCCCTTGCGCATGACTCTCTCCTCCATCACCCTGAGCCCCCGCGCCGTCTAGATAAGTATCGAGTCGGCGCGGGCGAAGTCCTGCCCTCAGTTGCGGCACATTCCTACCAGTGAAGCCGGTGGAATCCCACCAGGATCAACGACCTATGGCTCCTCCGGACACCAGGCGGTTTTGCACTGCCCGTAAAGGGACATACTGGCAGCAGTCATCGTTGGATGACATAAAATGTCACCAACCGGAAGAAATCGATCTGCAATCCCTGGGGGTTAGGTAAGGCTTGCTGCTGTGGCCCAATCCTCTGTGGTTGACCCAATGCCAGCTGGTCACACAGCAGACGAGTTCAAGGGGGAATCTCATGCAAGCCTACAGCCCGTCGTCGTGGGACGAAATCGACAGCCTGGGCAAAGCCCTGGACCTGAGGCTGCGTTCCCAAGGTCTGCAACTGACGATGGGCGCCGAGCCCACCTACCTCCGTCTTGGCGGCCAGCAACAACCGGAGTGGAGTCAGTTGGCCCTGGGAGACGAAAAATGGCAACTGGCCCGGCAACTGGCCGAACGTCTCAGGGCGCGTTTTTTCCCCAAAGGCCTGCTCCAGCATGGGCAGGGCAAACTCTATCCCGGAGAAACCTCAGCCCGCTGGGCCCTACGCTGCTTCGACCTGGTTGCGCGCAAAGCCACTCGACGCGGCGATCCTCAGCAGTTTTTGCAGGCGCTTTGCCCGCGTTTAGGACTGCCCGAGGCCCAAGCGGCAACCTGGGAGGGGGGGCGTGCTCTGGTGCTGGGTCGCAAGCCCGAGGGTGACTGGCAAACCGCCAGCTGGACGCCACTGGAGATCGTTCTGCTCGAGGTCGAAGGGCCTGCAGGCCTGCGGCTGCCCTGGAATCAACTACCCGCCGATCATCCTGCCCGCCAGATCGGAACCGCCCTTTGTGTGGAATCGGACGTGGAAGGTCTACGAGTCTTTCTGCCGCCGTTGCCCGACCAGGAGAGCTGGCTGCTGCTGGCCCAACACTGCCTGGATACGGGCTACCCTGTGCAATTCGAGGGCTATGGTCCGCCCATGCCCCAGCCAGGCCAATCCTGGCCGGCCCTGAAGCAACTCTCGGTGACACCCGACCCGGGCGTCATCGAAATCAATCTGCACCCGGCCGGCAGTTGGCCCGAACTGGTGGACACAATCCTGGGGGTCGACGAAGAGTGCCGCCAGGCCGGACTGGTCCCGTATCGCCTGGGGCTCGACGGCCTGGTAAGCGGCAGCGGCGGCGGCTGCCACCTGGTGGTGGGAGGGCCCCGACCCGAGCAAAGCCCCTTTGCCCATCGGCCCGATTTTCTGCGCAGCATTCTGACCTACTGGAACCATCATCCAGCGCTTTCCTACCTTTTTTCGGGGCTGTTCATCGGACCCACCAGCCAGGCACCCCGAGTGGACGAGGCCCGACACGACAGCCTCTATGAGCTGGAACTGGCCTTTCGCGAACTCGACCTGCTGGATCCAAGCTCCACCCTGGTGGGGCCGATTCTCCGTGATCTGCTCGTCGATGTATCGGGCAACGGGCATCGCTCCGAGATTTGCGTCGACAAGCTCTTCGACCCTCTCAAACCCGGCGGCCAGCAGGGTTTGCTGGAGTTTCGAGCCCTGGAAATGCCTCCCGACCCTAAAATGAACCTGGCCACCATGTTGCTGTTCCGGGCTCTGCTCTGGAAGCTGTGGCGCACCCCCGAGAAGGCACCCCTGAAGCGATACGGGTGCGCACTCCACGACCGCTACATGCTGCCCACCTGCCTTTGGCAGGATTTACTGGACATTCTCAAAGACCTGAGCAGCCAGGGCGTGCAACTCAAGCCCGAGTGGTATTTGCCCCATCTCGAGTTTCGCTGTCCGCTGCTCGGCAGCTGCACCTACCAGGGAGTCCTCCTGGAACTTCGTCAGGCCCTGGAACCCTGGCCGGTGCTGGGGGAGAACAGCACGACCTCGGGACCCTCGCGCCCGGTGGACTCCAGCACCCAACGATTAGAGGTCAAGGTGCATCATTGGGATGCGGGGCGTTGGGCTCTGGCCTGCAATGGACACATTCTGCCCCTACAGCCGCTGGAACGTCAACAAGCCGTTCTGGGAGTACGTTTTCGGGCCTGGCGCTTCGCTCAAAGCCTGCACCCGACGCTGGGAGCCCAGGTTCCCCTGCAGTTTGACTTGCTGGACCTTGACCTCGGGCGACCCGTGGCCAGCTGCCGCTATCACAGCCAGCACCCCCAGCAGGGCCCCTGGAGCGAACCCCCGGCCGATTTGAACGAAGCGGCCCGGCGACGAGCCGTTCGCTTTGAGAAGCTGGCGCCCGCTCCCAGCGGTTCTGAGGGCTTTGCTGCCGCTCAACCCCAGCCGGACTTCCCCTGGACATTTGACCTGCGCTGGCAGGCACTGCAACGCTCACAACCGGTCAGGCCCTGAAGAGACGGGCTTTCATGGATTTTTCCAGCGGGCTCTTTAGAGTTGAGAAATGAAGATCTCAACCCTGCCCCCCAGCCTGACGCCCAAGCCGCTGCCCCGACCTACCCTGGAGGCACCGCGTCCCGAACCCACGCCCCAGGACGAGATCACCTGGTCGGAGTTCAAGAAAAACCCGAACTTCACGCCGGCCACTTTGATCAGCGTCAGTGCCGAAGGAAAGTGGCATCTCGGTGGCGTGCGTTGGGGTTTTGACGAAGTCGGGGCCAGTTCCCGCGATTGGAAGCCGCGTTTCAAGGACATCACGGTAGACCCCAAAGATATTAAGGAAGTCTATATCGCTGTTGAGCCTTTCGCCCCCGAATGGATCGCCGGTCACGGCGAAGCCGTTCTGGAATTTCACAAGCCCATGACCAATGCCGACGGTGAACAGGACAATCGCCTGGTGATTTCTCTGGAAGCCTGGACTCGCCCCGATGACTCCTATGGCCTTCTCAAAGGCATGAAGAAGAATTTCGGCGTCATCTACCAACTGGGCACCTTTTCCGATCGGGTGCAGAGGCAGTGCCGCAAAGAAGGCCGCCCGATCGTCTTGCATCGCCTCAACCTTACCCAAGAACAAAAGGAGCAGTTCGTTCAGGTCAGCCTGAAGGAAGCGGTGGAAGGGCGCACTGGCGAGTTTTACAATACTCTGACCAATTCGTGTTTTGCCGCCCAGGTGGCCAATCTCAATCAGGTGCTTCCCGAAAACAAACAGATTCACCGTTGGACCAACTGGCTGGGTCTGCCCAAGCTGTCGGCCACCATCCCGGGCACGGCCGGACTGGTGCTGGAACGCTACCACCTGCGAACCCCCGACAGTCCCATCGAAATTGTGCCCGATGCCCGCCTGCACCCCGAAGCAACCAGCCTGAAGCCCAGAGGCTGGGCGGCCCAGGTCACTCAGAAAGACTGGTGGGGCACGGCCTGCCGGCTTACCGGGGCCTCGGCTGGCGTGGCCCTGGGGGCCAGCCTGGCGGGAACCCCGGCGGCCCTGCTTGGCGGCTTGGTGGGATCCTACGTGGCCGGAGTGGCGGGCGACCACGCCCGCATCCTGAACAGCTCGGAGCGGGTCAGCCCCGATGCCTTCTACCCTGCTCACGTTCAGGCCAGCCTCAACAACCCGCCCTCGGTTTGAAGGAATTTCACAACAAATTTCCAAGCCAACATCGATGAGAAAAGCCCTGCTTGTCCTATGGCTGTTGGCCGGCTGCGCACCCGTCCCCGATATCACGCCCAGCCCAACGCTCTCGGTCAGTCCGTCGCCCACCGGTTCCACGCCACTGCCCAGCGGCTCGCCCGTGGCCGCGCCCCTGCAGCCTCCGCTCCTGCCAGCTGCCGCCAGCCGGGGGCTGAATCCCCTGGCGGGACTGACCTCGGAAATGCGCGACCGCGAGCCCTGGTGGGCCAATTCGGGCATCGGGGACAATCGGCTGGCCTATTTT
The DNA here is from genome assembly GCA_964649085.1 of uncultured Burkholderiales bacterium. Classification (GTDB taxonomy): domain Bacteria; phylum Vulcanimicrobiota; class Xenobia; order Xenobiales; family JADMJV01; genus JADMJV01. Next base: position 66,345 of record CAZYPN010000034.1, on the reverse strand, counting down.
TCCAGCGACAAGCCTGCCGAACAGTTGGAACCCCAGTTGCTGTCAGCCTTTCAGGAACCCGGATATAGCAACTTCCTGGAAGGGATTCCCGCCGTTTTCAGCTTCGAAGGAAATCGAATCTGCGTGCTGCGCAAAGCCGACAGCGACCTGTGTCGTATGTTCGTACTGGCGCCGCTGAAAAAGCCCGAGTGGCCGGCCAGCCTCAAGGCGCTCAAGCTGCCCCCCGTCTCGGTCGAATCGTTAAAGGGCCAGAACACTCTGGTTGTCCTGGCCAGCGGTGAACGGCTCGGCGAACATGTCGACCATATGCTGGGCCAGGCCGGACTGGTGATCGAACCCACTTCGACTCCAGTTCCATCGGCTACGCCTTAGACGTAATACCCATAAGCGATCAGTCCCAACGAGGGTAGCTGATGCTGAACGATATAATCCAGTGCGCGTCGCGACCAGGGCATGGCCACCTCGTTGTGCCAGGGCCCTGGAACATCGATCAACAGCGCGTTACTGAAGAGAGCCTGCAGCACCAGCTCGTAGCGCGGCACCAGCACGGCCACCTGCCCCTGGCCTTCGTCCTGCCAGTCCACCAGAGCGACAACCAGACGAGTATTGGCGAACAGCTGGGAGCCAAAGAGTTCAGGCGGGTGGATGGTGAACATCGTGTCGCCGCACCAGAATCTTCTGATAACGCTCTCCGCGCCAGATCTCGCACCAGGTGCAACCCTCCTCCACCAGATAGCGGACTTTGTAATGCTGGGTCGACGACTCGACCTCGGTCCAAGGGCCCAGGCCGTCGTCGGGATCCAGGCATTGGCGCTGGCGGGTCCAGCTGCCATCTTCACCGACCAGCTCTGTCCACTCGCCATCTTCGCGACTCAACTGGCGAAAATCGCCCCAGCGAGTTTCCACCCATTCCTCCCCCTGACCATCCAGCACACGCTGATGAACGAGGGGCTGCTGCGACATCTGCCGAGGCAGATTCTCGGGCAGGGCGGTGGCCCCCGGCTTGAGGGCCACTAGGCCCGTAGCCGCAGAGTCAAACAACTGATCCAGGTCGGCAGCGGCCTGCTCGGGAGTCAATTGCTGCAAGGCAGCCAGGTCGGCCGGAGTTCGCGGACGAGGGCGGGGGGCCTGCGATGGAGTCAGGGGCGGACTGGACTCTGGACCCCGAACGGCGGGAAACTGGACCGGGTCTCTCCCGGGATCGGAAATGTTCATGGCCCCTACTCTCTCAAGAAGGCGATCTGCTCGACGAGATGCTGATTGTCTTCCAGCGCCTCTTCGACCAGTTGCTCCCAATCGTCGGTGGAAAAGCTGTCACCCTGCTCACAAACCTCGCGTGTGCGCTCGGCAAAACGCCCCAGCAGTCGAGCCAGATCGAGAAAACTGTCGCTGGTCTCTTGTTCGCCGAACAGTTCAGCATAGTGACGAAAGCGAGCGCTCTCCCACTGCAGATAGTCGATCAACTCCTGGCCGCGCTCCCAGCGTTCGTCGGGCGACAGACCCCCAATCTTTACGGCGTGAGCCAGCGCCAACCAATGCCGATATGCCGCACTGAAAGTTTCCACCGGCTGGCATTCTAAACCCGACCGCTGCATCGGGCAAGCCCGCCGGGCAGGTCTGCCGGGGTTCGAAGCGAACAAGCGCGGGTGCCAGCAGCCCCCCTGCCCGCCGATCAATCGGAGCGACTCAGCAGTTTGCTCCGCATGAAGATTCTCGATACGCCTGCCGAAGAACGTTTCGACCGGCTAACTCGACTGGCTCGCCGACTGTTGCGGGCTCCCTTCAGCATGCTCACGTTGCTCGACCAGGAGCGCCAGTGGTTCAAGTCCGCCCAGGGCACTCCCCTGGGCGAGTCGCCCCGGGCCATCTCGTTCTGCGCCTTCACCATTATGGGAGAACAACCGCTGGTGGTCAGCGACGCCACGGCCGACCCGCGCTTTTTCGACAATCCCGTGGTTACGGGCGAACCCGGGGTGCGCTTCTATGCCGGAATTCCTATTCACAACGACGAGGGCTACGCCGTAGGCACCCTGTGCGTACTGGACACCAGCCCGCGCCAGCTCGACCAGGACGATCTGCACGCCCTGCGCGACCTGGCCGCCTGTGCCCAAACCGAGCTCCAGGTGCTGCGCCTGACCCACAGCGAACAAGAACTGCTGCAAGAGATGGACGAAGTGCGCCGCAAGGCCTCGGTCGACACGGTAACCCGCTGCTGGAACCAGGACGCAATTCTGCAAATCCTCGATAAAGAGCGGGCCCGCGGTGGTCAACTCAGCGTCATGCTTTTCCACATCGACGACCTCAAATCGATCAACGATTACTGGGGTCAACAGGCTGGCGATAGCGTGCTGCGCGAGGCCGCCGATCGGCTGCGTCAGGGCCTCAGGCCCGACGATATCTTGGGCCGCCTCTCGGGCACTCGGTTTCTGGTGGTCACCCGCAGCCCGCTCAGCCACATCGAAGCCTATGCTGCTTCCATTGTGGAATCGGTGGCCGGCTATGACGTTGTGGTCGAAGGGCGCAGCCTGCAAATCAAATGCAGCGCCGGAGTCGCTCCTCTGCGAGGCAATTTAGACCCCAATCAAGCTCTTCTAGAGCGCGCTGAGAAGGCCGAACGCGGTATCCGTGGTCGGACTAACTGCAAAATCGCTCTGGCGGTATAGTAACGGAGGAACCTATGAAAGCATCACTCAAACTTCAACTGGCAGCACTGCTGCTGGCCGGCTGGTCGCTGGGCTGCAGCGCCGGACCCAAGCCCAACGCTTCGGCCACTCCAGGCGCCCCCACCAGCGTGGCCAGCGCCACCCCCGCCGCCAGCGCCTTCCAGATGCCGTCCGATTGGACCCTGAGCAAAGCCAAAGACGGCAAACTCGAGATGGCCATTCCCAATACCTGGGTGGTGGCCGACGGCAACGACCCCAAGTTCACCAATGCCGTGAAGGACCTGCAAAAGAGCAATCCACAGTTAGCCAATATCAAGAACTCCGGCTATTATTTCATGGCCATCGACACCAAGACGAAAGACAACTTCAACGACAACGTCAACATCGTCCAGAAGCACCTGCCCCAAACCCTTCCCATCAACGACGAATCGGCCCAGCAGCTGAAGGGCGAATTCAAAAAGATGATGCCCATCGACGGCGATCTGGACATCAAAGTGACCCGCATTCCTCACGGCGACGCCTTCCGCTACACGGCCGTGCTCAACTTTAACAAGCCCGACGGAGGCAAATTCCAAACCTACATCGTGGGCCATATTCTGTTCCAGGGCACCGACCTGTATACCATCACCTTCTCTTCGACTCCCAACAACAAGGCCGGCATCGAGAAAATCGCCGACGACGCCATGAAGTCGATGAAGCTCAGTTCCTGAGTGGCTCAGTTTCTGAGCAGCAACTCATAGGTGCCGTTGGCCGGTCGCGTCGCCAGATCGGAATGAGGGTGCAGCGTGTCCGCGCCCACGGCTTTGAGGTCGAAGTGTTGGAACAGTTGGCTCAAAATCAGCTGTGATTCATAGCGCGCCAATACCTGCCCCAAACACACCCTCTGTCCGGCCCCAAAAGAATACATCCGGGAGTCCTTGCGGTCGGGGTTCCAGATCTCGCCTTCGGGGTGCTGCTCGGGGTCTTTGTTGACGTCCTGCAGCGACATCAATACCTGAGTCCCGGGCCGCAGTTGGCGTCCTTCCAATTCTACCGGCTGCACCACCTGGCGACTCAGCAAGTAGTTGGGAGCGTGCAGGCGAGTGGTTTCGCGCAGGGCCTTGCGGGCCGAATCCAGGCCCTGAATCTGCTGCTGGGTCGGGCTTTGAGCTCCGATTTCGTCAAGGTATTCCTGGCGCAACTCAGCCACCGCTTCGGGGTGAGCCACCAGCTGAGCGCAGGCCCAGCTCAGCAGGTTGGCGGTGGTCTCGTGGGCCAGCAGAGCCAGGGTAACCACTTCCTGGCGCAGCTCCTGGGGCCGCTCGCCCAGGGGGCTGTCGAGCAGGGCCTGAATGGCATCATTGCGGGGTTCACCTCTGCGGCGATCGCGCAACAGTCGGTCGGCCACCTCCTGAAGACCGGCCAAAGGAGTGGAATCCTGGCCCACACCCAGCACCTGCTGCTGGGCCACCCGACTGGCCTCGGCCAGTTGTTTGGCCATGGCTTCGGCCTCGGCGGGCTCTAACTTCTGGCCAAAGATGTGCTGGACGGCGATGTCCAGGGTCAAAGACCTGAGCTTGTGATTCAGATCGAGCGGCTGTGGCTCGCCAGCCCAGCGCCGGAAATGCTGGTGGGTGGTGTTGAGGATCTTCTCGTGGGTCTCGGGCGTAAACACATGGTCGCCGAGAAAAAAGGGGGCCAGCAACTCGCGTCGAGATTTCCAGTCGGAGCCGCTCAATAAGAACAGACTGTCACCGCCGAAAGTGGCTCCCAGTCCCTGGTGCAAGAAGGCCGATTTTTCGTAGTTGCGACGCTCGGGCTTGGAACCGTCCGTCTCCACCAGTACCTGCTGCACCGCCATCGGGCGCGATTCAAACAAAACTTCTCCCACCTGAAACGAAGGTCCGTAGTGATCGTGGGCCCGACCCAGGAACTCCACCGGGTCGAGCCGACCGGCCTCGAGTTCCTGGCGCAGCAAGTTCAGTGCCGACCAGTCGCCGGGCTGTTGCTGCGTGGCCTGAGCCAGATAGGGACACAGTCCCTGACGAAACTGAGCCAGCAGTTGAGAGGTAGCGGCCTGGGTCGGACCCCCAGCGGCCGCGGTGGCCGCGATATCGGCCAGGGCCTCGGCCTGGCGGGCCAGCGATTTTCCCCGGGGGCTGGCCTGCAGGCCGTGCGGGCAGCCCTGAAGAGTTGCCCACGGGCTTAATTCCAGGCTCTCGGCGGGTCGAGAGGCAGGCCCGGCGGGGCTGGGGCGCGGCCGTGAGGTGGCCAGCGGCGAGACAAAACGATCCTGAATGTGCACCCGAACAGCCTAGCTGTAAGGGCTGAAAAACTATTGAATCAGGTGATAGACCGCTTCCTCGATCAGTTCCACCAGCCCGCCGTCCAACTCTTCGAGGCGGGCCCGATGGGCAGCCAGGCGCTGGGTGGCCAGTGGGCTGGCTCCCGGTCGGGCGGGGCGCTGGGGCGTGCACCAGGCAGCAAACCCCTCGGCAAAATACTCGTGGGGGTCTTGCCCGGCATAGTCCGTCAGCCAGATCTGACGAGCATAGGCTGCCTCCAGGCGTTCCTTCCACTTGCGCCACAGGGCGGGATGAGCAAAGGCCAGCGAATAGTCGGTGGTATGGCCCAGTTCGTGGAGCACGTACCAGTCCAGCAGCGGATCCTGACGGCGAAAGGCCTGATCCCAGAAGAGAATCCGATTCCCGGGACAGTTCCAGCCCGGCAGGGCGCCGTGAAGCACCATGCCGGCAATTCGACCTTCTTTGCCGTCGGTGCCGAGCAACACTCCAGGGTCGCGGAGAAACTCCAACGTTTCTCGAGGGTAGCGTCGGCCGTGCCAGTAGCGAAAGCGCGGTAGCCACAGCAAGGTGTCGCTGGATTGCTCCAGGTCCAGTTCAGGGTTGAGGTGCTGCAGCAGGCTCAGCCACTCTTCCACCTCGTCCTGAGTGCTGGCGCCTCCATCGTGGAGCGTCACCCACTCGACATCCTCGTCACTAAAGTCTCCCGACCACAGAGGCTCGACCGCCACCTCGGGCACCTCCAGCGTGAGCGGATGCAGGCCGGTGGTGTCGAGGACATGCAGCACATAGCCCTGCTCGACGAAGGCCAGCAGAAGGGGCAGCGGCAGGCGGCTGAGGATGGCCTGCAGGGGCTGGCGAAACTCGGCCGCGGTGGCGGGGTGAATCAGGCCGCGCCGGGGTTCTTGGGAGGGGCCGCCAGCCCGTTCTTCCACCGCCTGTTCACCCTCGGCCTCGGCGCGTGCCGTGCTGCGCCGCACCCCCTGGGTCGCCGAGAAAAACGGGGATCCGGAGATGGGGAACATGGGACTGGCTTCGTTTTTCATGATTTTTTCCTGCCCCTGGGCTTTCATCAAAGCATGAAGATCCAGGCCCACATGGCTGCCAGCCACTTACGCTCCACCAGTCCTCTGGCGCGACCTCAGGCGCCGGCCGAGAAGGCATCGCCCCTGGAACAGGTCGAGCTGTCGAGCCCGCCCATGGAGCCGGTCCAGATCGCCACTCCGGCCAGGGCGGATCAGAACCGCCTGCTGCACAAAGTGCTGGGAGGACTGGGGCTGGCACTGGTGGCCCTGAGCCTGGTGGGATGCGGCGGAGGAACTCCCGGCAGCAACACCAACGCCGGCGAGCAAACTCAGCAAAACCAGAACCAGCAGCAGACCCAGGCAACTTCCTATGCCCAGCGACTGGAGCAACTGCGGGGCCAGCAAGACAAAACTGGCTATTTCCAGATGGCCGAAGCGGGTTTTCAGCGGGCCATCCTGCAGCGCATCGCCAACTCCTCGGGGCCCGAAAGCAAAGAGGTCGGAGAGCTGGCCCAAAAGGGCCTGGAGGCCTTCGACTTCAAGGCCGATCCCGCCACCCAGCAAAAGCTGATGCGAGAGGTCATGGAAGCCATCTCCAAGTTGCCTGCCGACAACCCTGGCGCCACCCGGCTCACCCAGGCCGCGGCTTCGGCACTGCAGGTCGGCAAGTCGTTCGCCGACGCAGCTTCGAAGGCCCCTGGAGGCATCGTGGCCCAGGTGAAAGTTCGAGGCTACGAAGAAGCCCTGAAGGCCGCGCTGGAAAAGCTGCGCCAGGCCCCCGATACTCTGAAAGACAAGAGCGGCTACGATCCGGCCCTGGTTCGCCAGTACGTGGAGTCGCTTTCGATGGCTCCCGAAGTGGTTCTGGAATTTGCCCCCACGCTGGGCGACAACGGCCTGGCAGCCGTGCTCTATGAGCAGGTCGGCGACGCGCTTTACCAGCGGGTCAAGGGCGACGGCCAGATCCTGGGAGGGCAGGTTACGGCTGCGCTGGAGTTGATCCAGAACCTGCGCAAGCAGTTCGGATTCTGAACGAAGTTCCCAGGAGCGCGGCCCCTAGAAGGCCAGCCGGAAACCCCCTTGACGAAGTCGAGGAGGGGTGTAGGTCGGGCGACGGTCCACAGGTTGTGCCAGGACCGCGGCGACTTTACGAAATCTTGTGAAGGAGCGGCTTCGCCGCGACGGAACAACAGGTTGTCGGCCGCGCTCTTAGCTATCCTGCAGTTTCAATGAGTCGAGCGTCTTCTGCAAGGAACTTTTGTATTTCGGATAGTCTTCGACCGTCGCGTTAAGGTTCAGCATCAGCACCTGGGCACCCATCGGGGTGAGAAGCATTTCGTTGCGCACGGCCTGATCTACCGCCTGCGATGCCAGCACGATGCGATACCAGGAGCGACCGCCGATGTCGACCACGCCGTGTTCTTCCACCGTTCCGGCCTTACCCATCACGTTGACCATCGCCTGTCCGAACTGGCCCAGTTGGCCTGGCTTGACGTTGGTGTTGGATACGGTGATGGCAATCGTCACCGTCATGTGCTTGCGATTGTTGGCGTAGGCCAGTTGCGGGGGGCGCGCGGTGGGAAACTTGCGCGCGATGTCGTCGCGGGTCAGCTCGACAAAGCCGGAGGGCAAATCGAGGCCCAGGCGCCCCTCCAGCACTTGAATCGGCCGGGCCAGCACGGAGCAGGTGAACAAGAGAACCAACAGGAGGGTGCGCATCTCGGAGAATTGGCCTGGACCGGGAAGGCTCCTGCCAGACCCCCGGTCAGTCGCCGATCTCGGCCAGTTCGAACTGCTGGCCATTGAAGCGAAAGTCCACAAAATTGCCGCTACGAGCGGCAAAGATCAGGCGGATGCGGGGAAACTCCGAGGTGCCTGGCAGAACATGCAGCCCGGCCTTGCCCTCGGGGCTCTCGGCAAGGTCGTCCAAATCGGTATGAAAAGGCTCTTCAAAAGGCTCACTGACGTAGCGCAGGTGGCCTTCGGGCGAGAGCACTTGAAACTGCTTTCGGGCCGTAGAGTTGGGGTCAGACACGCCTTCCAGGCTCACCACCCGAGCCAGCTCCGGACTGCCGTCACCGTCCAGGTCGTGCTCGCTTTGATACAGTACCGTGGCAGACTGCGACGCAGGAATGGGCGACGACGAGGGGGTGAACTCCTCCGCAGGAATGGGCGACGACGCGGGAGTGGACTCCTCCGCAGCAGTGGGTGACGACGAGGGAGTAGGCTGATCAACCGCTGGGGGGGCCGGTGCCGTGGGTTGAGCAGCAGGCACAGCCGGGGCCGTAACCGTGGGGCTGGCGGTGGGCTGAGCGGGGGTCCAGAGCCATTGGCGCAGGCCCGTGCCCAGCATCAGCAGCCCAACCAGTCCGGCACCCCACCAGCGGGCGCGCGAGCCCCCGGGGACAGCCACCGGAGGCGGAGCCTTAGAGATGGGTGCACCCACGGAAATTGGGGCCGCACTCACGGAGCCTGCGGCCTTCGGCCTGCCACACTCAATGCAAAATGCGGCGTCCTCGGGAAAGGGATGTCCACAATGAATGCAGTTGGCCATGGCTTGAGCCTAGTGACCCACTGTTCTGCAGTCGCTGACCTCGATCATAGGCGCTCGACGGGCTCAACAATCAGGAAACTGCTTCGAGAACGACGGTCGGTCCTGACATACACCTGATAGATGCCCGTCTGATCGAAGTTCCAACTGCGGCTCGAACCGGGCGGAACCTCCAGCTGCTTCTTGCCGCTCGGTTGGATCAGCGTCACACTCTGCTGGCCGGGATTGTCGATCTGGATGCTGCCGGGCCCCGGCAGGCGCACCCAGCGCGGGTTGAGCTCGATACCCTCGACCTTCCAGTGCCCCGGCTCGGTTCGTCGGTCGCGAGCAAGTCCGGCCGGAATGCCGGCCGCACAGAACATCACTACGGCCGCAACCAGCGCCCAGCGAGCCTTGCTCGAGAAGCTCGAGAGGCGTTGCTCAGAGGTATCCCAGCCGGCCACCAGAGCGCCCAGAGGGTATCCATAGGCCAGATGAGCTGCGTAGGCGATGACCAGCGCTGGAGTATTGTGGCGCAGGTGGAAAATCTCGGCAAACGGCGTCGAATACACGATGGTCTCTAGCGTCACCCCCCACAGCAAGCCCCAGGCCCAGTGACGCCCGCCCATCCACAGGGCATACATCAGCCCGAAGGTGATGCCGTTGGAAAAGTGGTACAGCCACCCCAATGCCTCGCTCCAGGCGCTGGATTGGGGGGCGTTCAGCAGCCAGACCCCGTAGGTCTCAATCGGTGCAAAGACGCGAAACCCCACCAGATGAAAGGGAATACGCACCACATCGTAGGCGATAGTGCCCAGCAGCCCTCCCCAAAATCCCAGGCGCAGCGCCTGTCGAAGCGGGCCGCAGAGGGCATAACCCAGGCCCAGGAACGGCAGGCACAAAAGGAACACCAGCCCGCCCGTCGACATCGAGGCCACTCCCCAAACTTTAAGCAATAAAGCTCCGCCCGAGGGGATGCAGGCCAGAAACAACAGGCAACGCCAGAACAGGATAGACACGGGCTTCATTGTCGTTCGGGAGCGAGGCCCGTGCCTATGACGGCTATCATAGGCGCTCAGCGATGGCCCTGCTCGAGGTCCAACAGGAAGCGTTTGCGCGAAAGCCCGCCGCCAAAACCGGTCAGACTTCCATCTTTGCCGATCACCCGGTGGCAGGGCACCACAATTGCGATAGGGTTGCGGCCATTGGCCAGACCTACCGCGCGCGTCGCCGCAGGCTGATGGATGGCCTGGGCCAGTTGGGCATAGCTCCAGGTCGTTCCGTAGGGTATGCTCTGCAGTGCCTGCCACACCTTGAGCTGAAAGGGCGTGCCCACGAGTTGCAACGGGCAGGTAAAATGGCGAAGCCGTCCGGCAAAGTATGCGTCGAGTTGCTCGACCACCTGGGAAAAAGGAGCTCGATCGCAGCGTCCCTGCGGCTTCGAACCTTCGAAGGCCAGCCCCGTAAGGGCCTCCCCATTACTGCTCAGCAACAGTACGCCCACCGGACTGGAATACTCCCAACAATACATCCAGGATCTTTCGAGCGGCCGCGTTGTGAGCCTCTCCTTTTCGAGGTGGCTTTGCCTTCGGTGGCAGGGTCCTCAAGGAAAACTGAGAACTTGCCTGGGGTGCATGCTCTTTGCGAGAAGTGCCGGGGAACTGGAAAGGTGCTACAGCCGTTGAGTCCCGAGGAAGAAGAGGCAAACTCTCCTCCTCGCTGGGTTCGCTGTCCGGCCTGCCTGGGAACCGGGCTCATTGATACCACGGCCATAGCCTGAGAAAGAGGAACTTTTTATATGCAGCGCTGGCAGTTTCACGCCACCTCCCTGATGCTGGCCACGGGCCTGATGGGCTGCTCGGCTCATTTTCCGGCGGCTCCGGCCTCGGCCGACGAGAAGCCCCGTGCCTCGCAACCCAACCCGCAGTCGCCCTCATGGGTTGCCCCGCCGGCCTGGGCCGGCGAACTGGCGGCACAGCTGGCCGATACCGGCTCTCCCACCAAGCGAAAGAAGGCGCGCAATGGCGAGGGCGAAGAGGTCAAACGCTCCTATGAAGAGCTGCTCAAGAACCCGGCCGAGCTCGGATTCGTCAGCACCGAATCGCTCTACCGCAACATCTACTTCCACATGCGTCGAAGCTTCGTGGAAGACGTCAGTGAAGAGCAATTGACGGCTGGCATTGTCAAGGAACTGAAGAACTTCCTCAGCCAGGCCAAACTCGACGTGGCCGCCCTCGATCAGCTCAAAGGTGTGCGACCGGTCGAAGCCTACACCCGCATCCAGCAGATGTACGCCGGCAAGATCGACGCCAACTTGCTGGGCTACGCGACCATGAATGGCTTGTTGGACGGCTTGAAGGACAACTACTCGGTCATCATGACGCCCAACGAGTGGGCCAAAATGGACGAACAGTTGAACTCGCGCAGTTTCGGTGGAATCGGCATCTACATCGAACTCGACCGCGAGGGTGGCAACCAACTCACGGTGCTTGAGCCCATTGAGGGCACACCTGCGGCCAATGCCGGTGTGATGGCCGGAGACCGCATCCTGAAGATCGACGGCAAGCCCACCCAGGGCGTCACGCTGGACGTGGCCCAGACGATGATCCGTGGCCAGGCCGGCTCACAGGTCGTCCTCACCGTGGAACGCGATGGAAAGCAGCAGGATATCAGCGTGACCCGCGGCCAGATTCAGGTGGTTTCGGTGTCCAGCAAAATGATCGGCAAAGTGGGATACATTCGCCTGCGGGCCTTTGGTTCCGACACCGGCGAAGAACTTCAGAACGCCCTGAGCAAGGTCAAGTCTCAGGGCGCCCAGGGGGTGATTCTCGACCTGCGCAACAACGGCGGCGGCTATATCGACGCTTCGGTGCAGGTGGTGGGAGAATTCGCTCCCCGGGATACCCTGGTGGTCTACACCGTCGATCGTAAGGGCAAACGCCAGGAGTATCGCAGCACCAAGCAGGGCGGCGGTGTGGGCCTGCCGACCGTGGTGATGATCAACGAGTTCTCGGCCAGCGCCTCGGAAATCACGGCGGGTGCGCTGCGCGACCACAAGCTGGCGACCTTGATGGGCGACCACAGCTTTGGCAAGGGCTCGGTTCAACAACTCTACCCGCTGGATCTGGCGGGTGGCAAAACGCCGCGCCTCAAGCTAACGGTGGCTCGCTTCTACACGCCCGCCGGCTCGGTGATCGACCGCAAAGGCATCGAGCCCCAGGTGGTGGTCGACATGGAGCCCCGCTACGTCGGTAAGCTCGACAAGGACGTGCAGCTCAAGAAGGCTCTGGAGTTGCTGGGAGGCTCGACGCAGTAAGCCATGGAGACCAGCGTAAGCAATCTGGGGACCTATTATCTGCAAACCTACGGTTGCCAGATGAATGAATATGACTCGGAACTGATCGGTTGGATGCTGGAGCAGATGCACTACGCCGCCAGCGATCAGCCCGAGGCGGCCGATGTCGCCATCTTCAACACCTGCTGCATCCGCGACAATGCCGACCAGAAAGTCTATGGGCGGCTGGGCGACTTCAAGCGGTTCAAGCAAGAGAATCCCAAGCAAGTGCTGGCGGTGGCGGGTTGCCTGGCGCAAAAAGACGGCGAGGAGTTTCTCAAGCGCTTTCCCCAGGTCGACGTGGTGGTGGGCACCCACAATGTCCAGGACCTGCCCGACCTCATCTTGCGTGTCCAGCGGGGCGAAGGGCGCTTCGTCAAGGTGGACCGTCAGGGCGACCACTTTGCCCTGCCCGCCAATCCACGCCAGAAGCACCAGGCCATGGTGACCATCTCGATGGGCTGCGATCAATGGTGTACCTTTTGCATCGTTCCCTACGTCCGGGGCAGGCTAAAGAGTCGCCCGATGGAGCAGGTCGTCAGCGAAGTGCGCCGAGTGGTGCGCGAGGGTCGCCGTGAAGTCATGTTGTTGGGGCAGAACGTCAACGACTATGGGCGCGACCTTCAACCGGTGCAAGATTTTGGCGATATCATCCGTGCGCTCAAAGGGCTGCCCGGACTCGATCGCCTGCGCTTCACCTCGCCTCATCCGGCCTATTTCTCTCAGTCGGTCATCGACGCGCTGGCCGACAATCCGGCCGTATGTCGCGGCATCCATCTGCCCGTGCAGTCGGGAGACGACGAGATCCTCGAGCGCATGCGGCGGCGCTATACCTCGTCCCAATTTCTCGATCTGGTGGGGCGAATGCGGGCGGCCATGCCCGACCTGGCCCTGAGCACCGACATCATTGTTGGCTTTCCCGGGGAAACCGAGGCACAGTTCCAGCGCACCCTGGACCTGGTGCGTGAAGTGCGCTTCAAAAGTGCCTTTATGTTCGCCTATTCGCCGCGCCCCGGCACCTCGGGAGCCCGTTTCCAAGACCAGGTTCCGGAAGCTGAGAAAATGGACCGCCTCTACCGGCTGATCGAGCTACAGAACGACATTTCGGTGGAAGACAACCGTAAACTGCAGGGAACCACTATGGAAATCATGGTGGACGGCCCCAGCAAGAAAGACCCCAATCGGTACAGCGGGCGGGGCTCCTGCGGTCGGCTGGTTCACTTTCAATCCGAGGTCGACTACAGCGGACGCCTGGCCCGAGTGCGCCTGGACGAGGTGCGGGTATGGGGCTTCAAAGGCCCGCTGATCAGCGTGGAAAAGCGTCCTGGCGAGTGGTCGCTGGTGCCCCCCAGTCCGGTGATCCCCGTGGTCGTTTGAGGTGTCTGCTCCGTCCCAAACGGTGACCCGCTGGGTTCGTCACGGCTTGCCCGAGGCGCCCTCGCGCGTTTTAATGGGGGCCCTCGAACGCCTGCGCGAGCATTCGCAGGCACGACGCTGTTGGGTGCTGTGGTCATTAGGGGCTGACCGCTACGAACTGCTGGCTTCGGTGGCCGATCAGAGCCCCGAACGACTGAGTTTTGTCGGGCGCGGCCCGGAACGGCCTCAACAGTTGGGCAGCTTTCAAGCCCGGGGGCTCTCGCCCTATCGAGGCATGGGCCCCGTTTTTGGCTGGCCCCTCGAGCACGGACTGCTGCTGGCCGAGGGGGGTGGCGACATTCCGCCCGAAACCATGGATCTGATCGAACTGGTGGTGGAGCGCTGGGCGCTGGAGCAACAACTCTATGGGCCCGGTCACGAGGAAGAAGATAGCCAGGAACGCTCGCCCGAGTTACGCTCGGCCGAGCGTCGGGCCGAGTCGCTGCATCTGTGGTATCGCCAGGCGGCCAGCACCCTGGCCTCAACTCAGTTGAGTCAAGCGCTGCCCGCCTTTGCCGAACGTGCTTCACGCTTGCTCGAAGTCGAGTTTTCCGGAGTGCTGGTCTTTGAAAATCGCCGCCTGAGATTGTGGGGGGGCGAACTGCTGCGCACCAAATTGGGCCCGGTGTTCAGCCCTCGTAGGCTCGGCTCTATGGCCCGGCTGATGTTGGAACAACGCATTCCCTATGTCTCTTCCCTGGATCCGGAGCGTTTGCAAAAGAGCCAGCTCTTTAGCTCGCTGGGCTTTCATTCGCTGATCGCGCTCCCCCTCGTCGTCGACGACCGCTGTCTCGGCGGCCTGTTGTTGGGGGGCACCCAGGCCCGGGAGTTCACTTCGGTCGATATCGAGATGGCCAAGTTGATGGCCCATCAGATCGCCCTGTTCTTGGAGAATGCTCTGCTGGCCCACGGGGCCGACGTGGAGCGGGTGGTATCGAGGGCCGTGCTCGACTCGATGGCCGACGGCGTCATGACGCTGGATTGGGAGAAGCGCATCACCAGCTTCAACCGGGCTGCCGAGGCCATCACCGGCTGGAGTGCCGAGCAGGCCATCGGGCGCACCTGTGAAGAGGTCATGCGGGCCCAGTATTTCTGCCCCGGCGACGGCCAGGGGCGCCGCCTGGGCACCTGTCAGGAACATTGCCCTCTGGTGCAGTTGCTCTCCGATCAGACCCTCATGGACCAGGGATTGATCGTCGAAGGCAGCGTGCTCACCAAAGAGGGCGAAACTCGCTACATCAGTTCCACCTATTCAATGGTGGCCGACCAGGGTGACCCGATGGGGGCGGTGGTCCTGTTTCGAGACATTACGGAAAAGCGGGCCATCGAGCAGATGAAGTCCGACTACGCGGCCGCCCTGTCCCACGATTTGAAGACTCCTCTGACGGCCATGAAAGGCTATGCCATAACCCTGCTGCGGCACGGCGAAAAGCTGGATGAAGAAACCCGCCAGGACGCCCTGGAAGTGATCAATTCTGAAATCGACCGGGTGACCCGCATGTTTGACAATCTGCTGCATCAAGCACGGCTGGAAGCGGGTCAGCAAGGTCGCTACATCGAGCCGGTGCAGTTAGCCCAGGTCGTAAAACGGGTGGTCAACGTGCATCAACTCAGCAGTCGGCGCCACGAAATCACCTTTAATGTGCCCGATCCTCTGGTGGTGCGAGCCGACCGAGACCAGCTCGAGCAAATTCTCAACAACCTCGTCTCCAACGCGGTGAAATACAGCCCCCGGGGTTGCTCGATTCATATCGACGCTCGCCCCGACGGGCGTTATGCCCACGTAGAGGTGATCGACACGGGGCCGGGCATCGCCGAAGATCAGCAGCCCTATGTGTTCGAGAGGTTTCGCCGGGTACAGGACCGTATGTCGCGAAAAGTAAGCGGCAGCGGCCTGGGCCTGTACATTACGCGCATGTTGGTGGAAGGCATGGAGGGCGAGGTCGGCGTGCGGAGTCAGCTCGGAGCGGGCAGCACCTTCTGGTTTCGACTCCCGCTGCAGCGCCGGGTGACGGAGGGACGATGAAAATACTGGCAAGGTTTGCGGCTCTGTGTCTGCTGGCCGGGGCGGTTCAAGCCCAGATGGCAGAAACGCTAAAAAGCGAGTTTCACAAGGAAAACGAGTTGGGCACGGCCATTGTTGTGCCCGAGGAGCGGGGGAGCCTGAAGAGCAAGCTGGCTGACCCTAATGTTCGCGTAATCATGTTGCAGCTGTTTCAGGGCGACATCGACGAAGCTCAGGCCAAAGAGCTGTTGGATTGGGTGAGGACCGGCCATACACTGTGGTTCTACGATGCCCGGCTGGGGCCGATGTTCGGTTTCGAACCGGTCATGATGACCAGAGAGCAGTTCACCACCCGACCCGAGGACGGTACTCTGGGCGGCCGCAAAATGGAGGGCGTGGCCACAGTGGGCATCGCCATGAGTTCGCACGTGGTCAATACCGGTGTCGGTCAGGTCACCGCCTTCCTTCCCAAGGTGAACGAAGCCAACTACGGAGCGGTGAACGTCACGGGCGACACGGTTCCGCTGCTGCGCTTTACCACCACCTCTCCGGCCATTGCGGCCCTGCGTCGCGAAGGCCGAGGTTTGATCGTGTTCAAGCCATTGCTCTGGCCCGAGGCCCTCTCGGGAGATCGTTTTCAGAGCAACTTGCTGGAATACTCGGCCGGATTCCAGGTGCCCGGGCCGGCTGGCGAAGGCAAAGTAGGCAGCCCACCGGGGCCCCAGGCCGCCTACGTGGAAGGCAAACCCTATCGTCCCCTGGCCGGATCCGGAGGTGCCCCGTTGCTTACCCCCAGCCCGAGTCCGAGTCCCTCGGCTTCCCCCAGCGAAAGTCCCGGCGCCACGCCCTCTCCGCAGGCGCCCGGCGACGACCAGCTCGAGGTGGTTGGCGAGGGCCCCCTGGTAGGCAAGTTGGTGGCGGCCTCGCTGCGTTTCGAAACGGGCACAGCCAGCCTGAAACTCAGCCGCCAGGAGGTCGAGTCGATCGAATTGAGCCAGAGTGGACAGCTCGATGTGGTGCGCTTTCGCGACGGCAAAGTCTTGAAAGGCCTGCTGCTGGAGAAGTTTGTCGAGATTGAAGTCCAGGGTGACACCCGCAAATTCGAACGCAAGTATTTGCGCACGATTCGATGGGGCAAGCCCAGTTAGGAGAGTTGCATGGCCCAGGCCATACCGTTACCGGGAAACGTCAGCGAGGGGGCCTCAACCGTGCCCCCCGCGGGTCAGGACCTGACCCCCCGTCAGGTGGTTGCAGAGCTCGATCGCTACATTATCGGCCAGCAGAAAGCCAAGAAAGCCGTGGCGGTGGCCCTGCGCAATCGTTACCGGCGTGAGCGTCTGCCCGACAACCTCAGGGATGAAGTCGTTCCCAAAAACATCTTGATGATCGGTCCGACGGGGGTGGGCAAAACCGAAATCGCGCGACGCCTGGCCCGGCTGGCCGAAGCTCCCTTTCTCAAAGTGGAGGCCACCAAGTTTACCGAAGTCGGCTACGTCGGTCGCGACGTGGAAAGCATGGTTCGCGATCTGGCCGAGGCGGCCGTACGCATGGTGGAAAAAGAGCACATGGAGGCGGTGCGCGACAAGGCCGAAGAGCGGGCCCTGGATCGGTTGGTGGAAGAACTTCGCCCGCGCCCCAACGATCCGACGCCGGGCAACCCCTGGCAGATGCTTTTTGGCGCCAATCTGCCCCCCCGCCCCGGCGTGGTCCGCCAGGAAGACCTCAGCCCCGAGGAACTGGCCGAGCGCGAGAAGATGAAGGACGTGCTGCGCCGAGGCGAGCTCGACGACAAAGAAATCGAGTTAGAGCTGGAAGAGGCTGCTCCAGCCGGTGGGCTTCAGGTCTTTACGCCCGGCGGGGGCAACATGGAAGAGATGAACAACCAGATGCAGGAGCTGCTCGGCGGTCTGCTTTCGGGGCGTCGCAAGAAGCGTCGGGTAACCGTGGGCGAGGCGCGTAAGATGCTGGCGGTGGAAGAGTCGCGCAAGCTGATCGACCACGACGCCGTCAAGCGCGAGGCCGTTCGACGCGTCGAGCGCCGAGGCATCATTTTCCTCGACGAAATCGACAAAGTGGCGGGGCGCGAGCGCAGTTCCGGCCCCGACGTCAGCCGGGAAGGAGTGCAGCGCGACTTGCTTCCCCTGGTCGAAGGTTCAACGGTGAATACCAAATACGGTCCGGTAAAAACCGACCATGTGCTGTTTATCGCAGCCGGCGCCTTCCACATGAGCAAACCTTCGGACCTGATCCCCGAGTTGCAGGGACGTTTTCCCATTCGAGTCGAGCTCGACAGCCTGACCCAGCACGATTTTGTGCGCATTCTTAGCGAGCCGGTCAATGCCCTCACCCGCCAGTATGAGGCCCTGCTGGCCACCGAAGGGGTTCAGGTCGAGTTCACGCCCGACGGCATTGAAGAACTCGCGGCTGTGGCCGTGCGCCTCAATGCCGACACCGAGAATATCGGCGCCCGCCGGCTCTACACGATTGTCGAGAAGGTTCTGGAAGAGGTCTCCTTCGGCTCTCCCGACTTGAAGCTGGAGCAACTGAGGGTCGACCGCACTTATGTCCAGGCGCAGCTCAAAGACATTTTGGAGAATCGCGACCTGAGCCGCTACATTCTGTAGCTGCTTTCCAAAGCATGGACTCTTTGCTGCAGTCGCCTTCTCCATCCGGCAGGGTAGACTTCGACCGGCTGCACCCAGCTCTGGTGTTCCTGCATCGAACGGTAGGCCGGGCAGGTAGCACAGGGCAGATCGGGGGTCGGCGCTTGCAGCCCCATCACGGCTCTTCGGGCGGCTCGCATGCGAGGGTGATTGAGGGCGGCCTCCAAACCCACCTCAAAAACGTTGGGCCCAAAGTCGCCCCAATAGTTCACGCAACATCCCAGCAGTCGACCATCAAAGTTCACCTGGGGGTCCAGCCAGAGCTGGCGACAGTGCTGGTGATGGGTGGGGGTTGGTGAGGCCGAATTGATGGAACCGGTGGTGGTCCAGTTGGGCTTGAGGCGAAAGTTCATATCCAGCTGAGCCGCCAGTTGGCGGGCCAGCGGAATCTCGTGCCGATTGTGATCAAATTCGACAAACTGCCAGGTGAGCTTAGGGTAGGGGCTGCCCGCCTGCTGCTGCAGCTGGCGCAGAGAGCGAAGGTGGCTCAAAACCCGGGAAAGATCCCCACGCACCCGATAGCGAGCATAGGTCTCTGCAGTGGCTCCGTCGATCGAGCACGTCAGACGTTCCACTTGAAAATCTACCAGGGCCTGCAATAACTCGGGCGTGGCTCGATTGAAGTTGACGCCGTTGCTAAAGCTGACCTGAACCCCTCTAGCCCAGGCGATACGCAGCAGTTCTGGCAATTGGGGATGCAGGAAAGCCTCGCCAAAATTGGACAATTCCAGGCGGCGAATCTGGGGGTTATCGTTCAGCAAGCCCCGCAGCGCGGCCGGCTGCAAAAAGCCCGTACCCAGATTCTGACCGACCCGGCCCCGGGCCGTAGGACACAGAGGACAGCGCAACTGGCAGGCGGTGGAGGCTTCGATGCGCAGGCTGCGAGGCCGGGCCCACAGCCCTCGAAGCCCATAGAACCAGCGACGCCAGGCGCGGCTACAAGCAGACAATAAAAAAGCCCCCGATTGCTCGAGGGCTTTTGTCGATGGCTGCGGCAAACTTCAGCAGCAGCGGGCCAGACGCGAACCGGCCACGGCCGCGGGCAGCGTGAGGAACACCCCGGCATAGAAACAGTCCGGACTGACGCTTTGCAAATTCCAGTCGAAGAAGAGCACCGAAGCGGCCAGCGACAGCACCCCGACCAGCAAGCCGCTGCCGAGCGACAGACGGGGGTTGAGGCGACCGGCGATGAACCCACCCAGCCCGGTGAAGAAGATACCCCAGGCGGTACAGAACCGCTCGAGAAATTCAGGTCGGATGCGCTCGATCAAACTTTGACTGCTGCTACCGGGGTCGATGAGAACCACCATCAGTCCAAGAATGAACAGTTTGGTGAGGAGCACATCACTCATGAAACCTACGGCTACGGCGCGGGGGCAAAAATCTCGAGGGGCCACACAACCTCCTTGAAGACGGATAGAAAGATATTCCCGTCACAGAGGGACCTTCCCTTCCGTGAGGAAAATCGTGGCGTGAGTTCAAGACAGTGCCCCCGCGACGGTTCACCTCTCGAGCATTATCCACGGGGCGAAGTGCATCTCGACCGGTGTCCCAGCTGTCAGGGCATGTGGTGCGACCGGGACGAGCTGGCAGCCGTGCTGGGCACGGCCCAGGATCTGCCCGACGACAGGGTTCCACTTGACGGTGTGCGTCAGAACTGTCCCGCCTGCCAGCAGGCCATGAGACGATGTTATTACAACCGAGAGCGCCAGGTGGTGGTCGATGTCTGCGAGGCCTGTCGAGGGGTCTGGCTCGACCACAACGAGTTGAGCCAGGTGTTCTGCAGCGCTCACGGGATTCGCTGGTAGATTTTCCAAGGAACCGCCGTGGTCGATCTCAGCCTTGTTCTGGATTTTTCCCTGCCCGTGGGCCTCTCCGATAACGACATCGAGGCGGTCTACTCTCATCGCCATCTGCCCCTGCTGCTGGGTTTGATGAAGTGGAAAACCTCTGGAACGGCGGTGGTGATCAACAGCGGCCTGGCCCAGCGTTGGATCGACCTGGGTCTGGACGAGGGCCTGGATCGGCTTCGAGAGCTCTTTGATTTCGGTCGCAGCGAAATCTTGGGCACGGCCAGCCATCACGCCATTTTGCCCCTGGTGCCCGAGAATGTGGCCTTTCGCCAGGTGCGGCGCAACCTTCGCTGGACGCAGCAAATTCTTCACCCCGAATGGCGCCCGGCCGGCTTTTCCCCGCCCGAGCTCGCCTATGGACACGAACTGGCTCGAGTCTTGCTGCCACTGGGCTTTCACTGGTGTCTGGCCGACGATACGGCCTATGCAGCCTTGCACGGTGAAGTGCCGCGAGATGGCCTGGTGCGCTGTGGTGGATTGACCTGGTTGCTGGCCTCGCGGCTGTGGAGCCAGAGGGTTTCGGGGCTTGCTGCCGGTCAGGCCGAGGCCCTGGCCCGCAGCCACCACCAGGAACTGCAAGGCTGGATGGGTGAACGCGACGGTTACCAGGTGCTGCGCGTGGCGGCCCACATGGTCGATGCCGAGGCCCTGCTGGGCTACCTTCGGGCCATGGAGTCAGCCGGCAACCGCTGGTGCCACCCTTCCCATCTGTTGCACAAGTATGCTCTCCATGAAGGCGAAGTGCCTCCGGGCTCGGCCCGAACCCCGGTAGAAGATTTCTGGAACGGAGCCTTTTTCTCGCCCTGGCGCCAGCACTCGGGCGAGCCGGCATGGCAACTCAGCCAGCGGGCCATCCTGGCCATGGAACGGGTCCAGGATCAACTCGACGAGCTCTTGACGAGTAGCACCTTCGAAGCCACCTCGGCAGCCCGCCTGGAACGCCTGCAACGGCTGGTAGCCTGGTGCGAACAGGGCTTTGGCGGCGACGGTGGATGAGCGCGATCGACGGGCCATCGCCTGTATCCGCGGGCTGTGCCTGGATATGCCCGCGACGGCCCGCAGCGGCCACAGCGGCACCGCCCTGGCTCTGGCGCCGCTGGTGTGGCTGCTTTACTCGCAGGTCATGCGCCATCATCCCGCCAGGCCTGGCTGGTCGCAGCGCGATCGCCTGGTTCTCTCCAACGGTCACGCCTGTGTGCTGCTCTATGCCGTGCTGCACCTTTGCGGCTACGACCTCAGCCTGGACGACCTGAAACAGTTCCGACGCCCGGGCAGCAAAACCCCGGGTCATCCCGAGAGTTGGGTAACCCCCGGCATCGACTTCTCCACCGGGCCCCTGGGGCTGGGTCTGGCCTCGGCCGTGGGCCTGGCGCTGGCCGAGCGCTTTCGACCCGACCGCAACCACTTCACCTACGTGCTCTGTTCCGACGGCGATCTCATGGAGGGCGTTACGGCTGAAGCCTCTTCGCTGGCCGGGCACCAGCGGCTGGGCAAGCTGATCGTATTCTTCGATGACAATCGGGTGACCATCGATGGCCCCGCATCGCTGAGTCAGAGCGAAGACATCCCGGCCCGCTATCGGGCCTATGGGTGGCAGGTGCTCGAGGCCCCCTCCGGCGAGGATTGGACCGGCCTGCTTCAGTGCCTGAAAGCGGCCCAGGCTGACGAGCGTCCCAGCCTGATTCGGGTGCCCACCGTGATCGGCTTCCCGGCCCCAAATTTGCAGGGACGCAGCGAGGCCCACAGCCCCCACTTTCCACCCGAGGAAATCCGGGCCACCAAGGTTCTTCTGGGGTTGGACCCCAAGCAGTCTTTTCAAATACTCGACGGCGTCTATCGAGACCCTGGTCCGGACCCGGCCGAAGCCCCCAACCAACAGAGTGACCCGTTGGCCAGCTGGTGCCCTCCCGTCTTCGAGGGTCCCCTGTCCACCCGTCAGGCCTCGGGTCGAGTGTTGCAGAGCCTGCTGCCCCACCTGCCCGAACTGGTCGGCGGGTCGGCCGACCTGGCGGTATCTACCCAGAGCTACCTGGAAGGCGCCGGGGATATGAGCCCCGGCCAGCCCCAGGGCAGAAATCTGCGCTTCGGGGTGCGCGAACTGGCCATGGCCTGTATTTGCAACGGCCTGGCCCAGGAAGGCCTGGTGGCCTTCTGCGCCACCTATTTCGCCTTTTCCGACCAGATGAAGCCAGCCCTGCGCCTGGCGGCACTGGCGCGCATTCGCTCGATCTTCATCTGGACCCACGACAGCCTGGCACTGGGTGAAGATGGCCCCACCCACCAACCCGTTGAGCAACTGGCTGGCCTGCGAGCCATGCCCAACTTTCTCGTTATCCGTCCCGCCGACGTCCGAGAAACGGTGCAGGCCTGGCAGGTTGCCCTGGCTCACCGGGGAGGTCCGGTGGGGCTGGTGCTCAGCCGGCAAAGTCTGCCCCTGTTGCCCGTCGAGCCACAATTGAGCCGAGGCGGCTATGTGGTCCAGGATGGCCCACCCGATTCCCTCACGCTGCTGGCCACCGGTTCGGAAGTGCATCTTTGCCTGCAGGCGGCTGCGCTGCTGGAGGGCCCGGTGCGGGTGGTCAGCCTTCCCTGCTGGGAACTGTTCGATCAGCAACCGGCCCAATATCAGGCCAGCGTGTTGGGCCAGGGGCCACGCCTGGCGGTAGAGGCCGCCAGCCCCCTCGGTTGGCATCGCTGGGCCGACGATGTGGTGGGCCTGGAGTGCTTTGGCGCCTCGGGCACCGGCGACGAGTTGATGCGATGCTTCGGTTTTCAAGCCGAAACGATTCGAGACCGAGCCCTGCGACTGCTTTAGGACTTCTTTCAGGTCGCGCCGCTAGACTCAGGCGATGAAACTCTGGCCTTTCGGCTCCAACCCACGCATTCACACCTACGAGCGCGGCCCCTCAGGAATCCGAGCGGTGGACTTTGACTCCCTGCCCCGCCAGGGCCAGAGTGCTGTGGCCCCGGCTCCGGGCGGGCCTCAGACCGACGAATTGCGCCAGCGCCTCCAGCAACTCCAGCCCGGCAAGCCGGCCGGCCTTCCCATCGGCCGCGACACCGTGGTCAATCCCGAGTCGATCTTGATGGGATACGACCCCCAGGATCGCGTCAGCCTTGGATACATTGAACAGATGGCCCGAATCGGCCAGGTCGAGGGTTTCCAGCTGGTGGCCTCGGCCCGTCCCGAAGAACTGGCAGCAGGGCGACGCAAAGCCGACCGCCAGCTTCGCGACGGTATCCAGTGGCTCGCCAACCCGGGAGGTCACGACAGTTGGGTGGAAGACCACGGTGAATTCACCAGCTCGGGCGAAGCCATTGTGCCCGCCCGACTGGCCCCCGACAGCGACGATATCGAAGATTGGGTCATTCGTGGTCGCCGCAACCGCTACCAACAACGAGCTGAAGAAGGCAAACCACGCCCGCGCGCCGACTTTGCCCTGCAGGGCCTGGTCAACCGACGCCAGTCTCAAGAGGAGGTCGTGGCCACGGCCCTGGCCCTGGGGATGAAAGGCATCCACTCGGCCAAAAGCTACGTTGAGGGCGGCAATATGCTGGCCGGCCAGCGTCCCGACGGCACCCCTTATGCCCTGGTAGGAGAGGACAGCCTCGAGGTTACTCGCCGCCTGCTTTCCAAGGATGCGACCCCCGCCCAGGCCCGCCAGCAGGTCGCCCACGACTACGCACTTCCCGCCGAGCATGTGATTGCCGTGGAACAGCCCGGAGACTTTCATATCGATATGGCCATGTCGCTGGCCGGGCCCGGCCAGGTCATCCTCAACGATGCCCGCAAGGTGCTCGAACTCCAGCGCGGCTGGCTGAAAGAACACTATGAGCACAAATGGTTCGGTAAAGAAGAACTGCCCGAACAGCTCGAGGCCGTAGAGAAGAAGGCCGAACGTCAGGCGGTCTATGAAGACCTGGTGGCCGAGCAACTGCAGGACGCCGGCCTGGAAGTCTTTCGAGTGGCCGGGTGCTTTCCCAAGAGTGCGGCCAACCCCGAAATGAACTTCCTGAATCTGCGCCAGGGAACCAACGAACAGGGCCAGGTCTTTGCCGTGGCTCTGGGCGGCGAGCCCCGCGCCGAAAAAGCCTTTGCCGAGAGCCTGTTGGGCGAAATCCCCAGCAGCTATCAGCGCATTCATTTCCTCGACCGACGCCTGACGGAAGAGTCGCTCAAATTTAAAGGCGGGATCAAGTGCCGCAGTAAAATCCTGGCCTGAGAGCAAGCGAGGAATCGCTACCTGGGGTAGAGAAGTGGCTTGCTATGCTGCTTCCCAACGAACAACAAGCCAAGATTCACGCCGACCGGGGCAACCGCTTGCTTCAGGAGAATCGTTACGCCGACGCCCAGGCCGAGTTCATCGCCGCAGTTCGCGAAGACCCGCGCAACGGCCCGGCCCTGATGTATCTGGCCGAAATCCAATCGATGGGCGGCCATTTGCAGCAGGCCCTGACCTTCGCCTCGCGGGCCGTTCGCGAACAAAGTGATAATGTTCGGGCCTGGACGTTGCTGGCCAACATCTACTGCCAGCTGGGCGGAGTGTATATGGTGCTGGCCCTCGACCAGATCGAAATGGGTCTGAGCATCGACCCCAGCAGTGCCAACCTCTATTATCTGAAGGGCAATTGCCACGCTCAGCTGGGTGAAAAACACCTGGCTAAAGCGGCCTATGACAAAGCTCTAGAAATCAATCCGAAACATCCCTTTGCGCTCTATGACAGCCAGGCACTGGCGCTGGCGGCTCAGGCCGAGCAACAGGCTACAGAGTCATAAGCCAGCGCAACGGATAGGCGGTCAGGCCGTAGCCCAGGGCGGCTCCGCTGAAGGCCTGGCCCCAACTGTGGCGGCCGCGATGCTGACGCGCCCAGCACAATGGGCCGATGACCCAAAGATTCCAGGCCGACCAGCGTGCGATCTCCATGCATCCTGCCAGGCAGGCTGCCATCACCGAGGTGTGCATGCTGATTTTCCATCCCCGGGAGATCCACTCGAAAACAAAGGTCTGCAGGAACAACACGCTGGCCAGAGCGGTCAGCGGCCAGGGGCCACCGTAGACAGCCAGCGACAACGAGAGAGCGGCCATGCCCACGCGGCCGGCACGAAACGGCCCTTTGCGTTGCTCGAGCAGACGAACGTGCAGGTCGGTGATACGTCCGTGGTAGACATTCCAGAGAATGTAGGCGGCTGGCACGCCCACCGACAATGCCGTGCAGAGCGTGGCCAGTTGGTAAAACTCCGAGGCGGAGCGGGCCGTGGCATGGGCCAGAACGGTGCAAAAATAAGGCACGCACACAAATGGGCTCAGCACCACCGAGATCCACAGAGCCAGGCGGTCGAGAAAGGAACGGCGGGAGGGCTCCTCGTTCATCGGCCGCCATTATAACCAATCCCCCCTCAGGGGTCCACCCCTCAGGACCTGCTAACCCAATTCTCAAAAGTTCTGGCTTGATTGGCCGCCTTGTAACCCAACTTTTTCAGGGTTTGTGCGGACAATACTTACGAGAATTGGTCTAACCCCTTTCCACACCGGACTGCGCCAAAAAACCAGCAGGCACAGGCAAGCCTCCACCCAGCGAGCAGCCACCAGCGCGGCCCAAACGCCCACCAGCCCATAAGCCTGAGATCCCTGGCTGCTAAGCGGCCAGCGCGAAGCCGCACAGGTAGCAGACACCATCGTCGAGGCCAGAGGCCGCCCCGCCCCCGACATGACCCCTTCGAGTACCATGGCCAGGCCGGTGCACCACTGGGCCAGGGCCATCCAGCGCAGGTAGACGATGGTTCGGTCGATCACGGCCGGGTCGTCGGAGAAAAAACGCGCCAGCGGGTCGGCACCCAAAAGCATCACCAGACTGGCCAACAGCATGAAGGCGGTAACCACGCGGCAGGCTTCCAGCCCTGCCTGATAGGCCTGGTCTTTCTGACCGGCTCCCAGATGCTGACCCACCAGAGTGATCGACGCCAGCGACAGACCGTGACTGATCAGGTAACTGAAGCTCTCCACACGGTGACCGATGCCCAGGGCCGCCAACGCCGTAGGCCCGTAGAGTCCAACGGTGGGCGTGATCAGAATGTAGATGAAGCAAAAGAAAGCGGCGGTCAGGGCCCCGGGCAGGCCGATGCGAAACACCTCGGCCACTTCCCCCCACGGGGTGGAGCCCAGCCAGATGGGCGGAAAGCGCCGCCTGACGAGGGCCGCGAGCAATACCAGCATCACGAAAAAACTGATGCCCGAGGCATAAGCCGCCCCCGGCAGCCCCAGGTCGAAGTGGAACATCAGAACCGGATCGAGCACAAAATTCAGGGCCACTCCCAGGGCGTAGACCCGCAAAGGGGTCAGGGTATCGCCGTGGGCCCGCATAATGGCCGAGAGCACCTCGTTGGCGCAAAATATCGGGGCAAACCAGAAAACCCGGGTCAGATAGAGGGTGGCCAACTCGACCACTGCCGTCAATCGTAGCTGTCCTCCCACCTGCCAGGTGAGGTAGTCGCGGGAGAAGGTCTGGGCCAGCAGAGCCAGCCCGCCACCCCAGAGCAAGGCCGCCAGCACGCAAATCCAGGCCAGCTGGCGAGCGCGCTCGGGCTGGCGCGCCCCGATGCGCTGGGCCATCACCGCATTGCCACCCGTAGAGATGGTGGCCGTCAGGGCCATCATCATCCACAGGGAGAAACTACAAAGATTGGCGGCGGCCAGGGCCTCGGTGCCCAACCGGCCCACCCAATAGCCGTTGACGAAGGTGAAGGCGGTTTCCAGCGCCATCGAGGCGGTCAGCGGCAAAGCCAGCTTGAGCAGCGCCTGGCGCAGAGGCAGGTCGAGCAACTGCACTGTTCAGGAAGATTTGCGACGGAAGAGCTTGCGCTCGATCAGCGAGGCCAGAGTGCCCAGAAGAAAACCGTGGACCGCGCCGATCAGGATGCCACCGTAACTTACTCCTGCCAGGTAAATCATCATCGCCGACACCAGGGCGCCGATCACCGCACCCGTGCGTCCCGATTCGGGAGTGAAGCAAAGGATATTGGTCAGTCCCAGGATGCACCCCAACAGCAGAGCAAAAAACAGTTCAAAGCACAGCGAATAGCCCATCATCTCGCTGCCCTGCTTGGGCATTTTGGGATACTTCTTGATCACCAGTCGCGTCAATTCGTCGGGCTGTTGTTTGCGATACAAAGCCATGACCGGGCCGGTCAGCAGCGCGGCTGGCAGAGCGGCACGAATGCCGTGCAGGATGTTGGCATCGATCTTCTCCACCGGCCGGGCCTCGTAGCGCGAGGCCAGGTCTTTAAAGCGCGCCTTACTGGGGTCACCCCCGCTGGCAACACTGAGGGGTTGCACCCGCAAATCGCGGTTGGCAGCCCAGGGGTCGTCCTCACTGGGGGCCTCTTCCACGGGCGGGGGCGGAGGCGCTACGGCAACCAGCTCCTGGCCACAACTGTAGCAATGAGTATCGCTCTGGCGGTTCAGATTGCCGCAATTGGCGCAGGCAACATAGGACATGCCAGAAGGTTCTCATCCCTCTGCCAGGGTCCTTCAGCAGGGTGCCGGCCAAGGGAGGCTCGAACGGTTGTCGATGAAGAAAACGCTGCTTTGTTTGTTGCTTGCCTCGCTGCCATCGGGCGCCGAACCCGTCAACCTTGAAGAGCTTCTGGGCCGCATGACGCTGGCCGAAAAGCTGGGCCAGATTCAACAATATTCCGGCTTTGGCCATACCACCGGACCCACCGCCGCCGCCGATGCAGAAAAGCAGCGTGCCCTGGTGCGCCAGGGCAAGGTGGGTTCGATCCTCAACAGCGTAGGCGCCCGGGTGACCAACGACCTGCAACGACTGGCCCTCCAGGAGAGCCGGCTGAAGATTCCCATTCTCTTTGGTTTCGACGTCATTCATGGCCACCGAACCGTCTTTCCCTCGCCGCTGGGCGAGGCCGCCACCTGGGACCCTGCAGCCTGCGAAGAAACGGCTGCGGTAGCGGCGCGCGAGGCCAGAGCCCAGGGCATTCGCTGGACCTTTGCGCCCATGGTCGACATCGCCCGCGACGCTCGCTGGGGGCGCATCGTGGAGGGTTCGGGCGAAGACCCCTACCTGGGATCGGCCCTGGCCGCCGCTCGGGTGAAGGGTTTTCAGCGAGGAGGCAAGTTCGCCGCCTGTGCCAAGCACTGGGTGGCCTACGGGGCTGCCGAGGGTGGACGCGACTACAACACGGTGGACCTTTCGGAACGCAGCCTCCGAGAGATCTATTTTCCTCCTTTCAAAGCCTGTGTCGACGCCGGTGTCATGACGTTCATGACGGCTTTCAACGAGGTCAGCGGCATGCCCAGCACGGCCAACCGCTTTCTGCTGACCGAGGTGCTGCGCGACGAGTGGGGCTTTGACGGCTTTGTCGTCAGCGACTACGAGGCCGTCGACGAACTGCGCCATCACGGCCTGGCGGCCGACGGAAAAGAGGCTGCTCGCTGGGCCCTGGGGGCCGGATGCGACATGGAGATGGTCAGTGAACACATTCAAAAGCACACCGAACAACTGATCGCCGAGGGCAAGCTTTCCATGCAGCAAGTCGACACGGCCGTGATGCGCATCCTGGGCATCAAGAAGCGGCTCGGTCTATGGGAAGAGCCCTATACGGATGAATCCCAAGAGCAAAGCGTGCTCCAGGACCCCAAGCACCGACAACTAGCTCGCCGGGTGGCGGCCCGTTCGCTGGTGCTCTTGAAGAACGAACGCCAGGTTCTACCGCTGTCACCTCAACTGAAGCGAATCACCATCGTGGGACCACTGGGCGACAATGGCCAGGACCTGATCGGCCCCTGGCACGGCGACGGTCGTAAAGAAGAGACCATTACCCTGTTGCAGGGCCTGCGCGAGCAATATCCTGCGGCCACCCTTCGCTTTGAAGCGGGTTGCGACTGCGAGGGCAAACAACCCCTGCAGCGCGAAAAGGTGCTCTCGGCGCTGGCCGATGCCGAGGTGGTGGTGGTTGCGGTAGGCGAAACCGAAACCATGTCAGGCGAGGCCAACTCCCGATCTCAAATCGACCTGCCCGGCGACCAGCTGGCCTTGATCCAGTTGGTGCACCAGAGCGGCAAGCCCTATGTTGTGACCCTTTTCAACGGGCGCCCCCTGGCCCTGGGTTGGGCTGCTGAGCACTGTCCTGCGCTTCTCGAGTGCTGGTTCCCCGGCAGCGAAGGAGGTCGAGCCGTAGCCGATGTGCTCGCCGGTAAGGTCAACCCGGGGGGCAAGTTGCCCGTGAGCTTTCCGCATTCGGTGGGTCAGATGCCCCTGTACTACAATGCCAAAAACACCGGTCGTCCCGCCTATCTACGCGACAGCTATGTAAGCAACTACAAGGATGTACCCAACACGGCCCGCTTCCCCTTCGGGTTTGGCCTGAGCTACAGCGAGTTCAAGATCGGCGAGGTCAACCTCAGCAAGAGCCAGATTGGCCCGGCCGACACGCTGCAGATCGAAGCCACCGTTCACAATACGGGAAGTCGCCAGGGCGACGAGGTGGTACAGCTCTACCTTCGCGACCTGGTGGGCAGTTCCACCCGACCCGTGCGCGAACTGAAGGGTTTTCAGCGCCTCAGCCTGCAGCCCGGGGAGAAGAAAACGGTTCGCTTTCAGCTCGGTCCTAAAGAATTCGGTATGTTAGACCCGCAGCTGCGCTGGACCGTAGAACCTGGCGAGTTCGAAGTCTACCTCGGGAACTCGAGCCTGGCCCCCAAAGTCGGGAGTTTTCGCGTTCAGTGAGCCACGGCCAGTCGTTCGATCTTCATCTTGCCGTCTACCCAGGTTACCGCACCTAAATAAAGGTCTCCCTGAGGATTGAAGTAGTCCTGGGGAAACTTCATCTGATAGTTGGGATCGTTGTAGCGAATCTTTCCGGCTGCGATCAGTCGGCGAATATCCTCTTGAGTTTCCTGGCGAATTTCGTCCGACTTGAACAGCGCGCGTTCGCTGGCCACGGGGACTTCCACCTCGGCCCCGCTGAACATACCGAAGTCGTCGCCCAGGGTCAGGCGCACCGGGGTCACGGGGGGGTCTTCGCTGGCGAACAGCCGGGCCGAAGGGGCAGGAACTTCCAGCAACTCGGCCGGCAAGTCCTGGGGAAGGATTTCCCTCGCCTTGAAGGTCTTCTCGATCAGTTCGGCCCGCTTGCCTTCATTGTGCATCTTGTCCGAGCGCACGAAAGCCACGGCCATATCGCGAAAGGTAAAGTCGCCACGGGGGGCTTCGCGAATCAAGTTGGCCAACATCGTCAGCAATTCGCGGTTGCTCTCCCGCAGGGCCACATCGGGTTTATCACCCGCCTCAAGTCGCTCGCTGACCAGAGCCTTAAGCAGATCATAGTGGGCTCCGGTCCACAGTCGTGAAAAGCTGTGAATCTCCCAACCGAGCTGATCGGGCCCCCCCTTCTCCGGCAGCGTCTTGGGATCGGCCCAACGAAAAGAATTGATGGCGTTGCGCAGAAAATCGCCACCGGTGGCATTGCTGCCCTTGCGATTGTTGAGACCCTGGGCCAGTTCTTCGGCCATGTGGGCAGCGATATTCGGTTTGCTGAGGTCGCCGCTGGTTTGCACCACCACCCGACGAATCACCCTTTCGTCCATCAAGGAAACGTGCATCGCCAGAATGTCGCCAAAGGCCTCGTGGAAGGCTCCGGGGTCACTGCGCCAGGCACCGAAATATTCCGGCCGAATTCCGTCGAGAATGGCGTGGCCGACTTCGTGAGCAACGATCTCGCCCGAGGCTCCCGAGTGAACCGGTTGGCCGTAGACCGGGTCTTCTTCCTGGAAAAAATTGACCGTGCCTTGGCGGCGTGAATAGAAAGCGTTAAAGTCTTTCCCGGCGTTGGCGTGAACGGCCAGCTTGTCGTAAGGAAACGACCATCCAAACTCACCAAAGGCCTGGCGGAACACCTCGATGGTGTGGGCCACGCTGGAGAAGGCAACGGCAGTATTCTGTCGAGGGTCGCCGGGTCCATAGACGTACTTGCCATCGACAGGCTCCAGCGCCTCGTTCAGCATGGCTTTGTCGGTTTCGGGGCCCCGCGCACCCTGGACAACCTTGGAGATCACCTTGGTTCCGGGAGCCATCACGCGCCGATCCTGAGGATTGTAACTGAACACCTTGTCCTCACCCTGCGGGGGCGCTGCGGCTTCATCGGCAGCAGGCGCAGGGCCGGGCTCAGCGCCACGGAGAGCGTGGTGATGGGGGCAACATGCCCGAGTTTTGAATGAAAGACCGCTAACCATCTCCAGAACCTCCGTTATCAGGCTAGTCGCTCCAGGTTACAAACTTTTGAACAGCCCTCGACCTCATGTTAAGGCTCGGTCACGACGGCCCGTTCACAAGTCGGCAATCCTTGCACCGGCCATGTTGGCTAAGCTACTGCTGGGGGATTCTGCGAGGAGGAGTTCGAGATGCAGATGCGGTTGCGCGATAAGGCCATCACCATGCCTCGCCCTGCCGTATTGCCGCGTCGCCCCGGTGAACCCTCGTCGTCTTCACGGAGCCAGGGTGAAGATCGAGTCGACTTTCACTCGATTCGCGACTCCGAAGCCACAGAAGCGAGCCCCATCAAGTCGAAGTGGACCATTCTTAACTACTCGGCCGGCGACAACAACCTGTATGCTTACATTTACGACGATGTCGCCAGCATGGAAGCGCTGGGTTCGAGTGCTTCTGTGCAACTCGTCAGCCAGCTTGACCACCGCAATGGGGGAGCCTACCGATTTCGTATCGAAGCCGACGGTCCCAACTCCGACCCGCGCCGCATTGACTCGCCGGTGCTTGAGAGCCTGGGCCCGGTGAATATGTCAGACTCGAAAACGCTGGCGGACTTCATCGCCTGGGGCATGAAGAAGTTTCCCTCGGAACGAACGATGCTCGTAATTACCGACCACGGCAAGGGTTGGGAAGGGGCCGTTGAGGACGAGTCCCACAAGGGATGGATGAAGCTTCCCGAACTTAAGCAGGCCTTGGAAATGGCCCAGGCGCGCACGGGCAAAAAGCTGGACGTTATCGGATTCGACGCCTGCCAGATGGCCACAGTTGAAGTCGCCAGTCAGATCAAGGATCACGCCAAATACATGGTGGCCTCGCAAGCCCTGGAAGGAAAAGAGGGCTGGCCCTATCAGCACCTGCTAACCCAGGCATCGCTCGGGGAATTGAAGCAGGCACATCTCTTCAAGAGCGACGTACAGGCCCGTCAGGTCGCCGAGATGATTGTGCAGGCCACCTCCGATCACCAGGAGGTTCTACCCACAATGTCTGCTGTCGATCTGGAGAAAGTTCCCGCCCTGGAACAGAGCCTGGCCAGATTGGCCGGAGAACTCTCCAACGCAGGTATCTCCGGAAAGGAATTGCGGACTCTGCGCTCCGACACTCAGGCCTTTGGATTTGTCTACGACCTGGGGGATTTCTTGACTCGAACGGAGCAACTGGCTCAGCAACAGAACCTTGAGGGCTTGCGTGCAGCCGTGCAACAGTGTCAGAGCAACCTGGCAAAGGCTGTGGTCGCTCGTCAAAGCTCGTCAAGCTTGACCAGTTCCTCGGGCCTGAGTGTAGAATTGAAAAGGAATACCCGACAATATTCCGAAACTGAATTTGACAAAGAAGTGCAATGGTCGAAGATGTTTTCGGCCTTTGCCCGACAAGTCTAGTAGAATTGTCTCATCAAAAGTTGGGGCAATCGCATAAAATACACAGCGACTTGAGGGAGTGGAGAATATCTCATGGCGAAAATTCGTAGAGGGCGACTAAGCAACGCGGATCGACAGCGGATCCACGACATGTATAGTGGAGGCAAGTCGATCGCTCAGATTTCCAAGGAGGTCGAACGGCGCGAAGATATTATCGCCGGAATCCTGGGTTTATCAAAAAAAGCACTGGCAATGACCTCTCGGCCCAGCACCGTCAGTGCCCCAAAGAAAGAGACGCGAGAGGCTCCTCGGGCCTCTCGTGAAGAGGAAGTCCTGGAACATCGCCTCTGGGTTCGCCCAGGCTACCAGATCGTCCTGAGGCTGCCGGCCGATCTCTCAGCCGTCGAGGCAGAGCGCCTCTCGGTGATGGTGAAGACGCTGCCCTTTTCCTAGCGAGCAGATCTTCTGAATAAAAGACACCTGCAAATATTTGCAGGTGTCTTTTATTTTTTCTCAGTCTTCTCCAAAAACCGGTAGAGAGCCTGGTTCAATTCTTGACGACGAATCGGCTTGCTCAGGTAATCATCCATCCCCGCCGCCAGGCAACGTTGTCGGTCGTCCTCAAAGGCATTGGCGGTTAAGGCAATGATATAGGGTTGGCGCGCCAGGGTCATTTCACGAATTTTTTCAGTGGCTTGCAGGCCGTCCAGTTCGGGCATCTGCAGGTCCATCAACACGAGGTCATAACGGTGCAGTCGGCAAGCATCCACCGCCGCCAGCCCTGTTTCAACCACTTCAGGGTGCTGTCCCAGGCGCTCCAGCAACGCCAGAACCACGCGCTGGTTCATGGGATGGTCCTCGGCCACAAGTATGCGCAGGCCTTCCCTCAACACCGGATCGGGCAACTGAAGCTGGGTGCTCGACTCGGGGCTGATTCCGCTCTCGAAAGGCAACTGGACCCAGAAAACGCAGCCCTGCTCGGGCATGCTCGCCGACCAGTCCGGCGGAGGATTGCCGGCGATGGCGTTGTTGCTTTGCACCCATAGTCGGCCTCCCAGCAACTCGGACAGCTGACGGCTGATGGCCAGTCCCAGTCCGGTGCCCGCATAGCTACGGGTGGTGCTGGCGTCGACCTGTGAAAAGGCTTCGAAGATACTGGCCAGCTTGGGCCCTGCAATACCAATGCCCGTGTCGCTGACCCGCAGCAAGATCTGGCTCGACTGCCAGCTGGCCTGCAACTCGACCCGCCCTTGGCGGGTGAACTTGACGGCGTTACCCAGCAGATTCAAGACGATCTGGCGCAACTTTTGAGAGTCTCCGGTCACCTGCTCGGGCAGCGCGGGGTCGAGCTGATGCGCGAGTTCAATGCCCTTTTGCCGACAAATCGGCTGCATCAGGTCTACCACCTCGCGCAGTAGTTGAGCCGGGCTGAATTTCTTGCGCACCAGCTCCATCCGACCGGCCTCGATCTTGGACAAGTCGAGGATATCGCTGATCAGCGTGAGCAGCGAATTACAGGACGAATGGATGCTGCCCACCCAATTGAGTTGCTGGTCATTGAGCGGGGTCTCGAGGAGCAGATCCGAGAGCCCCACAATGGCATTCATCGGGGTGCGAATTTCGTGGCTCATCGAGGCCAAGAAACTACTCTTGGCGCGGTTGGCCGATTCGGCATTGCGGCGCGCCGCTACCAGTGCCTGATTCTGCTCCGAGAGCAGACGTTTTTGCTCGATCTCCTGTTCGAGCAGTCGTTTCAACTGCTGCTGGGCCTCTTCCAACTGACGAGCCTGAAACTCCATCTCACCGCGGCGTTCGAGAAACTCCAGAATGCGTCGATTTTGGTAGCGTCCGGCCACCCAGGAGAATACCAAGAACGCAAAGACCACGATGCCCGAAAAAAACTCTTTGGTATCGCCATAAAGGGCCAGCACCAGACTGGCCGGGGCGATCATAGCCACCAGATATCCCAGCAGGGTCTTTCGATCGGCCGTCAGCGTATAGCTGGCCCCCGCCACCAAACCGACGGTGCAAAGCAAGTAACTGATACCCGTGAAGTCGTGCGGATGCAAGGCCACCACCCAGGCGGCAAAACTGCCCCAGACGAGCGCTATGGCCCAAACGGCAGCGCGAAAAGCGGCCCTCCAGGCGTCTTCGCTCTGCTGATCGTGGGAGGCCAGATAGCGGTCGCCGACCAGCTTGCGAACCACTCCCAACACAGCCAGCAAACTGGCGGTGGCTGCGATGACCTGGGGGCGCTCTTCGGCCAGATCGCCGGCCAGTGAGCACAGCACCAGCATGACCGAATAGGCCAGCGAGGCACCCCAGGGAGAAGTGCGGGCCATTTCGCGACAGGCACGGCGCTGAAGTTGTTTACGACGCTCGATTTGCTCGGGGGTGAGCACGCAGGAAGCTTCGTCCAAGGGCGAAGGGACTCCCCTATGAGTTCCCCGGCCCCCCCCATGCTGCAGCTGGGACGCGAGGTGGCGTCTCAAGAACACTGCTCTCTCAAACCCTCCGACCTGGTCACCCACGGCGTCATTCTGGGAATGACCGGCTCGGGCAAAACCGGCCTGGCCCTGACCCTATTGGAAGAACTGGTCGAAGCGGGCGTTCCCCTGATGCTGCTCGACCCCAAGGGCGATCTGGCCAACCTGGGGCTGCTCTTTCCCGAGCTTTCCGAGGAGCAACTCGAAGGTTGGGTCGAGCCCGACCAGCGCGCTGCCGTCCGCGAGCGGCTGCAACGGGGGCGACTGCAGTGGGGCATCGGCCCCTCACGGGTGGCGGCCCTGCGCGAGCGCCTGGAACTGCGCATCTATACCCCGGGTTCGCGAACCGGCCGCAGCCTCAACCTGCTGGGCAACTTTCGCCGCCCGGCCGAGGCCGTGCTGGCCGACAGCGAGGCGCGCATCGAGCTGATCAGCGGCCAGATCCAGGGCCTGCTGGCCCTGGTGGGCGTCGAAGCCGACCCCCTGAGGGCGCCCGAAGCCGTGGTGCTGAGCCAGATCCTCGACCAGGCCTGGGAGCAGGGCCAGGACCTCAGTCTGGAAGACCTGGTGCTGAAACTTGTGGATCCGCCCTTCAAGAAGGTCGGCGTCTTTCCATTGGAGAGCTTCTTCCCCTCGGCTCAGCGTATGGATCTTGCCATGAAACTGAATGCGCTGGTGGCCTCACCCGCCTTTTCCTCGTGGAGCCAGGGCGAACCGCTCGACCCCGAGCTGTGGCAAAAACCGGAGACCCCGGGCAAGGTGCCGGTTAACCTCTTCTATCTGGCCCATCTCAGCGACAGCGAGCGCATGTTTTTCGTATCGTTGATGCTGCACCGCCTGCGCAGCTGGTCGCGCAGCCTGTCGGGCACCACCCAACTGCGCACGTTGCTCTATTTCGATGAAGTGGCCGGCTACATGCCGCCCCATCCGTTGAATCCGGCCTCCAAGCAGCCCTTGCTGACCTTGCTCAAGCAAGCCCGGGCCGTGGGCCTGGGCGTGGTGCTGGCCACCCAGAACCCGGTGGACCTCGACTACAAGGGTCTGGCCAATACCGGAACCTGGTGGGTAGGAAAGATGCAAACGGCCCAGGATCGGGCCCGGGTCAGTCAGGGGCTGACCTTGGCTGAAGCCGGCCTGGACAACGAATCTTTGACACGCGAATTTGAACAGCTGGAATCGCGGGTTTTCCTGCTCAAATCGCCCTCGCATACGGTGCCGCGCCGGGTGGAGACCCGCTTTGCCATGTCGCTGCTGCGGGGCCCGGTGACGCGCACAGAGCTGACCTTGCTGCAGCCCACCCCGCCGGCTGCCAGCGCCCCCCCCGTGGGCTTGTCTGCGCCCTCGGCAGCCAGCCTTGATAGCGGCCTGGTCAGCCATCCTCCACCCGCACCGGCGGGCTTTGCCCAGGCCTTCCTCGACCCGCGAACGGTGTTTTCGGCCCGACTGGAGGGCGCTTTTGAAGCCCACGCACTGGCCCGCCGTGAGGACGGCAAGACGCTGTGGCGCCCGGCTCTGTGGGGCGAGGTTCAACTGCGTTTTTCCGACAAGGCCTTCGTAGTGGACGAGTTGCACCACTACCTGTTCTTTCCCATGGGCGAAAGGCTGCCCGAACAATGGACGCGCCTTACGCTGGAGGCCGACGACCTGCTGGGCGAGCCCGCCGAATCGGGCCTGTTCGAGCAGCTACCGGCGGCTTTCGACGAGGCCCGCGAGCTGAAAGCCGCCCAGGCCGCCATGCAGGACGACCTGTATCGACGCGTGACCAGCAGCCAGTGGTTGCAGGCCGAGCTTAAACTTTACGGGGCCGGCGGCGAAAGCCAGGACGATTTTCGCCGCCGCGTGGAGGCGGCCGTGCAGGATCGCATCGATCAGAAGGTGGCCAAGTTGCAGGCCCGATACGACAAGGAAATCGCCAGCCTGCAAGAACGATTGGCCCGCCACGAGAGCCGCCTGGACACGCTGCGCAACGAGAGCCAGCGTCGCCAGACCGAGTCGCTTTACAACGCCGGGGCAGCCCTGCTGGGGTTCTTTACCGGCAAGAAGCGAGCTTTGAGTTCGGCTCTTTCCTCGCACCATCGCAGCAGCTCGGCCAAGGACAAGGTGGGTCAGGCCGAGGGTGAACTCGAGCAACTGCAGCTTAAGATGGCCGAACTCTCGGCCAAATTGGAGTCGGAGGTGGCCGACATCGAGGCCCAGGAGCGCGCCGCCCTGGAGCGCATCGAGCAGCGCAACGTGCGTCTGCAGCGCAGCGACATTCGCATGGTGCGCTTCGGCGTGCTCTGGATACCGGTTACCCGACGCCTGTGACCAACCAGCACTACTTCAATTACCAGCAGCTAACCGACTGGCTGCAGCAGGCGGTGGCGCGCTATCCCCAGCTGGCCCGGCTGCAAAGCCTGGGGCAAAGCCACGAGGGGCGGGACATCTGGCTGCTGACGCTGGCGGCTCCCGGGGTGGACGACCGCGAGCGACCGGCCCTGTGGGTCGATGGCAACCTGCACGCCGCGGAACTCTCGGGAACCCAGGCCTGCCTGCGCCTGGCCGAAGTGCTGCTGGAACAACACCCGGAGCTGCTACAGCAGGTGACCTTCTACATCGCTCCGCGGGTCTGCCCCGACGGCGCCGAACTGACCCTGCAGGAGCGACCGCGCTTTCTGCGCAGCTCGGTGCGACCTTACCCCCACGCCGATCCGCTGGGGGCGGGCATCGAGCCCGAAGACATCGACGGCAATGGCAAGGTGCTGACCATGCGGCTGCCCGACCCCAACGGGCCCTGGAAGGCCTGTCCCCAGGAGCCGCGCCTGCTGGTGCGGCGTCAGCCCGAAGACCGCGAGGGCCCCTTTTACCGACTGCTGCCCGAAGGACGCTGGGAGGGCGAATTCGACCCCGACCTGCCCCAGCCCGGGCCGGTGCGGGCCGGGCTCGACCTGAATCGCAACTTCCCCTTTCGCTGGCGGCCCGAGGGCGAGCAAAAAGGAGCCGGGCCCTTTCCGGCCAGCGAACCCGAGGTGGCGGCCTGCGTGCGCTTTCTGACCGGCCACCCGAACGTGTGCCAGGCCATCACCTTTCACACCTTTTCCGGGGTCTTTTTGCGCCCCTACAGCACCGAACCCGACGAGTCGCTGCCGCCCGGCGACCTGGAGCTCTACAAGTTCTTTGGGGAAAAGGGCACCCAGCTGACAGGCTACCCTCACCTGTGCGTCTATCACGACTTTCGCTATCACCCCAAAGAGGTGATCACCGGCACCTTCGACGACTGGGTTTACGACACCATGGGGGCCTTTGCCTGGACGGTGGAAATCTGGTCGGTGTTGCGCAAAGCAGGCATCACCCAGGGGCTGGACGCCAGCGCCAAACGCGGCGAACATCGCTTTATCCGCTGGTTTGAACAGCATCCCATCGAAGAAGAAATCCAACTGCTGCGCTGGTGCGAATCTCACCTGGGCGGCAAGGGCTTTGAGGACTGGCGCCCCTACCAGCATCCCCAGCTGGGCCCGGTGGAAATCGGCGGCTGGGACATGTTTTATCTGTTTCGCAACCCACCCATGCCCATGCTTGAAGAAGAGCTGGAACCCCTGGTTCACTGGGTGCTGTGGCTGGCGCGCGCCTGCCCCCGCCTGCAGCTGGCGGCCCAGCGTCTGCAACCCCTGGGCGACGGGTTGGTTCGCCTCGAACTGGTCGTCGACAACGCTGGCTGGCTGCCCAGCTATGCCAGCCGCAAGGCTCTGGAGCGCAAGCTGCTGCGAGGCCTCAAAGTGACTTTGGAACTCCCCGACCAGGGCGAGCTGATTGAAGGCAAGCGCGAGCAGGAGCTGGGCCAACTTGAAGGAGTGGCCAGCCGACCCAACTGCCCCCTGTGGCACAAGGGCGACGCCAGCGATCAGCGCATCAAAGTGAGCTGGGTGGTGCGCTCGGCCCCGGGAGCTCGCTGGGGT
Organism: uncultured Burkholderiales bacterium; assembly: GCA_964649085.1. GTDB lineage: Bacteria > Vulcanimicrobiota > Xenobia > Xenobiales > JADMJV01 > JADMJV01. The sequence continues at coordinate 27,515 of CAZYPN010000034.1, read as the reverse complement.
TGGTCGGTTTGCCACGAGCGAGCGGGAACGCTGAGGGGCGAGTGGACCTGTCCTTAGTCGAGCGCGTGCTCTACAAGGACGGCATGATGCTGGTGCTGGACAAGCCCGCTGGCTGGTGCTGCACCCCCACCGGTCCGGGCATTCATCTGACCGACCACTTGCAGGAGTTGACCTTTGGCAAGACCCGCCTGCCTCAGGTGGCCCACCGCCTCGACCGCGACACCACCGGGTGTCTCATCCTGGGGCGCCATCCCGCCGCCCTGCGCCAGTTGGCCGAGCTGTTTCAGCAGCGGCGGCTGGTGAAAATCTACTGGGCTTTGGTGCGCGGCAGCTGGCCCGAGCGCCTGGTGCGCCTCGACCAGCCCCTGGAAGGCAAAGAAGCCATCACCGAGGTGCGCATTTTGGGGCGTGGACCCGAGGGCAGCTGGCTTGAGCTACGCCCTTTGACGGGGCGCAAACACCAGCTGCGGCTGCATTGCGCCCGGGCCGGCCACCCCATTGTGGGCGACGGCTCGGCCTCGATGCGCCTGCACGCCCGCCGCGTGGAGGTGCCGCTCTATCCCAAGAAGCCTCCGGTGGTGGTGGAGGCGCCCCTGCCGACCGAATGGCCGGCGCTCCAGGAAGTTTAGAGCCGGGGGCCCAGGGTCAGCGTTCGCAACGAATCACCCCGGGCTTCCTGAAGCTCCAGACTGGTGCGGGCCAGAGCCTCGGCGGGCTCGACCTGCGAGCTTTCCAACACCACCAGGCGGGCTTCCAGGTGCTGCACCTGGGGCTCCAACACCTGGGGATTGGCCTGACGACGAGGGGCTATCGAGTTGTCCTGAGCCCGACGCTGACGAGGCACGGCCGATTCTCGCGATTCCAGGGAACTCACCTCGCCGGGCGCCGACAGAGCCGCGGGGCCCTGTGTGGCCACCACGTCAACCAGGGCCAGGCAGCTGCCTTTACCAAACTTGGCGTCCAACTCGAGTTGCAGGTTGCGCTGCAACACTTCCGAGCGAGCCTCTTCGAAAAAAGATGCGTCTTGAAAACCAGTAGGGCGCCGTCCGTATTCGGCCGGGCGCACCTTCTCCTGGGCCACCTGGGGTAGGCCTACCACCTGCAGGCGAGAAACCTTGACTTCCGGGTAGCGGGCTACGACGAATTCCACCACGGGCTGACTCCAGGCCAGTTGTCGGGGCCGGGTGATGCCTGGCGTGGCCGGAGTCACCACCAGCTCGGCCGCCTCGGGTGTTCCGCTGGTGGCCACCTTGCTATCCTGGTTCACCCAGAAGGCGTTGAGGGTGCGCTGGACATCCTGCCCCAGCGACTGCAGCGGATCTCTGCCGGGAAGTTTTAGCTTGCCGCTGGCCAGCAAGGCGGAAACGGCCAGCACCAGCACCAGAGCAGCAATTTGGAAGTTACGCAGGCTTGCATTCATAAGTCCCCCCGTCGCCGAACAAGGCTCTTTGTTTCCGTGGCGAGAAACTTCCCCGCGGTGAGGACCTTTTTCCTGGTCTGGTGCCTTTGTTCTCCCGCACTTGCCGTCATCCCCGGATTGCTGGGGCCCTTGCAGGCGCTGGTGGCACTGCTTCCACAGCTGGCTTTGTTGCTGCTGGGGGCCTTCGGAGGAATGATGCGCTGGCAAAGCTGGCGCCAACGGGCCCGGCGCCACTGGCCCCTGGTGGCATTGGTGGGAGCCCTGGCTGGGCTGGGGCTGTGGCTGCTCAGCGACCGTCGCCAGCCCGTGCTGGCCACGCCCACACCCACGCCCGCCTCGTCGGAAGCCCCGGGCGATACTGGCCCCGAATGCTGGCCGGCGTTTCGCGGCCTGGTCTCAGGGGGCGGCGGAGGGGCCACCCCCGGAGCCACTTCGCCCCACACTCCACCCCGGGCCCGCTGGAGCCATCGCTGTGCAACCGACGGCATCTACCTGGGATCGCCGGTGGCGGTGCGCGATCGCGTTCTGGTCGGGTTGTCCTTGATCACCGCGTTGAAGGCCTGCGGGTCGATCGATTGCCATCGTCTGAGTGATGGCGAGCTACTCTGGAGCTGCCCCACGCGCCATCCCATTTTTTGCACTCCCGTGGTCGAAGCAGGTCGCGTGTATTGCGGCGAAGGGCTGCACGAAAATGAAGACAGCCGGCTGTTCTGCCTCGAGCTGAACACGGGCAAAACCCTGTGGACCCTGAAGACCAGCGGGCACGTCGAGGCCTCGCCCACCCTGGATGGCGGCCGTCTCTACGTTTCGGCAGGGGGCGACGGAGTCTACTGCCTGGATGCCGTTAGCGGCAAGGTGATCTGGCACAACCGATGCGGCCATACCGACTGCTCGGCTGCCCTCGGAGGGGGAAAAGTCTTCGTGGCCACGGCCTACGGCGACAATGCCGTGCTGGCCCTGGAGGCGGCCACCGGCAGGCTCCTATGGAAACAACAACAGCCGCTGCCCTGTTGGGGACACCCTGCTCTCAGCCCCGACGGCCAGTGGCTGGTGGCCGGGCTGGGCAACGGCACTTTTGGCGCCGACGACCCCAAGCCGGCCGGGGCCGTGGTCGCCTTTGAGGCGGCCACGGGCAAGCCGCGCTGGCGACACAAATTGGCCGATTCGGTGAACACTTCGCTGGTGGTCGAGGCCCAGGAGGTGCTGGTGGGCTGTAAGGACGGAAGCCTCTACTGCCTGGACCTGGCCAGCGGCCGGCCGCGCTGGAGCGCCCCGTGCGGCAAACCGGTGCTGGGCTCGCCGCTGGTTCTGCCCCAGCACATCCTCCAGGCCGGCGGCGATGGTCGACTGTATGCCCTGGATCGCACTCAGGGTAAAGAGCTGTGGACCTTCGTGGCCTCCGATGTTCCCTGTGAATCCACCCCATTTCTGGCCGGCTCGTCCCTGCTGCTTTCCGGAGGACGCTACCTGCAGTGTCTCAGCTTCTCACCCTGAGTCTGGCCCCGCCTGAAGCGGGGGGTAAAGCCGAGCGGCTGGGACAGATGCTGCGGGCCGGCCTGCCGGTGCCGGAAGGGTGGGTGGTGCTCAGCGGGCAGTCTGCCGAGGAGGTGGTGCAGGCCTGGCAGGCAGCTGGCGCGCCATCGGTGGCAGTGCGCAGTTCTTCGCGCAGCGAAGACCAGTGCAGCCAGAGCCTGGCGGGCCGATTTGAAACCGAACTGGCGGTGCGAGATAGCGAGCGACTGCGCTGTGCCCTGCAGCGCATCGGCGCCAGCCTGGGCGGCTCGGTGATCGTACAGCCCATGGTCGAGGCCCGGGCCTCGGGCGTACTCTTTACCCAGGACCCCACCGGCAGTGAGCCAGGCCCACGTATCGAGGTTCACGCGGGTCGCGGCGATGAGTTGGTATCGGGGCGGGTGCGCCCATTGCCTGGCGACCAGCTGCTGCCGCCCAACGCGCTCGAGGAACTGCTGGAGTTGGCCCGGCGGGCCCGGACACTCTTTGGCCAGGAACTGGACCTGGAGTTCGTCCTCGACCCTGATCAGCGTCTCTGGTTGTTGCAGGCCAGGCCCATCACGTCCAGCCAGAGCTTGCGTGAGCAACTGCGCCAGCGCGAAATCGAAAGGGCCCGCCAGATGTGCGGCGACGGGGCAACGCTGTGGACCCGCCACAACCTGGCGGAATCGTTGCCGCACCCGTTGCCCCTCAGCTGGTCATTGGTGCGCGATTTGCTCAGCCTGGACGGCGCCTACGGACCGATGTATCGCCAGTTGGGCTACGACCCCGACCCCGAGGTGGGCAGCGTTCTCGACCTGATCGCCGGTCGCCCTTACACCAACCTGAGCCGCTCTGCCCGGCTCTACTTTCGCCACTTTCCCTTTGCCTATTCGGCCGCCCAAATCCGGGCAGGCGAACTGCCCCCACCTGCAGTCGACCTTCAGCGGGCCCCGACGGGTTTCTGGCGCCACCTGCCCGCCACCGTGTTCAAGATGGTTCGAGCCGAAGGCACCTTGCGCAAGGTCCGGCGCGAATTCCCCCAGCAATTCCGAGAGCAAATCGCTCCTGCCTATCGCCAATCCCTGCAACGGTGTGCTCAAGACCGCCTGGAGGACCTTTCCAAACCGGTCTTGCTGGAACGCATAGAGCAACTGCGACAGGGTCTGTTTCAGTTCGCCAGCCAGAGCCTCAAGGCGGCCGCCTTTGCTGGCCTGAGATCCGAGAACCAGCCCACCCGTTTAGACCCGGAGTGCGACGTACAACTCTGGCTGGGTCGGGCCGCAGCCGGGGATATCGGTCTGTCACAACTGCTGGAAAAGGTGGGGCATCGCGGCCCCCTGGAGATGGAACTGGCCGAACCGCGCTGGAGCGAGCGCCCCGAACGCTTGCAGGCCCAACTGAACACCCCCCAGGCCGCCCCGGCCGATTCCAAACTGAACCTATGGCTGGCCCTGCGCGAGGAGGGTCGACACTGGCTGATGCTGGGCTGGGCCGAACTACGCCGCACTCTGCTGGCGCTAGACCGGGTCCTTGATCTGGGGGGTGACATTTTCTGGCTCCACCTGGAAGAACTGCTCGACCCCCCGCTGGCCGAAATTCCCAGGCGCAAACAGGAGTGGGCCCTGCTGCGCAGCCTGCCCTGTCCGGCCCTGCTCTGCAGCGACGACCTCGAGGCCCTGGGGCGCCCGTTGCAGCTGCCGCCGGGTCAGACCCAACTCCAGGGCACGGGGCTGTCCTGGGGGGTAGCCGAAGGTGAAGCCCTGCTGATCCACCATCCCGATGAGGTTCCCCCCGACGCCCGTGGCTTCGTACTGATCTGCCCCAGCACCGACCCCGGCTACGCTGCGGCCATGGGCCAGGCCTGCGCCTTGATTGTCGAGACCGGCGGGGTCCTGTCGCACGGTGCCATCGTGGCCCGCGAACTGGGGTTGCCCGCCGTGGCCAATCTGCCGATGGCGGCCTTTCGCTCGGGAATACACTTGCGGGTGAACGGTCAACAGGGGTTGGTGGACCTTCTCTGAGTTTACGCCAGCGCAGTTTCGGCCGAGGCCCTGGGGCGCAGACTCCAGGCCGGTATTCCCTGGTCGGCTCGCAGGCCGACCTCGTGAAGTTCGGCACCCAGCATCAAGCCTCGAGCCCCATGCAATTCGAGTTGAGTACAACCCAGCCGGGGGTGCAGGGTTGCCCGGGTGGAGAAAGTACCGTGCCGACCGACTTGCAGCCATTGTCCGTCGGACAGCAAATCACGATGGTAATGACTCTGCAAATTTGGAGTCCAGCGATGGTGTCCCAGCAGGCTTGCGGGTGGTCGATCGTTCCAGGAGCCACCCGGGGTATAAAAGGGGGTCAGGCCCAAGGCCAGGATCCACAGGTCGAGCAGGGGGTCGGCCGGCCCCTGGCGGTCAAAGGCGGCCAGCAGCTCGGCGCTCTCGATCAGGGCTACGCGAGCTCCCGAATCGGAACGGAGCCAGAACTGACCCAACAGATCCAGTTGAACCTCCAGCCTCGTCGTTCGGCCCCGCCAGACGTAGTGAAACTGACGCCCCACCGGAAAGTGCAGGGCGTCGGCCAGCCCCCTATCCAGCCGAGGTCGGCAGAGCGTCTGACCCAATCGAGGTTGCAAGTCCAGATGCAAGGTGCCCTGCGCACTGTCCAGCACGTGACTGAAGTGCCACGGTCGGGTCGCTGCTCCCAACTGGGGTCCAGACTGCAGGTGCACATGCAGATGGGGTTGAGGGCTTCGTCCACTGTTGCCACAACGCGCCAGCGGATGTCCCGGAGCCACGGCCTGACCCGGAACCACCTGCAGGCTATCCTGCTGGAGATGGGCCAACATCACATAATGGTGGGCATCCACGGCGATAAGCACATAGTTGCCCCATCTCGACTCCGGGTGCACTTCCCCCGGTGGATTGTCGGGCAATTCGCTGCAAACTTGAACCACACAACCCGTCACGGGTGACAGCACGGGAGCACCGTAGCACAGATAATCACTCAATTGCAGGCCCTGACCAAGAAAGCTACGCCCATCCTGGGTCCGGTAAAAGTCCACAGCATGGCGCCATAGACCCTGATGGGTGTGAGCTCCATCGAAAGTCTGATAGACCTGCCAATCCTGGCCTTCGACAAAGGGAAGCCGCAGAGCCAGACTGTCACTGCGCAGGCCTCGGGCACGGGCCAACGTGGTGCGCTGCAAGCTGTGTTCGGGTAGGTCCGGCACGGGCAAACGCACAAGTCCCGGAGCTTCGAAACGCAACCCGTGCAAACAGGCCCAGGTTGCCAGCAAGAAGGGCATTGCCAGCGGTAGACCCTGAAGCTGCACCAGTATCAAATACATCACACCGCTGCTGGCCGAGGCCAGCATGGCCAACGCCAGGCTGGCCCGCGACGGCACCATCCAGAGCCCGCCCACCATCAGGGCCGTAAGGATGGCCTGGGTGCCGGCCCAGATGTGGGTCAAGGATAGGGGCGGCACCCCGAGGGCCAACAAGGTGGTCAAACAGGCCACATAGCCGGCCAACGAAAGCACGGCCAGGGCTGGGGAAGCGTACAGCAACACAGCAAGCACCAGCAGACCGCTGAGAGGATTTGGCACCAGATAGACCCCTCCCAAAGCGGACAGGTAGGCGTTGCAGCAGAGGGGCAAGGACAAGACGGGCAGCTGCGAAGCAACGGCTGGAGCCCAGAGCAGCGATTTGCCCAGCGCCAACCCGGCCCACGAGGCCAGTACAAAAGGCAGGCACAGGGTGGGGCGCAGGCGGGGCTCCAGCCAGGCACACAGGGCCCGGCAGCCGGCGCCCGCCAGCAACAGCAGCAACACCAAGGGCGGGTGCCAGGCAAAGCTGGCAGCCAACATGTGCCCGGTTAGCAAAGCATTGACGAGCACCAGCGAGGTTGAGGCCGGCGGCAGAGGCAACAGCCTGTCGGCCAGCATCGCTCCGGCCGCTGCCACCCAGGCCAGCAGGCCCGAGCGGGGTTCGACCAGCGTGGCCAGCATCAATATCAAGGCTGTGCCCCGTCCGGGAAGCAACAGTAGCGATCCATAGGCCGCCAGCAGACCTTTCATCCTCGCAGCACCTCGCGTGCCTGGGTCCAACCCTGAGGTTCAGACGACAGTAAATGGGGGGGGAGACGATCCTGGGCGCACATCACTTCCAGGTTTTCGGCGGCGCGAATGAGGCTTACCCCGCCCTGTTCATCGATCAACACGATGGCCGGTCGATACTCGATAAACTGCAGCCACTGGGTGTTGTTGTAGGCTCCGACCGGATGCACCAGCAGACGATCTCCGGCCCGCAATGCGGAGAGGTGAACGCTGCTGCGCACCACGTCGATGTTCATGCAGAGTGGACCATAGAGAACGGTGTCCTGGGCAGGTCCCACCGGCGGCCGCGTCAGCTTGATAGGGTGGTTGTACCAGAAGCCCGTGAACAGAGCGTTGATGCCGGCATCCAGGATGGCTGCACGACGACCATCGGGCAAACGCTTGCCGCCCACCACGCTGGTGATCAGCGTCTGGGCATCGTCGACCACGGCCCGGCCCGATTCCACGATGAGCCTGGGCAGGGGCTGTCCCGCCCGCACTCGATAGGCTACGCCCTGACGCAAAGCCTCGCCCACGGCTCGGGCGTACTCTTCGATTTCAGGAACCACCTGGGTAGGTGGCAGATAAACTCCCTGAACGGCGTTCTTGGAGGGAATGCCTCCGCCGATGTCCAGGGTCTCAATGCGCAATCGCCCGTCTTGCTCGAGCCAGGCCATGAACTCGCACATCTGACGCACCTCCTCGGCATAGGCGCGAGGCTCAAGAATAAAGGTGCCGATATGACAGTGCAGTCCGCTGAGCCGAAGATGGGGGCTGAGGTCGATGCGACGCGCCGCCTCGTGGGCTTCCCCATTCTCCAGATTGAAGCCGAAGCGGCTCCAGGGTTCGCTATAGCCGGTGTTGAGGTTGAGTCGAATCGTGACCGGCACGACTTCCTCTCGTTCCCGAGCGATGTTTTCCACCAGGTCCAGTTCATCAAAGTGATCGATGTGGAGATGAGCCCCCTCGTGAATGGCCCGTCGCAAGATCGAAGCCGGCTTGTGGGGACCGTTGAAGAGAATCTTTTGAGCTGGCACCCCGAGGTGACGGGCCTTCTCGTATTCGAAGCGCGACACCACCTCGGCCCAGCTACCCTCCTGATGAAGAATGTTGCAAATGGCACTGGTGTAGTTGGTCTTGTAAGACCAGCCGTGAATGACCTCGGGGTAATGTGCACGGAAGGCTTCGACCAGGCGCCGCACATTGCTGCGCAATTGTCGCTCCGAGGTAACAAACAGAGGCGAGCCATATTCTCCAACCAGTTGCTCGACCGACACGCCGTCGATGCTGTCCTGATAGTCCTGACGCGAACGCAGGCCGAACTTGTTGAATGCGCCCATCGAGTGGGGCGAAAGAAAGGGGGCCACCCAGGGTTTCTTGGTACTTGGCGACATCGAGATTCCTTTCAGCCCACCAGGGCACCGTTCATCATCAGAGCCTCAAAGGCCTGAATGTCGACAATTTGCTCCTGAGCGTAGCGCAGGAACATGCGACCGGGAATCAGCGGGGGAAAGGGCGGCGGCGCAAGATCCGCCATCAGATCGAGCAACACCGCCGGCAGGTTGCGACCCACCGCCGGGGCCAGATAAATCCAGGCTGGAAAGCGAGGATTGATCTCGATCAGATATAGCTTTCCGTCGTGTCCTTTGAGGGCTTCCACCTCAAGAGGACCACGCCACCTCAGCCCCTCCACCAGGATGGAGGCCATGCGTTCGAGTTGCTCGTCGACAATGCTCACTCCGGCCCAGGCCTTGCCCTTGTCGGTAAGGGCACGCTTACGCATCATCACCGCCCCCAGCAAGCTCTGTCCATCGCCGAGGCCCGTCAAGTTGACTTCCTGACCCTGCAAAAACTGCTGAGCCAGTACCGGATAGCCCCACTGTTGAGCCAGTCGTGCAAAGGCCAGCTCGGCCTCGGCCGGGGTCTGACAGACCTGGGCATCATAGAAAGCCCCCTTGACCACCAGAGGATATTGCCAACCGGAGAGGTGGCAGCGCTGAAAGAACCCCGGATCCTGCACGGCCTGCGTGCGAGGGTGCGCCAGACCCAGCTGCTGACACAGTTGGGCCAGCCGGTCTTTGTTGCGCGCCTGCAGGGCCGCCGAGTCGGGCAGAAAGCTACGAATCCCTCGCTTCTCAAGCTCGGGTCTGATGGCTAAAAAGGCCGGCAACTCGGAATCCAGACAGGGAATCACGGCGTCGAGCTGCTCCTGCTCGTGAATCCACAGAAGCCTTTCAAGCAAGGCCGAGTCACCCGCCGATGGATAGGGCAACAGATAGCTGCCCTGGCAATGGCGATGATACAGTCCGGCATCGAGCACGTCGTAACCGAGCCCCACCACTCGCCCCAAAAAATGCGGCGACTCCTGCAAGCAGCGGGCCACCGCATAGCCCGGGCCGGGGTTGTCGGGACGGGCATTCATGCCGGTGATAGCCACGGTGTAGTTCATGAAAGTTGCCTCCCCAGCTGCTGAACAAAGCCCTCCAGGCAGCTCTCGGCCACTTCCGGCAGCACGGCATAGTGCTCGCTGAGACGCAGGGCGATCTGACTCAGGGAAAGTCCCTGCGACATCCAGTCCAGAGCTTCACGAGCCGTCGGGTTCAGGCTAAAGCTTTGACCGGTACGCGGGTCAAAGACGAAACCTGTATCCGAAACGGCCAGCTGGCGCAGCACCTGACGCGACTGCAACTCTTCCAGCAGCTCAGCCGCCTTCATCGACTGATCACTCCGGAACTGTAGGAGCGCATCCCCTCCATATGAAATCCATTGAGCTTACACCACGAGCAGCCGCCCGAAGTGGTGCACCGACTGCGCTCGACCTTCTTGTTCCAAAGCGCTACTTCGTAACTGCCTCCCCTGTAGCTCGAAGTCAGCGCGAACGTCTGTTGGAAGCTACCGGAGGACAGGTAGCGGACCTGATGATAGGCTTTGCCGGTCTTGCTGGCCGGATAGGCCGACATGCCGAGATAGGCCGGACCGTTGGCCGTACCGGTGACCTTCACCGTAGCGTCGAAACCGGCATAGGAACTGAGAGTATCGGTCAATGCCCAGGCCGAGGTCGCCAGGGCTGCGGCTAGAATGAGTTGTTTCTTCACGAGCACCTCCTGGAGCCAGCTTAGGAGGAGTTTGTGGAGACAATATGGAGTACCCAAGAGAATCGTCGAAGGGTCGTGGGCTGCATGAAATCAAAGAGGCGCGGGCTGGAATTCGCCATCGTGCTGGTCGCGCTGGCTCTGACCTTCATGTTTGTGGGGCGGCGCCCGGCCAACTTTCTGCTGGGTTCGTGGGAGGTGGATGCTCACGGGCGTCACTACACGGTGGTCTTCGAAAAAAACGGACGAGCCTCGGCCAGCGCTCGAGAAATGGCCCAACCGGTAAAAGTGCGTTACGAGGCCAACTTTGCCACCAGCCCCGTGCATCTCGACGTCTGGGCAGAAGACGAGCCCCAGCCCTATCGCATGCTTTGCGAACTCACTCCGGGCGGTGAACTAAGGGTGCAGGAAACCCTGCCAGATCGATCCCGCCCCGCTCGGCTCGACGAGCGGGCGGTCGTTCTGCGGCGAACAGTGCCCCAAAACTAGCGACGTCGGCGTCTCAAGCGCCCGGCCGACGCCCCCAGCATCCAGGCCAGGTTCGACAGCAGCCCGGGCCGCACGATGACTTTGCGAACCACACCGTCTTTGATCGTTGTGCACTCGTGGGTCAGGCCGGTATGGTCGGTAACCCAAAGGCTCTTGCCGTCGCTCGACCAGAAGCGCCGAAAACGGCCGTCGGGCGTGGCCACGATGTCGCCGAGCGAAAGCTGTCTGGGGTTCACGGCCATGATCTGACAACGACTTCCGGGGGGAAGGATACCCGGCATGTCTTTGCTATTGACTTTGACCGTTTTGAGGGTTCCTGTGGTCATGCCTTCAGCTTCAAACTTGATCATGTGCAATCTCCAGGTCTGGATTCCACCCTGATTCAGTGTAGGCGATCAGACCCGCGCTGAGAATAGACCAGGCGTTCTGGTTTCTCTGGTAGAGATGAGCTACTCGAAAGGCAAGTAATACAGCGGATTGGGAATCTTGTACACCGAATCGGCATAGCCCCCCTCCAGGTCTCCAGGCTGATCACCCACGTTGGCCACGATCTGAAAGCCTTGCTCAAGAAGGCGGCGGCGCTCACCCACCTTGAAGGCGTGGGTGGTCAGTTTCGAATCGTTGGGCTTCAGCAGTAGCAGTTCCCAGGTGTCATAACCAGCACGCCGCAGGTTGGCCTCTGTAATGGCGCGCTGATGCTCGGCGCGGCCGGTGAGGAAAATGACATGAAAACTCAACTGGCGTGCTTTCTGGTAGAGCTTGAGCACCCCGGGCAGGGCCGGAGCCTGCCCCTGATCAACCCAGGCTCTCCAGGCCTGCGGCAAATAGGCGAAATCGACTTCGAGCAAATGAGGATAGTTGGAAAGTGCCGTTTCGTCGATGTCGAGCACCAGGGCGGGACGCTTCCCCTGGAATCGTTGCTGATTGGCTTCCAGATATCGGGACGCGCGATCACACACCAACTCAACCTCGCGGGTTTGACGGCCGGAATCATAGTACTCTCGAATACGGTCTTTGACCACCCGCAAATTGGGAATGTCGAGATCGGCGGGTAGTTCGGCCCAACCGGCAGCGACCAGCAAGAATACCAGAAACCAGCGCATGGCCCGATGTTCCTGGAGCGCCTCCGGGTCCCTGCCGGGAGATTCCGCACGAATAACGAAACCGTCCCCATGGCTGACGAAGTGCGCATTGCCCGCTCAACTCTCACGCTGCTGATCGCCCTCCTGCTTGCAACTCTACTGGCTCTGGCCTTTCTGCTGGGCAGGATGAGCGCCCCGGGGGCGCCAGCCGCCGCTCCTTCTCATGGCCCTTCACTGGCGGCCCAACCGCCCTCTCGCCCGCAGGTGGCCGAGGTCAACCCGCCCCGCCCTCTGGAGGCGCCCAATCCCCCGCCGAAGGCCCCACCACCTGCCCCCCCGCCCAGGCCGGTGGTCCGACCGACCGTTGCCCAGGCTCCTCGACCCCTGGCCGCAGAACCTCAGAGCCCACCCGCGCCTCGCAGGGTGCGGCCCCGCCCTGCCCCGGCACCGCCAGCGACCACGGCCGTTGCAACACCCGTCCCTCCGCTAACCAGTTCGCGCGATCAGGCCGAAATCAAAGGCTACTTCGAAAAAGTCGACCGGGTGCTGGCCCACACCGCGGCCATGGGAGACGCCAATCAGATGGCCACCCAAATTCTGCAGCAAAGCATGAACGGCGACACCTCGGGCTTCGATGAGCTGCAGTCACAAACACGGCAGGCGCTGAACTCCCTGAGCAGCATACAGGCACCCGCCCGCTGTCGCGAACATCATCAGTTGCTGCGTCGTCAACTCGAACAAAGTCTGGCTCTGGTGGGCGAACTAAAACAAGCCAGCAGTTCGCTGGATACGGGCGGTCTACAAGCCCTGGCCGGGCGGGGTCAAACCCTACAGGCCGAGGCTGAGCGACTGAAGGCCATCGAAGAGCGCCTGCGCTCGGAAGCCCAGTAGGCTTGGCCAGTCGACGGAATATTTACAATCTGTCCCAGGCTGGATTCTTTTCGACATCAGCGATGTTCTAAGATGTATCTATCCCGGAAAGGATTCTTCGCCATGCGCCGATTGCAAGGAATCGCCCTGTTCTGCCTGATGGCCACCGTTGCCACCCAGGCTCAGCTACCCCCTGGCTCAGGCTTTATCAAGGTAGTACCGGGCTCAACCCAAAACGAGCAACCGGCGACCTACTCCGATTCCGAACTGGACACGTTGCTCAAACCCCTGGCCCTCTATCCCGACCCCTTGCTGGCCCAGGTACTTCCTGCCGCCACCCGGCCCGATCAAATCGAGGCCGCCGCCCAATGGTTGGCCAGCAACCCCCAGGGCGATATCGACGCCCAGCCCTGGGATGAAGCCGTGCGCGCCGTGGCCCACTACCCGCCAGTATTGGAAATGATGTCCAAAGATCTGGCCTGGACCGAAGCGGTGGGCTACGCCTACACCCGCCAGCCCAACGAGGTAACGGCCTCCTTGCAACGCGTCCGCGGACTGGCCTACGATTCGGGCACTCTGGTCAGCAATGAGCAACAGGTGGTCACTCGAGCCCAGAACTACATCACGATTTTGCCCGTTTCACCCGAAGTGCTGTATGTGCCGGCCTATGCCGTAGCCGATGTCTGGACGGCCATGCCTTCGTTCTGGTTTGGCTACCGCTGTGGACCCTGGCTCAACTTCGGATTCAACTGGCTGGGTGGAAACTGTTATCGTTATCCACGCGGTCGCTATTGGGGTCAGGATTTTGCCTCATACAACAACCTGACCTACATCAACAATACCTATCACCAGCAGGCCTACTGCCCCCCGCCTCCGCGAACCAACTACAATCAATGCTATCGCCCGGGGCGAAACTGGGATCGCCAGCCCTCCTGCAATGTGACCAACTGGTCTCAACGACTGCCCCTGCAGCGGCCGGTGGCCAATGCAGGTTCAGGTCACCACTGGTCACGCCAGGGCCAACGCGACTATCGCCCCGGCAGCTCCAGCTGGTTGTCGAACGCTCCTGGCGGACGAGGCATGAGCAACTGGCACAACCCCTCCAACGGCAAAGACCGCGACTTTCCGGGAAATCGTCCCGGCTACCAGGCTCCCTCGGCCAATTGGAATCGGCCCGGCGGCAACTGGAAGCCCTCGAACGAGAACAACCGACCCGATTTCTCGAAGCCCTCACGCGGCAACGACGACAATAAAGGAGAGAACCGGTGGAATCGTCCCGGCTACCAGCCGCCCTCGGCCAACTGGAGCCGCCCCGGTGGCAACCGTCCAGGATTCTCGCTGTCGCGACCTGACAACGAGAACAAGCCCGGTGGCAACTGGAAACCTTCAAATGAAGACAACCGACCCGGCTTCTCGAGGCCCTCGCCCAGTTACAACCGCCCGAGCTTCTCCATGCCCTCGCGCGGCAGCGACAACAAGCCCTCCTTCTCCATGCCCTCGCGCAGCGACAACCGCCCGAGCTTCTCCATGCCCTCGCGCGGCAGCGACAACAAGCCCTCCTTCTCCATGCCCTCGCGCAGCTACAACCGCCCGAGCTTCTCCATGCCCTCGCGCGGCAGCGACAGCAAGCCCTCCTTCTCCATGCCCTCGCGCAGCTACAACCGCCCGAGCTTCTCGGCTCCCTCGAGAAGCTACAATCGACCTTCGTTTTCCGCCCCCACACCCAATTTCAGTCGCCCCAGCTTCAGTCGCCCGTCCAGTGGCGGAGGCCATTTCCGGGGCGGCGGTCGGAGAAAGAACAAATGAACATCCAACGCCTGAACTCCGCCCTGGTGGCTCACCTGCCGAAACAACCTGCGGCCACAGGGGTAAGCGCCAATCAGGTGGCTGAAGCCTGCCAAAGGCACGCCGACAATGCATCGGCAGCCCACCCCTATGCTGCCTCGATGTCGGTCCAGGAACGTGCCGAATGGAGCCGCAACCTGGGGCCGCTCGCCAGCCAGGCCCAGCGCGACTTTTCCCCCAAGGGCTCCTTAGGAGCTCGGCAGCTTCAAGATTCCTTGCAGTCGCTGGCCAGGGCCAGCCAGTCGAACGCTGCCGAGGCTCAGAAGGAACTGAGTGGGATGAAACGAGCCTACTGGGGCCAGGTAGCCAAGACCGGCGGCTGGATGGCCGGAACGCTACTCTCCCTGGGCATGACCGGTGTTGCCCCCAGCCCCATTACTTTGGGGCTAACCCTGGTCGCCACCAGCATGTGTGTTCGCTCTATCGGCAAGGCTCGCAGCGCCGCCAAGGAACTCAGCGTCCAGACCCCTCAGCTGAAGTCGGCCATCGAGACGGCCCGCCAGGTGTCCCGCGAGGCCTCCCAGTGCGCCCCCCTGATCGGTGACTGGGCCAACCTGCTGGAAAATCCCAAAGCCATCGACAAAGCTGCCTGACGTTCTACGAAAGGGCGCTGGCACGACGACGCGAAGCGACGACCGTGGCATCGCCCTACCACACCCGTTGGATTCCCCTGGCCCATCTGGACGAGGCCCTGCAACAGCGCATGGTCGAGCTCTATCTGGCGGCCTACGACGGCACCACCCCCGACCTCTTCCTCCACGATTTGCGTTCGAAGGACGGCGCACTGATGCTGTATTGCGCCGAGCAACTGGTGGGCTTTTCGGTGATCCAGTTCTACGACCGCGACTGGCAGGGACGCCCGCATCGCATTGTCTACTCGGGCGACACGGTGGTGCACCGCGATCATTGGCGTCAGTACACGCTGGCCACCGACTGGATCGCTCTGATGGGCCAGCTCAAGCGTCAACGCCCCGAGGTGCCGCTGATGTGGTTCCTGCTGGTCAAGGGACACCGCACCTTTCTGTATCTGCCGGTGTTTGCCCATTCTTTCTGGCCTCACCCTCAACAGGACCGCAGCGACCTCAAAATGTTGGCCGATCGGCTGGCGGGCGAGCGCTTCCCCGAGCACTACAACCCGAGCACAGGGGTGGTAGAATTTGCCACCTCGCGCGGACACCTCAAGCCCGAGCTGGCCGACCCGGCCGATTATCAGGAGGGGCGCCCCGAAGTCGACTTTTTCTTTGAGCGCAACCCGGGCTACCGTCGCGGCCACGAGCTGGTGTGCCTGTGTGAAATCGACGAGAAAAACATGAAGCCGTTGGCCCGGCGTGCCTTTTTGCAGCCCCGGGAGGAACCGTTTTGCATATCGCTTTGATCTCGCCCAAAGGGCCACTCTATCGACACAAGGGGGGCATTTTCAAAAAGTCGCTGCGCTATCAGCCGCTGACCCTGACCACGTTGGCGGCGCTGGTGCCGGCCGAGTTGGGCGCCCGGCTCACCCTGGTCGACGAAGGCATTCAGGACGTGCCCCTCAGCCTCGAGGCCGACCTGGTGGCCATGACGGTGATCACCGGCACGGCTCCCCGCGCCTACGAGCTGGCCCGGCTCTATCGCGACGCGGGCAAAACGGTGGTGCTGGGCGGGCCTCACATCACCCTGATGCCCGACGAGGCCCAGGCCCACGCCGACGCCATTGTGGTGGGCTATGCCGAGGACAGCTGGCCCCAGCTGCTGCGCGACTACGCCGCTGGAAGGCTGCAATCGTGCTACCGCCAGGCCGCCGACTTCAGCCTGCAAAGACCGGACATGCCCTATGCCCGGCGCGACCTGTTGCCCGCCAACAGCTTTCTGACCCAGGCCGTGTTCGAAGCCACCCGCTCGTGCGCCCACGCCTGTGAGTTTTGCGTGGCACCGGCGGCCTGGGGGCGCACCCAGCTGCAAAAACCGGTCGATTGGGTGGTGGGTGACATTCGTCAGGTCGGTCAGAAGAAACTGATCTTCATCGACCTCAACCTGATTTCCGACAAGCGCTACGCCCGCGAGCTCTTCACCGCCCTCATTCCTCTCAAGGTGCAGTGGTTTGGCCTGTCCACCGTGCTGCTGGCCCACGACCACGAATTGCTCGAGCTGATGGCCCGCAGCGGCTGCAAGGGTCTGCTGTTGGGGCTGGAAACGGTGTCTTCGGCCAGCCTGCAGAGCGCCGGCAAGAAGTTCAACAATTCTGTGAGCTATGCCGGGCTGATCGCCGACCTGCACCGACTGGGCATTTCGGTGCAGGGCTGCTTCGCCTTCGGGCTCGACGGCGACACTCCCGAGGTCTTTCGTACCACCGTCGAATTCGCCGTCGAAGCCGGCATCGACTTGCCCCGGTTTTCCATTCTCACCCCCTTCCCGGGCACCCCGCTATATCGCCGCCTGGAGGCCGAGGGGCGCATCCTGAGCCGCGACTGGAGCCACTACGACGGACAGCACGTGGTTTTTCGACCCCGTGATATGAGCCCCCAGCAGCTGGCCGACGGCCACCAGTGGGCCTGGAAGAAGGTCTATAGCCTGCCCAACATGCTGCGCCGCCTGTGGAAGGCGCGCAACTTTCAGCTGCTGGCTTTCACCGCCAACCTGGGCTATCGCTTCTACGCTCACAACCTGCACCGCTACTACACCTGCGACTGGCCCATCAATGCCCTGCCGCATATGCCGGCCCTGGACGCCCCCGCGCCCCAGGGAGCACGGGTGTTGTGCGGCTGATGCGCTTCGATTTCACCCCCGCCGCACCCCACGAAGATGCTTTGCTGCGACAATTGCTGCGCCAGCCCATGCAGCCGGGCTGGGTAGACATGACCTTAGAGCGCGAACCCTCGTTCTTCGCCGGCTCGGGCCAGTGGGGTGAGGAGTTTCCGGTGCTGTGCCGACATCGGGGCGAGTTGGTGGGGATGTTCACTTGCACCCGTCAACAGCTGTGGGTGAACGGACAAAGCCAGCCCACCACCTACCTGGGGGGGCTGAGGGTGCTGCCCCGCTGGCGAAATCGGCTGGCCGTGCAGCGCCAGGGCTTTGCCGCCATCCAACGGCTGGTGCCGCCCAGCCCCTGGCGGCTCACCAGCATCGCCCGCAGCAACCGCCCGGCCCGACGCCTGCTGGAAGCCGGCCTGGCAGGGCTGCCGCGCTATGTGCCTCTGGGACGCCTGACCACCCTGGCCCTGGCCCGTCCCCGGCGGCGTCCCAACACCCAATGGATGGCCCCGCGGCCGGAAGAGCTGCCCGAGATGTTGGACTTTCACGGCCGCCACAATCGGGCGGTTCAGTTCGCCCCGGTGCTCGACCCGGCCAGCGTGGAGCGCATCGGCCTGCAGCACTTTCGCATCGCTCGTCGGCACGGGCAAATCGTGGCCTGTGCCGCCTACTGGAACCAGCAGCCCTTCCGCCAGCTGGTGGCTCGCCGCTACGCCCGCTGGGTAGGCTGGCTGCGGCCCTGCTACAACCTGCTGGCCGGGCTGCTGGGCGGGGTGTTGTTGCCACCCCAAGGGCAGGCCCTCGAGCAGACCTTTCTGGCCTTTCTGACCTTCGCCAGCGGGGCTCCCCGAGAACAGCTGGTGAAAGAACTGGTGGCCCACTGTCCCACGCCGGTGGCGGTGCTGGGTCTGTCGGCGGCCGACCCGCTGGCCCGCCGCCGGGGATTTCGCCTGGAGACGGTGCTTTACAGCGTTGACCCTGCCGAGCCGCTAAGGCCCGGACCCATCCTACCCGAGGCGGCTCTGCTATGAAGCTCACCCTGATGCGCCCCAACCTGGGCGACTTTCGCTCGACCGACGCCATGCCCCCACTGGCGCTGGGCATTCTGGCCGCTCGTTCGCCCGGCTGCCTGATCACCTTTTACGACGAGAAGGTTGAGCCCGTCCCCGCCCAGCTCGACACCGACCTGGTGGCCATGAGCGTCGAAACCTACACGGCTCGGCGCGCCTACGCATTGGCCGACGGCTACCGACGCCAGGGCATCAAGGTGGTCATGGGCGGCTACCATCCCACCTTTTTGCCCGAGGAGGCGCTGGAACACGCCGATGCCGTGGTGGTGGGCGACGCCGAGGGGGCCTGGGAGCAGCTGCTCGACGACTTCCGCCGCGGCCGCCTGCAAAGCACCTATCGGGGCGACAACAACGCACCCCTCGACGATTATCGCATCGACCGCAGCATCTACCAGGGCAAGAAATACAACCCGGTAGAGCTGGCCCAGTTTGGCCGCGGCTGCCGCTTCGCCTGCGATTTTTGCTCGATCCACGCCTTTTACGGCAAAAGCGTGCGGGCCCGACCCCTGGACGGGCTGCGGGCCGAGCTGCAGGGGCTGTCGCGGCGCAAGTTGCTGTTTTTCGTCGACGACAACCTTTTTGGCGTGCGGGCCCAACTGATGGCCATGCTGGAGATGCTGCGTCCGCTGAAAATCCGCTGGTCTTGCCAGATCAGCATCGACGTGGCCCGCGACGAGGAGCTGCTCGACCAGATGGCGGCCGCGGGCTGCAACTTTGTGCTGATTGGCTTTGAGTCGCTGGTGGCCGAGAACCTCAAACAAATGGGCAAGGGTTGGAACAAGCTGTCGGGCGACTATCGCCAGGTGGTCAAGAAGCTGCACGCCCGGGGCATCGGCATTTACGGCACCTTCGTGTTCGGCTACGACCACGACACTCCCGAGAGCATCTCGCGGGCGGTGGAGTTTGCCATCGACTCGCGGCTGGACATCGCCAATTTCAACCCCCTGACGCCCACTCCGGGCTCGCGCCTCTACAGCCGCCTGCAGCAGGAAGGGCGACTGGTGGCGCCCCACTGGTGGCGCGACCCCAACTGGAAGTACGGCGACCCGATTTTTGAGCCCCGCGGCATGAGTTCGCAGCTGCTGGCCGAGAAGGTCTTCGAGGCCAAAAAGCAGTTCTATTCCTGGCGCTCTATCGGGCTGCGTATCCTGGCCAACGATATCGGACTGTCACCCTTTCGCACCTCGACCACGGCCCTGGCCAACCTGGTGTCGCGGCGCGAAATCTATAAAAAACATCGACGCTCTCTGGGGGTCTAAGTATGAAAGTCACCTTTATCAAACCCAATATCGGTCGTCGTGAACACTCGCTCTACGTGGACGAAGCCCGCATGGAACCGCTGACGCTGGGGGTGCTGGCCGGGCTCACGCCGCCCGACGTCGAGTGTCGCCTGTTTGACGACCGCATGGAGAAGATTCTCTATGACGAGCCCACCCAACTGGTGGCCCTGACCATCGAAACTTACACTGCCCGCCGGGCCTACGAGATCGCCGCCGAGTATCGGGCCCGCGGGGTGCCGGTGGTGATGGGCGGGATGCACGTCACGCTATTGCCCGAAGAGGCCGAGCTGCACGCCGACGCCCTGGTGCTGGGCGACGCCGAGACCATCTGGGAACAGGTGGTGCGCGACGCCGAAAAGGGCAAGTTGCAAAAGCGCTATACCGCTCCGCCGGGAGTGGCCCAGATGGGAGGGGTGCTGCCCCGACGCGACCTGTTTCGCGGCAAGGGCTACCTGCCCATGTCGCTGATGCAGTATTCGCGGGGCTGCAAGTTCGCCTGCAAGTTCTGCGCGGTGTCGCAGTATTTCGACAAGAAGCACTACCTGCGGCGCATTGACGAAGTGCTCAGAGAAATCGAGACCCTCGACCGCAAGTTCATTTTCTTCGTCGACGACAATATCGCGTCCAACAAGCCGGCCCTGAAGGAACTGTGCCGGGCGCTGATCGGCACCAAAGTTCAGTGGGTCAGCCAGGCCAGTCTGGATGTCACCCGCGACCTTGAACTCATGAGTTTGCTGGAAAAGGGCGGCTGCTGGGGCAACGTCACGGGCTTTGAGTCGATCACCGAAGCCAGCTTGAAGGAGACCAAGAAGTCGCCCAACCTGCCCAAGTTCGACGGCTACAAGCGTGAGGTGGCGGTGCTGCGCGACCACGGCATGCAAACCTGGGCCGCTTTCACCCTGGGCTACGATCACGACACGGTCGATTCGATTCGGGCCACCGTCGACTTCGCTCTGGAGAACAAGTTCACCATTGCGGCCTACAACATTTTGATGCCCTATCCGGGTACGCCGCTCTACGACACGCTGCGCGACCAGGGCCGGTTGCTCTACGACGGCAAGTGGTGGCTGCACCCTCAGTATCGCTTTAACTATGCGGCCTATGTGCCGGCTCGCATGACTCCCCAGGAGTTGACCGACGCCTGCCACGCCGCCCGCAAGCGCTACAACAGCCCGCTGTCGCTGCTGCATCGTTTCTCCGACATGAAGACCAATCTGCGCTCACTGGAGCGGGCCCTTTCCTACTGGTATTACACCTTGATTTTCCGCAAGGAAGTCTACAAGAAGCACGCCATGCGCTTTGGCCTGAAGTAGTGGGTCGTCGCTTGCTCAACACCTATGCCTGGCTGGGGCCGCTGCTGCTCACCCCGCTGTCGTTGTGGCTGTGGTGGAATCGCCAGCCCGGTCCGCTGGCGCTGGTGGCCTGGGCCGTGCCCATCGCCTGGGCCTATCTGGTGCCGGCCGTGGGCACCAACCTGTTGCAGGTATGGGAGCTGCGCGGCCCCCATCGCTGGGGGCGTTTTCGCCCCTATCACGGCTTCGTTTTCGGTTCGGCCACCAGCCTGATCAGCGCGCTGGCGCTGCCGCTCGAACTGCCTCACCCGCTGCTTACGGGTCTGGTGCTGGCCTGTGTGTTGGGCTGGGTCAATCTGATCTACGACCTCAAGGCCCTGCAGCACGGCATTCTCAGGGTCTACAACCAGCCCTGGGCCGAGGGGCGGGGGCACGAGGCCGTGGTGATGGACTATGCCCCCTGGTTCTTTGGCGGCTTTGGCTTCAGCCTGGGCCTGGCGCTGGCCAGCCTGCAGCGCTGGAGCCCAGGGTGGCAGGATTTGCCGCTGGCTTTTTTGGGCACCCTGGGCCTGACGGTGGCCCTGCCCGTGCTGGGCTACATGCAGTGCTCGCGGCGCCGCCACGGCCACTGGGGAATTCGACCGATCGGGAGACTCGATGCAACGCCATCCGATTAGCCTCAAGGTAGAGGTGCTGAACTGGATTGTTCTGGTTCTGGCCTTCGTGGCCACCTGGGCCTGCCTCTGGCATGCCAGCCACAGCCCCTGGTGGTGGGCCCTACCCGCGGCGGTAGGCTTTGCCCTGTTCAACAACACCCTGTTTGCCCTGCTGCACGAAGCGGTGCACGGCACGGCCTCGCCCGACCCTCGGCGCAACGAATGGCTGGGGCAGATCACCTCGGTCATCCTGCCCACCTCGTTCACCATGCAGCGGGTGGCCCATCTGGGCCACCATCGCCGCAACCGCACCGACGAAGAGCTGTATGACTACTACCTGCCCCACCAGAAACGCTGGCTGCGCAACCTCTGGCTCTACGGGGGCAACCTGATGGGCGCCTACTGGTGCGGCATTCCGCTGCTGGGCCTGTTTTATCTGGTGGCGCCCTGGGCCTGGTGCTCGCGGCTGTTTGTCGACAAAATCTCGCCCTATCTGGCCTTCGGACCCTACGTGAAAGAAATGGCCCAACTGCCCATCCGCAAGGTGTGGCCCGAAGTGGCCCGAGCCTTTGCCTATCAGGCAGCGCTGTTTTTCCTGCTCGACCAGAGCCTGGGCGGTTGGGCCCTGTGCCACTGGTTTTTCGCCCTCTACTGGTCGGCCATGCAGTATGTCGACCACGCCTGGAGCGCCCGCGACGTGATTGAGGGGGCCTGGAATCTCAAGGTGCCCGCCCCCATTCGCTGGATCGCCCTGAACTATCACTATCACCTGGCCCACCATCGCCACCCCGACGTGCCCTGGGTCGAGCTGCCTCGGTTCGTCAACTCCGACGATTACCAGCCCACCTTTGCGGCCATTTATCTCAGCCTGTGGGGTGGAGTGCGCCCGGCCCCGCCGATGGGCGCACCGGCCGACCGCAGCATTTTTGAGAAGACCGCCGAGGACTGATGGAAACCCTGGGGGCTCGACTCAAAACCTTCAGTCTGTGGGGCTCGGCCGCCGGGCTGGTGTTTTTTTGCGTCTATCCCACCACCAACTACCTGACCAGCCTGCGCAGCCACCACTATGAGGTGGCCATGGCCTGGGAACGACATATTCCTTTCGTCCCCGAGTGGATCTGGGTCTATGGCTCGATGTATGCGCTCTTTGCTTTCCCGCCCTTCTTCATGCCCTGCCCGGCGCTGCGTCGCCTGGGCAAGCAACTGATTGTGATGACTTTGGTGGCAGGCCTATCCTTTCTGCTGGTGCCCACCGACCTCACCTTTCAGCGAGTTCCGCCCTCCGAGGGGATGCTTAAGGGGGTCTATGAACACATTTTCCGCATCGACAAGCCCCACAACATGGTGCCTTCGTTGCACGTCATCTGGTCGACGGCCATCGCGGTGGCCCTCAGCGACTACGCCCCCCGCGGCTGGAGCCTGTTCTTTCTGGGCTGGGCAGCCGCCATCGCCCTCTCGACCCTGTTGGTCCACCAGCACCAGGTATTGGACCTGGCGGTGGCCTATCTCTTCGTCTTTGTCGCAAGAAAAACCATAGGAGAAACAACCCATGCTCAAACGACTCCTGATCGCCAGCCTGCTTTGCCTGCCTCTGCAGGCTGAGGAAGCCGACCACGCCGTGCACGAGGAACTGCGCGGGCTGCTGAAAGACATTCGCGCCTCGGTCAACAGCGCCGACTACGACAAAATGGTGCCTTGCCTGTCGGAGAAGCTGCGTCTGACCACTTCTCTCCAGGAGTTCGTGGGCAGCAACAAAGGCGTGCCCGACTACCTGAGGAGCCACTTCGGCCCCGACAAGTTCGTCAAGGAAGTCAAGATGGAGTGGGAACCCGAGGTGCTCACCGAGCTCTCGCCCGACAAAACCTGGGGCCTGTGCTATGGCAAGGGCAGCGAGGACTTTCATTTGAAAGACGGCCGCAGCTATCACTTTCTCACCCGCTGGACGGCGGTGGTGGCCAAAGAAGCCGATGGTAAGTGGCGCATTCGCAGCATGCACATGGGCTCGAACTTCCTCGACAACCCGCTGCTGACCGAGGTGGCCGGCAAGGCCAAAAATTACTCGATGTATAGCGGCCTCGGGGGCGCGCTGATCGGGTTGTTTCTGGGTTACACGCTGGGCAAGCGGCGCAAGTAGCCGCGCCCCCTTGGAGAGGAGAACGACTTGATCGAGATTCGTCCAGGACAACCAGGCGTCCCTATTCCCTGGTTGGAGGCTTCCGTGCAAACTCTGATCTCCAACCAGGACACAGGCCAGAGGGTCGCGCTTCAACAGTGGTCTCTGGCGGCCGGGTCCTGCACCATCACCCGTTGCCACGCGTTCGAGCGCGAGCACGTCTACGTGGTCACCGGCGAGTGCACATTCCGGGTTGGCGAAAGCACCCTGAGCGGGAGACGGGGAGATTTGCTGGTCGTTCCGGCGGGGCTTCCCCGACAATATGAAAACACCGGCAAGGAAGCTGCCGAATTCTTCGTGTTCTGGACCCCCGGACACGTCCAGGACGCCTATCAACCTTCGGCCGACGAAGCTCGGCGAGAGGCGCTGGGCGTGGCCTTGCTGGAAACCTTCGAGGCAGGCTATCGACCCACGGGATGGGCTGCCTCCGAGTCGGCCATCTTTCGCCCCTCTGGCAGCTGCCGCGGCTATTCGACGGCCGGCGACCACTACTCCATTCTGGTCGACGGTGACGATTCTCGTCAGGGCCTGGCTCTCGTCGACACGCTGGTCCCGCCCGGCGGTGGCCCCATTCCGCACATTCACCTCCGTGATTTTGAGGCGTTTCTGGTGTTCGAAGGCCAGCTCTCGTTGTATGCCGACGGCAAACTCGCCAGCGCCGGCCCCGGCGACAGTGTGATTTTGCCCACCGGCATTCCCCACGCCTTCCGCAACCGCACCTCTGAGCCGGTGCGCATGCTGATTGTGACGGCCCCGGCCGGATTCGATCGGATGATCTCGCTGGTAGGGCGCCTCAGCGACCGTCCCCAGCCGCCCGACCCCTCCGAGCTGAAAAGACTCAAGGAAGTGGCCGGCCAGTTTGGACTGGTGCTGCGGCCAGACCTGGAGGAGCGGTTTACGGCACCAGGTTAGAGACATGGCACTGGACGAGAGGATTTGGGGATGTTTGCTGGGCGGAGCGATCGGGGACGCCGTGGCGTCACCCCACGAAGGCACGCGAGGAAGGAAACTCGACCTCGTCACCGCCCCAGACGAATATGCAAATCGCTGGCAGTTGACCGATGATACGCAGCTGACCCTGGCGACCTGCCAGGCACTGGTCCGCACGGGAGTCAACCCGGAGGGCATCGCTAACAGTTTTCTCGAGTGGTATCGAGGCCGACGGCTCCGCGGCCTGGACGCCGGTTCCCCCTGGTAATCTTCGCCGGGACTCGTTGTTTGACATCGGACCTTTCGACTCTGATTGAGCAAATCGTCGAGATTGGCGGCGACTGCGATACCATTGCCTCGCTGGCCTGTCAGATTCGAGGGTTTCGCCTCGGCAGGACGGGGCTGCCCGCACGCTTGTTGGAGTTGCTCCCAGAGAGGCAGATGGTGTACGCAATCCTCTCCGACTTTGTCGACTGGGTGGCGCTTCGCCCATCGTCCTGAGGGCAGGGCACGGTTAGCCGCTACATCGCTTGGTTGAAGCGCCAGGCCACGACCACTGGCAGCCCCAACCAGACCAACTGGGTTAACACCCATAGACCGAGCAATCCGAAACGGGCAAACTGCATCGGCGCCTTGGGGAAGGCCGGCTTTTGAAAGAAGGTCAAATAGAGAGCCGAAGGCAGAACGAGCTCGAGCATGGGATGCAGCCCCTGCAGGATGCGGCCCATGGCCACCAGGCCTCGCTCGTAGTCGCCGGGGCTCTGCGGCCAGAGCGGTTCCCAGGCGTGGGCCAGCAGAAGCAGCGTCCAATGAATGAGAAATAAGGCGATAAAGTTGCCAAACTTGAAAGCCGCTTCAAGGCGTTGCCGGTGCGAGCGGGGCAGAGAATGCTGCGGCGTGGCAATGGCCAGCGCTCCCGGAGCCCGCCCTCGCAGGGACTCTCGGGACATCATCCATACCAAAGGCAGAGCACCAATGCCGCCCAGCCATCCCAGCGTAGCCCCCCACCAGAACCATCCGATTCGGTGCCTTACCATGAAAGCGCATAACACTGCGCAGATGGGCGCACAGGCACATCTCCACAGCAGGCTATCAACCACCGATCCACCCCGATAACTGCCAAAAAGGAAGCAGCAGGCCGAGTGCCACCAGGAAATTCAGCGCCCAGAGTCCGCTTTGCAGAGAGAGTACTGGCGCTATTAATCCCAGCAAGGCACTTTCGAGTTGTTGCCGGTGTTGTCGCGCCCCCTCAGGGTCCTCGGTCGGCCGGCGCTTGAGTGTTTCCGGCGACAGAAAGCTGCCCCTACGAGAGTGGAGCTGGTCGAGGAGGTCACAACTCCTCCAGAGTTTTCCTACCAGGGGCGTCCCGTAGCCACAGCCTAGCAAAGATCGGGTGGCCCAGGCTGGCCCGAAGAGGGCGAAGGGTATCCAGCAGTTGCCGTAGTCGCGAGTCCACTGAAAGGCCCGTTGGGTGAAGAGTGTGGGAAGCGGCAGGGCCAGCGAGGTGGCCTGCCACAACTCCAGGAATGGGCTGCTGGTGGCCAGGGAGAACGCCCAGATGCCGTGGATCAGCGCGAATGGGGGCACGACCAACAGCACGGTCAGCAGTTGGACGAGTTGGCGATGGTAGCGCTCCCAAGGCGTTTTTGCCGGGCGCCGCTCAAGCACCCGGCTCAAGCCCAGTACACCAGGCCCCAACAGCAAGCCGACCCCAAGATAAAAAGCCAGCTTGTGTCGACTCGGCGAGGGGGTTGTCGCCGAAGCCAGGCTGGCCAACAGGGTTAACAGCAACCAGAGCGACAGCATCGGTCTGTTTTCGAGAATCTTTCCACCGCCCCTTGCCCAGGCCGGCAGTGGATATGCCGTCGTCCATTCGAGGTCGATCGGCTTACGGGCCATTTGGACCGATGGCCAGCAAGCCGGCGGTCTTCGGGGCCCGACCTGAGCCCCTCACAACCCCCGTTTAGACCTCTGCAGCCCCAAAAACACTCAAGACGACCCCCGCCCATCGAACACTCCTTGAATCATCCCACAAATTGTCATAAAACCCCATAACCAAGCCGTTTCATGCAACGCTAAAACTTGACGTTCGCCCCCCTTTCTGGCCTAGCATAGACCTATGACAAACCTTGACCCCACCACCCTCAGCCCTCGCCAGCTTGAAGAACTCGGCTCCCACGCCGTCCACCAGCTGGCCCTGCGAGCCACCAACACTCTGACCCGCTACCGGCTGCTGCTAGGCCGCTGCTTGCTGGCGATACACCGTAACCAGGACTACCTCCAGTTCGGATGTTCAAGTGCCATCCATTACGCCACCGCACTGCTCGGTATGCGCGCCGACAGCGCCCGGCAGTTACGCCGGTTGGCCTTTCAACTGGAATCCCTCCCCCAGCTCAGTCAACACACGCAACAAGGCACCATCAGCTGGGCCAAACTCCGCGAAGTCGCCCGCATCGCCACACCCGACACAGAAGCCTTCTGGATCGAAGCCTGCCAGAACCACAGCTACCAGGAAATCGAGCGCCTCGTGGCCCACGCCAACGACCCCCAGAACCGCAGCCACCAGAGCGAACTGCGCATCCAGGCCAGCGCCGACGCCATGGCCCTGCTCGAACGAGCCATGCAGAGCCTCTCCCAAGAAGCCGGCCGCATCCTTTCGCCGGGCGAAGCCCTCGAATACCTGGCTGCCGAGTACCTCTCCCGCAGACCCCTCGACACCGCCGCCCTCGAAGCTGCCCGCCACCGGGCCCAACAAGACCAGCTCGCCCAACAACGCCAGAACGCGGCCCTGGCTGAACAGGCCGAACGTTCCGCACGGAACATCGCCCCCTGGAACGCCCTGCGAGCGGCCCAGATCGTCCCCCACGGCAACCTCCAGCTCGTCCAGAAAGACAAGCCCCACTGGAACAACCCCCGCGCCCGCCACCTCACCCCCAAACAACGCATCCACATCCTGCGGCGCGACGGCTACCGCTGCCAGTGCCCTGGCTGCCCCAACCAGCTCTACC
>CAZYPN010000033.1:0-78236 GCA_964649085.1 uncultured Burkholderiales bacterium | reverse complement strand
CCTGAATCCAGACCCTGCACCGATCTGAGGGCGTCAAGTAGGCTGAACGGTTACGAGAGATTCGATCCTTCCAAAGGGCGAAATGGAAGGGGGTGACTCCCAGGCGATCGGCCAGGGTGGGGTCGGCGCCTCGTTCGAGAGGCAGGCGCGCTATGGCCGGGCTGTGGGCGCGGTGGAGGGGATGAATTCCAGCGGATCGCGTCAATTCCTGGCAGTTGGTTTTCTCGGGGGGGAGCCCTGGCTACTTCCGCTTGACAGAATCGACCAGTCGCTGAAAGTCGCCCAAGTGGGACTCGTATTGGTCCTGGTCGGCCAGCAGATAGACCGAAACCTCAAGCTTTCCCGCGAAGTAGTACACGATATGACGCACCGGACCTGACGTTCCCTTGGCGATGATTTCCCAACGCTCGAAGCCGTCCTGAAAGCTTTTCTTGTCGTGGACGATTTCCACATTTTGGGACTTCAATTGGGAAAGAGTGATCTTTCTCCGCCAATTGTAACCGGACGGACCCGACTGTTGCTCTGCCGTAACTCCTATGGTTGTGCGTCCCTTCTTCCCCACGGGGACGTAGCGGCTTCCGAACTCTTCGGACTTCAGGGTCCAGCCAGCAGGCAAGTCATAGGTGATGAGGCCCTTTGGGTCGGAGCGAATTTCAGCGAGGGCGACCGTGGCCAGGCACACGAGGAGGCAGAGAAAGAGCCGCAGAGACTTCATTCTCTGTGCTTGGGACATTGCCTGGAATTTCCTGCACTATGGTCTTCACCAGGTAGTGCGGGGCGAATGAAATCGGCTTACGTTCGTTCTACGGGGAGGCCGGCGGGTTCCCTTTGGTTGCTCAGTCGAGCACACCCCGGTAGTCGATGTCTTTGAAGCTCATGGGCACCCAGTTCTGGCCGTCGCGGGCGAAGCAGGTCACTTGCTCGATGCGGGCTCGGGAGATGACCTGGCCTTCGTTGAGGACGGCCTGGGGTCCGTTGGGAGTGTCGATTTCGCTGACGTTGACCTGGGCGGGGTCGACTTTGGTGTAGAAGTAGCCGGTGAACTCGGGCACGTTGTATTCGTAGTGGTCCTTGGTTTCGGTGTGGTGAAAGCGCTCGGTGTTCCAAAGGTGCTCGGCCTGGGGCGGGCGCGGGGTGCCACCGCGCAGGGTCCAGCTTTGTTCGCTTTTGGGCGGGCCGCCGATGGTGGCCACTTCTTTGGGCTGCATCTGGCCGTCGGGGCTGAAGAAGATCCAGCGTTTGCGGTCCTGCCATACGCCCAGGTTGAGGCCGCGGGTGTCGAGCGGCGAGGAGGCCAGGTAGGATTTGACTTCTTCGGCGCTTTGCACGGGACGCCAGGGCGAGTCGAACGAGTCGCGGATCACCAGGGCCGGGTCTTTGGCGCTGACCTGGCCATCACAGTCGCGGTCGAGCCGAACCACCGGTTGGCCGCTGGCTGAACGGCCCGGCACCAGGTAGCTTTGGCGGAAATCCTGCAGCAGGTTGAGTTTGGGGTTCATCATGGTTTCGATAGTGTAGGGGGGCACCCCGAAACATGTCTGAAACGGTTCCTCGGTTAGAGACCCAGTTCGTCCAGTTCTTTGGGGCGAGCCACTCCGGTGGAGCCGTTGATGCTGTTGATGTCGACCTGGCTGAGGTCGAGAATGGGGGCGAAGGCTTCCTGGTGGAAGACTTCGCAGAAGTGACGTGCGGCCTCTTTGGGCTGGGGGCGAGGCTGGCCGCGAAACTGGCCGAGTTGGGTGCCGTCGGGGCCGAACAGCTGGCCCCGGACTTCGCCGGTGTCGCCCTGCAATTTGAGCACGAAGGCGGCATTGCGGCGTTGCAGGCGGGGCGAGTGCAGGAGCCAGCTGCGGGCCTGGTTGGCCGCCCGACCGCCGTCGGTTTCGATGCTGATGGGCAGGGCCAGGCCCACGGCCCGCAGCTGGCTGGGGTCGTTATCCATGAGCTGACGCAGGTAGTGCAGGGCTTCCGAGACTTTGCCTTGCTGGGTAAGGGCCAGAGCCAGCACGGCCTGGCAGCGACGCCGCAGTTTGACCTCCTGGGAAGGCAGTTCGGCCAGGGCTTTTTCCAGCGTGAGCCGGGCCTGGCCGGGGCTGAAGTTGTGCAGCTCGGCCTCGCCCTGGATGGCCAGGTAGTAGGGAATTCGGGCGGCGGTTTCGGGCTTGTTGGCCTTCATGCTGCGGTGGATGGTGGCCAGCACGGGGCCGGGGCCGAAGAAGGCCCAGGCATGGGGAGCCAGGCTGGGATAGTCGAGCGAGCGCGCCCCGTAGGGCTGCAGAAAGCCATAGAGCCCGGTGTTGGAGCTGATGAGGTTGGCTACCCTGGCCCGTTCGCGGTCCCAGTCGCGCTGCAGCTGCAGGCGCTGCATGAGCAGGCCGGGGAATTGGCCCCAGCTGCAGTAGCTGAGGCGCTCGCGAACCCGCTCGAGGTTGCGCTGTACGGCAATGGCATAGAACATGACGAGGCGAGCCTCGACCAGTGTGGCCTGGCTGGAGATGCTGCTGTTGCGGTCCTGGCGGCGCAAGAGGCGTTGAAAGATGTTGAGGGCTTCCTGGTCGTAGCCGAGCTGCATGAGCACATTGCCCGCCAGGCCGTAGCATTCGGCCCACTTGTTTTGCGACACCTGGGCCGAACCGGAGATGCGCCAGGCCTGCATGGTTTTGGCTGCCTCGAGGGCTTCGGGTAGACGACCTTCGTGGATATACAGGTCGGCCAGCATGCCCCAGGGATTGGAATAGGTGTACTGGCTGTAGTGTCGGGTGGCTTCGAGCAGGAGCTTTTCGGCTTCATCATAGCGCAGCAGATCGCGGGCTGCCTCGGCGGCGTTGGACCAGTAGACGGGATCGACATCGCCACTGGCCAGAGCTTCTTCGGAGATGGCCTGGAAGTGGCCCAGGGCCTTCTCCAGGTTGTCGGATTCGAACTCGATGTTGCCCAGGGTGTTGAGGATGTGTCCTCGGGTGCTTTGATGCTTGGGGTCGTCGAGAAGCTGAAGAAGCAGCTGACGGGCTTTGTCGGCCCGGCCTAACTTCAGCAGACTCCAGCCTTTGTAGGCCGTGTGTTTGGGAACAAAGTGCTTGTCGTAGAGGTCGATGAGGCTCATGGCTTCGGAGTATTTCTCGAGCTGTTGGGCGGCGGTGGCTTTGTCCTGGAGTAGCTGGGCGTAGATTTTCCAGGATGGCCCGGATTCGGGATGGTCGCTGAGGCGTTCGAGCCGGCGCTGGGCCTTGTCGAAACAGTGGTAGGCCCGGGGCACGCTGCCTTCGCCCCAGAGGTAGACTCGGCCCAGTAGATAGAGGGCCGCGTAGTTGTTGGGATCTTGCTTGAGGAGGTCCTCGGCCAGGGTGCGGGCGCGGGCGAATTTGTTGCTGGCAAAGGCCTCATTGCCCTCGAGATAGGCGGGCGCCTCCTCCAGGGGCACGGCCTGCGCCAGGCCGGCGAGTAGGGCCAGGGCTATGAGGCCGGCGCGCCAGTTCACGGCCGCAGGGTGCTCTTGGAGAGCTGGTCGAGCACGGGAGCCATGGCTTCTTTCAAGATGGCCTCGGGGTCGCCACCGCCCGGGGCCATGGCCATGCGATGGCCGAATACGTAAGGGGCCAACCACTGGATGTCATCGTCGCTGACATAGTCGCGACCCCGCAGCAGCGCGGCCGCCTGCAGGGCCGGGGCCATGAGCACCAGGCTGCGGGTGGAGATGCCCTGCAGCACCTGGGGATGGCTGCGAATGGCCCGGGCGATGTCCACCAGACAGGCATTGATTTTGGGATGGATGTAGATCAGCTCTTGCAACTGTTTGCGGGCCTGGACCACTTCGCCGCGAGTGACCCGGGGCAGCTGCAGCGAACCGGGAGTGCTGCGCTCGAGGCGGGTGTTGAGCACGGCGATTTCCGAGTCGCGGTCGATGTAGTCCATGCGGATTTTGAAGAGGAAGCGGTCGAGCTGGGCCACCGGCAGGGGGTAGGTGCCGGTGAGGTCGAGCGGGTTCTGGGTGGCGATGACAAAAAACAGGTCGTCCAGTGGATAGCTGACGTTGTCGACGGTGACCTGCTTTTCGGCCATGGCCTCGAGCATGGCCGATTGCACTTTGGGCGAGGTGCGGTTGATTTCGTCGCCGAGCACGATGTAGGCGAAGACCGGTCCGCGGCGGAACTCGAAGGTGGAAGACTCGGTGTCGAAAACCGACACTCCGGTGATGTCCGAGGGCAGCAGGTCGGGGGTGAACTGGATGCGCCGGAAACTGGGGATATCGTCATCTTCGATGTCGTCGATGATGGCCTCGCCCAGCGCCTTGGCCAGGGTGGTTTTGCCTGAGCCGGGGTAGTCTTCGAGCAGCACGTGACCATCGGCCAGCAAGGCGACCAGCACCAGGTCGATAATGCTTTCGCGGCCCTTGACCGCATAACGCAGCTGGTCTTCCAGACGTTTCAGGACTTCTCGTGGTGTATCCAATGCGCTCAAGGGTGGTTCGTCCTCATTTCCTCGTTATCGAACTCGCAGGCTGGTAAAGGGGTCCAGCCAGCCTAGATTCTTGCGCCAGCCCGGGGCGGGCCGGCTGGCGATTTGCCGCAGGCACTGGCCCAACACCTGGCGCACCGCCTGGGGGTTGCAAGTTTGGCCTCGGCCCAGCTTGCGACTGAGGTGCTGGTGGGTCAATTCGAGCAGGGCCGGAACCTGGGGGCCGAGGCGGCGGGCGAAGGCCTCGCGCGATTCGCCGCTGTGGCGCAGGCAACCCTGTTGGGCCAGCAGATCGAGAGCGCTGAGGTAGGCCAGGCGCGGCAGGTCGGGGCCGGAAACCAGCCAGGGAGCCAGGCGTCGATAGACTTTGGCCAGGCTGAGCAGCAGCCAGCCGGCCAGCAGAGCCCAGGGCGTGGCCCGCAGCAGGTGATAGAGCAGGCTGCGCAGCCAGGCCAGCCAGTCGAAGGGCGGGCGGTCGTCTTCGGGGCGCTGTTCTTTTTTGTCTTTGCGGGCCATGTCGCCGAGCATTTGCTGGAGGTTGTTGTCGACCTGATCGTGCTCGGGCTCGAGATTCTTTTTGGGCGAAATGTCCAGTTCGAGCCAGCCCACGCCCTGCAGGTAGATTTCTGGCCAGCTGTGGGCGTCGCTGCTGCGCACCAGCAGGCTGCTACCATCGGCACGTTGTTTGGCGGGCACGGCATAGCCGCTGGCGATGCGCGAGGGCACCCCGGCCGCTCGATAGAGGAAGGCCGCCGAGTGGCTGGTGTAGACGCAGTAGCCAACGCGCTCACCGAAGAGGAAGTGGCTGACCGGATCGGCTGCCTGGGCCGAGGGGGATTTGAGGCTGTAGGTGCAGTTCTCGTCGAGCCAGAGTTTGATGGCCACCGCCCGGAACAGGGGCGCCTGGCGACGATCTTCGGGAAGGTTGGCCACGATCTGGTCGGCCAGTTCACGGTAGCGGCTGTCCTTGGGGGCCTCGAGGTAGTGACGCCAGCTGGCTTCGTCCCAGCTGGGGTCGCCAGCCGGGGTGCCGATGAGCTGGCGGTATTCGGCGTCAAAGACCTGGCTTTCGACTTCGTAGGCTTTTTGAAAACGGGTTGGGTCGGGATTGTTGGTGGCCCAGTAGCCGCAGGGGTTGTCCAGGCCGAAGGGCTTGCTGTGCTGGGCCAGCAGAGCCACGCGCGTGGACAGCGGGCGCATGGTGTGGGCGTCGAAGGGCGGCAACTTCATGCCCAGGGGGTCAGCCTGGGTGTTGGGCTGGGGATAGCGGGTGGGGAAGCCCTTGGCCACGTCCTGGTCGAAACGCGGGTCGTTGCTTTGCACCAGTTTCAGGCCGTTGTACTGGCTGTTGCTGCTCTGGCGGAAGTAGTAGACGCCCGAGGGCGGCTCGTAGTCGTCGCGAAAGAGCACCACCGCCACCGGCTTGGGGGGCGGGGGGGGCGGAGTGTCGGCAAAGGAGGGCTCGTCTTTGGAGCTGGATCCCTGGGATGTGCCATTGTTGGGCGGGGGCTGCTTGCCCGGGGGGGTCAGGCGATTTTCCTGGCCGGGACGGTTGCCCAGGCCGAATTGTTCCAGCACCTGCTTGAGGCGTTGTTGGGGGACGAACAGGGCCAGCCCCAGCAAGAGGGCCAGCAAGAGGGGCAGGTCCCAGGGGGAACGGCGGTTGCCGGGGCGCTGGCTGGAGAGCAGCAGGCCGACGACCAGCGCCAGCAGGCCCAACGCCAGGAAGTAGGGGGCGGGGTCGAGCCCTTTGAGCCAGAGCGGATCGACGAGCTGGAAGGGTCGATTGATGTAGCCGTCGCGATGGGCCTCGAGGGCGCGCACGAACAGGCTGCAGGCCACGGTAACTTCGAGGGCCGCAGCGCTGGGGTAATGATGGCTGAGCTGGCGCAGGCCGCCCACCCAGAGCAGCAGGGTGGCCGCGGCGCTGAGGCGCTGGCGGGTGAGCACCCAGCCGTCGCTGCCCAGACCGGCCGAGAGGGAGGTGAGGGAGTCGCCCAGCGCCAGCAGGCCCTGAGTGCCCAGGAACAGGGCCAGCAGGAGGCCCAGAGCCGGCGCCAGTTTGAGCTTGCGCCGAGAGGCCTGTTTCCAGGTGATGACGCCGAGCGCGGCGCCCAGGGCGCCCCACCAGGGAACCCCTCCCTGGGGTGTGACCAGAGCCCGATCGAAATAGCCCAGCGCCGACCACAGCAGCAGCAGAATCCAGAAGCTCATCGGGGCCTCCGGCGCTGAAATTGTTGCAGGTCGCCCAGCAGCGTGCCGCTGCGGCGGTCGATGAGGGAGATGCTGCCCGGGAAGCCCTTCCAGAAGTCAGCCGCCTGCTGCAACTGGGATTGCAAGTCTTGGGCGGCGGACGGCTCGAGCCAGCGCTGCCACCAGGACAGCCGGGCTTTGCCGGGCTGGCCGTCGATGGCCAGGCAGAGGTGGCTGGGCACGGGACTGCGGCTGAGGACCTGACGGAGCTCGTCGGCTTTGCCCGCCAGGTCGAGCGGCAATACGATGACGCTTTGGGCATAGCCATCCTGTTGGGCTTTTTGGAGATACTCTTGGAGCTGATGAGGCTGGGGCTGTCGCGAGCAGGCCGAGCGACAGATGCGCTCGAGGGCCCCCTGGCGTTGATGGTCGTGGCCGGGCAGGCCGTCGCTGCCAAAGCGCCATTCGGGGCCGAGCAACTGGCTTTCGATCAGCACGCGGCAAACGGCGGCTGCGGCTTCGTCGCGCGGACCGGTGACCAGGTAGCTGCATACTTTGGGGCGGGCCGAGAGGGCGCGCTCGGGCACCCGCACCATGAGGCGGCGCGTGCGGGCATAGACTTTCCACAAGATGGTGCGGGGCGAATCGCCCCGACTGTACTGGCGCATGTCCACGCGATCGCCGGCCGGCTCGCCACGCGGGTCGGACACTTCGTCGCCACTGCTCCAGCGGATCATCAGGGGCTGCTGGCTGAGACGACCGGCCGAGGGTAGCACTTGAAACTCGCCGTGCTGGACCCGCTCGAAGCGGATGCGCGCCAGGCCGCAGAAGTCGCTGATGCGAAAGCGCCGGATGGTTTTGGAGTAGCAGCCGCGCCGGGCCAGGACGATCTGCTCGTGGGGCCCCAACAGCTCGACGCTGGCCTGGGGTTCGACCCACTCCCATTGCACCTGAACGAAGGGAAACCAGCGCCAGAGGGCTACCGGAGAGGGCAATCGGTAGGGGCGTTCGGCCTCGGCCCCGTGGGGCAGCGGTGAGGTGGAGTGCCTGAGCTGCACGAGGAGGAGCAGACTGCGCAGCAGCACCAGCGCACTGAGCAAGGCCTGGACAACCAGGAAGCCCCCACCCAGGGCCAGCAGCACCAGATCCTGGTGGGGCAGGGCCAGCCACTTGAGCGAGGGCACCACCAGGAGCAGCAGCAGGGCACCCATTCCACTGAGCGGGAGCCAGCCTATCGCTTGATGCAGGCGTTTCACTCGCACCGGTTCTCGCACCCGGGCAGGAGTCCTGGAGGGGGGGCCCAACTTGTGGCTCTGGTGAAACAGCGCGGGGAATATTTGGTGGTGGGTTTGGGGCGCTTTGGGTTCAGCCTGGCTCTGAAGCTTCACGAGCTGGGGCATCGGGTGCTGGGCATTGATTCGGACTCTCAGCTGGTGCAGGAAGCCGCCGCTCAGCTGCCCGACACGGTGTGTTTGGACGCCACCGAAGAGGCGGCGCTGCGCGAGGTGGGGGCCGAATATTTTCAAACCGCCGTGGTGGCTATCGGTGATTCCTTTGAGAACAGCGTGCTGGCCACCTCGCTGCTCAAGGAGTTGGGAATTCCTCAGGTGCTGTGCAAGGCGCTGACGCGCCGCCAGCAGCAGATTCTTCTCAAGGTTGGGGCCGACGCCGTGGTGCTGCCCGAGCACGATGCCGGGGTGCGCCTGGCCACCGAACTTTCTTCCAAAGGCAGGGTGCTGGAACGACTGGAACTGGAGCCCGGACTGAGCGTGAGCGAGGTGACCTGCCCGGCTCGGCTGCACGGACGCACGCTGGTGCAACTGGATTTGCGCCGGCGCCTGGGACTTACCGTGGTGGCGATTAAAGGTCAACGCAACTGCACGCTGCCGGGCCCCGATGAGCAGCTGAAGTCGGGCGATGTGCTGGTGGTGATCGGCCGCGATAGCGATATTGCCGCTTTGGAATCTTGGGAGCCCTGAAGCCGTGGATTTGCGGGGTCAGGGACTGGCGGTGGCCAGTGAGGTGGGGCACAGGCTCCGCCAGACCGGGCCGGCCCGCAACCTGGGGATACAGCGCTTTAAGCCGGCTCTGCGACTGGTGCTGGGGCTGGCGTTGCTGGTTTTTCTGGGCACACTGGCGCTGCGCTGGCCCGGCTGTGGCAGCCAGCGAGCACTGACCTGGTCGGAGGCGTTTTTTACTTCGGTCTCGGCCCTGGCCACCACGGGCCTGAGCATCATTACGCCCGGAAAAGACCTGAGTTTGCTGGGTCAGTGGGTGCTGCTGGTGTTGATCCAGTTGGGCGGAGTGGGCTATATGGTGCTTTCGGTGGCCGTGTTCCTGTTGCTGGGAAGGTCGGTGACGCTGGACGATCGGGTGACTTTGCGGGATTCGTTGGGGCTGGTGTCGACGGCCTCGATTTTAAGAATTTTGCGCATTGTGCTTTGGGGCGTGTTCAGTATCGAAGTGGCCGGGGCTTTGATTTTGTGGCTGCTGTGGACTCCTGAATTCGGCTGGGCTCGGGCCGCCTACCTGGGCTTCTGGCATTCGATTTCGGCCTTTTGCAATGCAAGTTTCGATCTGTTCTCGGGTTCGCCCACCGCGCCCGCGGGATTCCCCACCGACGCGGGCACGCTGGTGACGCTGTCGTGGTTGGTGATTTTGGGAAGCATTGGCATTCCGGTGATTTCCGATCTATGGCGCTGGCGCCCGGGCGGCAGGGTGTCGTTGCATACGCGACTGACGCTGGTCACGGTGTCGCTGTTGCTGCTGGGTGGGACGATGTTGCTTTTTGTGGGCTTCTCACAACCCGGCGATCTGTTCTCGGATTCGCCCTGGCAACGGCGTTTGCTGATGGCCTGGTTTCACAGCGCCACTGCCCGCACCTCGGGTTTTGTGCTGGAGGACCTTTCTCAGATGGATGCCAGCAACGTGCTGGTGCTGAGTCTGTTGATGTTCGTGGGCGGCTCGCCGGCCTCGATGGGCGGGGGAATTACCACCAGCACGCTGGCCGTGCTGGTGCTGGCGGTGGTGGCCCAGATTCGCGGGCGCGGGCAGATCGCCGTGGCCGGCCGGCGCCTGCCCGCCGAGTTTGTGCAGAAGGCAGCGGCCGT
This sequence comes from uncultured Burkholderiales bacterium, assembly GCA_964649085.1. Classification (GTDB taxonomy): domain Bacteria; phylum Vulcanimicrobiota; class Xenobia; order Xenobiales; family JADMJV01; genus JADMJV01. Next base: position 68,478 of record CAZYPN010000033.1, on the reverse strand, counting down.
GCTGGTGCTTTCGGGGGTCTTTTGTATGACCATTGCCTGGCTGTTGCTGGTGACCCAGCGCGCCTCGCTGGACGAGGCGCTGTTTGAGACGACCTCGGCCTTTTCCACCTGTGGGTTTACGCTGGGGCTGACCAGCCGGTTGGACGGTTTCGGCCAGGCGCTGATTGCGCTGGCGATGTTCTGTGGCCGCCTGGGGGTGTTGACGGTGGTGGTGGCGCTGACGCGAGTGCGTCCGTCGATGGTGCAATATCCGGAGGAGAAGATCTTGATGGGCTAGGGCCGGCGGACTACGAAGACCATGCCGTTGCGCAGGGAAGGGATGCGCAGGGCGATCTGGTTGCACAGCCAGCAAAATGGCAATCCGTAGAGTTTGCGCCAGCCCCGGAAGCGGGGCCGATAGACGAAGCGGCCGTCGGGGTCGCAATAGCGCAACCCGGAGGTCATGAGGAAATCGACTTCGTCCCAATACATGGCATGTTCGGCGCGCACGACGGTCAGGCCGGTAGCCCGGCAGAATTCGGCGACTTCGCGGCGGGTGTATTCGCGAATGTGCCCCCCCCAGTCGTCTTGCGCTGCGATGGTTTCCAGCGGTGTTCGGCCCAGCAACAGCTTGATGCGATTGAAGAGCCGCGCCAGGTTGGGGGTGGTGATCAAGAGGTGACCCCCCGGGACCAGCAGGCTGCTGAGGTGACGCAACATTCTGTGGGGATTGCCCTGCAGGTGCTCCATGACTTCGCTGCAGAGAATGAGGTCGAATTGAGAGGCTTTCAGGCTGTCGGGAACCCCCACCAGAGCGTCGCCCCAGTGGAACTCGACACCGCCGGCTTCGGCCAGAGCCCGCGAGCCCTCGCCGAGGTCCCAACTGGACACCTGCCATTGGGGGCGAAGGGACTTGAGGAGGGGGGAGAACTGGCTGGTGCCGAGCTCGAGCACGCGGGCCTGGGGGCCGGGCAGCAGGGGCTCCATGAGCTGCACCAGGACTTCGAACTTGCCTCGTGAGGCCTGATAGTAGAGGGCCTCGGCCGGGGAAGCTTTGGCAAAGAGAGCGGCGTAGGCCGGACGGAACTCCTGAAGTAGCATCGGATGGGGTTCCTTGGGTGGGGGGCCACTCCTTCAGGGCTTTCGAGCCCGACCGACCGCCAGCAGCCCCTGACGAAGCGAAGGAATGCGCATGAGAGGCTGGCTGAGAAACTTGGTGAGGCGCAGCGCGGGATGTTTCCAGCCCCAGGTTCGCGGGTCATCGTCGGAAATGTTGATGAAGCTACTTTCGAGGATATCAAACCCGCCATCGGTGAGGAGTTGAAGGAATTCAGCCATGGTGTACTCTCGGATGTGGGGCCTCCAATCGTGGTTGGTGTACATGATGCTTTCTTTGAGCGGGTGATAGATGGACTTGCCGGTGAGCAGCCGCAGGCGATGGGAGAGGGTCACCTGATTTGGGGTGGTGATCACCAGCAAACCGCCGGGCTTGAGCAGACGGGCTGCCTCGCGAAGCAGATACAGCGGGTCGAGCAGATGCTCCAGCACCTCGGTGGCAAAGACGACATCGTAGCTGGAGTCGGGCTGGGGAACTCGGGTGGGTACCGGCTCCCTCATTTGATAGGGGCGGATGAGCGGGTCGAGGTCGCAGTTGAAGAAGCCGATGTGATAGCGCTCGAGTTCCTGATGAAAGTCGGGAGGACCGGCAAGCCCTGCTCCGTCGACGCGGCCTTCTTCTTTGAGGAAGAGTCGGAGCGTCTTTAAGAGCGAGCCGGGAAAAGCGCCGAAGTCGATGATGCTTGGCGTATGCGTGTTTAGCAGCGGACGCTGGCGTAGGTAAGCTTCGAGGGTAAGGAAGTGGCGTACTTTTTGGCAGTCGAGCCAATGTGAGGGGGCTCGGTGCTCGTTGGGTCCCACCGGATAAGAGCAAACGAATTGAAAAAAGGAGTCTCGAGTTTCCATACTGGTTCTCTCTCTTGAACGAGCAGGTTCGCCCCGGGGGGCAAACCTGCACGGGGTATCAGGCGTCTTCGAGTTTGAAGCCGACTTTGACTTTGACCTGGTATTCGTCGATATCGCCATCTTTGATGGTGCCGCGCATTTCGCTGACCTCGAACCAGCTGGTTCCCCTCAGGGTTTTGCTGGCCCGCTGCACGGCGGTGCGGGTGGCGTGGGCAAAGCTCTCTTTGGAAGAGCCGACGACTTCGACCATTTTATAGACAGACATGGGACCTCCTCAGGCTAGATTGAGCAATTCGACATCGGCAAAGTTGTCCATCAGGCGCTGGGAACGCGCCTGTTTCAGGATGTCCAGTACCCGGGCAAAGGGCAGGCTGACCTGGTCTTTGACGCAGTAACGACGCCAGGTGACTTCTTCGTTCTGCTGTTCGCGTTCGCCCACGATGAAGACGTTGGGAATTTTCGAGGTGGCGGCGTTGCGGATTTTTTTGTTGAAGGAGTCGCTTCCCAGGTCGGCTTCGGCGCGGAAACCGGCCTTGAAGAGCTGCTGGCTGAGCTTTTGGGCATAGTCGCCGAAGTTCTCGAGATGCACGGGGATGACCCGTACCTGCAAGGGAGCCATCCAGGTGGGGAAGGCCCCTTTGAAGTGCTCGATGAGGAAGGCCAGGAAGCGTTCATGGGTGCCCAGCGGGGCGCGGTGAATGCAGTAGGGCGTGTGTTCCTGGCCGTCGGCGCCGATGTAGGTGAGGTTGAAGCGAGCCGGCACGGCAAAGTCGAGCTGGTTGGTGGAGGCGGTTTCTTCGCGACCCACCACGTTGCGAACCTGGAAGTCGACCTTGGGGCCGTAGAAGGCTGCTTCGTCTTCTCCCAGGTGATACTCGATGCCCATTTCGTCGAGGATGCCCTTGATGATGGCCTCGGATTGGATCCAGTCCTGGGGCAGGTCGACGTATTTGACTCCCAACCGCTCGGGGGAGTGGGTGGAGAGCCGCATCCAGTAGTGAGAGAGGCGGAACATTTCGTAGTAGCGTTTGTGCAGGTCGAGCACGCGGGTGAACTCGTCTTTGAGTTGCTCGGGGGTGCAGTAGATATGGGCGTCGTTCATGCACATGCCGCGCACGCGCAACAGCCCGGCCAGGGCCCCCGATCCTTCGTAGCGATACACCTGACCATACTCGGCCAGGCGCAGGGGAAGCTCGCGGTAGGAGCGCGGGCGATGGCCGAAGATGAGGTGGTGGAAGGGGCAGTTCATCGGCTTGAGATAGTATTCGCGATTCTCGTCGATGACCATGGCCGGGAACATGCCCTCTTTGTAGTGGGCCAGATGGCCCGAGGTTTCAAAGAGCTTGCCATCGGTGAGGTGAGGGGTGGCCACGCGCTGATAGCCGTCTTGAAACTCCCACTCTTTGGCCAGCGACTCGAGTTCGTCGCGCAGCACGGTGCCAGCGGGCAGCCAGAGGGGTAGCCCCGGGCCCACCTGATCGGAGATGGTGAAGATTTCGAGTTCTTTGCCCAGCTTGCGGTGGTCGAACTTTTTGGCTTCTTCGCGCAGGCGCAGGAATTCTTTGAGTTCGGCCTTGTTCTCGAAAGCCAGTCCGTAGACGCGGGTCAGCATGTCGCGGTTTTCGTCGCCGCGCCAGTAGGCGCCGGCCAGGGCGTCGATCTGGAAGCAGTCGGTGGGGATCTGGCCGGTGTGCTCCACGTGGGGTCCGGCGCACATGTCGTCGAACGGGCCGTTGCTGTAGAAGGAGAGCTTTTCGCCCCGCGACGAGAGCTCCTGACAGTATTCGGCCTTGAGGTGCTCGCCCTGGCCTTGCAGCATGGAGACGGCCTCGTCGGCGGTCATCTCGCGCCGTTCAAAGGGCTGTTTTTCCTGGATGATGCGCCGCATTTCTTTCTCGATGGCGGGAAAGGCCTCGTCGCTGATGGGTTCGGGGAAGAGAAAGTCGTAGTAGAAGCCGTTTTCCACCGGGGGGCCGAAGCCCAACTTGGTGCCGGGATAGAGCTTCTGCACGGCCTGAGCCAGGATGTGGGCCAGCGAATGGCGACGAATATAGAGCTTGTCTTGTTGCTTGGCTTCGAAATCAAGCTCTGCATATACTTTTTTAGCCATCGACCGAGTCCTCCACGGGGGCATTCAGTTTGTAGTATCGCTCGGCGTCCATCACCGAAGGGTAGTGGACCAGCGCCATGTTGATCAGAACTTCATATTCCAGCAGCACCTTGGTCAACTCGGCGTGCTGCTCGTCGTTGAGGCTGGGTTCGAGCTTTTGCAGCATCTGGATGATGCAGTTTTCTTGCTCGAGAATTTCCGCCGCCGTGATCTGGCCATCGGCGATATAGCGCTTCCAGCGCGGGTGTTCTTCGAGAAAATCATCGCGGAGCAAGTCAATGCCCTTGCCGTCAAACCATCCGTCTCTGCTCACCTGAACCTCCTCATCGGGAGGCTTGGATTCTTCGCCAGGCAACCGGGGCCTGCAAGGATGCCCGAGGCAATCCAGAATGCCTGTCAGGTGAGAACTCAATCGATCACGTTGATGGCCTTGCTGGTGGCCTTTTCGGCTGCGTTGCAGTTGATGCCCACGTTGCCCGGCACCTATGCTCTCAAGTTTAATGGTTTTCCCATTGTGCTTTCGGGCTTTTTGCTGGGACCGGTGGGAGGGTTTTGGACGGGGGCGCTGGCCGACGTGATGAGTTACATCATGAAACCGGGGGGGCCGTTTATTCCTGTGTTCACGTTGACTTCCGGTCTGGCGGGGATGTTGCCCGCCTTGTTGTATCGGACCATCACACGGCGAGACGCAGCGGGTCACTTGCCTTTGAAGCCCTGGCACCTGCTGTTTGCGATTGGGCTCAGCCAGATGCTGACCAAGGCTGTGCTGGTGGCCGGCTGTCGGGCCCTGATTTTCGGATTTCCCTGGCAGGCTCTGGCCTTACAGGCCCTGGCCGAGCAGGCCTTTCACGCCCCCCTGTATGCCTATGCGATCTGGGTGATTTTGGGGCGTTTGGGTGACAATTTCTGTCTCGAGGATCGAAGGAATCGTCTGGTCAGGGGCTAAGCATGGGGCATGATGACACGCAATCGTTTCTTGACTTTGGGTCTGGCCCTGGTTTTTTGGGCCGGACAGGCTTTCGCTGACGTTCCCGGCATTTCCAAGGAAGAGCTGAAGGCGCTAGACGCCGTGGTCGGCACGACCATGGATGGCTATAACGCCAAGAATCATAAGCAGTTTTATTCGACCTGGGCCGAGCAGATGAAGGCCATTCAGACGCCTCAGGCGTTTCAGTCGCTCTACGTCAATATGTATCACAAGGACTACGGAACTCTGAAAAGTCGCACGATCGACGAGAGCCGCTCGACCTTCTCTGAGGTAAATGGTCTGATCATGTATAACGCTGTGTTCTCGAAGAAGAAGGGCACGCTGGCGGTGAATTTCTTCAAAGAGGGTGGTAAGTATCGGGTTCAGCAAGTGCAGGTGAATCCCTGATTTGAAGGTTGCACTGGCGACCTGTTCGCTTTTCCCCCAACTCGATGGTGACGACCGTTTCTTGCTCGAGGCGCTGCGGCAGCGAGGGGTGCAGGCCGAGCCCCGGCTGTGGAACGACCCTTCGGTGGAGTGGGAAGGCTACGATCTGTGCCTGATCCGTTCGACCTGGGACTATGTCGAGCATATTGGGGATTATCTGAACTGGGTGCGGCGCGTGCCCCGGCTGGTCAACCCGGCCCGAGTGGTGGAGTGGAATCACGACAAGATCTATTTGGATCAGCTGGAGGCAGCCGGTATACCGGTGGTGCCCACCGAGTGGCCCGAAGGCGACGTGGATTTGAAAGAGATTCGTGGGCGTCGGGGCTGGGACGAGGTGGTGGTCAAGCCGCGGGTGTCGGCGGGTTCGCGCCATACGGTGCGAACCCGAGGCGACCTGGAGGTTCCTGCCGGGCACCGCTGGATGGTGCAGCCTTATGTGGCTTCGGTTGCTGTGGAAGGTGAGCTTTCGCTGGTGTTCTTCGGCCAGCAACTGGCGCACGCGGTGTGCAAGCGACCGACGCCCGGTGATTTCCGGGTGCAGGCCGAGCTGGGCGGCCGCTTTTCGCGTTTTGAGCCCTCGCTTTCTCTGATTCAATGGAGTCTGCGGTGTTTGCAACAGCTGCCCGCTCCCTGTTTGTATGCCCGGGTGGACTGGCTGTTGGCCCCAGGGGGCGGCTACTGGCTGGGCGAGCTGGAGGCCATTGAGCCCAGTCTGTATTTCGAGCAGGCCCCGGAAAGCGCCTCAGTTCTGGCCGATCTGGTGGTTGACGAACTGGGTTAGGGCTTCGTCCTCGCCAGGCGTAAGGCCGAAAAATCGGACCGAGGGTTGGCCTTCTTCGGGGCCTCGTACGACCTGGGCCGCGAGTTCCAACATGCACCAGGGCAGGCAGAGGTAGACGTCGGCATAGTCGCCTTTGCGGGCCGCGCTCTGGGGCAATCGAAGTTGGGCTCCGCCCCGGCTGAGGTCGAGGCTGCGGGCCTCCCAGGGGCGGCTGCGCCCGGGCAGCTTGATTTCCATGTAGACTTCGGTGGGGACGCGGATGTCTCGGCGACGCTCGGGGCCCAGGGGCGCCTCGACGAGGTCGCTGACCCAGGTTTGGCGGATGCGAGAGATGGGCTCGAGGAAGCGAATGCCCGCTTCGTTGCGCTCCTGGTTGACCCAGCACACCTGGGCGAAGATCCATTCGCGAGCGATGCCCAGCACGGCCGAGATGCGCAGGATGGTCCCTGGGGCAGGAAGGCGCTGGCCACGCAGGCGTGCGCCACCCCACGAGATGTCGCGCACCAGCACGCTTTGTACGCGCCCCTGGCTTTCGCAGTCGACGATTTCGTCGCAATGCAGGCGACGGGCTCGGCGGGTCTCAATCATGGTGTTCCCTCCCATGCGGGTTGAAGTGCTTTCAATGCCCATGGTTGGCGAACATGTTTTCGACTCCTTTTTGCTGAGGTGAGAACATAAAAAAGCCCCCCGTGGCTTGCGGGGGGCTTTTCTCGGAAAGTGGCTTATTTAGAAGAAACCGGAGCCGGCCATGGCCATGGGGCCACCGGCCATTGGGTTGCCGCCCATGCCCCCGCCCATGCCTCCGCCGTTGAGCATTCCCCCGAGCAGTTGGGAGATGACGCCCACGACCTGCTGCAGGACCTGCTGCATTTGGGCGGCCTGCATTCCGGCCTGGAAGCCCTGTTGGTAGGGGTCTCCCCCGCCCGCCATGGAGGGGTCGCCGCCCATCATCGAGGGGTCCATGCCCATCATGGAGGGGTCGCCGCCCATCATCGAGGGGTCCATGCCCATCATCGAGGGGTCCATGCCCATCATGGGGTCTCCGGCGAAGGCGCTCAGGTCGCCGCCGAAGCCACCCATGGAAGGATCGCCGCCGAAGCCACCCATGGAGGGATCGCCACCGAAGCCACCCATGGAGGGGTCACCACCGAAGTTACTCTGTAGGGCGCCGAGGCCTCCTCCGGCACCGGCCATCGCAAATCCGGGACCGGCCGCCGCAAAGGCGCCTGCTCCGCCGGCACCGGCCATGGCCCCTGCAAAGGGACCGCCCTGACCGCCTCCTCCGCAGGCCGGGCAACCTCCACCGCCAGCCTGGGCACCGCCCAGAATGGTTTGCAACGCGGCGATGAGTTGCTGCCCGATGTTGGGGGTGAGGTTGAGGTTAAGGTTGTTGGTGATATTCCCGACTTGGTACATTGCGGTCACTCCTGTCTCTCTGGTGCTGTCGTCCTCTTGAGGATAGTGAGCTCGAGAGAGGGGGACGAGTGAACGGTGTTACAGCGATGTGTACAGCTCGCTCCAGGTTGTTACCACGGCGACGGACAGGGCGAGGCCAGCCGGCCTCGCCCTGAGGTGAGAAGGGGCTATTCGCCTTCGGCTTCTGCGGCCCCAGCGGCCTCGGTCTGACGGCGGACGTAGTCCTCCACAAGCAGCAGGCTGGGCCCGGCGTGCTTGATGATCTGCAGCAGGGTACTCATGGAGGAGACCTCTTCGAGTTGCTCGGTGACGAACCACTGCAGGAAGGTATGGGTCATGTAGTCATTCTGTTTGGCAGCCGTGGCCACCAGGTCGTTGATCTGGTTGGTGACTTTCAGTTCGTGCTCAAGAGCGCACTGGACCGCTTCTTGGGCCGATTTGAAGTCGTTTCGGACTTCGGGAATGCCCTTGAAGATGGGGCGACTACCGGCGTCGAGCAAGTATTTGACGAACTTGAGCGCGTGGGTGCGCTCCTCGTCGGACTGGCGGGTGAAGTGCTGAGCCAACGCAGGCAGCCCTTCGCTGTCGAAGTAGCTGGCGATAGCGGTGTATTGCAGAGATGCCTGCAGTTCGTTGGTGATCTGTTGGTTTAACCCCTCGATGCATCCGGGTTTGAGGATCATGGTGGGGTCGGCAATGGTCTTGGCCACGGGTCGATTCTCCTTTTATTACACTGGGTTATTCCTTTTCCCCGGCAGGAAGGGCTTTACTCCTGTACAGGCCAACTGCGCTCGATGCATGTGGTCATGACGGCTGCCCATGGCGGTTACGATTCTGAGTCTGTCCCCCTGGGAGGAGGAGCCGCGGTGTGTGAGCGTCTGTGTCGATTGTGGCAAGGGCGCCCCGATGTAAAGGTCACTCTGCTGGGTAGCGGTCCTCGGGCCCCCGAAGGGGTCGATTATGTGCGCGTCGGCAGTTTGGGAGAGGCGATTCCGTCGCAACTGAGCGAACTGGCTTACGCACGTTTCTGTCGGCGGTTTGAGAAGGAGGCCACGGCCTGGTTGCTGGATCAGCGCGAGCGGCCGGTGGTGCTTTCTCACGATGTTTCCGAGGGCCCCGATTTCGGCAGGCTGAGTCGGGCCGGGTTGAGCTGTTTGTGTATTCTGCACGTCGATGTGGTGGACTATTTTCAGCGATTCTATCTGGGAGATGCTCTGCCCCCTTTCTGGTGGACCTGGATGCATCGCCAACTGCGCTGGTTCCCCTGCCCTGATGTGCTACGATTGGTGTTTGAAAAGCAGTTGTTGGCGGCCGAGCATTGCCGAACGCTGGTGGTGCCTTCGCAGCGGATGCTGGGCATTTTGGAGGGATGTTATCCCGCGATGCCCGAGGGGCGCGTTCAGGTGGTACCCTGGGGCGCTCCCTGCACCATGCCTGCCATCGAGGAGATACGGGCCGCTCAGGAGCAACTGGCAAGGCAGTGGCAACTGGACCCGCGTGCCCCTTTGATTTTGACGCTTTCACGCATCGCCCCCGAGAAGTCCCAGGATACCTTGTTGCGCGCTCTCAAGTTGGGCGAGGAGCGCGGTCAAATTCCCGCTGGGCTTACGGTGGCCATCGTGGGAGGTTCGAGTTATATGATGGGGCAACGTTTCTTGCAACGCTTGAAACAGCTGGCCTCGAGACTGAAGCGGGTCCGGGTGCTCTTTCCTGGACACCTGGGAGGAGCTCTCAAGTGGGCGGCGCTGCAGCGTGCGCAGGTATTCGCCGTATGTTCTCGTCACGAGAGCTATGGGCTGACGATCATGGAGGCAATGGCGGCTGGATGTCCCACGGTGGCAGTGCGCAGCTATGGAGTGGATGCGGTCACCGATGAGGACTGCGCATGCGTACTCGCCCGCGGCCCCGCTCTCGAGTCGCGGCTGTGGGAGGCTATCCGCCAGTTGCTCGATCACCCCGAGCAGCGAGAGCGTCTGGCCACTCAGGCGCTTCGACGAGCTTCGGAAGAGGGGTTTGAGGCAGCGGCCGACAGGTTGTTGCAACTTTGCCGAGGTTCTCATCGTTGACATCGGAACCACAAAGTGCTAACTTACCCTAGCGTTCGGGCTTGTAGCTCAGGTGGTTAGAGCGCATCCCTGATAAGGATGAGGTCGCTGGTTCGAGTCCAGCCAAGCCCACCACCCCGAACGGGGCTGTAGCTCAGTTGGGAGAGCGCCTGCTTTGCAAGCAGGATGTCGTCGGTTCGAATCCGTCCAGCTCCACCAAAGAAAACCCTGATTCTGTCAGGGTTTTTTGCTGTAGCTCGGAGGTTCGCTCTACGCTGTCGGGAAGTCACGCCTTGTGATACTTCGGCACGATCTGGCCGTGGTCTTCTGCTCCTTCGAGCCTGATGCGGCCTCACAATTCGCCCAGATTCCCAGGGTCGATCCGGTCGACCCGTTCTGGCCTGCTATGGCACGTTACGGGCTTGTCCCGGAGAATCTGTCGCCACGCGATTGGGAACGGCTTCCCGAGTTTGGCATCGGCCATGTCTACCTGAGTGAGGGCAACATTCCCAGTCTGATCCGCGAGTATCAACCGCGTGTGGTGGCCCTGTTTGGCCCTCGAGTGGCCCGGCAATTGCTGGGGCCGGGCGTACAGGGGTATGGCTTGCAGGTGTCGCGCTTTGAAAGCAGCCAGGTCTTCGTCTTCCCCTCACGGCCTCGGCCCGAGCACTGGAAGGACTTGCGCAACGTGATTCGGCCCTGGTTGCCCGACATCAGCCTGCGCAAGGAGGTTCTTACACTGGGAGACCTGCGCCACTCGGCCCAGTATCGTCCCAGTATGTACCTGGGCAGTCAGGATGAGCGGGGATTCTTGGAATGGCTGCGCATGTTGCTCAGCGATAGTCTCGAGCAGGCGCAGGAGTTGAGAGTGCAGCGCATCGACTTGAAAGTGGGGCGCGAGATTGTATTGGAAGACGATGGGCCGCCCTGGAACGAGCGCAGCTGGCACATCCTTCACAGCCACCAGGACAGCCCCGTGGTGTTCAGCGAGCCCTTCCTGTGCGCGGCGTTTTGCCAGCAACTGCGTTTCGAGGCCGGCCGCATCCGCCTGCGTCTGGGCCCTCAACTGCAGGCCAATGTGCCGATGGCGCGCGGATTATTGGGCGACCTGGCCGTGCTCTATCCGGGGTTGAAACTCACCCTGCAGGTGTTGCAGGACCGAGTGTACTTTCACAGCCCGGGGGGCCTGGCTGACTGGGTGCACGATCAGCTTTATTGCTGGAATGGTCGTCCGGAAGTGTGGCGTTTTCAAGGGGCGCTTCCCGGCGGGCGAGTGGAAGGTGCCTTCGCCTTTGCTCCCGGCCTGGAAACCGTGCTTCGAAGTTTTGTGAACGGACGACGTACGCCACGTGGGGGGAGTCATCTGCTCGGTTTGATTCAGGGTGTTCAGCTTCAGGCGCCTCATCCGGTGGGCTTGGTAGGGGCGGTGGCCTGCTGGGTAGACCGTCCGCGGCTTACCGACCCTACCTTGCAGGTCGATCAACCTGATTGGGTGCGTCCCATTCGCGAGATGGTGGCGGCCGCCGTCGAAACAAAGAAATCCATCCAGGTCAAAGGCGGCAAGGGACTGCTGGCGAACCAATCCTGGCTATGACCCCCTGTGAAGCTCCCATTCCCCGCCGAGTGCGGCTTCGGAAAGGCGTGTTCCGTCTACCCGCCTTCACAGCCTGGTTCTTTTATGCTCTGATGCTGTTGCCGAGCTTCGAGATTACCCGGGCGCTGCTCAGCATCTGTAAGGCCTGTTTCCCTAAGAAGCGGATCCCCCAGCTGCCTGAGCCTCCTTGGGATGGGATGCTTGGCCTGACGGCCGACCATCCCTTTCGTTGCCTTGGAGTAATCGTGGTCGCGTCGCTGGTGCTGTTCGTCATTCATCATTTCTTGCAACGCCTTGTGGTTCACGGTCAGGATGATCGCATTCTGTTGATGCACGGGCGGGCCTTACCTGCAACGCTCCTCAGTACTCAGGTTCAAGGCAACAAGAAGGTATCGCGTTGTCGCTTCTGGCTCGATGGCAAAGAAGTCGAGAAAGACTTCACCCATCATCAAGACCTGGGTCGGCCTGGAGCGAATCTGACCGTGATGTTGAGTCACAATGGCAGCCGCCAGGTGTTATACGAAACCATGGACTACGAACTGCTGACTTGAGCATTTTTTCAGTGGCTTTCACTATATTTGGGGAGTGATCTCCAGCCTGCGAAATAAATCCCCTCTGGCCGCGAAACCAGGGACTGGATTGCCCCATTTGCCATCCGTTCCGAGTGAGAGCTTCGAGAAGGCGCCCTCTGAAGGTCTGGGCTGGAAGCCGTATGCGCTGGTGGCCCTCACTGCGCTGGGCGGGCTGTCGGGATGTGTCCAACAGGGCACTGCCCTGCAGTTGCCTCAGCGCACCCCGGTGGCCACGGTCGAAAACCAGGTCATCTATGTGCCGCCCTCGCAATCGTTTCGCGAACCGCAGGATTGGAGCCAGAAGCGATTGCATCTGGAGGTCGTCTCGCCCCACCCTGGACTGGTGGTCAGCCTGCAGGCAACCGATGAACATGGACATCGGCAAAGCACGCGCTGGACCGAAGGTCAGGGACACCAGTTGGAATACCGGCCCAGCCGAGCCGAGGTGGATGAGCAGGGGAAAACCGACGAAGGATTCGACCCGAGCCGCATCCGATCCATTCGACTGCTCTTGAGCCCGGCCCGTGAATTGGGCTGGTCGAAGGGCGAGTTGCGGGTGGAGAGCCAGCAACTGGTCGACGATACCACCCCTCAACAGGTTGCCGTGGTGCGGCCCTTGCTGAAAGACAGACCGGGCACGCCTAAATCCGGCGCCCTGCAGATGGGCCTGAGTCGCTACTTTGTGTATGGCGACCTGCATCAGTGGCAGAGGGCCCGACCGTTGGTAGAAGAGACCTTTCGTCAGCAGCAATTAGCGGGCCACGATAGCTTTCGCTGGATGGGCGGGCTGGACTTGCGCCAGGGACAGTCCCTGAGCCCAACCGATTTTCAGTCCATGCGAGAGTATCTGGCGTTGGCTGAGCGCTATGGCCAGAACCGGCAGATGTTCACCTTGCTCGACGGCGCCATTCCCAACCCGGCCCTGAAAGAGGCCTTTCGCAGCCCGGAGGCCGGCGCCCGCTTGATCGAAACATTGCGTCCCTTTATCCGAGAGTTTGGCAACGCCGAGGTCAACGGCCAGCGGTTGATGTTCGACCTGGTCAACGAAATTCACGGGTGCGCGGGGGACGAAGCCAGCAAGCAGAAGTTTGTGGAAAACCTGGTGGAAGTGTTCATCCAGGAAGCTCCCGGGGCAACGCTGACGGTGGGCGTGCAGAACTTTCGGGAACTCAAGTATTGGAGCTACCTCAGTCAGCACTTTCAGGGGCGTCCCGTGGACTTCGTCTACAGCTTCCATGTTTATGAACCCATGGAAAACCTGCCCGACCGGGCTCAATTGAATCTGCCCGAGGGGGCTCGAGTAGAAATTACCGAGGCCGATCCCAATCAGGGCGTGGAAAGGCAAGTTCGCATCGCCCGTGAAAAAGGCTATGACGGATTGATGTTCTGGACTGACGCCAGCCATCCTTATCAACCTCGATGAAGGTGCATCTGCCCGACCTCGCTTATGATTGCCAGAGTTGTGGGAAGAGCTGCTTTACCTTCGAAGTGGAAATCCGCCCGGACGACCACCAGCGTCTGCGAGCTGCCCCTGGATATATTCCCGTGCAGCAGTTGCCCGGGGGCCGACTGTATCTGGCCCGGGACGAGCGGGGGCGATGCTCCTATCTGAGCCCCGAGTCGCGCTGTCGCATTCACGAGCAGTTGGGTTACGAACATAAGCCTCAGGTGTGCAAGGACTTCCCCTTTCGGGGTTGGCCCACCCCCGATGGAGTGTACATCGGGCTGAGCTTCGTCTGCACCTCGGTCTTTGAACAATGGGGAGGGCCACTCGAACGTCACCGGGCCGAATTGGAGAGTCGCTTTGGCCAGCTCAGCTGCGATGCCGACCTCAGGCCCCAGTTGTGGGAGAATCTGGATATTGGCTGGGATCAGTATCTCGATCTGGAGCAGCGGGCGCTGCAGGCCCTGGTTGCCCCATTGGACTTTAATCTGCTTAAGCTGACGCTGAGCCTGGCCCGGGTGGCACACACGGGGGCCTGGCAGAGCCTGGACGAATCGCCTCGACTGTCGCCCGAGCTCGGGCAGCTGGCCGATCATCTGGTGAAGGCACTGACGCTGTTCTTGGAGACAGCGGGGCAGCCGATCGAACTCAGCCAGGAGCTGATGCAGTCGCTGGAACATGGCGACCCCTTCTTCAGTCGCTTGCTCGGCGCCACCATCCATCCTGCCGAACTGGGATCGCGCCTGCCGTCGTGGTATCCCGAGCAGGTCGTGGGCTACTTCAAGCACGTGCTGTTTCGCAAACATTTGCTGGAGCCCCCTCATCTCTTGGGTCGACTGGGTATGCTACCCCTGGTGGCTCACCTGCTGCGCTTTTATACCCTGGCCTCAGCTCAAATGGCACAGCATGAACCGCAGCCACAGGACTTGCAGCGCGCCCTGGAGTTGCTTGAAGGCCACCTGATGTTCCACGCTCGCGGCGCCGAGCGTTTCTGGCACTACATCGGGCGTCGCTGGTGGGAGTCGCAGGGTTAGCATTTCGCGATTCGAAGGCCCGTACATGCACGAGGTAACCGGCCGCATCCGCGATTTCTATGAGCAGTATCCCTATCCCCAGCGCCAGCCCGGGGTATCGGGGGACCCCGATTTGGACTGGATCCTGAGTCTGTCCCAGGCCCCCTCGCGGGCGCCCTGGCAGGTATTGGACGCGGGTTGTGGTACGGGTCAAAGCTGTCTGGGGGCGGCTTTACTCTACCCCCACTTCCAGGTCACCGCCATAGACGTCAACCGTAAGGGCCTGGAACAGATCGGCCTGGAGGCCCGCCAACTCGGATTGAGCAACCTGAAGCTGGTAGAGGCCGACCTGCTGGAGCTGCCAGAGCAGCTGAAGCCAGTAGGCGGGTTCGATCTGATTCACTGCACAGGGGTGCTGCATCACACGGGTGACCCAGCCCGCGCGTTGCGTAATCTGGCCGCAATGCTGGCTCCCGGAGGGGTCATGCGGCTGTTTGTCTACGGAGAGCTTGGGCGCTCGGGACTGTATCGCATGGCCCGGGCTCTGCGTCGACTGGGTGAGCATCTGCCGCTTCAGGAGCGCCTCAGTCAGGGCCGTGCCCTGACGGAAGCTCTCGAAGCGGCTGCCCAGAGCCAGGGCAGACTCCCCCCCCAACTGGGGCCCGCAGGGGTGGTGCCAGGGCTGAACGACCCTGAGTTCGTCGACCGCTTTCTCAATCCTCATGATGTGCCTTATCGAGTGCGCGACTTTCGCTCCCTGATCGAAGGAGCAGGTCTGAAGTTGGTGCGCTGGTACGAGCCGCGCGATTGGAGCCTGAGTCACCTGCTGCCAGGCTTTTGCGTCCCACCGCTTGAGCCCTGGGAGGAGTGGGAAGTGGTGGAAGAGTTGTTCGACCGCGATCGCCTCGATGCTTATCTGATGCTGGCCGAGGCTCCCCTGCGCCAGCCCGAAATCAGCCTTACTACCCTGTTGGGGACCCATCCTCAGGTGACCCTTCAGGTTACTTCGATGCGCGGCATCTCGTTGCAGAACCAGGCCAGGGTCCGGCGCGGGCCGTGGCAGGACCTTTCTCGCGAAGAGGTTCGTCTGTTGCAGTTGCTGGCTAACACCTACGGCAGCCTGGAACAGGTTCGGGCCTACTGGGAAGCTGAAGGGCAACCGCTCCCACCCGAAGCGGCTCATTTAGAGATGGTTCAGCGACTCTATCGGCAGGAGCTTCTGTTTTGCCCCCACGCCCTTCCCTGAGGTCAGGAAATTTCTTCGATTTCGCCGGGGTGAATCGAGGGGGGCAGGCTGGCTTCGATGACTTCATCGTGGGTCTCGCCAGCGTCGAGCATGACGGCAACCACCATGTCACTCATCACGTTGACCCCGGTTCGAGCCCGGGCAATGATCCAGTCTACCGGGAGAATCAGGGGAATGGCGCCCTCGACCACATGGCTGGGCAGCCCGGCCGAGCCCAGCACCAGAGGCAGCACGATCAGTCCGGCTTCGGGGACGCCGGCAACTCCGATGCCCGCCATGATGGAAGCGGCTACGATGCCGATCTGGTGCCACAACGTCAAATCGCCACCCAGGGCCTGGGCCAGGAATACGGCGGTCATGGCTTCATAGAGGGTAATGCCGTCATTGTTCAGGTTGGTGCCCACGCAGGCGGCCAGGCGCGAGGACGACTCGGAAACGCCCAACTTCTCGGTCAGACACTTTAGAGTGACAGGCACTGTGGCCAGGCTGCTGTTACAGGAAAGACCCGTCAGAGCCGCGTCGGAACATCCCAGGAGATACTCCAAAGGATTGCGGCGACCGATCAACCAGGCCACCAGTGGATAATACAGCAAAGCGTGACAGGCCAGCCCGAAGAGAATAATAAAGACGAAGGGAAACAGGTCTTTGAGGTAGTCCAGTCCGTTGCGCCCCACCGCATCCGCGGTGGCTCCCAGCACGGCGAACGGCGCCAGATGGACAACCCATTCCAGCAGTTGCACCAGCAGTCGAAAGCCGGCATTGGCCGCGGAGATCAGCACCTTTACCCCGGGGTCGTCGGGCGTTTGTTGGCGCAGTCGACGCAGGGCTGCCCCTACCAGCACCCCGGCCAGCACGATGCTGATGATATTGTTGTTAAGAAAAGGTTGGACAAAGGATTCGGGTACATAGCCCGCCAGATTTTCGATAGGATTGAGCGACACCGACTCGGGTGGGGCCTTGATCTGGGCCTTGGGTACCGTGTTGAGCAGCGAGTCGATCTTGCCCCGCCACTGTTCACCGGGCTTCACCAGATTCATCAGCAGCAATCCCAGAGTGCAGGCCACCGAAACATTGAGCAGGCAGATCGAAATCAGTCGAACTCCCTGGCGCCAGCTGAACTGGGTGCGTACGAAAGCGTCGACAATGGCGAACAGAATCAGTGGGGCTGCCAGAGCTTTGAGCAGTCGGATCACCAACATGCCCAGGAGGCCGAGACTTTCGTTGCCCATTCCAAAGAGGTAAGGTTGCTCTTTGAACACGTAGCCCAGCACAGCTCCCAGCGCCGCTCCCACCACTACCTGGACGGATAAAGGTATTTTCTTGCCGGGTTGGGGACTCATTGGGAGGGGCGGCCTTCGAACTGGTGAGCGAAAGCCCTGCCCACGGCCCGGGTTTGAGCTTCGGGACCTGGGGAACATAGTGTCGAGGGCTTCAGGATTGAATTCCTGGCTGGCTGGTAGGATTTTTGCGGTTTGCCTGGGAATCGGCGCTTGGTTGGCAGAGGTCTAACAGGTTTTGTACAGGATAGAAACTTGACAGAACAACTCAAGTATAATACCTTCTAGCCACATCTTGCCTGAGAGGAGTCCCGTGTTTCGCCTGTCTACACGAAGCAGTTATGGTCTCAGAGCCTGTTTGGCTCTGGCCTGCGGAGCCCCGGATCAGCCGATGGCAGTCGTTGATCTCGCCCGGGAGAACCAGATTCCCCGGCGTTATTTAGAGCAGATTCTGAATGCGCTGCGGCACAAGGGCCTGGTTCAATCTACCCGGGGGGCACGGGGGGGTTACCAGTTGTCCCGGCGTCCTGCCAATATCAGCATTGGCGAGATTATCCGCGCTGTCGAAGGCGACATGGACCCCATACTTTGCAGCGTTCCCGAGATGCGCTCCGAAAACTGCCGCACCAGCACGGGCTGCGTCAGTCGTCGCCTGTGTTACGACCTGGAAACGACACTGATGCGTATCCTCGACGGCACCACCCTCGAGGATATGCGCCTCGAAGCCGTTCGACTACAGAATGCGCGCGAGAACGAAAAAGTCACCGTGCAACTCAGCAAACTTTTACCAATCTAGAAAGAGGTGCCCTATGTCCGATACCCCCTTGTTGGAAATCAAAAATCTTCACGCTTCCGTGGCTGGCAAACCCATTCTGCGCGGCCTCGACCTGGTCGTGCGCAAAGGTGAGATTCACGCACTGATGGGGCCCAACGGATCGGGAAAAAGCACCCTTTCCAACGTCATTATGGGCCATCCCAACTATGAGATTACCGAGGGTGAAATCCTCTTCGAAGGCAAGAACATCAACGAGATGGAAGCCGACGAGCGGGCCAAGCTGGGTATCTTCCTGGCCTTCCAGTATCCTACGTCCATCCCCGGCGTCACCCTGGCCAACTTCCTGCTGGCCTCGGTCAAGGCTATCCGCGGAGCCGACAACGTCAAACTGCTCGACTACCGCAAGGAGCTCATCGCTCAGATGAAGGACCTGGGCATCAATCAGGACTTCGCCAAGCGTTACGTCAACGAAGGCTTCAGCGGCGGCGAGAAAAAGCGCTGCGAGATTTTGCAGATGGCCATGCTCAAGCCCAAACTCTCCATTCTGGACGAAACCGATTCGGGCCTCGACATCGATGCGCTGAGGGTCGTTTCCGAAGGCGTTAACCGACTGACCACCCCGGAAATGGGTGTGCTGGTCATCACTCACTACCAGCGACTGCTCAACCACATCAAGCCCAACTTCGTGCACGTCATTGTGCATGGACGCATTGTTCAGCAAGGAGGCCCGGAACTGGCCCACGAGCTGGAAGCCAAAGGCTACGACGAGATTCTCAAGACCTATGGCCTCGAGGCCGTAGGCGCCTAGGAAAGGTGGCCAACCATGTCTGATGCAGCACTTCTAGAAGAGATCGGTCAGGATTACAAGTATGGCTTCCACGACGAGGCCAACTACATTTACAAGTCTAGCAAGGGCCTGACCCGCGAAATCGTCGAGACGATTTCCAAGCAGAAGAACGAGCCCGAGTGGATGCTGGAAGAGCGCCTGAAGGCCCTGGATATCTTCAACTCCAAGCCCATGCCCGAGTGGGGTTCGGACCTGTCGGAAATCGACTTCGGCGACATCCACTATTACATGAAGGCCAACGAAGGTGCCGAGAAAAACTGGGACGACGTCCCCGAGTACATCAAGAAGACCTTCGACCGCCTGGGTATCCCCGAGGCCGAGCGCAAGTTTCTGGCCGGCGTGTCCGCCCAGTACGACTCGGAAGTGGTCTACCACTCGATTCGAGAAGACCTGGAAAAGCTCGGGGTCATCTTCCTCGACATGGACTCGGGTCTGCGCGAGTACCCCGAGATCGTGCGCAAATACTTCGGCTCGGTGATTCCCACCGCCGACAACAAGTTTTCGGCGTTGAACACGGCCGTCTGGTCAGGTGGGTCGTTCATCGTGGTGCCCGCGGGCGTCAAGGTGGAGATTCCCCTGCAGGCCTACTTCCGCATCAACGCCCAGAACATGGGCCAGTTCGAGCGCACCCTGATCATCGCCCAGCCCGGCAGCTTCGTGCATTACATCGAGGGTTGCACGGCTCCGATCTACGCCTCCGATTCGCTGCACTCGGCGGTGGTCGAACTGATCGCCGAAGAAGGCTCGACTATCCGCTACACCACCATTCAGAACTGGTCGAACAACGTGTTCAACCTGGTGACCAAGCGGGCTTTCGCCTACAAGAACGCCACCGTGGAGTGGATCGACGGCAACCTGGGTTCCAAAGTAACCATGAAGTACCCGGCCGTGCATCTGCTGGAAGAAGGGGCTCGCGGCGAGGTGCTTTCCATCGCTTACGCGGGCAAGGGGCAGCATCAGGACGCCGGTGCGAAAATGGTGCACCACGCCCCCAATACCGCGTCTACGGTGCTCTCGAAATCGATATCCAAAGACGGCGGCCGCACCTCTTATCGCGGACTCGTCAAGGTGTCTCCAAATGCCCACAACGTCAAGGTGAATGTGCGCTGTGACGCGTTGCTGCTCGATGAGCAGAGCCGTTCAGACACTTATCCATATATGGAGATCGACAACAAGGATGTGCACATCGGCCACGAGGCTACCGTCTCGAAGATCGGCGATGAGCAGCTCTTCTACCTGATGAGCCGCGGCATGTCCGAGAACGACGCCATCGCCATGATTGTGAACGGCTTCTTCGAGCCCTTCATCAAGGAGCTGCCGATGGAATATGCGGTCGAGCTCAACCGCCTGATTCAACTTGAAATGGAAGGATCCATCGGCTGATGACCACCACTTTGAATGCCCCCGTCGAGGTGCAGGGGCTGGACTCGCTGGTCCAGGACCGTTTCGCCACGGTCCGCCAGAGTTCGCTCGAGCGCCTGCTACAACTTCCCTATCCCACTCACCGGGACGAGGTCTGGCGTCGCACCGACCCCGACCGAGTCAAGCCCGAGAACGCCAGTGTGGTTAAGCCCACCAGCAAGTTCGGCTACCTGAACATGCAGGCAACCCCAGCCGGCATCGAGTTCGGCGCCCTGGACCAGTTCCAGGCTCCCCTGTTCTCCATCCAGCCCCAGGCCAAGGCCAACCTGTTTGCCGCTCTGAACGGAGCGGTCTTCCAGGGAGGCACCTACCTGAAGGCCGGCAAGGACGTCACCACCGGCGAAGGCGCGCTGCTGGTTGAGCATCACTATGCAGGGAATGGCCTGGCCGCACCCCGCAGCTATCTCGAGGTAGCCGCCGGCAGCTCGGTGACCCTGGTCGAGGTCTTCAGTGCTGAAGAAGGCGACCTGTTGGCCACGCCCACCGTGGAAGTGCATGTACACGCCGGCGCCAAGTTCCGCTATGTGCTGGTCAATCTGTGGAACGACCAGGCCCGAGTAGTGCCCAATATCCACGCCAAAGTCGAGAAGGACGGACACTTCCAGATGTTCTTCGCCGGCTTTGGAACCCGCCTCACCAAAGCTTTCGTCGAGAGCGATTTAGTGGGCGAAGGGGCCAAGTCTGAAGTGCTCGGTGTGGTGCTGGCTCAGGGTCGTCAGCATTACGATATGGACGCCCAGCAGAACCATCGGGTGGGCAACACCGTGTCCGACGTGCTCTGCCACGTGGCCCTCACCGACCGGGCTCGCTCGGTTTTTGCGGGCAACATCCTGTGCGAACCGGGAGCCCAGAAGATCGACGGTTATCAGCAGAACCGCAACCTGCTGCTCTCCGACCAGGCCCGAGCCGATTCGATGCCGCGCCTGGAGATCGAGGCCAACGACGTGCGCTGCACCCACGGAGCCAGCTTTGCCACCTACGATGGCGATCAGCGCTTCTACCTGCAGTCTCGGGGCATGACCGCTTTCGAAGCCGAGCGCCTGCTCGTAACCGGTTTCTTCGCCGAGGTGATCAATCGCCTCGAACACGAGGCCGTGGGCGAGTGGCTGGCCACTCGACTCGAGAACAAAATGGCCCGGGCCCTGGGACGTAACTGATGTCGACCTTTCCCCTTGCCGCGGCGGAAGAATTCGAGCCCGAGCGGGTTCGAGTCTTCCGCGTGGGCGGGGAGCGCATCTGCGCTGTGCTGTGCCAGGGACAATTCTACGCCTTCGAGGACCGATGTACCCATGACGACGGCCCGCTGGGCGAAGGAACGCTGAGCGATTGCCAGATCGAATGCCCGCGTCACGGGGCTCGCTTTGACGTGCGCACAGGGCGAGTCACCGCGCCTCCGGCCTTTGTGCCTCTGGAGGTCTACCCTACCGAAGTGAAAGAAGGGCGGGTCCACGTGACCCTACCCGATTGAGGAACCGATGAGCGAAGTTGCCACCCCTGAAGAAACCCTGCCGGAGCTGCCTTCGGCCGAAGAGATCCGCGAGGCCATCAAAGAAGTCATCGACCCCGAGATCGGCATGAACATCGTCGATCTGGGACTGATCTACGAGGTGCTGCCCAATGCCGAGACGCGTGTGGTCGACGTCAACATGACCTTGACCAGCCCGGGCTGTCCGGCCGGCCCCGAGATCACCAGCGCTGTGTGGATGACGGTCAAGCGCCTGCCGGGCGTTAAAGACTGCGAGGTAAAGCTGGTCTGGACGCCGCGCTGGAACCCCCAGGAACACGCCTCGGAAGAGGCCCGCATGTATTTGGGGCTCTGGTAGGACTAACGTCCTGTTGAGCCCAGTCCGCCGCGTTCGGTGGAACTCACGGGCCCTTCCAACACTTCAACGTCCCATATGCGAGCAAGCTTCATTTGGGCCACCCGGTCGCCGGCCTGTACCTTCCAGGGTATTCCGCTGGCATTGTGAACCAGAACCTTCACTTCCAGGCGATACAGGTGGTCGATGGTGCCGAAATGAACCTCGATGCCCCTTTTCGCCAACCCGCTGCGCCCGCGAATTTGAGCTTCCCAGCCCTCTTCCAGTTGGAGGGCGATGCCCAGGCCCAGGGCCAACCTTTCCCCCGCTGCCACCTCATAGGCCTGGGGAGCGAAGAGGTCAAAGCAGGCGTCCGAGGCGTGGGCCTTGCGGGGCAACTGCGCCGCCGGATGCAGTCGTTCAACGATCAGTCGTGTGTCCATGATCTGCGGGGCTTTTCGTTCCAACCCGCCGGCCCCTGCAGGATTCAGACCAGGGAAGGCCAACCTGCCCCGGCATGCGTTGGCTAGTTGGGCTCTCTTTATTGATGACCCTGGGTGCCATGGCCGAGGAGCCTCGCAAGCCAATTTCTTTGGCTGAAGCCGCGGTGTTGGCCATGAAGCACCATCCCGACCTGAAGATCGCCGATGCTCAGCTGGCGCAGGCCGAGGCGGCGGTCCGTCGAGCCTCGGCCCCCTACTTCCCCACCCTCAATGGCAACGTGAACTTCAGCTACAGCGAAGCTCAAAATGCCGGTGTCGGAGGCCAGCAAGTCGTACGTGTTGGCGGAGTGCGCAACTACAGCGTGGGATTGTCGGCCAACCAGCTGATCACCGACTTTGGCAAGACACAGTCCGGTCTCGATGCCGCAGACCGCGAAAAGGAATCGACCGAGTGGCAGCGTGGCGACGCCATCCAGAACCTTTTGCTGCGGGTTTCGGAAACCTATTTCACGGTGCTGCGCACGCAACAGGACGTGAAGATCAATCAGGACAACGTCCGTAATGCCGAGGCCCAGTTGCAGCGGGCCAAGGGTTTTTTCGAAGCTGGCAGCCGTGCCAAAATTGAGGTCACCCGCGCTGAAGCCGATCTGGCCAACGCTCGGGTGGCCCTGATTAAGGCCCAGAACGATGAGTTGAAGGCTCGGGTGGCCTTCGAAACCGCCCTGGGGCTCCCTCAAGGCCCTGGCTTCGAGTTTGCCGATACGGCCCTGCCCAAGCCCGACTGGTCGCGCGATGACGCCGTGAAAAAGGCCCAGGATACCCGTCCCGACCTGAAGGCGGCCTTCGCCAGCGTGCGAGCGGCCGAGGCCCGTTTGCGCAATGCCGAAGCTCAGTATTACCCTAGCTTCAACGCCAACTACAGCTACTCGTGGTCAGAGCAAACCTTCATTCCCGAGCCCTACAGCTGGCGAGTTGGCGTTTCCATGTCGGTGCCGTTGATCAACGAGCCGACCTTGGGGGCCGGGGTGCAGTCGGCCGAGGCGGCTCGGGTCCAGGCCGAAGGCCGCCAGGAGCTATTGGCGTTGCAGGTACAGCAGCAGGCCACCGAAGCCTGGCTCAACCTGCAAGAGTCTCTGTCGCGGCTCACGGCCGCTCAGGCGGCTTTGCAGAGCAACGAAGAGAACTACCGATTGGCCAGCGAGCGCTACAACGTGGGCGTGGGCAACTCGCTGGAAGTATCCGACGCCCAGAGGCTGCTGGTGCAGGCGCGCTCGCAGGAAGTGCAGGCTCGCTTTGATGTGCAACTGGCCATCGCCCGTCTCTATCGCCAGGCGGGCAGCCTGAGCCTGGAGACCTTTCTACCTGTCAAGTAGCGGATTTTTCCAGTTCAGACCCGGAAATCTCGCGAAGTCGCCGTCGTTCGTATACAGGCAGGCTCGATGCTGCAAGGCGTAGGCTGCCAGGACGGCGTCGGACACCAACGAGCCCCGCGCCTGAGCTTGCTGAAGGAGATCGAGTATCCGGGAAGAGTGCACGGCGTCTGGCGACAACACCCGCGCCTGGGGGACTTCCAGCCAACTTTCCACCACCGTTCGCGCCGCCTGCAGCGCAACCGCGGCCGCGCCCAATCGAGGGTGAGTAGCGATGCGAACAAATCCGGACAGGATCTCGTGGGGTAGCCCGATCAGTTCATCCCCGTTCAGTACTTGCTCCCACCAACGACAGGCACGCTCGTGCTGGGGCATGTGGGGGTTGTAAGCATAGAGCAACAGGTTGAGGTCGGGAAGAATCATCGATTCAGCTCTTGCTGAGTGTCCTCAAGCTCCCATTCTTCCCCCAGTCGATTGAAGCTCCCCAGTTCACTGGGGAAAGGCTGGGAGAAGAGCGGCACGACCTCATACTTGCGGACTCGAGGCCCCAGGGCCGTGCGCACCGCACGGTTGAGCACTTGCTTGAAGGAGAGTCCGGTGCGAGCCACCTCTTCTTCGAGAAGAGCTCGGGTGTCGGGGTCGATGGTCACCGTTGTCCGCATGCAGTCATCGTAGCATCATCAAGAATGCTTTCAAGACAGCACAACCCGCCCTGGGTCGTGAGGATTTTGACCAAAGTTGACCATATGGCAAAAGTTTTGACACCCGTGTTTACATCTTGGCCGTTAATCTGTAAGCCGAACACATCCCACCACACCACAGAGGATACGAGGACCCGCAGCAATGAACACCATCAAAGGCAACGCCCAGCAAATCCTGCGCAACTTCACGCTGAATCAGGCGCGTCCCAAGAGCGAGGGACAGACTTCCTCCAGCGTCCAGATGGACTCGTACATCGTCATGCCTCCCAAGGGCTCCGACCTGTTCAAGTCGGAAGTCAGTGCCAAAGCCCAGGTGGAAGCCGTAGGTGGCGAGGTCGAAGAGGACCTGCAGCTGGTGGGCGGCTATCTGACCAACCTCTCGGACAAGCAGGCCGCTGAGCTGGAGAAGCGTGGTTTCCGTGTGGTCCCCGACCGGGTTCAGAACTTCCTTCCTCCCATCTTCGACGAACTCTCCGAGAGCGAAGAGAGCGAAGAGCCCAAAAAGGCCAAACCCAAGAAGGCCGACAAGAAGGTCGACCCCTTTGTGCCCCTTCCCAGTCTCTCCGCTCCTCGTTTCGACTCCGAACTGACCCGCAAGTACACCGGTGAAGGCGTGACCATCGCCGTGATGGACACGGGCGTCCACCCCCACCCCGACTTCGACGGACGTTTGCTGGGCCAGGCCGACTTTGTTCAGGGCCTGCCGATGGCCTATGACGACAACGGTCACGGCACCCACGTGGCCGGCTGCGCTGCCGGCGACGGCACCATGAGCGACGGTATCCACAAGGGAATGGCCAGCAAGGCCAACATCGTGGGCGTCAAAGTGCTGTCGGGCGAAGGCAGCGGCCGCAACTCCGACATCATCAAGGGCCTGCAGTGGTGTATTGAGAACAAGGACGCTCTCAACATCAAGGTGATCAACATGTCGCTGGGCGGACCTTCGAGCAAGGATTGGGAAAACGACCCCATCAACCAGGCGGTTCAGGCAGCCTATGAAGCCGGCATCGTGGTGTTGGCCGCAGCCGGCAACGAGGGCCCGGGCCGCAAGACCGTCGGCTCACCCGGCAACAGCCCCCACGCCATCACCGTGGGCGCGGCCGACGACAAGGAGACTCCCGACCGCTCCGACGACACGATGGCCGAATTCTCCAGCCGTGGCCCCACCAAGGATGGCCGCCTGAAGCCCGACATTGTGGCCCCCGGCGAGCACATCTTTGCAGCCCTGGCACCCAGCACCGACAAAATGAATAGTGGACTGCAGAATGGCGTGTTGCACAAGGCCATCAAGGGCCTCGACGATATGCCCTATGAGGTGCTGAGCAGCCTGCCCAACGAAACCTTCGCCGCTATGGGTTTGAGTGGACGGACCATTGCCAAACTGAAGACCGACGAGAACACGGCTCAGGCCGAACTGAACCGCCTGCTGAAGGCCACCACCCGTATCGAACTGCACGATACGATGGCCTATCAGGCCCTGCCGGGCACCTCGATGGCCACCCCCATCGCAGCCGGTCTGGTGGCGGCGATGTTTGAGGCCAACCCCGATCTGTCTCCGGATCAGGTGCGCTTCATCCTGGCCTCGACGGCCGACAAGCTGCCGGGCCAGTGGGGACCCAACTCCCAGGGTGCCGGTATGATCGACCCCGACGAGGCCCTGACTCGGGCCCTGGAGACCAAGGGCAATCAGTCCGAGTTCCTGGCTCAGTATGCGCCCAAGGAAGAAGAGAAGGTGGCTGAAGAACAGCCGGCCCCTAAGGCAGCCTGATCCTGACCTCGGAGAGGCAACGCCCCCACGCCTCAGGCGGCGGGGGCGTTTTTGTTTCTCAGGGCTGTCTCGATTTGCGGCGTATGCTCGGGTCTTTCAGGAACCTCTCCAGATCCGTCCGCGGACACAGCGTGACCAGCATGCCGTTGCGGTGGTAGACGACGGGCGCAAAACGGGTTGCCGTATAGAGAACCTGGCCGCGGGCATCGAGATCCCAGGAGCCGATAGTATAGGGAATACTCTCCAGGCGTTGCGGTTCGAGCTGGCTCAGCCATTCCTCGGGAAGCAGTTTCTTCTCGCCGTTCAGCCAGTAGGCGCGCCCCAGAAGTCCACCCATCGTAAGGTCGGAGTTCGTATTCCACAGGATGATATCCGGGTTCAATTCCAGGACGTGCTGAATGACATCGACGGATGTCCAGCCGGCGATCTGTTCGGCGCTGAGAATCCGACACGGGACCGGGGCCAGATACACTCGACTATCCAATACCAGGGGGCGCTTGTAGGGCTGGGTGGCCAGCCAGCGATAGGCTTCCAAAGGGGTAATTCGGGCCTCCAGGTAGGCCTGACGGTCGGGCCGTCCCAAGGCCGCTGCCAGGGGACGCACCAACGAGGCGGCCGATACCATCAGCGATACGGCCAGCCCGAAAGCCAGCGTGAAGCGAGCCGCTCGAGCCTCGCCTTTGCAAAGGGCAGCCCAACCGATGCTGGCCGGGACCAGTGACCACACGGCCATCGACAGCGCATAGCGAGGCGAGTGCAGGTGCAGCAGCCCGGACAGTAAACACGCCCAGCCCAGGGCTACAACGATGCGACGATGGTTGCCCGACAGGGCCAGGCTGGCGACCAGCCCGGGCAGGATGCAGGGACTGAGGGTTTCTTGCCAGCGGCGCAGGTTCCAGCCGGGCAGCTCGCAGAGCAGGGCTCGCGTCAGCGCATCGGCACTGCCGTTCAAAAGATAGCTCCACCTCCATTCGTCACCCAGGGGAGAAAACCACAGCAGCGGGGGAATTCCCAGGACCCCTAGAGCCATGCTGGCTACCACCAGGCGTCGGGAATGCTGCCAAACCAGGGGCCAAAGACTGACCAGTGCCAGGACTCCGGTGAGCTTGGCCAGCACCAGCACCACGGCCCATAACCCCGACCACGCCCAACGCTGTTCCAGGAAGTGAGCCAGTAGAAGCATGGAGTAGGCTGCTGAGGGCAGGTCGGTGAGCCCTCCATTTGATTGCACGATGAACAGGGGCGACCCGATCAGCATCAACAACGCCAGCGGTGCGGCCTCGGCGGTTAGCGCCGCCAGACTGCATCCGAGCAAAAGAAGATAGAGAATGCCGCACAGATTGGCCGACATTTCTCCGCCCCAACCCATAGCGACGGTGTAGACCAGATGACAGGTGCCAGCCAGCCCGTTATAACTGCCGACTTCGGTGTGATAGAGGCTGCCGTGTTGCAAATAGAGCCTGGGCATCGTGTAGTGATAGGTGTGCACATCCCAATGCGTGTTGGGGGCCGTGGCGGCCACGGTGAGTAGAGCCAGAGACGAAGCCATGCCCAACCGAAACGGAGGGGTCCAGGGGCGGATCAGTTCGGCCATATAGCCCGATAGCGCTGGCTTGTAGACCAGTAGCCCCAGAGCGGGTAGCAGGCAGGTCCGAATGGCTGTGGGTCGTAGCTGGTCGAGTAGCGACAGCCCGGCTGCGAGCAAGCACCACAGCAGCGTGCAGCCACCCAGAGCCGTGGCCAGGTGCAGGAACGAGGCTTCCGCTTTGAGGCGGCGAGCCAGCCGACAGGCGAGTTCCAGGTTGAGTGCCAACCAGAGGATGGCCAGGAAGAGTTCCACGAGCACCCTGGGTTCTGTCCCCGGCAAAGACGTCCTCTCTTGGTCGCCAGAGCCTCGCAGGGGTCCAGGTTGGGGCAGCCAATTTCCTTTAAGAAATGAAGCTCGCCGTCCCTATCGTTGTGCTCGCCCTCTCCCTCCCGGCCCTGGCCGAGTTGCCCTATGTCCAGGCCGGGCTGAGCAAGGAGCAGGCTGCCCGCCATCTGCTGCAGCGGATGAGCTACGGGCCCCTGCCCGGCCAGGTCGAGCAGGTCGCCCAACAAGGGCTGGAATCCTGGTTTGAAGCCCAACTGCATCCCGAGGGCCCCGACCCTGAATGGGAAGCGCGGAGCCAGCAGTTTTCGCTGCTCAGCCAGTCCCCCGAAGAAGTCCGCCGCCGCTACGGCAACCGCGATCGTATGGTAGCGATGGCTGAAAAAGAGGGGCTTGCGAAGTTTACCCAGGGCTCCGAGCGCGAGCGTCAGATCTACGAGGCTCGGCTGCGCGAATTCAAGCAGCAGGTCGACTACCGCGATCAGAACGACCTGCTCGAAGAACTGCGCCTGATCAAGCTGCACCGGGCCCGCTACAGCCGCTTCCAGCTGCGCGAGGTGATGGTCGACTTCTGGTTCAACCACTTCAATGTCAACGCTGCCGATGGCAGCGTGCGTTACAATCTACAAAGTTACGAGCAGAACGTCATTCGCCCCCACTGTCTGGGCAAGTTCGAGCCCATGCTGCAGGCCAGTGCGCGCCACCCGGCCATGCTCTTCTATCTGGGCAATGCCCGCTCCACCGCCCAGCCCGAGCGTAAAACCACGCTCAACGTCAAGTTCGAGGCTGCCCCACGCGAAGAGCAGCCGCGCCTGCGACCGGGCCAGCCGCTCAAGCGCAAACAGGGGGGGCTGAACGAAAACTATGCCCGCGAGGTCATGGAGCTGCACACCCTGGGCGTCGACGGAGGCTATAGTCAACAGGACGTCACCGAGCTGGCCCGAGCCCTGACCGGCTGGACGGTGCTCTATCCCGAGACCGACAACCCCAACCTGCGCGAGATGTTGGGAGCTGGACAGGAGTTGGGCTATGCCCAGCAGGGCGAGTTCCTTTTTCGGGCCGACCAGCACGACGCCGAAGCCAAAACCATCCTGGGCCAGGCGGTGGCGCCGGGGGGCGGACTGGAAGAAGGCGAGCAGCTCCTGCAGCGGCTGGCCCACCATCCCTCGGCGGCCCGGTTTCTGAGCTACAAGCTGGCCCGTCGCTTTGTCGCCGACGACCCCCCCGAGGAGCTGGTCGAGCTGCTGGCCCGGCGTTACACGGACAGCCAGGGGGATGTGGCCGAAGTCTTGCGAGAACTGGTGAAATCGCCTCAGTTTTGGGAGCAGGCCCGCCATCCCAGCAAGGTCAAATCGCCCCTGGAATACTTCCTCAGCGCCGTCCGCGCCGTCGACGCCCAGATGCAGGTCGACCGCAACCACCACAACTGGCTCAACCGGATGGGCCAGCCTCTCTACGTATGCGCCCCGCCCACCGGTTACCCCGAGGACAGCCGGGAATGGGTGTCCAGCAGCACCCTGATCCACCGCATGAATTTTGCCCATTTGCTGGCCGAAAATCGAATCGGTGGCCTGCGCGTGGAATGGTGGCGCCGCGTGTCGGCCGACGACCCGAATCCCTCGCAAAAGCTCTCGCAGCTGCTGCTGGGCGGCAAGCCCCTCAGCTCCGAGCTTTCGGCCCAGTTGCTCCGTCCCAAAGACGGCTATCCCCGCCCCTGGTTCAGCATCGCCACCCCCCCCGATTTGGAACAGCGCCGCAACCGATTACTCATCGCCCGGCTGGGAGGATTGATCCTGGCCAGCCCGGACTTTCAATATCGATAGGAGCCATTATGCCTGTATACGTATACCGCGTTCAAGGACGAAAGCTGGAAGCGACTCACCGAATGAGCGACGACCCCCGAACCTGGGGTCAACTCTGCGCCGTGGCCAACTTGCCTCTTGGCGAAGTGCCGCCCGAGGAGCCGGTGGAACGCCTGATTGTTCCGGTGGCGGGCAAGGTCAACCAGTTCACCAGCGACCTGAAAAACAGCGGACTTCAGCGGCTGGAACGTCGTGACAAAGGCGTCTACGAAAACGTCACGGCTCCCAAGTCGGAGCGCTTTATCGACGTCAACTCGTAGTACTTCGGAAGTACCTCGGATGACAGGCTGGGGGATGCGCTATTTCTTTTTTTGCCTGCTCTTTTCGTTCGCCTGGGCCGCTCAAGGGGTGCCCTTTCGCCTGGCGACCTGGAACGCTCACAACTATTTCGACGCCATCGACGACCGCTACGCCGACCAGGTTCCCGGCGCCCCCGAGGTCGAGCGCAAGACGCAACAGCTGGCCCTGGCTCTGCGCCAGATCAATGCTGACGCCATCGCTCTCCAGGAAGTGGAGAAGCGCGCCTTGCTCGAGCAACTGGCTCAGGCCAGCGGCTACCGCTATGCCCTGCTGGTGGAGGGGAACGATCAGGCCCGGGGCATCGATGTGGCTTTGCTCAGTCGCCACAAACCCGTCGGTTTTCGCAGCCACAAGAACGATGCGCTTCCTTACGTGGAGGGCAACCGGCGCGATGTGCGCTTTTCACGCGACTGCCTGGAAGTGCACCTGGGACCGCCCCTGCCCATGGTGATCCTGGTCAATCACTTGAAGAGCAAAGTGGGACGAGGCAAGAGTTCGGAACTCAAACGGCGGGCCCAGGCCCTACGCATTCAAGAGATTGTGCTGGAACTCCGGCGTAGCCAGCCCTCGCGTCCAGTTGCCGTGGTGGGAGACATGAACGACGACCTGGACTCCTGGCCGCTGGAGCCCCTGACTCGGCCCCCGCTGGTCGACCCCTTTCGGGCCCTGCCCTTACAACAACGCTATACCCTCAAGCATCGAGGCAGGGGAGTGGCTCTGGATCATATCTTGCTAACCCCCGACCTGGCCGCCAGGGTGGTGCCGGGCAGCCCGAAGGTAGGGCGATTGGGCCTGTTTCACGACTGCAGCGATCACTGGCCCCTGTGGTTGGACCTGCGTCTCTGAGCTGTGGGTCAGGCGGCCTTCCAGCTTTGAGCCAGCTGAAGAGCGGCGTCGGCCTGTACGATGGGCAGGTTCTGTTCGCCCCGATAGACCGAGCGAGTGAGAATTTCCTTGATGGCCAGCGGGGACAGGTCCGGGCGAGCCTGCTTGAGCAGCGCTACCAATCCGGCCACGGCCGGGGTGGCCATACTGGTGCCCATCATGGCTACGTAGTCTTTGCCTGCCTTCGGTGCCGAGGGAAGGTCGGCCTGAGAGCCAGGCGACAGCGTGCTGTAGATGCACACCGCCGGAGCGTATACATCGGGCTTCTCCAGGTGGTCGAAAGGAGTAGGTCCCAGGCTGCTGCCCGTGTAGAGCACGTCATCCTTCGGGTCAACCGTTCCCTGGTCGTCCACTCCACCCACCGTGATCGCCTGGGGAGCGATGCCCGGAGTCGAGATGCTGCCCTTGCCCTGATGACCTTCGTTGCCGGCGGCCACCACCACGGTAATACCGGCGTCGATGGCGCGCTGCACGGCCTGGCACCAGGGATCGTCCTGGGCGCTGCGGGTGGCGGTTTCGCCCAGCGACAGGTTGATCACCGAAATACCGTGCTCGTCTTTATGGGCGATGACCCAGTCGATGGCCTCGATGGCGTCCTCGATGGAGCCGATGCGAATGCCCACCAGATTGGCCTCGGGAGCCACGCCCTTCACCTGTCCGCCCGACTTGCGGCCGTCACCGGCGATGATACCGGCCACGTGGGTACCGTGGCCGCGGTTATCGTGCATCTTACTTTTCCCGCCAGCCAGATCGAGCCAGGCCACCACATTGCCCTTAAGGTCGGCGTGGGGAAAAATGCCGGAGTCGATGACGGCCACCGTCTGCCCCTCGCCAGTAAAGCCTTTCTTCCACACCTTTTCCAGGCCGGGCAAGCGCACCGAAGCGGTCGGCCCCAGAGGCCGGTCTACCTGGTTTTCGGGACTTCCCGATCGGGTCAGGGCCAGCATCTGACGAAAGTTGACGGTCTCAGGGGCCGGTTCGCCAACCGATTCGAATCGGTCGACGGACACCGGGGCCGCGTTGCGGTGGGCCATCGGGGGCTGGGGTTGCAGTCGAAGCGTCGAGAGGGCGTTGAGCACGGACTGAGAGTATCAATCTTGGGGGACATGAATGTTGCAGAGTTGTTAACTGGGTGCCAGTTTCGTTCAAATCTGGTTAACAAACTTCACAAGTTAGACACACCAGGAATTCCCTCCAACGGTCTGAATTCGCAGTCGATGGACGATAGCGACGATCTTGATTTGCGTCTTCCTCTGGCTCCCGGCGCCGAACTGGACCAGGGCATGTATCGCATTCAACGTTTATTGGGAACGGGGGGCTTTTCCTTAGCCTATCTGGCCCATCAGGGTCGCTGGAAATTTCCCGTCTGCATCAAAGAGCTCTTTCCTTACAATTGTCGGCGTGCGGCCGACGGGCTTCAGCTCGCTCCCGAATCGGCCCATATCGTGGCCAGCGGCCTGCAGGCCTTCAGCGATGAAGCCCAAACGCTGGCGCGTTTCAAGCATCCGGGCATCGTGCGAGTGCTGGCCAGTTTTCAGGAAAACGGCACGGCCTATCTGGTGCAAGAACTGCTCGAGGGCATGACGCTGGGTGACGGCCAGGGGCTGGCCGGAAAAATGAAACAGGCGACCTTGCTCAATGTGGCTCAGCAGGTCGGTCAGGCCCTGCTCATGGTGCATGCGGCCGGATTGGTGCATTCCGACCTGAAACCCGAGAATATCTTTCTGACCCGCGAGGGTCGTTATGTGTTGTTGGACTTCGGATTGACCCGCGGTTTCCTCAGCGCCTCCGGGGCCAGCCGCGGAGGGCGGGGGTTGTCGCAAGGCTTCGCGCCGCCCGAACAATATGTGGGGGGCACGCTGGGCCCGGCCAGCGATGTTTATGGATTTGCCGCCACCCTCTATGCCCTGCTTACGGGATTTCCCCCGCCCGAGGCCCCCCTGCGCCAGCAGGGCCAGGAAGTTCAGCCTATCCAGCCGCAGAATTCCAGCGTCACGCCTCAGTTCGAAAAGGCATTGCTCAAGGCATTGGAGCTCGACCCTCTGCGGCGCACTCCAGGGGTGAGAGAGTTTCTCCACCAGCTCGGGCTGGATACCACCCCCAAGGCCATCGCCTATCGCCCCTCGTCTTTCGAGCTGCGCGCCACTCAAAGCAAAACCCACCATCTGGGCGTTCAGGCACTGACTCTGCACGCCGGTTCTCAACGCCTGTATTCCGGAGGGCGCGACGGAGTGGTGCGCAGCTGGATCTGGCCAGAACTGCATCCCTTGAGTTCCAGTCAGTCTCACGACCGGCCGGTGCAGGCACTGGCCGTTTCCAAGAACGGACAGTATCTGGTCAGCAGCAACGATGGCGGCGATGTGCGCCTGCAGTCGACCGATTTGCGTCATTCCGGAGTGGCTCTGGTCAGCGAAAGCGGACACCTGACCTCGCTGGCTTTTCATGAAGAACTGGTGGCCGCCTCCTATATGGACGGCAAGTGCTGCCTGATGGGCCCCACGCTGGAAGCGCCCATCACCTGGATTGCCCACGCCGGGCCCGCTACTTGTGTCGAGTTTCATCCCGATGGTTCTTACCTGGCGAGTTGCGGGGACGACGGCGCGATTCGCCTCTGGGAGTTGCCTCAGCCGGCCGTGATCGCCGAATTGCGGGGCCACGACAAGGGGCTGCAAACCGTGCGCTTTGGTCGAGACGGAACCACTTTGTTGAGCACCTCCATCGATCAGTCGATCAAATTCTGGGATCTGACCTCCTATCAGCCCATTCGCGACCTGCGGGGGCATCAAGGGGTCGTCTACGATTGTCATCCCAGTTCCGATCCCAACCTGGTCGTCAGTGTGGGCAGTGACAACTGCCTGCGAGGTTTTCAGCTCAGCAGCGCACGCATCAGCTTCAGTTCAGAATGCAAGACCGAGCGGCCTCGGGTGCTGGCGGCCGATCCCGAGCAACCGTTCGTGGCCACGGGCTGTGGCGATGGTTCGCTGATGCTCTGGGAGTTTAGCGAGAAGAAGGGGGGCTCGCGCTGGACTCCCCGCAGTGCAGAAGAAGTTCAGGCCCCGGTTTCCCCCCCACCGATCGACCAGCGTATTGGAACGCAAATCGGGCCCTACCGCATTGAAGAGCTGATCAAGGTAGGCAGCATGGCCACCGTCTATCGCGCCAGCGACCCGGAGGGCAAGGTGGTGGCTCTGAAAACGCTGCGACCGGAAATTCACGGGCGCGAATTCCAGCAGCGCTTTGCTCGGGAAATTCTGGTCAGCACTCGCCTCAAGCACCCGAACCTGGCGTCCACCTTGACCTGGGGCGAACAGAATGGGCTGACCTACCTGGTGACCGAATTCATCCAGGGGCGGTCGCTGGCCGAACTGCTGCCATCCGAGGGCATGGAAATGTCCCAGGCGCTGCCCTACCTTCGGGGCATTGTGGCCGCCCTCGACTATGCTCACCAGTTGGGGGTGATTCACCGAAACCTCAAGCCTGAAAACGTCCTGATCGGCGACGATGGGCAAATTAAGGTGGTCGATTTTGGGCTGGCCCGCGACCAGCACGTCGACACCGTTACCCGCATCGGGGGTGCGGTGGGCACTCCCGAATACATGGCTCCCGAGCGGGTGCTGCGACGGCCCAGTCGCTCCGAACTCACCGATAAGTCGGACCAATACTCGCTGGGGGTGTTGCTGTTCGAAATGCTGACGGGGCGACGCCCCTTCGAGTGGGACGACCCGGTCAAGCTGATCGAGATGCACGTCAGCGAGCATCCTCCTTCTTTGCGCAGCCTGCGTCCAGAGCTGCCCGAGGGTGTGGAACGGGTGGTGGGCCGCATGTTGAGCAAAAACGCCGAGGATCGCTTCCCGTCGGTAATGGCGGCTCTGACCGCTTTTGAAGAAGCCGCAAAATAAAAAAAGCCGGTGCAGCGCTTGCGCGCCCACCGGCTACTCGAGACCACGAACTTATTCTTGGATACCGGCCATGATTTCTTCGAGGGCCGGACGGTCGAGCTCTTCCTTCTCGATGAGCTTCTCAGCGACGTTGGTGAAAGCGGCGTCGTTCTTGGTCAGGATGGCCTTGGCGCGATCATACTGACCGTCGATGATTTGCTTCACAGCCGCATCGATCTTCTCTTGAGTGTTCTGGGAGGGCAGCAGGCCCTTCTCGCGGGAGCGACCATCGGTATACTTGATGAGTCCCAGGTCGGTCATACCATAGGTGGTGACCATTCCCTTGGCCATCTCGGTGGCGCGCTCGATGTCGTTGGACGGGCCCGTGAACTCCTTGCCGATCTTCAGCTCTTCAGCGGCGCGGCCACCGAGCAGCATACAGATCTGGTCGAGCATATCCTGTTCGGCATACATGCTGCGGCCGTCGGGAGGGTTGATCCAGGCTACACCGGCGGCCTGGCCGCGGGGCAGGATGGAGACCTTCTGGAGCTGACCGGTAGAGGGCAGGGCCTTACCGATGGTGGCGTGACCCGCCTCGTGGTAGGCCGTAACCTTCTTCTCATACTCGCTGAGCTTGCGGCTCTTGGTCTGGGGGCCCATCGCTACCGTGTCGATGGCGTCGCTGAGGTGGGACAGTTCGATCTTGTCCTTACCTTCGCGAGCGGCGCTCACGGCAGCTTTATTGAGGATGTTCTCCAGGTCGGCGCCGGGCATTCCGATGGTGCGGTCGGCCACCAGGTCGAGGTCGGCCGGGTTGGCCAGCGGCTTGTTCTTGGCGTGCACTTCCAGGATGGCTTTGCGGCCTTCGCGGTTGGGCACTCCAACCGACACCTTGGTGTCGAAGCGGCCCGAGCGAACCAGCGCCGAGTCGAGCATTTCCGGGCGGTTGGTGGCGGCCAGCACGATGATGCCGTCGCCCGAGTTGAAGCCGTCCATCTGGGTCAGCAGGGCGTTGAGGGTCTGCTCGGTTTCGCGAGAGCCGTCGTTGCCACCCTGGCGCTGAGCGCCCACGGCGTCGATTTCGTCGATGAAGATCACGCAGGGCATGTTCTTCTTGGCTTCTTCGAAGAGGTCGCGGATACGGCGGGCGCCGACGCCCACATACTTCTCGACGAAGTCGGAGCCGGTGGTCTGCAGGAAGTTCACGCCAGCTTCACCGGCCACAGCCTTGGCGAGCAGGGTTTTGCCGGTTCCGGGCGGTCCCGAGAGCAGCACGCCGCGGGGCATCTTGGCGCCCAGCTTGGAATACTTGGCCGGGTTCTTCAGGAAGTCAACCGTGCCCATCAACTCCTCTTTGGCTTCGGGGATGCCGGCCACGTCTTTGAAGGTCTTGTCGGACTTGACGACCTTGCCCATCTGCTGGTTGCCACCGTCACCACCGCCGTTGCCCTGTTTGACAGCGCGGTAGACCATATAGCCCATCAGGCCGAGACCGACGACGGGGAGCAAGCCCTGCACGACGCCCCATACGCTGGCGGCACCCTGGGCGGCAGCCGAAGCAGCAGCCGGAGAAGCAGCAGCGGCGGCGGCGGGAGCGGCTTCAACCGCAGCGCCCGTAGCGGCCGAGGCCACCGAGGGGAAGGCGGCCATTGCCAGGCCAGCAGCGCCGGCGATTCCGGCGGCGGCGAGCAGGCGGTTGGGGGTGAAAATTTTCTTGGACTCTTCGGCCGGGGCCTGCTCGGGAGCGCTCTGGATGCTCACGGAGTCGGCGGGAAGAACGTTGGCCACAGAAGCCTCTGCCTGCTTCGGGGTGCTCAGGGCCTTGGCGGCCTGGAAGTTCTGAATGGGGGTCGACTGGATTTGCATTGTCGTGGTCTCCTGGTTTCTTTTTTTTGTTTTGTGTATCTCGTGGACCCAGCATAGCCCCCCGCACAAGGGCCAGTTGTAAACAAAATGCGTCTTTGGTACCACGCAGCGCGCTCGTAACAACCTGCCAACATAGGCAACTCGGTTGTTACATAGTTCACTCGCAAGCAACACCTCGGCAGGTTTTTCAGCCCGTTTCGATCGTCAACAGGGGTTGGGAGAATCGAGTTTGAACCGAATTCAATATCATGGAGGTACTGTCAATGTCTCAAAAACAACACGTTGGAACCACACTGGGTGAACATCTTCAGCAATTCATTCAGCGCATCGAAGCCCTCGAAGAAGAGAAGGCCGGCATTGCTGCGGCCCTCAGGGAAGCCTTCCAGGAGGCTAAGGACAGTGGAGTGGATGTGAAAGCGCTCAAAGAGTTGCTGAAGCTGCGAAAGATGGAGCAGATGGATCTGCAAGAGCAGCAGTCCACCCTGCGTCAGTACATGCAGGCAGTAGGCATGTACCCCAACTAGCCTCCGTGGCTGCCCTGGGGGAGTTCCGCAGCCCGGCGCGAACCCCCCGGGGTGGACCAGGGAACGCTGGATTTTGACCCGGAAGGCCAAAACCTGGCCCAGACCGCCTCCCTGGGAAGCCTCGTCGAATTTCAACCCACCATCCCTGGTTATGCCCTGTTAGAGCGCATCGGAGAGGGCTCTTTTGGTGAAGTTTGGTCGGCCACCCAGCGCAGCACCGGCCAGAAGGTTGCGGTCAAGTTGTTGCACCGCAACGACCTGGGAGCTCTCAGCTACCTGGAACGAGAGGTTAGCCGACTGGCCGGCTTAGGGGGAAACCCCCACCTGCTCAGCCTGATCGACGCCAACCTCCATCACGTTCCGGCCTTTCTGGTCACCCCACTGCTCCAGCAGTCGTTGGAGCAGCTCATGGGCCAGGAACTCACCCCTCGGCGTGCTGCCCGTTACTTCGCGGAAGCCGCCTCGGGCCTGGCCTATGTTCATTCCCGAGGCATCCTTCACTGCGATCTCAAGCCGTCCAACCTGCTGCGCGACCAGGAGGGACGGATTCGCCTGGTCGATTTTGGTCAGGCTCAACTGCTTCAGCAGCGCGGGGTCAGCCTGGGGACCCTCTGGTACATGCCCCTGGAGCAGCTGCCCCTGGGCTCGCGGCCTCCTCAGCCCGAAGCCGCCTGGGATATTTACGCCCTGGGGGCCACCTTTTATACCCTGCTCACCGGTTCGCCGCCGCGCTTTACTCCGGCCGCCGACCAGCGCATCCAGAGCCTCAAAGAGGCTCAAAGTCAGCTCGAAGCCTACCGGGACATCCTGCGACAGGAGCCTCTGGTGCCGGTGCGCCAGCGCAATCCGCAGGTCGACCGCGACCTCGCGGCCATCGTGGAGCACTGTCTACACCTCAACGCCGATCGTCGCTACGGCACGGTGGCCGAAATTCTGGTCGATCTCGAGCGTCGCCAGCGCAAAGTGCCGGTGGTAGCCCGAGGACGCCACTTCAGCTACCGTGCCCGGCGCTTTTTGCAACGCAACTGGTTGGTAGTGGCCCTGGCCCTGGTGCTCTCGGCCGGACTGGGTGCCGCGCTGCAACGTCAGAATAAGGCCCTGTCGACCGTCGAGCAATTGCAGGCCAGGATCGCCTTGCAGGAAGCTCTGCGCTACTGCCGGGCCCACAGCATCCAGGGCCCGCTGCGCCTGGCAGAGGCTGCTGCCAAAGCTGAGCCCACCTGGGAACTGAGAATGTTGTTGCGGGCCCATCTGCAACAGGCCTGGGCTGCGCGTAAACAGTTCAAAGACTCGGCCAATGAAATCTGGGTGTGCTCCCTGGCCGATCGGCTGGCACTGGTCAATGCCGATGCCAATGGCACGCTGGAGTTGTTCGACGCACGGTCTTTTGAGCGTGTGGCACGAGTGGTGCAAACTCAACGGATGGGGCGCTGTTCCCTGTCGGGTGATGGTATGCTATTGGCCTGTCCCAGCCACGATGGCAGCCTGCGTTTGCTGCAGCTGCGCGACGGTAAAGTCGAGACCGCCTTTCGCCATTCCAACGCGTTGCTGTGCGCGGCCTTGCAACGGGAAATGAAGACCTGCCTGGTGGGTGACGAGGCCGGTGCGGTCATGCTCTGGGACCTTGCCCGAGGCAAGGCGGTGGCTGGTTGGAAGCACGAAGCTCCGCTGAATTTTGTGGTATTGTCGGCCGACGGGTCCAAAGCCATCAGTGCCGACCGCGATGGCACGTTGCAGCACTGGCAGCTACAGCCGCTAAAGCAGCTGGGCCAGTGGAAGCATCCGGCGGCCATTGTTGGCCTGGCTTACAACCTGCAGGGCATCTGGGTGGCCTGTGACAACGGGCGCATCTATCGGAATCGAGTGGGCCTGCCTCCCGTGGTACTCACCCACGGCACCCGGCTGGACGGCATTCAGGGGCTCCCCAATGGTCGCACCTTCAGCTTCGGGGGTCAGCAGGCCCGCCTGTGGTCGAACGAGGGCGAGCTGCTGCAAGAGTTTCCCTGTCCCTCGCCCATTCTGAGTTCTCGCTGGTCGGAGGAAAGTCGGCGCATTGTGTTGGGCTGCCAGGACGGCACGGTGCGCGTTCTCAATGCCGAGACCGGAGAGTGGGCGCTGCCTCCGCTGCGCCGCCCCGGCGAGGTTCGCTGGGTGTATCTCCGTGAAGATCGTCAGCAGCTCTACTGTCGAAGTTCGGTGGTCGAAGTTTGGGATTTGGAGGGCGTCGACAGCAATCCCCAGGTGCTTCCCGTGGGCGTGGGTATGGAGGAAGCTACCTGGGGCGGTGCCGGGCTGGGTCTGGCCGTGATTACACGACAGCAGTTGCAGCTGTGGGATAGCAAGGGGTATTCCCGTGGCCAACCCCTGCAACTGGCCGGTCGGCCGGGGCGGGTCGTGGCCGATGGCGATCAGCTCAAGGTTCACTTTCCGCTCCAGGGGGTGATTCGCAGCTACCAGGTCGACAAGCGCGGCCAGTTGCAGCCCCAGAACGACCCCCTGGCGGTGGTGCCAGGGGTGCCCCTGTCGCCCTCGGGAGAGTGGGCGCTGCGCTTTGATGAATCGTCTCACCAGCTGCGCTTGACCTCGCTGCGCAGTGGCTCCCATTGGAACGTGGCCCAGGATGCAGCAGCCCAGCGCCTGCAGGGTGGGGCGCTGGCCGATGACGGTCAGTGTCTGGCCCTGGTGCAGGCCTTGCCCGGCCATAACGAGTGCAGCATCAGCCTGTTCCGTCAGGGCCAGCCCAACCGATCTCGCACTCTCGAGCGTCCTTTCTGGATGCGCTTCAATGCCCGGGGTCAGTTGCTCTATGCTACCTCCAAGAGCCTGACCCTGTACGATTCGTCCATGAAAGAGCTCTGGACGTTCTCTTCGGCGGCTAAGGCCGCGGTCGAGGCCCCGCCGTTGTATCTGGCCGATAGCGATCGAGCCGGGCGGAACGTGCTGATCGGCGATGTCCACCGGTTGTTCTGGCTCGACGCCGAAAGCGGCAAAACCGTGCGAGAGATTCAGCCCGTGGGCCGGCTGGCCTCGGCTCGCCTGCATCCAGACGGTGCCTTGGTGTGCACGCTGGGAACTCAGGGTGCACACCTGTATCGGGCTGGTGACGACGGCGGCTCTGTGCCGCTTTCCGAGACGCTCTTTTATCAGAAGGCTTTCTTTCATCCCGAGCTGCCCCTGGTCGGGTTGCTCAGCGGCTCGCGCCTGGCCATCCATTCCTATGCCGAGATGAGTAGCCAGGACATCCCCGGCCTTGCCGAAAAACTTCGCCAGCAGTTGGGGCGCAGGCTCGACGGTGAAGTGGAGGTGCTCGTCGACCCAGCCCAGGTTCCCCAGAAGCCCTGACGAACGGGACCGGCATGCAGTTCTGGTTGGCTGTCAATCATTTGAAGAGCTCGGCACGCTGCCGCGTCCAATTGACCTCGACCCCTCTGATCGTCGGGCGCGCCAGCCCGGGTGACGATGCGCAGTCCAAGTTTGGCATCGATTTCGATCCCATGTTGTCGCGAAGACATTTTGAGGTCTACCTGGACGGAGAGCACCTGCAGGTGCGGGCCCTCGAAAATCGCCATCCGCTATATTTGAAGGGCGAAGAGGTGCGCCAGTTCCGGCTCGAGCCGGGCCAGCACTTCACTTCGGGTCAAACGGGTTTTGAGTTCGCCCACAGCGACTCTTCCCTGGGTCATCCGACGCGCACCCATACCGTGGTGCTCGATCTTTCCCAACTGCGCGAGCTGGATTCGCAACGTTGCTTGCGGGTGCTGCTCGATTTGCAACCCCTGATGTCCAGCCTGGATGAGCCCGAAGCCCTGCTCACTCGCGCCCTCCCCTTGCTCGGACAGATCGTGCCCATGGCCTCGGCCCTGCTGGTGGTGGCCAGCCGGGGCGAAGAATTGACCACCCTGGCCAGCCAGGGCCAGTGGAGTGGAAGGCCCAGCCGAACGCTGATTCAGCAAGCTCTGAATCATCAGGAAGCGACCTGCTTCTTTTGGGACCAGCAGAGCCAGTCGGGCTCGGCCACGATGGCCGCGGACGTGCGTTGGGCGGTGGCTGCCCCGATCTGGGCTGAAGGCGCCAGCCGCTACGTTCTCTATGCGGTGGGTAGCGAAGTGCCCCTGAGCAGCAGCGCTTCGGGGCGCACTCCGGGCGAACTCGATCGGGCCGTACTGACCTTTGTGGCGACCATGCTGGGGCAGCACTTCCGCGGGCGCTGGTCGGCTCTTCAGGTGGAGGAAGAGCGTCGACAAAAGGCTCTGGCCCAGGTGTTGCGGGAGATCCTGGAAACCCTCAGTCGCTCCCTTCAGCCACAGCAGGTGTTGGATAAGTTTCAAGAACATCTCAAGCGCCACCTGGGCTTCGACAGGGTGCGTTGCTATGGGCACCGACCCGAGGAAGTGGCACCGCGGGCGCTTTGGAGCCTATTTGGCGAGAGCCTCGATGTGGCGGGGTTGAAGGCCGCCGACGAACGGGCGGGCGGGTTGGGATTTCCCAACCAGGGGTCCATCCTGGGCCTGCGCATTCGCGGTCGCGATGGGGTACTGGCCCTGCTGTTCTTGCACCGCAACCAGGGCGAGTTTAGCGCCGAGCAACAGAATCTGGCGGGTTCGCTGGCCCTGCAGGCAGGGGTGGCCCTGGAGAACGCCCTTATGTTTCAGAAGATGGAGAAGATGGCCAGCACCGACGAATTGACCGGGGTCAGCAACCGCCGCCACTTTTTCGAGCAAGCTCGAGTTCTTGAGCAGCAGGCGCTCGACCACAGCGAGCCCCTGCAGGTACTGCTGATCGACATCGACCATTTCAAGAAGTTCAACGACACCTACGGCCACCAGGTCGGCGACCGGGTGCTGCAAAAGGTGGCTCAACTGGCCCGTGTGCACCTGCCGCATCTGGGCCGATATGGTGGCGAGGAGTTCGCGGCGGTGGCCCGAGACAGCGACGGAGACCTGGTGCAGAAGGCTGAAAAGCTGCGCGCCGCGATTGCAGCAGAAAGGCTGCACTTGGGAGAGCAGGTGCTGACCATCACCATCAGCGTGGGGGTGGCTTCGGGCCTGGGTGCGTCGTTGAACAGCTTGTTGCAACAAGCCGACGAACGCCTTTATCAGGCCAAGGCCCGGGGTCGTAACTGCGTGGTCAGCAGTTAACCACCACGCCTTTGCTTTCCACTCCGTGGCGGGTGGCAGCGGCGATGGCCCACTGACCGGCAGCGAGCTCCACCTCGTTTTGTTCCGCCGGTAGAATGCGATCCAACTTCCAGCGATCCTGGTCCTTGCGATAGACGGTCCAGGCCCGCAGGGGGGCTTCATCCTGGTGTTCCAGGCGCACGCGGTTGCCTTCGACCTGCACCTGAGGGTGAGCGACGGTTTTTCCCTGAGCCAGAGGCAACACGGGGGTCAGGGCCGGCTGAGCATAGAGTTCATTCTTGAAGGTGGAAACGATATTTTGGCGGTTCTCCATCAGTGGCGCCGAATGCCACCAGATGTTGCCGGTAGCACCCTGATCATATTTGGCCCGGGTGATGCGAACCTGGGCTTTGTATTCCTCGGGCGTGTACTTGGGCTTGCCCAGATCGGCCAGATTATTGCCACCAAAGATATGCCGGCCGCCCTTACTGTGGTCTGCCCACCAGTTGAGCAGGGGACCGTAGGGCTGCTTGGGCTGGGTGGTGGGCCAGTAGAGTTGGGGAGCCAGATAATCCACCCAACCCTCGTTCATCCACTTTTGAGTGTCGGCATAGAGCCCTTCATACTGATCGAAGCCCGTCACCCCGGGGGGGCGGTCGGGGGCCGGTAGCCCGAAAGGCGAGATGCCGAAACGAACGTGGTCCTTGGTTTCTTTGACGGCCTGGTTGACCTCGCGCACCGCCTTGTTGACGTTCTCTCTACGCCAATCGGCCTTCGACAGCGTGCCCCCAGAGGCCTGATAGGCATTCCAGGTAAGCTGATCGGGAAAATCGTTGCCGTTCGGGTAGGGGTAGAAGTAGTCATCGAAGTGGATGCCGTCCACATCGTAGCGGGCGGTAAGATCTTTGCAAACGTCCACCAGTTTCTGGCGCACCACGTCTGCCCCCGGGTCCATCCACTCGGTCGAACCATAGGGATGCACGTGCTGAGGATGCTCGGTGGCGATGTGGGGAGGCACCTGATCTTTGGTGGCCGCCCCGGCTCGATAAGGGTTCAACCAGGCGTGAACTTCGATGCCTCGGGCGTGGGATTCGTCGATCAGAAACTGCAGCGGGTCGTAGCCTGGATTCTTGCCCTGCTTGCCCGAGACAAAGCTGCTCCAGGGCTCCAGTTGGGAGGCATAGGTGGCGTCCCCTTCGGGGCGTACCTGGAAGAAAATCGAATTGAAGCCGCACTCCTTGAGCCGGTCCAGCAAGGCCACCATCTCTTCTTTTTGCTTCTCGGCCGGGGCCGTGGGGCTGCTGGGAAAGTTGATGTTCCATACGGTGGCTACCCAGCATCCGCGCAACTCGCGGCGATGTCCGACGTCGACCAGTTGGGCAGCGCCCGGGGTGGGCTCTTGCGGTGCAGACAACTCCACGCGATCGGCACAGGCGGCCTCACCGCTTGGGGCAGGCGGCGCGACTTTAGTGGCGGGCAGAGCGGGTGAGAACGTCGGGGCGGGAAGAGCTGAGCGAATCATCAGCCCTATGGTAAGTGCCCGGCCGGAACAGGTCCTGAATTTTGTGTAAACTGACAGTTGCCAGCGGCGAAGGGAGCTCGCCACGCCAGGCAGAAGTCGGGTTTGTGAAACAAGCACTTCTGTTATTGGGCCTTGGCGTCTTGATCGGAGCCGGGCTGGCAGGGGCCGACGACGCCCCTTCAAGCGTCCCCTTCCGCACGGGGAAAAAGCAGGCGGTGGTTCTGCCCGTGCAGCTTTCCGAAACCCTCAAAGGCGAGTTCCTCCTCGATACGGGGCTGGGGTTCAACGTGATCAGTCCTGAACTGGCTTCGAAGCTGGGCTTGCAAGCTGACTCCAAGCTGAAGGTCAAACCGATTACCGGCGGCGAGTTCGAGTTTTCCAGCGCCCGGGTGCCCTCCCTGAAGCTGGGCAACACAGACGAATCCAATCTTGAGGTGGTGGTGGCAGAGCCCCGCCGTTTCGTAGAAAATGGCGGTGAGGTCGGAGTCGATGGCATTCTCTCGCTGGCTTTCTTCCGCGAACATCCCTTTACCCTCGATTTCCCCAACCAGACCCTCATTCTGGAGGAATCCGACTCGCTGGAGCAGCGCAAGAAGGCGGGCGCCCGGGTCGAGTGCCGCATCGAGGACGATCGGTTGGCTCTGGTTGCCCTGAAGCTGAAGGATAAGGATCCCGACCCCCCTCGTCCCGGCGGTCTGGCCGGGTTGCTTTCCGGGATCACCGGAAGCGGTGGCGCTCCCGAGCCACCCACGGCCTGGGTTCAGGTCGCCACCGGTTCGGAGAACCTGATGCTCGACTCCAAGCTGATGTTCACCCTGAAGATCGACGCCACCGGAGCCAATATCACCGAAACCGAAGAAACCGACCAGAACGGGGTGCGCTCACGCCGCTTTGCCAGTCACATGGCCAGGGTTGGCCTGGCGGCCGACGATTCTGTCTTGAGCCAGGAAAAACAGGCGGTGGTCTTCCGCAAGCTACGGGCTGAAGGGGCTCTGGGGCAGAGCTTCTTACGCCAGTATGTGGTCACGTTCAACCTGCCCGGTTCCGAGTTGATTTT
This sequence comes from uncultured Burkholderiales bacterium, assembly GCA_964649085.1. Taxonomy (GTDB): domain Bacteria; phylum Vulcanimicrobiota; class Xenobia; order Xenobiales; family JADMJV01; genus JADMJV01. The sequence continues at coordinate 23,619 of CAZYPN010000033.1, read as the reverse complement.
CGCCAGGCCATAACCCCGTTCCGCGGCAAGGAATGCTGCCTCTGGATTCGAACTGCCCCTGGGCATGTTTGATGTTTTCTTGACGGCTGACGGGATGGCCACGCTGGCAACGCTCAGCGTGTTGGAGATCATCCTGGGCATCGACAATCTGGTCTTCATCGCCATTCTGGTGGCTCGCCTTGAGCCTGGACAACAACCCCTGGCGCGCCGCGTGGGCCTGGGTCTGGCCATGTTCACCCGCTGTTTGTTGCTCTCGGGGATGTCCTACCTGGCTCACCTCACTCGTCCCACCGGGCTGGTCATTCCCATTCTGGGCCACGCTCTGACCTTCCGCGACCTGGTGTTGATCGGCGGCGGTGGTTTCTTGCTCTATAAGGCCACCAAAGAGATCCACGAAAAGCTTGAGGAAGATGAGGAAGGGGTTCAGGCTCCGGCAACGGCCAATTTTGCCAGGGTCATCGGCCAGATCATCCTGATCGATATCATTTTCTCGCTCGATTCTGTGATTACAGCCGTGGGCATCGCCGACGATCTCCCCATTATGATCGCCGCCGTCATTCTGGCGGTGCTGGTGATGATCGCCTTCTCCGATGCGATCAGCAACTTCATCAACCAGCACCCTTCCATCAAAATGCTCGCCCTGAGCTTTCTGATCCTGATCGGCGCCATGCTGATCGCCGAGGGCAGCGGCCACCACATCCAGAAAGGCTACATCTACTTCGCGATGTTCTTCTCGTTGACGGTGGAGATGCTCAACCTGGCTACCCGTCGAAAGCGCCGCAAGAAGCGGACGACGCAAGGCCTAGCAGCGGGGGCTTGAGGTCCTGCAGAGCAGGAAAGCGTGCTCGATAGGCCCGGAGTTCTTCCAGGTCGAGCCGTGCCCGCAGCAGGCCGGGTTCGTCCCCCAGTCGAGCCACCCGCTGTCCTTGCGGGTCCCAAAGCTGGGTGGCTCCGGGGTATTCCACCTTGGGGTCAGAGCCACAGCGATTGACCCCCAGAACGTAAGCCTGATTTTCAATGGCCCGGGCCTGCAGCAGAGCCTCCCAGTGATGGACCCGCGCCCGCGGCCAGTTGGCGATAACGAGGAAAAGCTCGCAGCCGCGCACCACCAGATGGCGAAAGAGCTCAGGAAAGCGTAGATCGTAACAGATCGTAGGGGCCACCCGCCACTCGCCCACGGCGAAGGTGACCAGCTCGGAGCCGCTATCGTAGTGGGCCGTTTCGCCTGCGAAAGAAAAGGGGTGCAGCTTGGCGTAGCTGCCCAGCAACTGGCCCTGGGGCGAGTGTACCAGCGCCAGATTGAGGCCACGACCCTGGGGGCTGCGGCCGCAGCAGCCCGCCACCAGAAACACGTTCCACTGGCGGGCCCATTCGGCATATTGCTGGTAGCTGGGCCCCCCGGGGTCCTGGCTGAACTGCGGGTGGTTCATGGAAAAACCGACGTCGCTCAGCTCGGGCAACACCACCAGCGACCCCGGCTCGGGCCGCAACTCGCCGAGCATCCGCGAGATGCTTTCAAAGTTCCCCCGACGGTCCTCCCAGGCGATAGAATACTGCAGTGCGTAGAGGTTCATGGATGATCCAGGGCTCCAGTAAGATGGCCTGACCCCGCTGTTGCAGTTGCCAGGGTTTGCCTGGTTCGAGTTGGCGGGCACTAGCCCCCTGCCAGCTCCATTGCCCGTTGCTGAGCAGCTGCAGGCTGGCTCCCGATGCATGGCACCGATCATGCGTCAGCACCACCTGAAGCCTGCCTGCCCGATAGCTCAATCGGCCTGGGGCTTGCTGCATGTGGCCGCCTTGCCAGCTCCAGCTGCGCTGGCCCTTTTGCTGCAGATCGAGCTGAAGTTGGAACGGAGCAGCCGCCTGACTGCGACGCAGGTGCTCCAGGCTGCCTTGCTGTTCGGGCCTTACGGACCAGGCCACCTGGGCTCTCCCTTGCTGCAGCCAGAGAACCGGGGCCGAGCCCTGCCAGAACCAGCGGATGTGCAACTGCGGGTCGGCCTGGGCGGGGCTGAGCAGCAGCGGTAGTGGAGCGGCTAGCAGCCACGTTCGGCGGTGCACACAACCCAGGATCAGGCCGCTCCAGGCGAGCCATCCCTGCCACCGGGGCACCCACAGTTCCCACTCGGGACAGCTAGCCCAGAACTCTACCGAGCGTTCCACCAGCCAGAGCCAGGGGTTCAGTGCCTTCAGGGCCAGTTCACCCAGGGCCGGGCTCAGCTGGTCGAGTAACACAAGCACTCCCCCCATGGGCAACAGGCCTTCGACGAGGGGAACCAACCACAGATTGGCCAGCGGCGAGAAGGGCTGAAAACTGTGAAACACTCCCACCGACCAGGGAAGTAGCCCCAACCAGCATCCCACCGCCGCCCCCAGGCCCAGAGGCAGTCGGCCCAGAGCCGGCACCAGCCAGGCCAGGCTGGCCACGGCGGCAAAACTCAGTTGGAAACTGAGATCGTCCAACGTGCCCGGGTCCCAGAGCAGGACCCCCAGTGCGCCCAGCACGAGGCAGCGTCCTACCGATACGGTTCGCCCCGTCCAGCGTGCCAGCAGGGCCAGCCAGGCCATGGCCCCGGCTCGAACCAACCCTGGAGAGCCTCCTGCCATCAGCACATAGAGCGGAACCACCAGCATGCAGCATAGCGAGCAGCGTCGCGGACCCAGGCCCAGCAGTTTGCCCACAAGCAATACCCAGCCCACCAGCAGGGCCACGTTGGCCCCCGAGGCCACCAGCAGATGGCTGGCACCGGCGCGACGAAAACCCTCCAACGTGTGTCGCTCGAGACGTGAGCCGTCGCCGAACACAATGGCCGATAGCAGGTTGGCCCTGGGGTGAGGGGCCCGGTCGGCAAATCGTTGGGTCAGGCGATAACGCCATCCCAGCAGGCCCTCGGGGGGGCGCAGAAAGCGCTCCTGTCGGCAGTGGAGTCGTCGGTAAACACCGCGCTTAAACCACCACGTGCGGCGATCGAGATCTCCGGGATAGGCGGGGGCATCGAAGCCCTTCAGTTGTCCCTCCAGCAGCCAGCGCTCTCCCAGCGCCACTTCCCCCGGAGGCATCGCGCATTCCACCAGCCAACGGTCTTTGGGTCCCTCGATACGATCGGTCCAGTGCTCGACTTCGGCCACAAAGCTGCACCCCTGCGCTCCGCGCCAGCGCGGAGGCTCGACCACCCGAGCCACCACTTCGACAGCCATGGGCAGGTCGTCCACCGGGGCCGGCGGAGGGGGCGCAGGGTATGCCCACCAGCAGCGTAGACAGCAGGCCAGGGCCAGCAGGCTGGAGCGAAAATCGACCAACCCCAGGGCGGCCAGGGTGAACACCCAGAGGGCTCCGGCCAGCGGGTGGGCGCACTGGCAAATGAGCAGTACCAGGATCAGGCCATAAGGCCAGAGATGTGCGTTCATGTCCCCAACTTAGCCCCCGCTCAGGCCGCTGAGGTGAACTGCACATGTGCAAAGGATGAACTTTGCTATTGCCCGCTGGCAGGAAAGGGATTGGGGAGCACTTTGCGAAAAATTTCACAAAGACCACGAGGTAGAGAAACAGTGCCCACCACTCATCTTCGCTCCGAGCAGATCGCCCGGGAGGCCGAACAACACTTGCCCGGGGGGGTCAACAGTCCCGTGCGGGCCTTTCGGGCCGTCGGAGGCCATCCGATCATCATCCAGTCGGCTGCTGGCTGTCACATGGTCGACGTCGACGGCAATCGCTACCTCGATTTTGTGGGTTCCTGGGGCCCGATGATTTTGGGGCATGCGCATCCGCGGGTGCTGGAGTCGGTGGCACGGGTGGCTCAGTCGGGCCTCAGTTTCGGGGCCACCTCAGCCGGCGAAATCGAGCTGGCCCAGGCCATCAAGCGCTTCTTCCCCTCCATCGAAATGCTGCGCCTCGTCAATTCCGGCACCGAAGCCGCCATGAGCGGGCTGCGCGTGGCTCGGGGCTTCTCCGGACGCCCTGGGGTGATCAAGTTTGAGGGCTGCTACCACGGCCACAGCGACTGTCTGCTTGCCAAGGCAGGTTCAGGCGCCATGACGCTGGCCCTTCCCGACAGCGCCGGCGTGCCGCCCAGCGTTACCCAGCACACCTACACGTTGCCCTTCAATGATCTGCAGGCGGTGCGCTCGTTGCTCGCCGACAAAGGCGAGGAAATCGGCGTTATCGTGCTCGAGCCGGTGGCCGGCAATATGGGACTGATCCCTCCCGCCGAGGGTTTCCTGACCGGCCTGCGCGAGATCTGCGATCGCCACTCCATGGTGTTGGTGTTTGACGAAGTGATGACGGGGTTTCGTCTCTCTCCGGCCGGTGCTCAGGGCCTCTACGGGATCCAGCCCGACATGACGATACTGGGAAAAATCGTGGGCGGTGGGCTTCCGCTGGCCGCCTACGGGGGACGCCGTGCCCTGATGGAACAGGTGGCGCCCCTGGGCCCGGTCTACCAGGCCGGCACACTGTCGGGCAATCCCGTGGCCGTGGCTGCAGGGTTGACCACTCTGCAGGTGATCGAGGAAATGCCTCAGCTCTACTCCCAGCTAGAGCAACGGGGGCAACAACTGCAGGAGGGTCTGCAAAAGATCCTGGCCGATCATAAGGTGGTGGCTCGGGTTCAGCGGGTGGGCTCCATGTGGACGCTCTTTTTCACTGACCAGGCCGTGCACGACTACAGCAGCGCCAAGACCTGTGACACCTCTCGCTTCGCAGCCTTCTTCCGGGGCATGCTCGAAGCGGGCTTCTACCTGCCTCCCTCCCAGTTCGAAGCGGCATTTTTGGGTGCCGCCCACGACGCAGAGTGCATCGAGGCATTTCTTGCCAGCGCCAACAAAGTATTGTCACAACTCGCATGATGGGGGCTATGCGGGGGGAGGAAGGGTAACCCCAATGGTTTTTTCGGCACTCAAGCGGGTCGAGCCCGACCTGCTTCGAGTCGAAGAACAACTCGGGCAGCTGATCGAGCAGAAAGGCGGGATTCTCAAGGGACCCGCCGAGATGATGTTTCGCAGCGGGGGGAAGCGACTTCGACCAGCTCTGGTCCTGTTGTGTTCTCGACTCTTCGACCAACAACCCGAAAGCGCCGTGGCCATCGCTGCCGCCGTGGAAATGGTCCACGGGGCCTCGCTGATCCATGATGACGTCATCGACAGCACCGACCTGCGTCGCGGTCGACCTACTCTCAACGCCATCACCGGCAATCGCATCGCGGTATTGCTGGGCGACTTACTGCTCTGTCAGGCTCTGCTGGCCGTGGCCGAGCTCAACCGCGTGGTGCTGGTGCAGGTGGTCTCCCAGGCCGTGGCCGAGATGACCTCGGGTCAGATCCTCGAGTTGCGCTACCAGGGCAATGTCGACACGACGGTCGAACAGTATCTGGAAATGATCCAGGGGAAGACGGCGGCTCTGATGGAGGCCGCCTGTCGCCTGGGGGCTCTGCTCACCACCTCCGATCCGGCCCACATCCAGGCCTGCGGCGACCTGGGTCGCAATTTGGGAATGGCCTTTCAAATCAGCGACGACGTGCTGGATATCTGGGGCGACCCGGAAAAACTGGGCAAACCGACCGGCAACGACCTGCGCGAGCGCAAGTACACGTACCCGTTCCTCTATGCTTACCAGCAGTCGCAAAAGCCGCAACGCAACCTGGTACGCCAGCTGCTGGCGCGCGACGTGCTCGAGCCCGGAGGTATGCAGGCCCTGGTGCAATGGATGGACCAGCACAACTGTCGCGAGAAGGCTCTGGGCCTGGCCCGGTCGTATCTCGATCAGGCTCAGCAGGCGCTGGAGTTGCTGCCCGCAGGCACTCAGCGAGAGCCACTCGAAGAGCTGTTGCAATACGTGATGAGAAGAGAGCACTGAGCCGATGGAGCCCGGCAATTACGCTTACGTAGCCTTGTTCCTTGTAGGGGGGATGGGCTTTGTTCTGTTCAATTTCAGTCTGGCCAGCTTCGTTACGCGGCTGGTTCAGAGCCATCGACCCGGGGTCAGCAAAGGGTTGGCCTACGAGTGTGGCGAGCCTCCCATTGGCGAGGCCTGGGTGCAGTACAATGTGCGTTACTACCTGTATGCCATGTTGTTCGTGATTTTCGACGTTGAAGCCGCCTACCTGATTCCCTGGGCGGCTCAGTTTCGCAGTCTCTACAAGACCATGGGGATGCTGCCCATCCTTGAGATGGGTGTTTTCCTCAGTATTCTCTTACTGGCGCTGGGCTATGCCTGGAAGAAAGGGGCACTGGAATGGACCTGATCCGAAAAATTCCCGCCTATATCGAGCGAATCCCCAACGGCGGGCTGCTGATGACGAGCCTGAACTGGGTGCTGAACAATGCCAAGGCCAGCTCCATGTGGTACATGCTTTTCGGGCTGGCATGCTGCGCTATTGAGCTCATGGCAACGGGAGCCAGTCGCTACGACTTTGACAGGCTTGGCATGATCTTTCGCGCCACTCCCCGCCAGACCGACCTGATGATTGTGGCCGGAACCCTCACGCTGAAGATGGCCCCGCGGGTCAAGCTGCTGTACGAGCAAATGCCGGATCCCAAGTACGTCATCGCCATGGGCGGCTGCACCATGCACGGGGGGCCCTTCTACCACGACTCCTATTCGGTGTTGAAAGGGGTCGACAAAATCATCCCGGTGGACATCCACGTGGCCGGCTGCCCGCCCCGTCCCGAGGCGCTGCTCAACGGCTGCATCGCCCTGCAGGACCTGATCAAGGCAGAGAAACTCGAGCGCAAACGCGATCGGCCCGGGCTGCGCCACATCGACCCGGCCAGCCAGCTGCCCTTGCTGGTGCGGCCTGATACCGGGCTGATTCGTCCCTCCCAGATTCTCATGCCCGACCAGCTGCGAGTGCATGCCTGATGAAGGTACCCGAGATCCTGAGCTTCTTGCAGGAAAAGTATCCCGATCAGGGGTTGGCCATCGATGAGAAGCTCAACGAAAACTGCATCGTCATTCCGCTGAGCCTGGTGCCGGAGGTCTTCCAGGTGCTGCAGGCCGACCCGGCAACCGACATGGACTATTTCGACTTTTGCACCTGTGTCGACCGTCCCCCCGACCACCTTCACCTGGTCTATTCGCTGCATTCGATGACGCATCAGCATCGGGTTCAGCTGAAGGTGGTGCTCGATCGAAACAATCCGTGTGTGCCCACCGTCAGCCACCTCTGGCGCAATGCCGACTGGAACGAGAGGGAAGTATTCGACCTGTTCGGGGTGTTCTTCCCCGGGCATTCTGACCTGCGACGCCTCATGATGCCCGAAGACTGGGAAGGTCATCCCCTGCGTAAAGATTACGCCCATCCCAATCTGGTCAAACGCCCCGACTGAAGGAGCCACCGTGATTCGCACCGAGGAATTTGAGCTCAATATGGGTCCGCAGCACCCCTCGACCCACGGGGTGCTACGAATGTTGCTCAAGATGGACGGCGAGCGGGTGGTCGACTGCGACCCCATCGTTGGCTACCTTCATCGGTCCATTGAGAAGATGGCCGAGAACCGCACCTTTACCCAGGTGATTCCGGTCACTGACCGGCTGGATTATTGCACAAGCATGACCAGCAACTATGTCTACGTGCTGGCAGTGGAAAAGTTGGCCGATCTGACGCCTCCGCCCCGGGCCGAGTACATCCGCGTCATCATGACCGAACTGAATCGCATCGCCTCACACCTCCTCTGGTACGGCACGTTCTGTCTGGAAATCGGGGCCACCACCCCTTTCCTGTATTCGTTTCGCGACCGTGAGAAGGTGCTCGACCTCTTCGAGATGGCTTGCGGTGCCCGACTGCTCTATAACTACATCCGTATTGGCGGCGTGGCCCACAACCTGACACAGAAGTTTCTCGACGGCATGATCGAGTTTCTCGACTATTGGGAACCCCTGATCCCTGAATATGAGCAACTGCTCGATGAGAACCCCATTTTCTATAACCGAACTCAGGGTGTGGGCATCGTTACGCTGGATCAGATCAAAACCTACGGAGTCAGCGGCCCCAACATCCGCGCGGCAGGCCTTCCCCGCGACGTGCGCCGAGACGACCCTTTCTCGGTCTATCACGAACTCGAGTTTGACCTTCCGATGGAGCAAGAGTCGGACGTTTTCGCGCGCTACCGAGTGCGCATGCGTGAGTTGCGCGAGAGCGCCCGCATTCTGCGCCAGTGCTATGAGAAGATACCGGCGGGCCCGCATTGCCTGCCCCTCAACTACCGCTTCAAGGTTCCGGAAGGCGAGACCTATGTGCACATCGAGTCGCCGCGAGGCGATATCGGCTGCTTCCTGGCCACCTCGGGCAGCGACATGCCCTGGCGCTGCAAATTCCGCACTCCCAGCTTCGTGCACATCCAGATCTTCCGTGAACTGCTGCAAGGCGTGCTGATCCCCGACATCATGGCCATCTGTGCCAGCTTTGACATCGTTTTGCCAGAAACCGATCGGTGATGGCAGGAACCCTCCTGGGATATCGGTAACCTGCGACGATGCCTGATTGGGTCCGGTTTTCGGCAGGACAGCACGTTCTCGATCTTTTCGCTTACCTCACGGGGCAGCAACTCCATCCCTGGGCGGTAATGCCGCTCATGTTGCTGATGATCATCGGCTTTATCGCGGTTTCGGCGCTGGTGTTGATCTGGGCCGAACGCAAGGTGGCGGCCCGTATTCAAAATCGGGTGGGCCCGATGATGACGGGGCCTCGCTTTCTGGCCGAACAATCCATGTGGCTCGGCGGATTGCTGCAAACCGCGGCCGACGCTATCAAGCTGCTGGTCAAAGAGTTGATCATCCCCAGCAAGGCCGACCCCATTCCTTTTGCGGCCGCTCCCGTGCTGATCGTCACCGTGTGCATCACGGCCTTTATCGTGATCCCCTTCGGTCCCGCCTTTTCGGTGAGCGACTTCAACATCGGCGTCGTGCACATCGTTTCCATCTCCTCGCTCACCGTGCTCTCCATCGTGATGGCCGGATGGGCCTCGAACAGTAAGTACAGCCTGTTGGGCGGCCTGCGCTCGGCAGCCCAGATGCTCAGCTACGAAATTCCCTTGATCTTTGCTCTGCTCGGCCCTATCTTGCTGGCCGGTAGCCTGTCCATGCAAGAAATCGTTCGAGCTCAGCGCGATTATGGCTTATGGTTTGCGGTGCCCAGCTTTCTGGGTTTCATCATCTACTACGTGGCCTCGATTGCCGAGGTGAATCGCCCGCCCTTCGACATCCCTGAGGCCGAGTCGGAACTGGTGGCCGGCTATGTTTCCGAGTATTCCGGCATGATGTTCGCCATGTTCTTCCTGGCCGAGTTTGCCAATATGTTCCTGGTCTGCTCGGTGGCCAGCACCGTATTTCTGGGCGGCTGGCTGGTGCCGTTCCTGCCCATCCCGGCTCATCCCGAGCCCTGGTACATCGCCCTGGGCGGGCTGGTCTTCATGCTGAAAACTTCGTTCCTGGTCTTCATCATGATGTGGATTCGCTGGACCTTTCCGCGCGTGCGTCCCGACCATCTGATGAATCTGGGTTGGAAGTATCTTTTCCCAATGGCCCTGGTCAATCTGGTTCTCTGCGCCTTCGTGGCCGTGCTCAAAGATCAGCACCAGCTCAACGGTTGGGCTCTGACTGGAGTGAGCCTCGTGGGGCTGCTGGCGGTGATGGGAGTTCTGCAGGTGATTCGCCCCCCGGCTCCCAGCACGTTCTTGCAGAAGGGGCCTGCCGCATGACCGAAGCCGTCTTCTTTTACCTGCTGGCCGGGCTGGTCTTGAGTTCTGCCTGGTCGGTGGTTCGCAACAACAACCTCTTCCACGCCGGCCTTTCGCTGATCATCTGTTTCGTCGGCGTGGCCGGCCTGTATGTCAATCTGGGCTCGCCGTTCTTGGGAGCCATGCAGGTCTTGATCTATGCTGGCGCCATCGCGGTATTGCTGCTTTTCGCCTTTATGCTGACGCACGATCTGATGAAGTCGAAGGCAGAGCGTTACCAGCACCTGCCCGGCATCGCCACCGCTGCCCTGGTGGCGGTCATGCTGGTGACGACCATCACGGCCAGCAACTGGTATCCTGCCAATGGGCGTCCGGTACAGCTCGACGTCGCCAGCCTGGCCAACCACTATATGGGTCAGTATCTTGTGCCCTTTGAAGTGGTGGCTCTACTATTGCTGGCGGCTCTGGTCGGAGCGGTCGTCATTGCCCGCAAGGAAGAGGGGGCTCGAGAGCCGTGATCGGACTGCAGCATTACCTGATCCTCTCAGCTCTGTTGTTTTGCCTGGGCCTCTACGGAGTCCTGACGCGCAAGAATGCCGTAGCCGTGCTGATGGCCGTGGAACTTATGTTCAACTCGGTCAACATCAACCTGGTCGCCTTCTCGCGCTACCTGCAGGACACGGCGGGCTTTGCCTTCTCGATTTTCGTGATCACGGTGGCAGCAGCCGAGGTAACGGTTGGAGTCGCTCTAGTTCTCTCCATCTACCGCAACCGCAATACCATCGATCTCGATCAGATGGCCGAGCTCAGCGGGTAGACTTCGTCCCTGGCGACTCCAGTGGTAGCCCTCCAGGAAGCCGATGGCCCGTGGGGTATGAGGATAGCGTTCCACCAGTTGCCAGAAGCGCTGGCTGTGATTGGCTTCCAACAAGTGGGCCAGTTCGTGCACGATGACATAGTCGACCACAAAGCTGGGAAGCTGGCGCAGCTCGGTGCTCAGACGGATCTTGCCGCTAAGCGGTGAGCAGCTTCCCCAGCGCTTTTGCTGGTTGTGGACCCACTCGATGGTGAACTTGAGCTGACCCCCAAAGTATTTGCGGTTCAGGCTTTGGGCGCGACGCAGCAGGGGAGTCTCCTGGCCCTCGCTCTGAGCGCGGTTTTCAAACCGCGCCCGCATCCGGTCGATCCAATACTGCTCTTGGGCGCGGCTCAGTCGGGCCGGCATCCGAACCACCAGAACGCCCTCCTCAAGGCTTGCGCTGATCGTCTTGCGGCGTTGATGACTGCGGACGACCCGAACTTCCACCGCGCTATTCCAGACTGCGCAGAACCGGAGCCACCGACGGGTCCTCGGCCAGGTAGGCATAGTCGAAGCCCAGTTTGTCGGCCAGGAAAATGCCGTGCTCCATCACCTGAACGCCGTCGATCCAGACATCGCAGCTTCCGGTGATCACGTCGACGTGGGTGCAGCAGCTCCAGTCGGCGCCCGTCTGGCTGCCGTAGGGGTCGCCGAAAGCGATGTGCACTCCGGGCATCTTCTCGTCCTGCAACAGGTTGCCCGTAAATTCGAAGACGGCCAGGTTGGTGCCGATGGCGAATTCGCCTACGCGGTTGCTGCCTTCGGCCGTGTGACAATAGTCCCAGAACTCTTTCTCCAGCTCTTTGTTGTCGCACAGCACCTTCTTGAGGTAGCCCCCTTCGATGAACAAGGTCATGGGGGTCTGGTCCAGCGTGCCATACTTGGCGCTGAAGTGGTCGCCGGCGGTGCCGTCGACCACGAAGATGCCGTCTACCGACCAGGGAGCGGTGAAGATTTCTCCGCCCGGCAAGTTGGACCACACTTCCTCGATGATTCCCGAGGTTTTTCGCCAGGTGTAATCGGGATTGAAGGTGGCCACCAGGTCGGTGCCGTGTCGGCTTTTCACAATGATCTCGCGAGCCTGACGAGCACGTTCGAGCAAGCGCTTGCTCACCTCATCTACCTTGCGAAAGTCGGCCCGCATACCCTGGCACATGATTTCTTCCGTAATGCCCACCATGTGGGCGTAACGAATGCCGCGCGCTTCGACCCGGCGCACGAACTGCTGGCGGGACACCAACTCGCCTTGCTGAGGGAATACGGCATACAGGCAGACCTCACACTCTTCGAGCGGGTCCATAATCTCGGCGGGCAGCACCTTGGAGGGCCGCTCCACGTGGTCTTCCAGCACCTTGATCGTCACCTTGCGGGCCACCCCGAGGGCCGCTTCGTAAAGCGCCCAGCCGATACTCTGGGTTTTACGGTCGGTAAGAATGTACACCGACTGCTCGGGTTGAACATTGAGACACACCTGAATCGCGTTCTTGGCGCCGGGCACCAGTTCAGGGTGATATGGGGGGATAGTCACTGTCACGCCGTAGCTCCTCCTGGGGTTACAACGAGTTACCCACGAGGCTCACGACTTAATCATGCTTGCCAGAGCTCCAGGGCATCCATCAACATACCCGGTTGGCAGGCCTCGACCAGTTGCTCTCCGCGTCGAACGCACTCGGTCCAGCGCTGGATCCGCTGCGTCTCGTTGAGGGGGCCCGCGTCATCGCGGTCGGGAATTTTGCCGCCGGGCAGGCTCTGGATCCATTCCGGGGTCGGTGCCAGCAGCACCATGCGGTCCCATACCGCCGGATTGGCCTGAGTTCTGGGCCCGAAGCGCTCCAGCCACCCCAGCTTGAGCTCGGGAGCGAAATGGGGCAAAAGTATCAAGCCGTCGGGGCGCAGCTCCAGAGAATCGAAGTGATAGTCTACCAATCCACCATCGCGCAGCCAGCCGGCCGGGCTGCGATGACGGGGCAGCAAGAGCGGAATGGAACCGCTGGCCTGAAGGCTGAGGAACAAGTTGTCGCGGTGCAACTCGCAGACCTGGGTGGCAATGTCTTCAAATGATGAGGGCAAAGGTGTGCGGGGGTCGCTGAACAAGCAGCGGTTGAGCTCGCGACCCAGCCAGCGCCGGCGCCCCAGGCCAGCCAGCACGGCCAGATGCAGCAGGCCCACGAATTGCAAGGGTAGCCAATCGGAGGCCACCAGCCCGCGCACCCGCGAGGTGACCACGTGGAGTCGGAACCAGGGATGGCGCGTCACTTCCAGGTCCTCGAGGTAGGCCCGCAAGATCTGACGGGCCTGCTCACCGGCCTGACGCAGGTTTTGGGTCGGGGTCCAGTTGGCCCCGATATAAGCCTCTTCCAGCCGCTGCAGAGCCCGCACCGGCTCGGGCTGCAGATAGGCAGTAAAGCGCCAGGCGCCGCTCGACGAGCCCAACAGGTGCAATGGTCGCTGGGGCCTCAACCAGCCGCAGAAGGCCCGGTCCAGGGCTGCCAGAATGAGCCATTTGGGCCCGCCGGAAGCTCCTAGAAGGACATCGAAGTGGTTCCAATCCCAGCCCTGGTCTTGCAACTGGGCGTAGGCCGTCGGTCCGGCCCGCACTCGCCAGAGCTTCATGGCCATTGATGTTTCAACTCTTCCAGACTCTCTCGAAAGGTCTGCTGGATCCCTCGCTCCAATTCGCCGCTTTGCCAGAGCATTGCGCCCGCCAGCATCCCTACGCCGGCCGTCAGGGGGTTCAGCGTCAGCAAGCTTCCACCGACCACCATCGCGCCAATGATGCGACCCACCCTACTCGAATTCTGGATGGCAGGCTCGAGGTCGATACGGGCTTCGCCCCAGGTTTGCGGAGCGGCTCGCACGATCAAGTCTCGTCGCTGACGATAGGCCGGAGTATCGCGCAGTTGGAACCCCGACAGGTCCAGTTCCAGGCCTTGCGCCGAGGCGAACAGGGCACAGCTGACGCAACCGGGATCGCGGTCGAGCTGCTCACGGTGCACAACCACTCCGTCCAGGATCCAGAAGATTCGACAAAGCTCTTTGCGAACGGCTATCGAGGTGCCGCGCCCACGGCTCTCAGTCTTCAAATGCACGGTGAGCATGGTGGCCAGAGCTGTTGTCTCGCAGGGATAAGCAATCGAGAGGGGCATCGCTTTTCCAATCGTACCCGAGGGGGCCTTGTCCGCCTCGAGAAAGGTGGCTGGGGGAAGCGACCAGCTTGGTGACTCCACCGCGCAAGTCCCAGAAAAAAGGCATTGTCCAGGGGGCTCTGGCCGTGGTAGGGAGCCCCTTGAAGCGCATCAAGTCGCCGTCCATCCACCTGGAGAGGGATCGGGCAAACGAAGGCTGCGTCGGCCAATTCCTTGAGCAAAGTGGCATTCTCCTCGGCGGCCTCGCTGTCGCGTCGTTGGCGGTCGGCGCCTCGCTCCTCGAGTCCGAAGTGGGAAACGATCAGTTGGAATTGGTCTGCCGGGCTGCAGGGCAGCAACTCGATTCCGTCGCCGGTCCACAATAGCGACTGGCTGGCCCCGGGAAGGGACAGCTTGAAAGGACGTTGGCCAGCCAGCGATACCGTCCACAGACCGCGCTTGAGCGCGTCCAGGCCTCGAAGCCCTTCGACGTCGGCCCGCAACAGAGCCTGCACCACTTCCTCTGGCGACCCCAGAGGGTCACCTTGCCAGCGGACCTGACTGTCGGCTCGCGTGAGCCGAATGTCCAATCCGGTGGCCCGCGAAGCCACGGCGCCCTGGACGACTTTCAAAATCCACTGGGAAGGTCGAGGTAGCTGAGCCCCAGCCAGAAGCTCGATCGCCTTCTCGACCGACAGGGTGAAGTGGCCGGAAGACTCCCAGCGGGCTCCTTCCAACTGGGAACGCAGGAGCCCGTCCAGCTCGGAAATGGGCCTCACAAACTCTCAGGCCCGCATCAGGCTCTTGGATTTCCGCCCCACGCAGTAATAGGTAAATCCCCGCTGCTCCATGCGGTCGGGGCTGAACAGGTTACGACCGTCGAACACGATGGGCGCCTTCAGCAGCGACTTCATTTTCTCGAAGTCGGGTCGGCGGAACTCGTTCCATTCGGTGGCGATGATCAGCGCGTCGGCGCCCTTCAGGGCGTCATAGGCCAGCTCGCAGAACTGCACGCCCTCGGGATAGTGGGGGCGCACCCGCGGCATGGCCTTGGGGTCGAAGGTTTGCACCCGGGCTCCCTGGGCCAGCAACCAGTCGAGAATGGTCAGGGCCGGAGCCTCGCGCACGTCGTCGGTGCGGGGCTTGAAGGCCAGGCCCCACAAGGCGATGGTTTTGCCTTTCAGGTCGCCCATGTGCTCGCTGATGCGCTGGCAAAAACGCTGGCGCTGCAGGTCGTTGACCTCGGCCACGCTGCGCAATATTTGCATGTCGCAGCCGACTTCTTGGCCGCTTTGAATGAGCGCTTTCAGGTCCTTGGGGAAGCAGGATCCGCCAAAACCCAGGCCGGGGAAGAGGAACTTGTCGCCGATGCGGGTGTCACTCGAAACCCCCGCTCGAATCAGTTCGATATCGGCGCCCACCTGCTCACACAGGCGGCTCATCTCGTTCATGAAGCTGATCTTGGTGGCCAGGAAAGCGTTGGCGACATATTTTGTCATCTCAGCCGAGGCCACATCCATGACGATGATGCGGTTGCCGGTGCGGGTGAACGGCGAATACAGCTCTTGCATCAGCAGGGCGGCTTCGGGGTCGTCGACGCCGATAACCACTCGGTCGGGGCGCAAAAAGTCGTTGACGGCGTCTCCCTGCTTCAGAAATTCGGGGTTGCTGACCACCGCAATATCGCTGCGCCCTAGCTCGCGCAGTCGCTTCTTCAGGCCCTCGGCGGTGCCCACCGGAACGGTGCTCTTGGTGACCAGCACCACCGAGCGGGGCGATTTGGCGGCAACTTCCTCGGCCACTGCGAAAACCGCTCGCAGGTCGGCCGAGCCGTCGGCTGCGGCCGGGGTGCCCACGGCGATCATTACGATCTGGGCGCGCTCGAGCGCCTTGCCCAGGTCGGTGGAGAAGAAGAGTCGACGCTCGAGCACGTTGCTCTGAATCAGTTCAGTGAGCCCTGGTTCATAGATGGGCACGTGCCCCTGGCGCAGCGATTCGATTTTTTGCGCATCGACATCGATGCAGGTCACGTCATTGCCCATTTCGGCCAGGCAGGTGCCGGTGACCAATCCTACATATCCGGTTCCAACAATCGCGAGTTCCATGCCGCGTGGTTGGGGGAAACCCACGGATTTCCTTCCGGCAGGGGCGGCGGGCTCAAAGCGGAAGGAGCGCCCCATGGCACGCATACTCGTTACTGGCGGGGCTGGTTTCCTCGGCTCCCATCTCAGCAAAAGACTTCTGGAGCTCGGCCACGAGGTAACCGTTCTCGACGACGTCTCCACCGGCAGCTGGAGCAACCTGCCCGATCATCCCCGCTTGCACAAAGTCGAGGCTGACGTGGCCCGGCCCTGGCAGGGTGCGGTGGACGAAATCTACCATCTGGCCTGCCCCGCCTCGCCCGAAAAGTATCAAAAAGACCCTGTGAAGACGCTCGAGACCAACTTTCTGGGCATGTCCAATATGCTGGAACTGGCACGTCAACAGGGAGCCCGCTTGCTGTTTACGTCCACTTCGGAGATTTATGGCGATCCTCAGGTCAGCCCCCAGCCCGAGACCTATTGGGGGCACGCCAACTCCTTTGGTCCGCGCAGCTGTTACGACGAGGGTAAGCGCGTTTCCGAGAGCCTGTGCTATGCCTACGCCACCTCGCGCGACGTGCGCGTGCGCATCGCTCGAATCTTTAATACTTACGGGCCCTTCATGGCTCCCGACGACGGCCGGGTGGTCAGCAACTTCATCGTGCAGGCCCTGCAGGGTAAGGCCCTGACCTTGTATGGCGACGGACTGCAGACTCGCTCTCTGTGTTATGTCGACGATCTGATCGAGGGCCTCATCTGCCTGATGGATGCTCCGGGGGGCAACCTCGAGGCCCCCTGCAATCTGGGGAATCCGGTGGAAATGACCATTAAAGAAATCGCCGAGTTGGTGGCCGAGGTGCTCGGGTCCACCGTGCCGATGGAGTATCGTCCGCTTCCTCAGGACGACCCCAAACAAAGAAGGCCCGACATCGGTCGGGCCAAAGCCTGGTTGGATTGGGAGCCGCGGGTTCCGGCGCGCGAGGGTATCGCCCGCACGGCCGAATACTTCCGCCAGCTGCTTAGCTCTTCCAGTAGCGGGCGGCGATAGCCCCGCCCACAAAACCCCAGAAGTGACCGGCCCAAGAGATGTGAGCCTGAGGCACAAGGCCCCACAGCAGACCGCCACCGAACCAGCTGATGGCCAGCAGCGACAGGGCGATGGACTTCAGGTTGCGCTGGTGGAAGCCGCGGGTCATCAAGTAGCCCATGAACCCGAAGAGAATGCCGGAAAAACCGATCGAAGCCTGGGCGGCAAACAGCCACGTTCCCAGCCCGCCCAGAATCATGGTCAGCAGCAGCACGGGCCAGAAGGCGCCTTCGATCAGCATCAGGGTGCCCAACGGGAGAAATCCCAGGGTGTTGCTGAACAGGTGCCCCAACCCACCGTGCAGCCAGGGACTGGTAAAGATCTGTCCCAGGCCCTGCAGGCTGCGGGGTTGCAGCGCGGCCATCTGGTCGAGGCGATGCCCGGTAAACATGTCGGCCAGTTCCAGGCACCAGAGCACGCCGATGATGCCGGCCATTACCGCAAATGTGGAAGTCAGTTTTTTGGTCATACTTCTCAGTATAGCTCATGGCGAACCGGCCGGATAGGATAAAATAGGGGCCATGAGTCGAATCGAGCTGAAGGAAGCCCTGGACAGGTTGCGAGCTGGCGAGACCGTAGCCATTCCCACCGAAACCGTCTATGGACTGGCCGCCGACGCCACCCAGCCATCGGCCATCCGCAAGGTGTTTGAGGCCAAGGGGCGCCCGGCCGACCACCCGCTCATCGTGCATCTAGGAGCCGCCGATTGGGCCCCGCAGTGGGGGGCGTGTCCCCCCGAACTCTGGTTGCTGGCCGAGCGCTTTTGGCCCGGACCTCTGACCCTGGTCGTGCCCCGCCTTGCCAGTGTCAGTCTGGCCATTACCGGAGGCCAGGACAGCGTGGCCCTGCGGGTGCCAGCCCATCCCCTCAGCCTGGAGCTGCTCCAACAGCTGGGGCGCCCGCTGGTGGCCCCCTCGGCCAACCGATTTGGCCACACCAGCCCGACCTGCGCCGAGCACGTGCTGGAGGAGTTTGCCGGGAGCGTTCCCGTTCTGGACGGAGGTCCGTGCAGAGTGGGCCTCGAGTCGACCATCCTCGACCTCACCCATCGTCCCTTTCGCATTCTGCGTCCTGGTCAACTCAGCCAGCAAGAACTGGAAGAGGTGGTGGGACCACTGGCCACCACTTCCTCTCAGCCCCGACCACGGGTGCCGGGGGCCCTCGACCGGCACTACGCCCCGAGGACGCCCACCTTCCTGGGCGTTCCGCCCGGGACGGAGACCTTTGGCTGGTTGGGTTGCAGCGCCCAGCCCTTGCCGCCCGGCGCCGGCCCGTGCGTCATTCTCCCTGACCAGGCCGAAGGCTATGCGCAGGGCCTCTACGCCGCCCTGCGCGAGTTGGACCGCCAACAATGCGCTGCTCTGGGTATCGAACCCCCGCCTCGCCAGCCCGGCTGGGAGGCCATTTGGGACCGCCTGAGCCGGGCGATTACCCCTCAAGAGAGTTCTTGATCGGGGACGTAGCCGGGTTGGCGGCCCCCCAGCGCTCCCTCGGGAGGCTCGGGAAAGCCCACCAGTTGAAACTGGGAAACCAGCGCCTGCCCCTGCTCGAGCTGAAAGAGGCGGGC
This sequence comes from uncultured Burkholderiales bacterium, assembly GCA_964649085.1. Lineage (GTDB taxonomy): Bacteria > Vulcanimicrobiota > Xenobia > Xenobiales > JADMJV01 > JADMJV01. The sequence goes on along the minus strand of CAZYPN010000033.1, from coordinate 5,228 downwards.
GAAGTTGGCCTGCGATTCCAGCAGGTGGGCCCGGCTCAGCGAGCCGCAGTCGAAGGGGGTCAGGCCCAGGTCCTGGGCCAGTTGCCGCACCACCGCGCGAGCCTCGGGAAAGTCGCTGCAAAAGAAGCTCTGCACGCCCCATTCTCGCAGGCGCTCGGGCCCGTGCTGATAGAGCTCTACCGGGTGCAGATTGAAGGCCTTGACGACCTGCGAGAGGGGCAGTTCGCCGGCCAGCCACTGGGCCAACGACTGGCTCTGAGGGCGAAAGTCGAACTGCAGAGGAATGTCTTCCTGGTTGCAGTCGATCACGACCTTGCCGTGAAACAGGCTGCGCTCGGCCACCAGGTGAGTCGGAGGCACCTTGCGCAGGGTGTAGAGCAGCACCTCCGATTCGGCCACGGTGTGCGCATAGTCGCCGCTGCGGGCCCCCATCTGAGAGGCCAGTTGCGAGGACTTGTCGGGGCGGCCCGAGGCCAGGGTCACCGAGTGTCCCGCCTGGCTCCACAGCCAACCCAACGTTCGCCCCATATTGCCACAACCCAAAATGCCGATCTTCATGGCTCAGTCTGCCTCCCTTGGTCGGGGCTTTCCTCCTCGTAGCCCAGGGCGCGAAAGAGGTCGCTGCGCTCCAGAAAGGGCCCTAACCAGGTGCCCTGTCCCCAGTGACAGCCCCCCTCGCGCAGGCGCTGCAGTTGTTCGTCGCTTTCGATACCCTCGGCGATCAATCGACAGCCCATGCCTTCTGCCACCAGAGCGGCTCCCTTCAAGAGCCCGGCGTAGCTGGGATGCTGGATATGGCGGGCCAAGTCAGGGCCAAGCTTGAGAAATCGAGCCTGAATCTTCTCCAGGCGGCGCAGCGAGAAACTGTCAAAGGTGAAGTCGTCGACAGCGATGTGCACGTTCCAGCGTCGAACTTCCCGAAGCACATCGAAGAACCTCACCTGGTCGAGGGCCAGATGGATCTCCGAAACCTCCAACATCAGGCGGTCGGCACGGATCTTGTGCACCGCCAGAGCCCGCGCCAGGCGCTGAGGAAAGTCGCCCTGGAGCATCTCCTGAGCCGAGAGGTTGAAGGTGACGTAGTGATGGGGCAGTACTTTGCCCAGCCGGCAGGCTTGCTGCATCACCCAATCGCCGATGGGAACCATCAGCCCCGATTGGCAGGCCGCCGAGAGAAAGGCATCGGGACCCAGGCGGCCCTGCTGGGGATGCTCCCAGCGCAGCAGACATTCGATGCCTTGAATCTGCAGATTCTCCAGTTTGACGATGGGTTGGAAGCACAGCACGAACTGTTCCCGGTCCAGAGCTTCGCGAAGTTCCGGAACCAGGCGCCGTCGCGCCTCCAGACGCAGCTGCTCGGCGGGCTGCCAAAAGCCCACTTCTTCATCGCTGCTGACCGACTCGGCAGCCCAGCGGGCGCGTTCGAGCAGGTCTTCCCAGCGGTCTTCGCCGGTTCCACACACGAAACCCAGTCGAAGACGCGCCCGGATGCACTGTTGTTGAACCGGAAGCGGAGTCTGCAGCGATTCCTGCAGGCCCACCAGCGCGGCTCGGGTTCGAGAGATCAATTTCTGAAGCCCGGAAGCGCCCGCTTGCTGGGAATGGAGAATCCACCAGAACTCGTCCTCTTCGCCTCGAGTCAGCACCTCGCTGTCGCCCAACTGTTGGCGCAGATGTTGGGCCAGCCCAAAGAGGAAAGCATCTCCCAACTCGCGCCCCAGGTAGCGATTGATGTCGCGCATCTCGCGCACATCCATCACCACCAGGGCCAGGCAGCCGTCTTCCAGGCCAATCCGGTGCAGCAGTTGCTCGAGAAATCGCCGGCCCAGAACCTGATTGGGCAGGCCGGTGACCGCATCTTGATAGGCCAGTTGCTCCAACTGGGAGTCGCCCTGTCGACCCTCGGCTGCGGCCAACTGCTGTTCCAGCTCGGCGAACCGAGCCAGCAGCTCGCGGCGCAACTGGCTCAACATCGGTCCGTGCTGAGGTGACTCGGCATGGATTTTGCGCAACGGTTCCAAGATGGAAGGGGGCAACTCTTTCATCCTCAGGCGGAAGCTTCTCAGCCGACCAGGGTTTCCCCGCGGAAAGGGTGGGGAAAAAACGCGCTATGTCTGATGTTCCCCCTCAACAAGCCTACGAACTGATGGGCTTTCACCCTCACCAGGATGGCAAATTTCTCGAGGCCGACCTGTGGCGTAAGGTGCAAAATCCGCGCCTGCTGGAAGAGATGCGTCGTCGTTACGAACTGCAGCAAGAATACGCCGGCTGCCCGCTGGTCGACCACGGGTTTGTGGTGGGCACTGTGCCTGAACTGCGCCTGGATGCTCATCATCTCTCGCGTCTGATGTCCACCCTGGAAGAAGCTCTGGCCAGCGGATGCCGCACCGTGGAGGAGTGGCAGAGCCGCAAACTAACCCAGAAGCCGTAGCGGTCTGGGGCGGCAGGCAGCCTCGGGGCGGAGAATGGCGTCAAAGCGCGTACCCGCAGGGCAAATTGAGGGGCTTTCAGCTGACCCGCCACGGGGACTCGTGACGGCTCAATTCCAGGGATTCAAGACGTTCACACCGGTGGACTCAAAGTCGGCCACGTTTCGAGTGACAACCGTCATATGGTGAACCAGAGCCGTGGCAGCGATCAGTGCATCGCGTTCGGCTCGGGGGTTGGGTAGGTGAAGTTTCGCGCATTGTCGTGCTACCGCGAGGTCCACAGCCAAAACCCGATTTTCGAAGGCGGGAGCAACTGCGTTCTCCAGCCACTGACGCAAAGCCCGGCCTTGCGAGGCATCCCGACGTTCCACCAGGAGCACGCCCAGTTCCAGTTCCAAGATCGTAATCGCAGACAAAAAAAGACTGCCGACGGGCACGCTCGCCGCCCACGAAATCACCTTCGGGTTTGCCTTGCCTGCCTGGGATTTCCTCAGCTCCGAGACAATGTTGGTGTCAAGAATAAACATCAATCCAACTCAGGCAAGCTGGTCAGACCTACAGCTCGAGGCGGTTCAAACTCGATGTCCTCGGACATGGCCAACAAATCAACGATGTTACCCCCTCTGCCCAGCAGTCGTTCATACTCCTCAATCGAAAGCAGCACGTGGGCGGGTCTACCGCGATCCGTAATGAACACGGGCCCAGAAAGCGCCGCCTTCTTGGCGCGCCCCCGATCCTGGTTAAACTCTCGGCTTGACATCGTAGTCGCCGATGAACCCTTTTTTCTCATGTAGTAATGTTACTACGGGCTATTCTGTCGTGCAAGGTAGTCCGGCATGCAGCGTGCAGGGCAGTCGTTGGCCTGGATGGTAGATCCAATGGGTAGACCAGCCTGCTTAAAGCGTAGGTTACCGGCGCTGAAGGCTGGTGGTCTGGCCGGCGCCGTTGTAGCTCAGCGAGCCGCCGCCGGCCACCTCCAGCAGCTGGTCGGCGAGGTTGTTGGTGTAGGCAACCCCGTCTTTGCGGGTCCAGTTGTGGTTCAGGTCGTAGGCGTAGGTGTGCACCTCGTCCGGCCCGCAGCCGCCACGGTCGCGCACCGATTTCACCAGCTCCAGCCGCTGGTTGTAGCTGAACCGGGTCAACTGGTTGCCGTCGGGCATGGTGCGGTCGTCCAGGATACGCTGGCCCAGCTGGTTGTAGGCGTATTTCAGGGTCACCAGCGGAGAGCTTCCCCGTTTATAGTCGCGGTAGAGCAGCCGGTCGCGCTCGTCAAACACCTGCTGGGCCCGCACCCCGTTGGGCAGTTGCATGGCGGTGGTCCGGCCCAGAATGTCGTATTGATAGGAACAGGTCTGGTTGTTGTGACGCGCCTGCACCAGCTGGTTGCCCTGGTGGTAGCGGTATTCGGTCAGCCCGTTCTCGGGGTCGAGGGTGCTCACCAGGTGGTCGCCCACGTTGTAGCCAAGGCTGGTCCAATTCGACTGGAACATAGAAAAGGAAACTGCCAAACCCCAAAATGACCCCATCGACCCGAATGCAACATACGACATAGTCTCCGATCTTTTCGCCAACGGTAACAACGTATGTTCTTTTTACGCCCTTCAAGAATGCCCAGGAACCGTTGGGAGATAACACGGTTCCCACGACTCGAATAGAGGGGGGAGTTTCCGCTGAAGAAATTGAGGAGAATGTGGCTAACGCACAAAGCCAAAAGAACAAGGTCGCTAGGATGAGGCCTGCGGATTGTCTCGAATCACGTAACGCTCGAGAATTGTTCACTTGTACTGGCGTAGCGTATTCGAGTAATCTAGAACGGCGCACCACCCCCCCGTTCGGTAGAGTTCCAAGCCCTTGGAGGCAGCGCCGATAGCCATTTCGTCATCAAAGTTGGGGCTAGGAGGCGCCATCTGTTCTAGAAGCGTTCCGACTTCAACGAAAATCCACGCGTGGTCGATCACTCGCTGAGTGTATCCTTTGGTTGCCGGGATGGGTGATCCGCTGCAGCAGGTCGTTGTCGGTATCGCTCCGTGGCCCGATTGGCGTGCAGTCGTGGCTGTGACGAAGCGGCGCTTCACCAGGGAAAGAACCGGATTCTTGATTGATAAACATAGTCCGTGTGCTTTTCATTGCATTTCTTCGTGCTGATCGAGCGACTTGGGATGTCCCCCGTGAATTGCAATTCGGGAACGAACTCGGGATGCTGGCGACAGATTAGCGTGTAGCCTCCAGTCCTTTCATTGATGATGTATTCGTAGGGTTGCCCGCTGGACGGACAGACCTGAGTCATCTTAAGATTCTTTGGGAAATACCCGGAGGTCATCTGAAGCAAAGAAAGCTCATGACGAATCCTTGTCATGCTCTCTACGCATAGCAGAAAGCGCCGAGAGGCCTCTGTTCGTTGCCAGCCTGAAAACGTCTTGATGAGGATTGCAATTATGGAGAGAAGCACAGCAGTGAGAATTAGCTCGGTTCTGATCACGTGCTTGGTCCAAAAGGGGCTGGGATTTCAATCTTTTCTCTAACCTCAACTGGCGAATAAACTCGGAATCCTCCCGGGATGGGACGAGCCGCGTGTTGCAAATCCAGGTTAACCTCTATTCCCAGGATCAGAGCCGTCGGAGGCTTTCCAAAGAAAGCCCAGGGCACCGGCTCACGTCCCGTCTCCACGACTACATCGACAATTTTATAATCTCGCTCCTGGTTGCTAGTAGGTTTACCTGTACCGATGTTCCCTGAGCTATGATTGTAGGGGGCCGATCTCTGTGGCCGTTTTCTGACCCATTCTGACCAAGATCCCTG
>CAZYPN010000032.1:0-79822 GCA_964649085.1 uncultured Burkholderiales bacterium | reverse complement strand
CGCCAAGTGCTTAAGTCGGAAGAAAAATGGACACAGGGGGGTTGACATGCTCCGTACGTGGCCATGACCCGACCCACTGCGAATCTGGTAATCACATACCTTAAGAAGGTCTGCGGCAACAAGGTAAAACCGAGTCGTTTCCTTCAAGAAGCAGGGCTCCTTTAGTGGCGAGGGCCAAAAGATGCAAGTATTGCGGCGCGCGCATCAACTTCCGAAAGATGCCGCACGGAAAATACGTTGCTTTTGAAGGATACGACACCCCCCATGTCTGTGGGAGAGTTCAGACAAAGAGTACGTTCAGCGGAGCACCCAGGCCCGAAAAGGTGATAGCGAAGAACATGAATGAGGAAGGTGATCCGTACGGCGACCTGGATTTTGAGGATTTCGAAGTTCCCGGGGGCCCCGCTGAAGCCCCTGTGCCTTACGCAGCACCTGCCTCTACCACGGGGGGGCAGCAGGGTTCGAGGACGCCAACCCCTTCGACGTCGCCCCCACGGGCAGGCCCCACGTCTAATTTTGCTGCCACTTCCAACTTAACCTCAAGGCAGCACACTCAAGCGCCTAGGGAAGAGCCCCTGCGGGGAACTACGGCAGGCGAAAAGCAATCAGGAACTAGCGGGGCGGCGCCGGCTTCGAACGGGCCGCAGGGAACACAGGCCTCCGTGAACCCGAGCCAGACAGAATCCTCTGGCTGCGGCGCGGGCTGCATGCTACTTTTCCTGGGCGCGGCCTGGTTTCTGATGAACAACCCGAGTTCGCGGCCCGTCGCCAAACCCAGCCCAATCGTTCGTGGAACGGCGTTCAACAGACAACCGCCGGCACTACCCGTTTCGACGCCGGCTGCAAGCGATGCCATGTCGACTTCGCTGAGCCGCGACAAGCTTTTTGGCTTCAAACTCTGGCAGTTCAAGTTCGCTGTTCGGGCGAGTCTAGGCGAACCGGAGACTACGCAAACGAAGGAGCTCTGGAGCTACGATCTTTACCCGCGAGAACCCAATGGTTACTTAGCAGCCGGCTATCTCAACAGCCAACCGAACAACCTGGCCAGCATTGGTGTCTTTGGCATAGAAGTCACTGACCCTAAACTCAGCGTGGCCGGCATTGGACTCGGGATACCTCGGGGCTTGCTGCTAACAACCTTGGGAGAGCCCGAATATAGTGACGCTAAAGAAGGTCCTGAGACTCTTGTTTACAACAAGAACCTCAATTTCATCCTCGACGAGGGCCGCGTCGCCGGTATCAGGCTAGCAATTGACGAAGCCCAGCTTTCAGACGCAGGCAATGACAAGCACCCTTATCCCGACTTTATGGAAGCACTGAGCAGCGGAAACACCCAACGGATGTTGGAAACTTTGCGACCAGACGTAGAGATCACAACGATGGCGGGAGAAACTCTGCGGATAAATAAGGGCTACGACGAATTTGTGCAGAACTGCCCGGAAGAATTTCTGAGCATACTCGATATTGTTGAGACCGCAGCCATAGGATATGAACCGAAACTTGCGCTGCGAATGTCAGCTGTTGGCCAAGGCCTCGTTTACACGTTTCCCGACGGATGTCTACTACAGGAAATCTACTTCTTGCCTTACAACGGCTCCTACCGAGTTTACGAGATCCACTTTCGTCGGGGGCAGCCCTGACCGTTTCCAGCGAAAGGACCCCCAGCCATGCAAACCACCCCGAGCCTGCAACTGAACACCCTACAACCCGACCTTATCAAGCTGGTCAAGGCGCTGCAGGAGGACCTGCGCCAGCGCTGTGACGAGGTGGCCGAGGTGCAGGCGCCGCTGTTGGCCGAGTATGGCCAGGCGCAGCGGGCCGGGCGCACGCAGGAGACTTTTGGGGCCTGGCGCGAGCACTACCTGAACCAGGTGGCGGTGGCCTGGGTGTTGGCCAGCGTGTTTGTGCGCTATCTGGAGGACCAGGGGCTGGTGGAGGAGTGCTGGTTGGCGGGGCAGGGGGCGCGCCGGGCCGAGGCTCGCGAGCGTTACTCGGCCTTCTTTCGGGCCCACCCCGAATGGTCGGACCGCGAGTATGTGCAGCACGTTTTTGAGCGGGTGGCGGCGTTGCCCGGCTGCCACGACCTTTTTGCCCGCGATCGCAACCCGCTGTGGAGGGTGGGCATTTCTGGCGACGGGGCCAAGAAGCTGCGCGAGTTCTTTGCCGAGGTGGACCCGGCCAGCGGCCAACTGCTGCGCAGCTTTGAGGGGGCCGACACGCGCTTTTTGGGCGACCTGTATCAGAACCTGTCGGAGGAGGCGCAGAAGAAGTACGCCCTGCTGCAGACGCCGGAATTTGTGGAAGAGTTCATTTTGGACCGCACGCTGGACCCGGCTCTGGCCGAGTTTGGCCTGGAACAGGTAAAGATGATCGACCCCACCTGCGGCTCGGGCCACTTTTTGCTGGGCGGCTTTGCCCGCCTGCTGGCCGCCTGGCAGGCCAAATCGCACGAGAACATTCGGGTGCTGGCGAGGCGAGCGCTGGAGGCCGTTCACGGGGTGGACATCAACCCCTTTGCCGTGGCCATCGCCCGCTTTCGGCTGGTGATTGCCTATCTGCGGGCCTGCGGCTTTAGCCGCCTGGCGGAAATGCCCGACGTGAAGATCCATGTGGCCACCGGCGACTCGCTGTTGCACGGCAACACGCTGTGCTCGGCCCGGGGCTGGGGCGTGCACGAGCTGTTTGAATGGCTGCCCGAGGCCTATGCCAGCGGCGACTTCGAGGATGCCTCGCAGATTCTCAGCCAGCGCTACGAGGCGGTGGTGGGCAACCCACCTTATATCGTCGACCGGGACAAGGCCCATAATAACGCCGTGCGATCGCGCTACAAAACCGCTTATCGACAGTTTTCGCTGGCCGTGCCCTTCAAAGAGAAATTCTGGGACCTGGCCGTGGAGGCCAAGGGGCCCCAGCGGGCGGGTTTTATCGGCATGATTACGGCCAACAGCTTTATGAAGCGCGAATTTGGCACCCGCCTAATCGAAGAATTCTTCCCCCAGGTGGACCTGACCCACGTGCTGCACACTTCGGGCGCCTACATTCCCGGCCACGGCACCCCCACGCTGATTCTGCTGGGGCGCAACCGGGCCCCGGTGCGCCCGGTGGTGAGGGCCGTGCTGGGCATACGCGGCGAGCCCAACACCCCGGCCGACCCGGCCCAGGGCCAGGTGTGGCGGTCGATTGTGGACCTGGTAGACCAACCCGGCGCACAGAATGCCTTTGTAAGCGTAGCAGACTTTGACCGCGCCACCTTTGGCAAACATCCCTGGCCCAGTGGCGGTGGCGGTGCCAGCGAACTGAAAGACAAGATTGACCGGTTAGCTGCGTGTAAACTGAAAGATACTATTCGCGATATCGGCTTTGGTTGCATGACGCGCGCGGATGAGGTCTATTTCGCAGACCCCTCTGCACTCACACGAGTTGGAATACAAGACTCTAACATTGTCCAAAACGTCGAGGGGGACAAAGTCAGGGATTTCTGCATCCTGGACTCAAGAAGCGCGGTCTTTCCATACACAGCTAAACTACAACCCTTGCCAGAAGTAGAAGCTGCACCCTGGTGTCAGAGGCTATGGCCTTACAAAGAACTGCTTTGGCAACGACAGGAGCCGAACGGTGACCACCGGGCGCTTGGCTTGACGTGGTATGAGTGGAGTCGTTTCATTCGAAGGCGTTATGAAGCCCCACTTTCCATTGCCTTCGCCGAAGTGGCCACCCACAACCACTTCGTGCTGGATCGCGGCGGTAAGGTCTTCAATCAGACGGCCCCCATCATCAAGCTGCCCGAGGGAGCCGGCGAGGACGACCACCTGGCCCTGCTGGGCCTGCTCAACAGCGCTGCCGGCAATTTTTGGGTGCGACAGGTCTGTGTTCCGAAGGGCGGCGACTATGTTGGCAACAAGGGGGCCAGAGTCATCAAGACCGTCTGGGCTGACCGCCTGCAGCGAGACGGGACGAAAATCGGAATGTTTCCCATCCCCCCCCAACACACCCGGGTCCTACCCCTCGCCCGCGAACTGGACCAGCTAGCCGGTGAGTATGCCTCCATGGAGCCCTGCAACGTGCTGCCCCAGCGCCCGCCCGAGCAGTGGCAACTGGCCGAGCGCGAGCAGCGGCAGCGCGAGGTGCGGGCCCGGATGGTGGCCCTGCAGGAAGAGCTCGACTGGCTCAGCTACCAGCTCTACGGCATTCTGGACGAGGCGCCGCTGGCCACCCAACCGCCGCCTCTGCAGCTGGGCGAGCGGGCTTTTGAGATTGCCCTGGCACGCAGCCAGGAGGACACCACCTGGTTCACCCGCCACGGCTCGACGCCCCAGAGCGAGCTGCCCGGCCACTGGCCCGTAGACTATCGGCAGGTGGTGGAGCAGCGGCTGGCGCTGATGGCCAACCACGCGGAAATTCAACTGTTGGAGAAGCCCGAGCACAAGCGCCGCTGGCAGCAACAAGCCTGGGACGAGCGGGTGAAGGCGGCGCTGCAACAGTGGCTGGGCGACCGCCTGGAGGAGGCCCTGAAGGGCGAGGATCAGCTGATCAGCGCCTCACAACTGGCCGACCGCCTGGCCCACGACGGCGACTTTCTGCGCGCGCTGGCGCTGTGGTTGGGCCACGACGATTTCGACCTGAGCCAGCAGGCGTCGGCCCTGGCGCTGCCCCAGGCCGTGCCCTATCTGGCCGCCTGGCGCTACACCGAGTCGGGCCTGCGGGTGCGGGCCGATTGGGAGGCCACCTGGGCGTTGCAGCGCCGCCAGGACGCGGGCGAGGAGGTGGGCGACATTGCCGTGCCCCCCAAATATGGCCAGAAAGACTTTGCCCGCTTGGAGTATTGGAGCCTGCGCGGCAAGCTGGACGTGCCCAAAGAGCGCTTCATCAGCTACCCCGGGGCCGAGCGCGAGGCCGATGGATCGCCGCTGCTGGGCTGGGCCGGCTGGAACCACCTGCAGCGGGCCCAGGCGCTGGCCTCGTACGTGGTGGAGCGCCGCGAGGAGGAGGGCTGGGGACGGGAACGCCTGACCCCCCTGCTGGCCGGGCTGGCCGAGCTGCTGCCCTGGCTGAAACAGTGGCACAACGAGCTGGACCCCCACACCGGAGAGCGCCTGGGCGACTACTTTGAGGCCTTCTTGGGCGAGCAGATGCGCGAGCTGGAGCTGACGCCCAGGGAGCTGTCCGACTGGAGGCCGGCGGTGAAGACGGGCCGGGGGAAGGGCAAGAGGCCGTGAGTGAGCCGGCAGCGCAAACTGAAGAATCACCCCTGTTCAACCCCTTTGTGCTTCGGTCGGCTTGGCACAGGGTTCAGGCCTGGTATCGTTCTGTTGAATGGGCACCAGAGCCAGAGTATTCGCTCTGGCGGCGCAATCCTTGGGCTCGCTTGGTGCAGCTGGCACGCGATATTGCTGACGGAAGCTACGAGCCCAGCAAAATGACGCAGGTTCCGTATCCTAAGAACGCCGACATGATCCGGCACTACGTAATTCCCACCGTCCGGGATCAAGTGGCTCACATGATCTTCGCCGTGCTCTTCGCCCCGTTCATTGAATTCAAATCCACCAATGTTTCACTGGGGGGCCGCTGGTACCGGCCCCTGCGACGCGTGCGAAAGCGCTGGGAGTCCGGCAGCTTCTCGCTTTCACATAGAGAGCCCTACCAACCCTACCGCAAGAGCTACGGACTTTTTCGCAGATTGGCTCACTGGACGGTAAATCGTTGGCTTGGGGATACGGCAAAGTCAGAAGCGGAATTGACCCCTAAGGTGACAAGCGAAGACTATGCTGAAGATACCTTGCCCTACCTTGGCCGTATGTTCAGACTGGAAAAACAGCCTGCCAAAAGCCTTTGCTACGCACGATTGGACCTGGAAGCTGCTTACCCCTCGATTTCGCGGGCGGCTGTCGCCCAGGCCCTGCGGAACCTCATTGCGGAGCCTGAGAATCCGCCAGCGTTAACGAAGAACCCAAGTCGCTGGGCTGTCGGCTGGAAGGCCGAGGACTTTCGACGACTGACACCGCGAACCGCCACGGAGAAACCGGACTATCTCCAAGATCCTTGGTCACTCTTGTGGGCCGACAGTTCATTGCGGCATAAATTGCTAGAACAGTGGATAGACCTTATCGAGCGTCACGAGTATGAGTGGGCTAGCGACTTTGGACACCTCTGGAGCACCAAAACCAAGGAAGCTCACCCCAAGCTTGGCATCCCCACCGGCCTCGCCACCAGTCCGCTGCTGATGAACGCGGCGCTAACCTACCACCTCGACTACAAGCTTCTGGATAAGATCCAGAGAGGTCAAGATTGCGACTGCGACCTTTCGGTCGCCTATCTGCGTTTCGTAGATGACCTGATTCTGATCGCCAGCGACGAGGAGCACCTGAGGGCCACAATCTTGCACCTTCGGAGCATTTTGGCACAGGTGCCCAAAAATGGCGAGCCCCTTCAACCCCAGTTGAACGAAGACAAGGCGAAGCCTGGTTCGGTTAAAAGCTATCTTAAAAGTCTTGCCCCATACGACAAGAAAGTCGGCCCAACACAAAGTGAAAACGGACCAAGCCTAAATTTTCGGCCTTTTGAGAAAATCACGCTGGAGAACCAGGGCGAATTCGTCACCGAGCTGGTGGAGCGAATGAGCCAGTTGGGCGAGTTTCGCCTGGGTCGGCAATTCGGCCTCGCGGCCGAAGCTCACCTACAGCGCCTCCACGAGCTGGCCCGGTGGAATATCGGCGACCTGGAAGTCCGTGAAGATACGAGGCTGGCGTTCGCGGTTAACCGACTGGCAACCGCGAGAATTCCCGAAGCGATTCAGCACGCCGACCGGGCTCGCGACAAAGCCATTTACAACCGGCATGTGAAGGAAATCCAACACTCGGCCGTTCAGGCGCTTGAGCACGCGCCTCAGAAGTTTAGCCTCTGGCGTTCGGTGCTTCGCGCCAGCCTCTACCCGGACTCAAGAGACGGCCGGAGCTTTCATCAGGGCCGAAAGTGGCTACTGAAGGTGATTGAAAGGATTCGCTGGATGCCCCTCCGAGAGCCGGGGCAGAGCATAGAAGCAGAGGGTCAGTTCTGGTGCTTGAACTGGCCAACACGTGGGCCACTAGGGGAGAGTTCGCAAATAGCACGTAGGCAAGCTGCAGTTGCCTTCCATCAGTCTGCGTACATTCGGGCGCACTTTTGGCGAACGTTGTCAGACACAATCGGTAGCCTGGCTGAAGCGGCTCGACGGCACAAACTCAAACGCTGGAACGTCGAGGCCTGGCATTACCGCGTGATGAATCCAGCGCGCTACAGGGCCGGCTTGAGGGCGCTCCGCAAGCTCGAACCGATTGCCAAAGTGCTCTACAAGGATCTGCTCAGCCGCCAGGACAAATTGGCCCCGTTTGAATTTCAAGCCATCGTCGAAGCTGTGATTCACGCCCTTCCCAGCCAACTGCTCTCAGCTGCACTCAAAGAGAAGGACGCCAAAGAAAACGTTTCGCTGGCCTCGCTGTGCAAGGAGAACGGCTGGCCGTCACTGGCTCAGCTCTTGGAACGCTCGGCCGCGACGGCAGAAGTGCCTCCTCATCAGCTCTGGCAGAATCGGCTGGGGAGTCAGGCTCTATGTAAGGGTATAGACCCGCTTGAACATCAGAGCACAGCGAAGTGGCTTGGGGATGCTGTCGCGACGCTCGATAAGCGGTTTCGCTTTGAGGACGTAAGAACTTGGTGGGTCGAAACCTTCGAGCGTACGCTGGCAGCAACCAGAACATCGAAGGATTGGTGCGAGTTCTATACTCACTGCGAGTGCTATCGCGTGCTACGAGAAATCGCCCTGAGTTACAATTTTCGGAATCTGTGGCCGAAACTGCTCGAACTGGACGCGGCTATTTCAGGGCAGCCGCCAGGCCACGGCGCTTCCACCAACCCACGGGAGCCATCGGGGATACCCCTGACACGGCTACTGTTCACTATTCCGAGTTCAACTCAAGTCAACAATTGGTCTTACGCGCCGCATTGTGCGCCCGCCTATCCCCTTCCTAAAGAAGTCTGCTTACAACTGTTTCGAGACCAGCTGACGGCCGATAGTACTAGCGAGCTGGCATTGGAAGTGGGGTTCGCAGCCAAGGTCGGGGCACACCGACGTGCCCAGCTCAAAGGCAAAGTCTTTTCCGCAGTCCTGAGATGCAAGAAAGACCGAACAACTCTTGGCACTGGGGGTCGCGAGTTTCCACGCCACCCAATGTTCCTTCTGGCAAGCCGCCTTAGGCTGCCTACCCGCTGGAACGCCGTGCTCAACCTCTTCCTGATGCTCGAGGGCGGAGAAACTGCTCTCAATCGTTTGTATTCAGAATTTCCGGCTGCCCAGGCCTGGTCGGACTACCTCGGCAAGCGCTGCGAGTGGTTGCTCCCTAGTTGCGTTTGGGCCATCATCGACGATACTCTCAACCGTAAGGCTGTGGAGCAAGACTACACTTACGACAAAGCTTTTGCTGAACTGTCCCGTTTGGTCGACGACCCAGCGCTCTATCGGCATCGGTCGTCCGGGCCGATTGTGTCAGTCGATCTCAATGGCTCTCCACTGGGAGTCGAGTTGCGAGCTGGCAAAACCTGTTGCAAGGGCTTTCCTCTTCAGGAGACCCTTATTGTCCGCCTTGTGCAACTGAATGCCGTCCCTAACTGGGGTGAGCGCCCCCACAGGAACCTGCTGGCGCCGCCGCACTTGTGCGAGAGTGCCATTCATCAAATCGTCTCGGCGATCGGTGGGACCGACAAACTGGAGCCAGGTCAACAGAAACCAGAATTGCTTGTATTTCCCGAACTGGCACTTCATCCAAGTTGGGCGAAGGCCATTGCGCGCGAGGCCAGCAACTACCGCGTTGGCATAATCGCTGGGATGTATTGGGCTGAAGTTCCGACAGCCTTCGCGAACTCTCGCTTTGAACTCCCTGGGGGCCGCGGGTACGTCCGCAACGAAGCGCTGCTTGCCATTCCTTTCACTCAGGACCCCAAGTTTGGGCCTTGTGCGCAATTCCGAATACCCAAACCACGACCGGCGCACATCGAGATGGGGTTGGCCCAGCTTGCCTCCACGATAGGCAATGGTAGCAAACGCTGGACTTTTCTGCCCGGCCAAGACTGGTTCCGCTTTGAACATCCTGGCTGGGGACCATTCTCTGTGGCCATTTGTTCGGATTTGCTCGATCCGCAGCCGTGGGCTAATCTCAATGGGTCTCTCTTGCATCTTTTTCTTACAGCCTGGAACACGGACGTGGAACTGTACGATGAGATGACTTGGACCCGCGCCTATGAGCTGTTTTGCAATTTGGTGGCGGTAAATCACGGAACGGCGGGGGGTAGCCTGGCCTGGACCCCAGCTCACAGCCGTTCCAAAAGGCTACTATCTCTCCACGGCCAGGGGCACTTCATTCAAGCCGATGTAAAACTCCCCGTGAGGGCACTGGCAGAACACCAGGCGCTGGGCCCGCAGCGTGCACTTGAAAAGGGCCGGCAGGACGCGCAAAAACTGCTCGAACACGCCAAGGCATTCGACTTCAAAAGCACCCCTCCCGGCTGGCATCGAAAGTGGTAGGCCTAAATCGTCGCTACCGAGGGGTGGCTCCGGCAGGCTCAGGCGCAGAGAAGACCGACCTGGAAAGCGTCTGCAGGCTGACCGCAACTTACTGGTCAGGACATTAGATGAGCAAACCACCGCGAGAACCGAAAATCTTTCACATCACTCACATCAACAACCTCGCCTCTATTCTGACAGCGGGCAGAATTTGGTCGGACGCGCAGCGCATCTCGCAAATCCCGGAGCACACCAACATTGGTATGGCGGGCATTAAGGCCCGTCGCCTGGAACTGCCTGTTACCTGCCATCCAGGGACGACCGTCGGACAGTATGTGCCGTTCTACTTTTGCGCTCGCTCGGTGATGCTCTATCTCTTGCACCGCGGCAACCACACGGAGCTGAACTATCAAGGGGGACAGACGCCTATCCTTCACCTTCAGGCTGACCTGCGGACCGTTATTGATTGGGCTAACCGGCAAAGAAGACTCTGGGCTTTCACGGCCAGCAACGCCGGTGCCTGCTATACGCAGTACTACAGCCAGTGGGAGCAGCTGAACATTATCGATTGGGCGGCCGTCGCTGCCACAAACTTTAGCCAAACCGAGGTGAAGGCGGGCAAGCAAGCCGAGTTTCTCTTGTTCGACCATTTCCCGGTGCAACTTATAGAAAGGGTTGGTGTGGCGAACCAGCAAATGTTAAACCAAGTGAGGCAGCGATGGCTAAGCGTGATGAACCCGCCCGCCGTCGCCGTTGAGCCGGGGTGGTATTTCTGAACGGAGACAGCGTGGTTGAGGTAAAGCACGACGATCTGCTCAAGGCGGACGTAGAGGCCCTGGTCAATACCGTCAATTGCGTAGGCGTGATGGGCAGGGGCATCGCCCTGCAGTTCCGCAAGGCTTTTCCCGCCAACTACAAGGCCTACAAGGCTGTGTGCGACAGCCAGCAGCTCAGGCCCGGCAAGGTCTTTATCCATGCCGAACCAGGGCTGCTGAACCCCCGCTACATCATCAACTTCCCCACCAAGGACCACTGGAAGAGTGCCAGCAAGATGGAGTACATCGAGCAAGGGCTGGTCGATCTGGTTCGCCAGGTGGAGGCGCGGGGCATTCAGTCCATCGCTATTCCCCCCCTCGGCTGCGGCCTGGGTGGGCTTCACTGGCCAGCGGTGAGGCAGCGCATCGAGGCCGCCTTTCGGCCCCTGCCCGAGGTGCGGGTTGTACTGTATGAGCCCAAGGGGGCCCCCGCAGCTGACGAGATGGCCAGAAACGAGCAGAAGCCGAAGATGACCCGGGGCCGAGCCGCCCTGGTGGGCTTGATGCAGCGCTACCTGGAGGGCTGGATGGACCCTTGTGTATCGCTGCTTGAAGTGCACAAGCTGCTGTATTTTCTCCAGGTTGCCGGCGAGCCGCTGCGCCTGAAGTATCGCAAAGCGCCCTACGGGCCTTATGCTGAGAACCTGCGCCACGTGTTGAACCTGATGGAAGGCCACTACCTGCAGGGCTACCAAGACGGGGGAGACGCGCCCGAGAAGCCATTGGAGCTACTGCCGGGAGCCATCGACGAGGCCCGAGCTTTCCTGGAGCCTTATGCCGACACGCGGGCGCGCGCCGACAGAGTGGCTGCGCTGCTGGCCGGCTTTGAAAGCGCCTTCGGGCTGGAGCTGCTGTCGACGGTGCACTGGGTGGCCAATCAGGAGGGAGCCAGCTCGGCCGACGAGGCGCTGGCGCGAGTGCGGGCCTGGAACAAGCGAAAAGCGCAGTTCTCGCCCGAGCAAGTGGCCATCGCCTGGGGCGTGTTGGGCAAGCAGGGGTGGCTGGCATGCGGCCCGCAAGCGCAGCCCGAGGCGGTTAAGGAGTGTGTGACGTGAGCTGGGACCTCTCCCAATACCAGGAGGACGGCGATTTCTGGATGCACTACAGCCTGGCCGACTTCAGGAAGGAAGCCGCGCTGGCCCTGGAGGCCGCCCCAGAACTGGATTGCAGCGTGCTGGCACAACGGCTTCAGCTTTCCGAGGCGAGAGTGGCCAGGCTGCTGGAAGGCTCGCCCACGATGACGCTGGAGACGCTTGGCCGGCTGGCCGGGGCGCTGGGCAAGAGGGTGGAAATCCGGCTGGTCGCGCGTGAGCCGTTGGCGCCAAAGACCGGGCAACCAGCGGCCGGCGGTTGCTGAGTGGGCGCCTCCCGGCAGGGTCGTGCCACGGTGGTGAATTCCAGGTGCGCTGCCACAGACAGTGATAGCTACGTATTCGGAAAAACGATGGATAGCGCCAAAGCCTTTGGACAGCGCAAGCCCCGCCTTGAAAACAAGCCCGTGTGGAGCCGTGGCCGTGAACATCCGATCTAAACACCGCTAGACCCAAGCATTCGTGCCTGCTAGAGCAGCTAAGTGAGCGAGCACCTCTACCTTCACCAACTTGGCCACGGAGGGCAGCATTTCGCCGAACAACTCGTGCTGGCGAGGCTTAAAGTAGGTGTCCGCGACCACCTTGCGCTTGCCGCTTTGGGCAAGCCGTTGAAGCTCGCGCCGAACGTGGCCGGAGGACCCACCTTCTTAAACGCCGCAAGGGCTCACCCGGCCGGCAAGCGCGCACACTTTTCTCAATCATTTCTCTGACTTTCATCGCCTGGTTAGTATACCAACGTCCAAGAACGAAGGTTGAAACGCCGCTGCTGGGCCTTGAGGCCATCTCATGGGAGGGTTGTCTGAGTAGCGAGCAAACTCATCCTAAGAAGGAGGACGGGTGACCGAGTGTTCTTTTGAAGAAGCCAAAGAGCGCTGCCTGGCAGCGCTCGAAGCAGGCGAGCAAGTGGTGGAAATCACCGGTCCGATAGCGGCCGGCCGACGCCAGTTGCTGCGAGAGCTTCAGGAACAGTTGGCCCGTCAAAGCACCTGCGCCTATCTTGAGGTGCCCGAAGAGGCTTTCGACTCGGGGGCGCTCGGGCTGGTTCAGGTAGGTCGTTGTAGCCAGAACGGCGCCCTCAAGACCTGTCAGAACCAGCACAGGCTGTTCAGCGAAAAGGTGCAGGCGGTTGTCGAGTCATTGCCTTCAAAGACAGTGCTCTTTCTCTTCGCACCCTGGTTCCCGAAGGGCAAAAGCGCCGCCGTCAAGCGCTCCTTTTGGCGCCTACGCGACCTGCTGGCCGCCGTTACGGAGCGTTTTCAGTTGGTCGCGGTGGCACCCAACCTTGGTGCGCGCCGGAGAATTCGCATCAGCCACTGGCAGCCGCCAAGCAATTGGAGTAACGAGTTTGCCGGCACGCCGCTGGAACCTCACGCATCTTCGCTACTCGGCCGTTCCTGGGGGAACAGTCGTCTCGAGCTGAGACTGGCGCTGGGGCTGGCGGCGTTGCAGCCTGCCGACCTTGAGGTAGAGAAACTGCTGGACGAAGGCTTTTGCCTACCCCAACTGCTGCAACAGTTAGCGGCCCAGAGTTCGAGCTGGCTCAAGCAAGCCTGGCAGTTGCTTTCGAGTACCCGAAAGCCCGTTCTTGACGGGTCCTCAGCACAGGCTAAACGACCCAACTTTACCGACCTCTACAGCTTGCTGGGTGAGCCCACCCCCCTAGAAGCCGCCATTCTAAGCCACTGCCTCGGGTTCGTCCGCGGCGGAATGTTCGAGCTTCATGAAAAGGTACAACGGGCGGGTCGAGGGTTGGAAGCGGTTCCCAGGGAGACACGCCAGCAGTGGCACCGCTGGTTGGGGCAGTGCCATCAACGCTGGAGCGATCACGAACAGCTGGCCGAGCGGCCCTGGATGGCCCTGGAACGAGAGTTGCACGTCCAGTATCACCATATCGAAACGGGAGAGCTGCCGAAGAGGGTTTCTTTCCAGGACCAGTGGGCCATGGCGGGTCGTTACCTGAGCCAGAGTAAACGCTACGAAGCCGCCATCGAATGCTACCAAAAGGCTCTGGAGCTAGACCCGAGCGATGCCTACTCGCATCACTATCTGGCTTACAATCGCAGTCAGTTACCCAAAGCCTACTCCTTTAGCGACATTCAAGAACCCTATCAGCGGGCGATTGAACTAGACCCCGACAATCTTTACTGGTATCCACGCTTTGTGTGCTGGTTGTTGGAGCGGGGTCAGTTTGCCCGGGCCCACCATTTTTGGGGCAGAGCTTTGAGAGAAACCGACGGTCTAAAGGGCGAGGAAACCTACTACGATCAGCTCCATCGAGTCGTATTTCGAGCGGCTATTTTTCGAGACTTCGAGCTTTCCCGTCAAATCGTCGATGATATCCCGCCACGCCTGCGCACCATCGACCGATTTCGTCGCATGCGATTGCTTCATCAGCTGGCAACGCTCGCTCTGGACGGGCTGGATGTTGTGCCCACAACAGTGGTTGCTACCACCAAGAACATGCGACTCCTGGGGCCCCACCTCACCCGGCCCCAGTTCAGGGGGGACGCCCGCCAAAGCTGGTACTCCGCCCGAGTCGACGACGCCTCTGACGAGGCTGTGTGCCTGTTTTGCGGCCACTACAGTGAGGGCTCAGCGCAACCGGAATACTTTACCCAAGAGTTGACTCGCGCCGAGTTCGAAACCATGGTTCATACCTGTGAGTTTGCCGAGTTGCAGCCGGGGCGCTTCGTCGAAGTGGCCAACTATGGTGCGAAACAGGTTTTGGAAATCCACAGCGACGAGGCGCTCAGCCTGCGTGACATCCTGGACGAGCCCATCGACCTCGGATGATTCCGGCAGCCGCTCAGCTACCCGTTTTAGCACAGGGTTGCCTGCATTTATTTTTGTTAGGTCCGGGGTTGGGCGAATCCCTTGTCTGTCGAACCCCCGGAGGCCACTGGTTAGTGGTCGACAGCTATCAGAACACCGAGGGTGTCTTGCCCGCAATCGTCTTGAAGCACTACCAGGTACAGAGCCTTGAAGCACTGGTACTGACCCATCCCCACCGGGACCACTTCCGGGGCATGGTTGAACTTTGTGACGATTATGAGCCAAGTATCGTGGCGGCCCCGGCCAGTCTGCTACCCCCCCAGTGGACTGGGCACACGCTAACGCCCGACCTGATACCTTCGGCCGCTCAGCGGGCCCTGCTGGAACGCGGCGCTAGCGCCGTATTGCAGAGGTTTACCGACCGCGCCGAGCAAGGGCACCAGATTGTGCCGCTGCGTGACGGCGTCGACCTCTATCATGAGGGCGACTTGGCGATTCGTTGCCTTGCGCCCGACAGGGCCGGGCTTGCCAAGATAGTCGGGGGTGATGGGGAGGCGAATCAGCTCTCTGCGGTCCTGGTCATCAGCTGGGGGGAAGGCCAGCATCTACTGCCAGCAGACTTGCCCGCCGACGAGTTCACCCGACTGGAGCCACAGCGCCTCCGGCACAACGCATTGAAGTTGCCCCATCATGGATCCATCGCATCTTGGAGTCTGGCCTGGGGCCAACAAGGCGTTCCACCCGTGTATTGGATTGGCTCACCTTTCAATCGCGGCTTGAACCCACCCCCGCAGCCAGAGGCTTTGCGGGCTTTTCTTCAAGTCCAATCTCGGGTGTATTTTACTGCCGTTCCCTCCCGTTTCAGCCAATCGCCGCCAGGGGAATGTCGGCTCGTCGAGCTCGTCGACGGTAGACGTGTTGGAGGCCCCGAACGCAAACCCGCAAGCGAGTGCATTCTTTATCTCGCTTTCGATAGGCAGTGCCAAGTGGTGGGCAGTGCCAGGTTGCCAGGCACCTGGATGATTCAGCGCGACGACGCGCCAGTGCCTTAATGAGAGAGCGAGTATCGCTGCGCGTGGGTCCGCCCGGCATTCTCGGGGGTATCGTGAGCCAACTTTGCCTCCAGCGGGCAGTAGAGCAACCAGACACAGGTTGTGTATTTGGGTGCTACGAGTTCACCAGGCGAAGAAGAACGATGGCTGGGGCTGGCGCTGGGGGCGGGCGGGCGGGTCCAGCCGCGCGGGGTGGGCCAGTTCCCAGCCAAAGAGTTGGCTATCGGGGGGTATCTCGAAGCCGGCCTGGGGGCTGTCGGCGGGGCCGACCCGCCGACAGCCCACCAACTCGACCAGGCCGATCAGCAGCCCGCGGGGCAGAGCATCCAGATGGAGGCCGTGGCGTTGGGCGGCCGCCAGCTGCTTGGGGCCGGGCTCGCACTTGAGCGCAGCATACAGCTGCACCCACCCTCGGACACGGGTGGGGCGGCTGCGGATCTCCAGGGTCTTGGCGCCCCGCAGGATGAGCTCGGCCCAGGGTTGACGGATGCTGAGGGCCCGACGAGGTAGGTCGTTGTTCACAGGTGGAGGGTTCTTGGCCGAAGCCAGCCCTCCCTCGAACGGGGAGTAGGTCAATTGTTTCCGGCGACGTATTCCCGGCCCTATGCTGATCAAAGACCTTATCCATATTCCCGAGCGCATCTATGCCAATGAATTCGTCATCAAGCTGACCGAGGGCATCGATCGGCCCGAGGAAACGCTGGATCAGTATGTGGTGACGGCCCAGCTCAAGCGGCAGTTTGAAAAAGCGCTGGCGCTGATCCAGAACGCCCTGCATCAAGGCAAGAGTCAGGCGGCCTTTTTGCACGGCAGCTTCGGCTCGGGCAAATCGCACTTCATGGCGGTGCTGAACCTGCTGCTTCAGGGCAACCCCAAGGCCTGGGGGCACGCCGAGCTGGCGCCGGTGACGCTGAACTTTACCGCCCTGCGCGAACGCAAGCTGCTGTTGCTGGCCTTCCACATGATCGGGGCCAGCTCGATGGAAAGCGCGATTTTGGGCGGCTATACCCGACACATTGCCCAGCATCATCCCCAGGCGCCGGTGCCGGCCTTTTACCGCGGGGAAAAGCTGTTTGAGGATGCGCGCAATTTGCTGAGCAAGATGGGCGAGGAGGCGTTTTTCTCGCAATTGTCGAGCCAGGCCACCACGGCCAAAACCGCTTTGGGGCGGCGAGCCGGGGCCACGCTGGGCTGGGATAGGGCCCGCTTTGACGAGGCCGCAGCGGCAGCCCCGGGAAGCTCCCAGCGCCAGCAGCTGATCAGCGCCCTGCTGGGAACTTATTTCCCGTCGTACTCCGACGTGCAGAGCGACAACCAGGAAAGCTACCTGCCCTTTGACCTGGGGCTGGAGGTGATGAGCCAGCATGCCCGCAACCTGGGTTACGACGGCATTGTGCTGTTTTTGGACGAGCTGATTCTGTGGCTGGCCAATATGTCGTCGAACCTGAACTTTGTGCATCAGGAAATTCAAAAGCTGGTCAAGCTGGTCGAGGCCGAGCATTCGGACCGACCCGCCCCCATCGTGTCCATTGTGGCCCGCCAGCGCGATTTGAAAGACCTGATTGGCGAGTCGCTGAGCGGCTTTGAGCAGTTCAACTTCCACGACCAGATCAAGCACTTTGAGAAGCGCTTCGACACCATCAACCTGGAAGACACGAACCTGCCCGAGATCATCTCGAAGCGCATTTTGAAACCCAAGAGCGAGGCGGCCCGCACCCAGCTGCACGACCAGTTTAGCCGCTTGAAGCTGAAGGACAATATTCGCGACATTCTGGCTCACAATTACGATTTGGAGGCCTGCCGCAAGGTGTATCCTTTCAGCCCGGCCCTGATCGACACGCTGGTGGCGGTTTCCAGCTTGCTGCAGCGCAACCGTACAGCCATTCGCATTCTGATGGAGCTGCTGGTGGAACAACAGGAGACCCTGAGTGTGGGGCAGCTGATTCCGGTGGGCGACCTTTTCGACCTGGTTTCGGGCAACTACGAGCCCTATGACGATTCGATACGACGGGGCTTTGAAAGCGCCAAACGCATGCTGAACGAGCGCTTTTACCCTTTGTTGGAAGACAGCGAGGGGAAGCCGCTGCCGACCCAGGCCACCGATCTGCGGCTGATCAAAACCATTTTGCTGGCGGCGCTGGTGCCCGAGGTGCACGCTTTGCGCAAGCTGACGCCGCAGAAGCTGGCGGCGCTGAACCACGGCACGCTGACTTCGCCCATCGTAGGGCGCGAGTCGGCCATGGTGCTGACCAAGCTGAAGAACTGGCAGACCAATATCGGCGAACTGCGGGTGGACCCCGATTCGGAGGAAATCAGCCTGAACCTGACCAGCGTCGACCTGGAGAAGATTCTCGAGGGCGCGCGCCAACAAGATAGCCCGGGCAACCGCAAGGGGTTTCTGCGCCGCATGCTGTTCCAGATGCTGAAAATCGACCAGGACCCTCAAGGCAGCATGTCGCTGCTGTATGAACTGGTGTGGCGGGGAACGCGGCGAACCTTTGAGATTCAATATTTGAACATTCGCGAGAAGACCAACCTGCGAGAGCTTCAGGCGGATGCGCACCCGCGCATTATCTTGGACTATCCTTTTGACGAGGAGGGTTGTCACCCCAGCGACGATCTGGTGAAGCTGGAGGCCTATCGGCAACAGTTTAGCGATACACGCACGCTGGTGTGGCTGCCCTTTTTCCTGTCCAAACGCACCCTGAACGAGCTGGGGCGGCTGATTATGATCGACTATATCCTGACGGGCGAGCGGCTGAGCGGCTTTGTGGCCCATCTGGCCCCCACCGACCGTCCCTCGGCCAAGGCGCTGCTGGAGAACCAGCGCAACGCCCTGCACGAGCGCATCCGCCGAGCGCTGGAGATGGCCTACGGCATTTTAGCGGCCGAGCCGGGCATTTTGGACGAAAGCGACCAGAAGCAACTGCCGCCCGAA
This sequence comes from uncultured Burkholderiales bacterium, assembly GCA_964649085.1. Classification (GTDB taxonomy): domain Bacteria; phylum Vulcanimicrobiota; class Xenobia; order Xenobiales; family JADMJV01; genus JADMJV01. The sequence continues at coordinate 61,622 of CAZYPN010000032.1, read as the reverse complement.
AAACAACTGCAGTCGCTGCACGCGGCCTTTCAACCGCGCATGCCAGCGGTGAGCAACCTGGAACAGGCCCTGAAGGAAATTCTGGCCCGCGAGCTGGAGGCCACCTATCCGGGGCACCCACCCTTTCCGGTGGACAAAGAGATCAGCGCCGACGCCGTGCGCAAGCTATGGGCCGAGCTGAAGCGAGCCTGCAAGGCCGAGGACCATCGCCTGGAAATCGCCGACAAGACCATGCGCGAGCGGTTGCGGGAGGTGGCTCAACCGCTGGGGCTGGGCAAAATGGGCGAGACCCACTTCGTGCTTTCCGACCAGTGGCGCAACAAGTTTGAGCAGGAAATGGCCCGCCATCACATCAGCGGCGTGGTGAGGGTAGAGCAACTGCAAGGCTGGATCGACCAGCCCAAGGTGATGGGGCTGCCGGCGCGGCTGCGCTCGTTGATCGTGCATACATTTGCCGAGCAGACCCAGCGCCAGCTGGTGCGTCAGGGGCTGGTGCTGCGCGACTTCGAAGCGGAGCTGGCGCCCGATGTGGAGCTGTGCCCCATGCAGCTGCCCGATGGCGAAACCTGGCAGCGGGCCTGGGAGCGGGTCAAGCTGCTGCAGCCCGACCTGTATTCTATGCAGTGCACGATGGCCAATGTGGAAATTCTCAGCCAGCGGCTGAGCGAAGTGCTGGAGCCGCAGCGAGCCACGCTGCAAGAGCTGCCCGGGAAGCTGCGACAACTGTGCGAGGCCACGGGCCTGGCTACGGCCGATTGTCCGCGCCTGAGTCACGCCCGCCTGGCGGCCGAGCTGATCCGATTGTTGGACCTGAAAGACCCGCGCGAACGGGTGGAGCAGCTGGCCCAGGCCCGCTGGAGCGACCTGCCCCAGGACCTGGCAGCGTTTGTGCGCAGCGCCCCGGGCTTGCTGCCGCTGCTGCAGGCCGAGAACCTGCACCAACTGGAGATGCTGCCCAAGCTGGAGCAGGGAAAAGAGATGCTGGCCGATCTGGTCGAGGCCCTGCAGATGGGGGAACAGGCCAAACCGCTGGCCCCTGTGGTGGCCGAGGCCCGCAAGCAGGTGTTCCACCTGCTGGTGCACGAGCGCCAGGCACCCACGCCGCCGGTGCAGCCACCGCCCCCGGGGCGGGTAAGCCTGGGCGGAGCCCAACTGAAGGCGGCGAGCTGCGCCGAAGCTAACCGAGAGCTGGAAAAACTGCGCAAGTTGCTGGACGACCCCAAGGTGCGACTCAACCTGAGCTACGAGGTGTGGAGGGAGCCCTGATGCGCAGCGCGCCCAGCGAGTTTCAGCTGCGGACCCAGAGCGAGCTGTTGCTGGAGCGACACCCGCAGGCACGCTTGCTGGCCTTTTTTTCCCCCCACGGTTATCAAGGCGCCCGGGAAATTCTTTTGAAGGGGCGCAGCTTCGAGGTGGTCGAGGCCAAGAGCAGCCTGCACTTTCACCGCCTGGCCGCGCGCAGCGAGAACCAGGGAGGCTGCTTTGTGGTGCTGTGTCCCCAGCGCGAGTGGCTCAGCCAGGACCTGAGGGAACGCCTGCCCGACCGCGACCTGCGCGATATTGACCCCTGGGAATCGATTCGCAAGCTGTTTGACGCCGAGCGCATCGACAGCGCACTGCAGCGCCGGCGGGAAATGGCCGAGTGGTTGCTGGAGTGCGACCCTAGCGAGTTTCCCAAGGCGCCGGGCGGCACGCTGACCCGCGAGCTGGCCTGGGACACGCTGCTGACGCAACGGTTGGGCCTGACCAACGAATGCTATGACCCTATTCAGCTGTTGCTGACCCTGACCCAACTCAAGGAACCGGGACAGACGCCCGTGGGGCTTCGAGAACGGGCCCAGGAATGGCTGGCCTCGCGAGGCGGCCCGGCGCTGGGGCAGTTGTTGGAGCTGTATTTTCGGGTGGGGGCGCGCGACACGCTGGCGCTGTGCCTGGTATTTGAAGTGGTGTTTCTGGCCCCGCCCGGCCCCGAGGCGCTGATGGCCCAGGGAAGCCTGGACCGCTTTTTGGACGGGCGACGGCTGCCAGCCGGGCTGGGCCAGCGCCTGGGTCAGTACTTTCGCGAACTTGTGCGGCTGGAAACCGAGCGCCTGTGGCTGGGGCCGGTGCAAACCCGGGCCCGTGAATTTCTGGGGCAACTGAACGCCGAAGCCCTGGCCCAACACAGCTTGATGCTGCCGGAAGGCTGGGACGCGCTGTTGGCCCAGGCTGGCCAGGCGCTGCTTCTCGGACAGGACCCCCCCGACCTGAGCGAGCACCTGTTGTGCGAAGAGCGCAGCCAGGACCTGTTGCCCCTGGCCATGGCGCAGCGTTTGCAACGTTTTCTGGCCCAACCTTCGGGGCTGCCCGGCCCTGGGCTGGCCAGCTGGATGGACCACTACCTGGACGAGGTGGCCTGGCTGGACCGAACCCGGCTGTGGCTGCAGCCGCCTCACGCCCAGTTGGGCGGGGCCTTTCAACAGTTGCTGGCGCGAGTATTGCCCTGGCGCGAAGCCTATAACCGTGAATTTGCCCAGGCGCTGGCACGAGGCCAGCAGGACACGTTGCCGGTGGAGCACTTTTTGGACGAGGTGTTGGTGCCGCTGGTGCAGGAAAAGGGCGCTCGTTTGCTGTTGCTGGTGCTGGACGGCTGCAGCCAGGCAGCATTGCTGGACCTTTTGGAGTCGCTGGACCAGCGCAACTGGTCGCACTACGCGCCGGTGGAGGCCAGAAAACGAAGGCTATTGTCGGCTCTACCCAGCCTGACCGAGGTGGCCAGAACCAGCCTGCTGTGCGGCCAGCGGATGCAGGGAGCGGCGGCCCAGGAGGTGAGCCACTTTCGTGCCCACCCTGGATTGAAGAACGCCTGTCGCAAGGACTATGGGCCCCAGCTGTTTCACAAGAAAGACATGGACCAGGCGCTGCTGCGCACCCAGCAGGAAGACTATAAGCTGGTGGCGGTGGTGATCAACAGCATCGACGATACGTTGGCGCGCGAGGAACAGCTGAAGCTGCGCTGGACCCAGGACCTGATCGCTCCGCTGGAGCCGCTGCTGCAAGCCGCTCGAGCCACCCAACGGGCGGTGCTGATCGTGAGCGACCACGGCCACGTGCTGGACCACGGCACGGTGGAACGGCCGAGTGTGGGGGCCGGCAACCGCTGGCAGCCGGGGGGCGGCCCCGAAGAGGGGGCCTTGTTCCTGGAAGGGGGGCGGCTGCAGTTGGCGGCTTCGGCCCGGCTGCTGTATAGCGAGAGCGTGCGCTATGGGCCGCGCAAGCGCGGCTACCACGGCGGGGTGAGCCCCCAAGAGATGGTGTGTGCGCTGGCGCTGCTGGCCCAGCCGGGACAGACCCTGGCCGGCTGGGTGGAAGGCAGCCGCCGCCCCCCGGCCTGGTGGAACCAAACCTCGGCCGCCATTGCGCTGCCCCAGGTCGAGGCAGAGTTGGCCCTGTTTGAGCACGTCCTTTCCGAGCGACTCTTTCTTTGCGATGCCCTGCGCCACCGCGACGGACGCCCTCCCCACCTGGCCGAGGCCATCGAGCTGCTGGCCAGCAAGGGGCGCCTGGAGCGAGAGGCGCTGGCTCAAGGCCTGGGCATGACGCGCAGCCAGTTACAAAGCCTGCTGCCGCTGTGGACGCGCTGGCTGAACGTGGCCGGGCAGGCGATTTTACGGGCCGACTATCAGGCGGTGTGGCTGGACAACGGGGCCGTGCAGGCGGTTTTGGCGCGCTAAAACGTGCCGCCGGTCAGCACCAGGTTTTCGCCGTTCATCCAGGCCGAGTCGTCGCTGGCCAGAAAAAGCACGCCGTTGGCGATGTGTTCGGGCTTGCCCACGCGGCCCAGGCCGGCCACTTCTTCGGAACCTGGCTGCACAAATCCAACGGCGTGGGTTCCCTCGGTGGCGATCAGCCCGGGGCTGACGCCGTTGACGCGAATCCGGCGAGGGGCCAGCTCTCGTGCGAATGTCCGGGTAAGGGCATCCAGCGCAGCCTTGGTGGCGCTGTACACTCCGATGCCGGGCGGGCACAGCGTGGCGACCACGGAGCTGGTCTGGACGATCACGCCCCCTTCGGGCGGGAAATGGGGCAGGGCCGCTTGAGTGGTGAGTATCACGCCCAGAACGTTGAGATTGAAGTGGCGGTGGAAATCGGCCTCGGTGATCTGGCCCAAGGGAGCCGGCTGGTACAGGCCTGCGTTGTTCACCAGGATGTCCAATTTGCCATAGGCGCTGACGGTTTCGGTCATCAAGCGTTCGACCTCAACGGCGTTGGCCACGTCGGCACCGATGGCCAGGGCCTGCCCGCCGGCTGCCTGGATGGCACTGACCACGCGCTCGGCTCCGGCGCGACTGCTGGCATAGTTGACCACCACCCGGGCTCCCGCTGCGGCCAGCACCTGGGCAATGGCGGCACCGATTCCCTTTGAAGCTCCGGTCACCAGTGCGACCTTCCCGGCGAGTTTCGTCGATTGCATCCGCACCTCCAACAAATATGACCACCGTCATCAATCGCTGCACTATAATGATGGCCATCATCAAAGTCAAGCTGTTTGGCCCTGTGCCCCGGGCGGGGAACATGGAAGGGTGAGAGTCTCCAAAGAGCAAGCGGCCCGAAACCGGCAAAAGATTCTTCAGGCCGCGGCCCGACTGTTGCGCGAGCAGGGCCTGGAGAACAGCGGAGTGGCCGAAATTATGAGCGAGGCCGGGTTCACCCACGGGGGATTTTATGGTCACTTTGACTCCAAAGCCGACCTGGCGGCGCAGACCGTCAGCCACATTTTCGCCGAGAAGATCGGCATCTGGGGCCGAGAACTGGCCGAGGGGCCGGAAGGGGTTCGGCAACTCGCCCGCCGTTATCTCAGCCTGGACCACGTCAACGACGCGGCCACGGCCTGCCCGCTGGTGAGCCTGTCGGCCGACGCCGCCCGTCACCCGGGGCCCCTTCGCGAGGCCTATACGCAGGGGGTAAAGGGGCTGGTGGCCGTGCTGGCCAGCAAGTTGGGCGGGGTCGACGACCCCGACTGCCGAGCTCGCGCCATCCTTATGTGGACCCGCCTGGCGGGGGCGGTCAGCCTGGCGCGCTCGGTGGACGACGAACGATTGGCCGAAGAGATTCTTGCGGTGGCTCTGGAAGGGGCACTCGAAGAAGCCTGACGATTTGAGCCCCCGCGGCTGGGCGTCGGAGCGAGGACCAGAGGCGGTGGAGCAGAACCCCCTGTGTTATGCGCCATCGCGCATCAACGGTCGCCACCCTTCGGGCGCAGGGCCTGAAAAATCTTGTTGGCCTCGTCCTGGAGAACCGCAACCTTTTGCGTCGGCTCGCTCGACAGCCGAGATTGGTTTTCGGCCTCACCGGCGTACCCACGGCTTCTTCTCGCACATTGACTCTTCCGCGCCGCCTGACGCCAGGGCGGCTTTGAAGCCCTGGCCCGGTTGCGCCGTACACAACTTGACGAACCAAACTAAGTAAACTAACATTGCAAGATGGAGAGCGTAAACGTCCACGAGGCCAAAACTCACCTTTCCGCCATGCTCTCCGAAGTCGAGACCCAGGGCAAATCTTTCGTCGTTTGCCGGCACGGTAAGCCGGTGGCCAAGCTTGTCCCCTACCAGCGGGAATCCCGGCTGAACCCGCATCCCTTGATGAGCCGGATCGAGCTTCGCTACGATCCGACCGAGGCATTGACAGAGGCGGAGTGGCCGACCGCTCCCTGATCCTGGATACGTGTGCCCTGCTGTGGCTTGCGACAGGTGGCGGACCGCTTTCGGCGGGAGTTCTGGAGCGCATCGAAGCAGCCCCCGTGGTGCATGTTTCAGCGATATCCGGCTTCGAAATCGGCCTGAAGCATCGGGAGGGGAAGCTGATCCTGCCAGCACTTCCAGGCCTGTGGTTCGATTCCGTGCTTCATCATCACGGCCTTCAGGTGTTGCCGCTCAGTCTCGCAATTTGCCTGGAGGCAACGCAACTTCCCCTGGTCCACAGGGACCCTTGCGACCGGCTCATTATCGCCACGGCGGTTGCGCACGGCCTCACCATCGTAACGGGTGACGCTGTCTTCCAACAATATGACGTGGACGTAGTCCTGTAAGGCGCCGAACGGACCGGGCTGGGCCTCGGAGCGTTGGCATGCCGGCCCGGGCTCGAGCGGATGAAACAATTGCGAAACGTGCGGCGGAGTTGCAGCCTCGTCTCCCCAAACTCTTTGCATTCTCTCTACAGTCAGGTCGCTGCACACAGGCTACACTGGGAGGGGAAACCTGACTGTCGGGAGGCCATGCCGATGAAAACCACTTTTGACGTTCGCGAGGGGAAACCCATCCTTCCCCGCCGCTTCACCGGCAGCCAGGAAGCCTGTGTGGCCCGCGCCACTCTGTTGCAAGCCCGCGACCTGCAAGACAGCATTCACCTGAGGATGCAGGAGGTTGCGTCCCAGGATGGTTCAGCTCGAGACCAGGACGAAAAAGCGGGCTCGGTGCGCTTCGACCCTCCCGCCGCCCACGCCGGTCACCCCCACAATTGGGGCTGCAGCTACCAGAGCGATGAGGCAACCGGCAAGCCGACCGATTTTTATGAGTGGGCTTATCCGCGTCAAGAGACGGACAAGTTGATGTTTCAGGATGGACCCCGCAACACCCACTGGCTCCGCAGCGTGGTGGTGGAAACCCGTGAGGGTCCTTGCCGGGTGAGCGAGAGTTTGCTCTACGATAAGCGTTCCGGGGTGATGACCTTCGAGATGACTCAACAATCCTCGCTGGGCGCCTGAGCGAGCGGCCAGCCTTTTGGGCAGGTTCCTTTCTTGGTGGACGGGCAGATCCGCCTGTTCGAGAGTGGAGCGTGTCTGCTTCACATCGCCCAGAAGAGTGAAGCGCTGATGCCTCAGGATCCGGTGGGTCTGGCTGCCACGACTCAGTGGGTGATCGCCGCCCTGAACTCGCTAGAGATGGTCAGCGTACCCTGGTGGTACTTGCGGATATGTGGGCAGCAGGAGAATCCTCTGGAGAGCTGGCTGGGCCAACGACTGGAACAACTGGAGGCCGTGCTCCGGACGCGTTCCTGGCTGGTCTCGGAGCGCTTCACGGTGGCAGATCTCCTGATGGCTGATGTTCTTCGCGTTCCCGATGTTCGAGCCCACGGAGACCGTCCCGCCACCGAGGAATACGTCCGGCGCGTCACCGCACGCCCCGCCTTTCTGAAAGCTTACAGCGACCAGATCGAGCATTTTCGGCAAGCTGATTTGCTGAAAGAGGGTGGGTAAAGATTATGGTAGCGCTGGGCGTCCTTCGAGAAGTTCTCGCCAACGGGCTTCGTTGAAGCCCACCGTCCCGCCGGCGTCGCTGAGCAGGAAGGGGCGCTTGACCAGCTTCCCGTGGCGACAGAGCAATTCGAGTGCCTGCTCTTGGGTCATTCCGCCCTTCAGCTGCTCGGCTACTTTCATTTCTCGATAGAGCTGACCCGAAGTGTTGAAGAGCTTGCGAAAGTCGCCGTCGAGATATGCGACCATGCGCTGAAGTTCGTCCAGCGAGGGGGGCTGTTCCACAATGGGCAGCAACTCATAGGGATGGCCCTCCAGGAACCTGAGGGCCTTCTGGCAGGTGGAGCAGTTCTTGTAGGCATAGACTTTGAGGTTCATCGCCCGGGCTTCTGAAGCAAGGGGGAGAATTCATTCCTCCGGTTCGCATGGCCCACCAACGGTCATGGACGAGCAGGGCTGGCCGCGGCCGTCCGACTTTCTGGGGCCTGCCAACGAAATCGTTGGCATTCGCAGGCGAAATCGTTGGCAGCCGTGTTGGGGAGCAGCGAGGTCGAGAGCTGAGCGACGGCTTCGCCTGGTGCCGGCTACTCGGCGGCTGGGGAGGGTGGACTGGGTGGCCGCAACTCCGGCATGCCCATCGGTTGGCCCCGGGCGGTCCGAGTTTCTGGGGCCTGCCAACGAAATCGTTGGCATTCGCAAGCGATATCGTTGGCAGCCGTGTTGGGGAGCAGCGAGGTCGAGACCTGAGCGACGGCTTCGCCTGGTGCCGGCTACTCGGCGGCTGGGGAGGGTGGACTGGGTGGCCGCAACTCCGGCATGCCCATCGGTTGGCCGCGGGCCGTCCGACTTTCTGGGGCCTGCCAACGAAATCGTTGGCATTCGCAAGCGAAATCGTTGGCAGCCCTGTTGGGGAGCAGCGAGGTCGAGACCTGAGCGACGACTCGGCCTGGTGCTTGCCACGTAGGGCCGTCGTTCGCCCTCTCCCGCGGGACCGCCCCGACTAGCCTCCCAACAGGTACCAGAGGCAACCCTTGGGCTCCCCTAGCGACTGCCCGGTGCCGGCCCGTGCTGGCTGCTGGGGAAGGTCGAGGTCAAACTGCCAGGTCCGCAGCTGAGCCAGCCGATTCAGCAAGGCCTGGAAGGGAACCGGCCCCTGCATGCCAGGACCAAAGCGGTCATAGCGATCTTCCTGACAGCTCCAGCTCAACACGGGGCCCTCTCGGGAAAAGAGGGTGAAAGAGTAACTCAAGATGGGGATGGGCTCGTCGGCGCTCCAGCGCACGTCGTCGCCATAGCTGGCGGCGAGGCGAACGACGCTTTGCAGAGAAATCCGCTGCTCTTGCTCGGGCGTATGGACACGGGCCTCCCAGCTGGCCAGATCCAGGCTCAGCCGGTGGGAAGTCATCGACCCGTGGATATGGATCCAGTGGGCACCGTCTTCTTCAAAGGTCCCCGTCGATTCAAACCGGGCGCAACCGGACATCCTCCCACCCCTTTCCCGCCTCGTTGGCTATTTCCAGAACACCAGCGCAAGCACGGCCGCCCCCACGACCACCCACAGTCCCCTGGCGTCGCCGCGACCATAGCCGGCGATGTCTTCTGGCGGGGTGTCATCGACCGCGCAGGCCGCCATCGTGGTGAGTAGAGCGAGTAGCATCAATACGACCGAGCCGTTCCAATAGAAAGGTTGAGACTGAAGATAGGGCATCAAGCCAAAGCCTAATCCCAACAACGGAAGACCGGCCAGGCAACCCGGACCATAGGTCACCGGCTTGCCCGAGCGGTCGGTTGAGCGAACGATGAAGGGACCGTATTTCGCAGTGAGGATCATGTAGCCGCGGAAAGCCAGAATACTCAGCGCCGCAAACAGCAGCCAGCGCGGCCAGGTCAGCCAGAAGTCGGCCCACATGGCCGAGATGGGGGGCATTCCCGCCTGGCGAAAACGCCAATAGAGAAACCAGGCGGGTAGCAGCAGGCCGAGCCCACAGCCCAGCAAACAGCCCAGGTCCTGCACCGGGGTCGACTTGCGTTTTTGAACCGGGGTCGACGGGTCGGGAAGCCAATCCCGTTTTTTGCGCTCGTAAGGGAGACGAAGGTTGTCACACACCCACTCGAAGTCCCGGCAAACCTCGAAGTCGTCGCTCGGGTCGTCCTTGGCCAGGCGTTCGAAGTACTGTTTGCCGCGGGCCACCAGCACGAAGTTGTCGAAGGCCAGATAGTAGAAGTTGTGATACTTGGTGTCGCCCATCTGCTCGTCTCGGTCGGCGCAAATCCGCCGCACCGGCACCCCATCGAGACGTCGACTCTGGGGGTTCCAACGCCGCGCCCGGTCGCCCACCTGGAACACCAGGCAGTCATCCTCCCAGTCCACCCGGCTATAGCAAACCCCAACGGCAGACTCGCGAGCTTGCTCGGAGAGCCTTTCGGTGCGGAACAACGAGCCACGACGTTGGGCATCGAGAAAGTTCTCGCGCACGTCCAACCCGAAACGGTGAAATTGCTCTACCAGCGCGGCTGCAGCCTTTATGGACCAGGGCTGGCCGGCCTCGCGCCACACCTGACCCGCCACTTGCAGGGTGAGACCCGCCTCACCCTTCTCGAGCACGAACAAGGTATCGGAGTCTAGCTCCTGCTCACCCAGCGCCAACTGCTGCGCGTCGCAGTAGAGGAGCAACTCCCCTTCGGGCGTGAGAATTGAGAAGCTGCTGTCGTCGATAACAGGTTGCAGGAGGCAGGCCTGACGTTCCATGTTTCACAGTTACTCCTGCAGGCATTCTCCCCTGTTAGAAAGCTGCCCCGGCGATTGGGGGCACCCCAGAACGAGACTACGATAACTGGTTGATCAGTCGTTGCAGCCCCAAAAAAAACGCGCGGAACGAATGCGAGCGATTCTGCTCAATGTCGAGGTCAAGAGCTGTCCCCAATACCGTCGCTCCTTGCAGCTTCCGATAGGCTGGCACCAGCTTCTTCAATTCTTCCGACGGGGAGCCGAGGCGGTCGGGTTGTCGAAACTTCTTCTTGTCCTGCTCCTGAGCTAACGAAGGTTTATCGAAACTCTTTGCGACTGCCTTCAAATCTCCCAGAAACCAGGCTTCCAACTCCTGACAGGCCAGGCGCACGAGCACGCCAGGTCTTCCGGTTCCCTCGCACACAGCACGTAGTCGCTCTTTGAGCTTCCTGCAATCCTGACCATCATTGTCACGTAGAACTACGAATCGGTCTTGCGGGCTTTGCCAGCCCCGCAGTTAAGGCCGGGATTCCAACGCGGCAGAAACTGCTCGAGAAACCTGGCAGCAGACGGCTCCTCCAACAAAAACACCAGCTTCATAGGGGTTTGACCAAAAGCCCCTGACGCCAGAGCTCCCCGGGGCGATCCCCTTCACGGGCCAGTGCCACCAACTGTTGGCAGTCGGAGGCCTTGCGGATGGTCGCCACGCCACGCTCCTTGCTGAGAACGTAGATGCTGTCCAATTCGGCCCAATTGAGCAAATCGGGCGAATGGGTCGAAGCAAAGACCTGGCCTCCACGGCTTGCATAGTCCTGGAACTCTTCATAGAGCTCGCCCAGTAGTTCGGGGTAGAGTTGATTCTCAGGCTCCTCAATGGCCAGCAACGGGAAGGGGGACGGGGCGTGCAGTAACACCAGGTAAGCAAACATCTTGATCGTGCCATCCGAGACGTGACGCGCAATGAAGGGGTCGAGAAAGGCGCCGTCGCGGAACTTCAAAACGATTCTCCCATCCACCGTCGGCTCGGCCTCGACCGAAACAACGCCGGGCACTCTTTCTCGCATGCGCGCCAAAATTCGCTCGAAAATAGCGGGATGAAATTGATGGAGATTTCTGGCCACCCGCGACAGATTCTCCCCGCGGCTGGTTAGATGCTCGCCTTCACCTTCTTCGGCGCTGGGGCGTGCATCAGCGATGTGAAAATCGCTGACGTGCCAGCTTTCGATCAACTTGCGGAAATCGCTGGCTACGCGAAATCGCTGAAACTGGCCCAGCCCCTTGATGGCGAGAATGTCTGCCGACTCCAGCTCCTGCTCCTGGCGCTCTGCTCGGGTAGGTTCTTCCCCATAGCTTTCTTCGTTGACGATGGCGGTGCCCTTGCCCCGAGCAAAGTCGAGAAAGTGCCAGGGTTGCCCCCGACTGCCTCGCCGGAACTTGAGCACCTCGGAGAGCACGACACCGCGCGGGCCCTCGTGCCCAATTTTCAGGATGTAGGTGGCCAGTCTTCCTCCGGCCTCTCGGAACTTCACTTCAAACTCTATCGGACCGGTCTGTCCGCGCGTTACAACCTCGGCAAAGCCGCCTCTGCGGTTGAGTGCCTTGGTGACATTCGTGGCCAGCGCATCTTTCAGAAATCCGAACACGTCAAAGACAGTGCTCTTACCGCTGCCGTTCTTGCCAACCAGCAGGCAAACGGGGGGGATGTCCCTTAACTCAGCATTCTGGAACGCTTTGAAGTTACGAACGCGCAAATGCTGGATAGGCAACTTGTCGATACTCATTGGGCCCTGCTTCGGTTCTGGGGAGTTGAACCCTGGGGGCAAAGCGCCTGACGCTATCGAAAGCCATACTCGTCAGCCCAGGGCGTAAGAAAGTCTGGTTGCCTGAAACGGTAGGCCAGGCTGGCCGATGAGGTGGCGCAGGGGGGCGAGTGGGCCAGGTAGATGTCTTTATAGAACAGGGTCGTCTCGACGCCGCCAAATCGACCGTACACCTGCAGCTCTCCTGGTCGCTCGACCCGCAGCGGTGCACGATAGAGTTCTGGGCGAAGGGGGTCGGGCGGTCGATGGGACACCCAGATGTCTCGGTCTTCCTTGAGCGCCAGCAGGAAACGGTCGCGCAGGTGGCCCTCCAGGCCCACATCCCAAAAGACCTGGGGGAAGTATCCCCGGGCCTCAGGGGGGACCAAGAAACCGTGCAACTGTCCGTAGGCGAGCAGAGCTGCGTGATAGTTGAGGCGCTGGCTGAGAGGCGCCTGGGCGTCGTAGCATGTGTGCAGCGAAGCCTGGATGAAATCCTCGAGGCGTAGCCTGGGGTCATACTGGCGCTGGCCCCGGAGAAAGGGCAGGGGCATCAGGTCGAAGCGGCGCACCTGCGGGCTGGCCAGGATGCCGGCCTGCTCGTAGAGCCCGAAGACGTCGGCGGCGAACAAGACTTTTACGCTCTTCAGGAAATCGGCCAGTTCGTGGCCCTGCAGGCTGAATTCAGCTCCGGACTGTATTTCTCGAACGACGGCCAGATCGCCCTGCCAACAGGCCAGGTGCCAGGGACCGAGGCCTGATGCGCCCTGCCGGCGCTGCTGGGCGCGCTGGGCCCAGTGCTGGCGCTCGGCCAGGCGCTGACGGAACTTGGCCCGCACTTCGGCCTGCCGTTCTGCGGGCAAGACCCGCGAGCCGTCCATCACCACCCGATCGCCCTTGAACTTCTTCCCCCAACGCTCCAACTGTTGGCACAGCTCCGACAGGGTTGGTCCGGCCATGGCCTCGGCCAGGGCCAGAGTCCATTCCGCCTTGGTGAAGGGCAAAGGGGACTGGCTCAGCTGTTCTAATTCTTCCAGCCGCAACGGACCTTCCTCGAGCGGTGGCAAGGTGCCACGTTGCTGCAACAGGTCAGCGTCGTAGCGCCAGATCTCGGGGTGGTCCAGGTTCAGCTCCAATCGTTGGTCGCGGCGCTGGTGAAAGGGACCTTCCTGTCTCCAGGCTTTCTTGAGCGACAGAGCGCCCTGGCTCAGCGGCTGGCCGGCAGCCTCGATGCGCTCGGCCAGTTCCTCTAAGGTCATCGGGGCTCCCCGCTCGACAAGCGCCGCCAGCATAAGAGCACGCAAGCTGAGGTTTTTCAGCTTATAGTTCTCGAGTCGAGGCCCCACCGGAGTAAAGTTCAGCGCAGTGGCCGGGTCCTTGACAAGCGGGCTGGGTCGAACTTTGGGCGCAGGAAACAGACGCGCCAACTTCTTGTTAAGGGCTGGCAGGTTGAGTTGATCGGCCTGATACGAAGGCCCCACCCACTGGCGCATCTCGCCATGTTCGGGGTGACGGGGTTTGGCCAGAACCCGATTCAGATGCTGCAACCCCGGCAGTCCGCCACAATCCTCGGGAGGCCCGGCCCGTTCGCCTGCCAGCACCTGGCACGAGCCCTGTTCGGTTCGGGCCTCCAACTTGATTCTCACCGTCCAACCATCGCCAAAGTCATAGCGGTAGATCAGCGTGGAGCCGACCTGGCTGAGGAGGTCTTCCAGGCTGACCCGGCGTGAATCGAAGGTTTCGATATCCCAGCTTTCGTTGATGGTGGGGTCCTCGTAGATCGCCCCGGCCTTGTCAAAGTGGTGCAGGTGGTAGTCTTGCCATTGAAACAGCAGCTGTAATACTTTGTGCAGCTTGGGAAGCCGCAGGCTGGCGGGCACCACAAATCGGCGCCAGATACGAGGACGAGAGCCGACCAGATGAGCTTCGAGTAGCATCCACATTCTAGGTTTTCCCCAAGCAGCACTTCTTGAACTTGCGGCCACTGCCGCAGGGACAAAGGTCGTTGCGCCCCACCTTGAGCGGGGGCGTGGGCGCCACCTCGGGAGGCGGCTCAATGGGCCGATGGCGCTCCTTGGAGCCCCGCTTGGGTCGGCGGCTCGGGGTGACCGATTGGTGGATGTAGGTCGCCACCGGACCCGCCATGAACTCGCCGCGTCGGCGCAACTCGGCGCGCAGCCCCGGATGAAAGCGAAAGAAACCTTCAAAGACGTCTCGCAACACCTGGGGCGGAAATCCTGGCTCGGGATCGAGAGTCTTTTGGCCCGTTCGATAGTCGTAATTCACCGAGCCGCAAGCCAGGTGTGGCTGGCTTTGAGACAGGATGACCAGGCGCACCTGACTGCACTCGCAGCCGAACGTGCAGCAGTAGTAGTCGTCAAAGAAGAAGATGCCCTCGGGAGTTCGGATGGACTGGGCCGGGCTTGTGGGGAACAGGTCGGCCCAGGCCAGCATCCAGCCCGGCTCGAAATCGCTCCAATCTCGAAAGCGCCAGCCGTCTTCAGCGTGCTGTCGCAGCACCCCCAGGCGACGCTTTTTCAACATGGTCAATCGTCGCTTCGTGAGGTAGCGACGTAATTCGTCACTCAGGACCTGCCGCAGGGTTGACTCGGGACCGCGCGCTTCGATCTGGCCCGTTTCCACATCGACGACGAAGGAGAGCTGCCAGGCTAACTCGGACCAGCGCTCGGAATCGCTGCGACAAGAGAGACTCTCTGGGGAGAGCACGACCCCACCGCAGTCACAGTCGGGATTGGAACAGTAGGTATCCCGCAAGGACACGCCCAGAAGACCGGGCAACGGGTGTTCGGACAGGTCCAATTCGATGGAAGCTCGTGACGCCACGGGGCCTACTTCTCAGTCGAAGCACCGTCAACCTACCGGTTGACCACGTAGCGGCGAGGCCGGTTAAATCAACAGGAATGACGAACTTCACCGTAATCTTCGATGCAAACGTGCTCTACCCGAACTTCCTACGAGATATCCTGATGCGTCTTTCACCCGTGGGGCTGTTCCGGGGTCGCTGGACGGCGGACATTCACCGAGAATGGATGGAGGCCGTTCGAATGAACCGGCCAGACCTGGACCCTGGCAGCTTGGAGCGAACGCGCCAATTGATGGATGCAAAACTCAGGAGCCAGACGAATTTCTGCTTGATCTGCTGCACCTGGACAGTCGCCTCGTGCTGGAAACACTGCAGCGGCATCAGAAGATATTGAAGAAGCCCCCGCTAACCCCACTCGAATACTGCCAGGCGATGCAGCGCCAAAAACTGCCGGCATCTGCCGAGTTTGTCCGAAGAGCCTGGCAACGGTCGGACTACACGTAGAGTCCCATCTCTTCGGTGTGTTCAGTGAGTTCATCCAGCGCTTGTTGTCGAAGGGTGTCCTCACGCGCCTTGAATTCAAGCAAGTCCTGCAGTCGGACCCGCCGATGGTGATGCGGGCGTCGAAACGGTATTCTGCCCTCCTCCAACAACCTCACCAGATAGGGCCGAGACACACCCAAAAGGTCCGCAGCCTGTTGGGTGGTGAGTTCCATGTGCACCGGGGCAAGGGTAACGGCGTTGCCTCGAGCCAGGTGAACCATTGTTTCCGCTAGCATCTTCAAAACTAACGGCGGCAAATTGAGCGTCTTTCTTTCACCGGCCACGAAAAAGGAAAGCTGTGCTCCTTCGAGTGGAGCGAGGCCTTCGAGCAGCGGTGCGCCGGCGGCTGCAGCGGAACGGTCTTCGGAACTTGGCATCAAAAGCGTCATGACTTTCGTATTGTAACATACAATCGAAATAATCGAAATACGGCAAGAATGTGGCTATTCAGCCGCGCAACTTGACCACGGTCACGCCCCAGCCGCCCTCGTGGACTTCGCCCAGCTTCTGCTCGGCCACCAGGGGGTGTTCTTTGAGGAAGCGCTGCACGCCGTGGCGCAAGGCACCGGTGCCTTTGCCGTGGATGACCTCCACTTTGAGGCTGCGGGCCAGAGCCGCCTGGTCGAGGGCTTTGCCCAGTTCGAAGAGGGCCTCGTCGACGGTGAGGCCGCGCAGGTCGACGCGCTGGGAGGCGGGGCCGGGCATATGGTCGGGCAGGTGCACTTCGGGGCCGATGGCCGGGCGGGCCAGGGGTTCGAGGTCTTCCAGCGGCAGGTTGAGGCGCACCATGCCCAGGCGCACTTCGGCTTTGTCGCCGCGCAGCTTGAGCACTTCGCCCTCCTGGCCGTAGCGGCGAGCGTAAACGCGCTGGCCGGGCTCGAGCTCGGGGCGCTCGCCCGTCCCCGAGGGAGCGGCCACCGGGGCGCGCAGGCTGCGCAGGCGCTCCTGCATCTGCAGCAACTCGCCCTCGACAGTGCGGGCCGAGACGCGGGCCTGCTCGTCGACCAGGTCGGGCTCGCTGGTCAGGGCCGAGGGCGTCTCGCTGGTGGCCTCGCGCGGCTCGTCTTCTTCGGGCAGTTCTTCGGGCTCGTAATCGGGGTCGGTGAGGCGCTCGAGTTCGTCCTCGCTCAGCTCGTCAAACGTCGGTTCCTGGGTGGGCGGGGGGGGCAGGTCGCGCAGGTCGGCCAGATAGCGCTGAGCCTCTTCCACCGCCTGCTGGCGCTGACGACCGAGGTCGGCGATGCGGCGGCGGAAGTCGCGCAGCAGGCCGTGCGACTTTTCGCGGGCCTCGCGCAGCAGGCCCTCGGCCTCGTGGGCGGCTTCTTCCAATTTGTGCTGGCGCTGCTGCTGAAGCTCGCGCACTTCGGCCTCGAGCTGCTGGCGCTGCTGCTCGAGGCGCTGCTGTTCGGCGGCCAGTTCTTGTTCGCGGCGGCGCAGGCTTTTGCGCTCGCTCTCGAGGTTGTCGAGCAACACCTCGACGCCCACGTGTTCTTTGCCGATAATTTCGCGAGCCCGGCGCAGCAAGGGGTCGGGCAGGCCCAGCCCCGAGGCGATCAGCAGGGCGTTGCTGCGGCCGGGCACCCCCAGAATCAATCGGTAAGTGGGCGACAGGGTGGCGGCGTCGAACTCGACGGCCGCGTTCTCGAAGCCTTCGGTCTTGCTGGCGAAAATCTTGAGGTCCGAGA
This sequence comes from uncultured Burkholderiales bacterium, assembly GCA_964649085.1. Taxonomy (GTDB): domain Bacteria; phylum Vulcanimicrobiota; class Xenobia; order Xenobiales; family JADMJV01; genus JADMJV01. Next base: position 44,812 of record CAZYPN010000032.1, on the reverse strand, counting down.
GGTGGGTGGTGACCAGCGACAGCGCGCCCTGGCGGTGCAGGTGCTCGAGCAAGGCCACGCCCAGGGCCGCGCCTTCGCTGGGGTCGGTGCCGGCGCCCAGTTCGTCGAGCAGCACCAGCGACTGGGGGCCGGCTTTGGGCAGGATGCGCAAAATTTGGGTGAGGTGGGCCGAGAAGGTCGAGAGGCTCTGGGAGATGCTCTGCTCGTCGCCGATGTCGGCCCAGACTTCGGTGAGGAAGGGCAGCCGGCTGTCTTTCTCGGCGGGTATGGGCAGGCCGCTCATGGCCATCAGGGCCATCAGGCCGACGGTTTTCAGGGCCACGGTTTTGCCGCCCGTGTTGGGGCCGGTGACCACCACGGTGGAGATGTCGCCGCCCATTTCCAGGCTCATGGGTACGGCCCGAATGCCCTGGGTCAGCAAGAGCGGATGGCGGGCACTGCGCAGGCGCAATTTGCCGCCTTCGGCGATTTCGGGCAGGTTGCCGTCGACGCTTCGGCCGTACTCGGCCTGGGCAAAGCAGGCGTCGACCCAGGAGAGTTCTTCGAAGGCGGCCACCAGCGCCGTGGAATCCTGGCCCACCCAGCCCGAGAGGCCGCGCAGCACGGCCTCGACCTCGTGCTCTTCGGCGCTGATCAGCGAGCGCAGCTGGTTGCTGAGCGAGAGCACCGCCAGCGGCTCCATGAAGACGGTGGCGCCGCTGCCCGACTGGTCGATGACCAGCCCGGGAAACTTGCCTTTGTGCTCGGCCTTGACGGGAATGACCTGACGTCCCTGGCGCTGGGTGACGATGGGCTCCTGCACCATTTTGAGAATGTCGGGGTCGCGCAGCAGGGTTTGCAGGTGGCGCTGCAGGGCCGCTTCGGTCGAGCGGATGTCGGCCCGCACGTTGCGCAGGGCGGTGCTGGCCGAGTCGAGCACGCGCCCGTCGGGGCTGAGGCAGCGGGCGATTTCGCTTTCCAGGCGGGGGAAGTTGGGCAGCCAGCGGGCCCTTTCGGCCAGCTGGGGGGCGCGGGCGCTGCGCTCTTCCAGATAGCGCCCGAGCTTGCGCGAGGCCACCGCGATGTCACGGATCGAGCGCAGGCGCACGGGGTCGAGCAGCCCCCCGCGCGAGGCCAGATGAATGTCGTCGCGGCGGTCTTCGACCCCTTCGAGGGGCGGTTGGAAACCCAGGTCGAGCAGCAGCAGAGCCTCGCCGACCTCGGCCTGGCGGCGTTTTAGCTCGTCGAGGTCGGGGGCGGGGCGGAGGTTCTCGAGGTGCCAGCGGGCCAGCGGCCCGTGGGTCTTGCCCGCGATGTGGGCCAGTACGGGAGCCAGCTCGAGGACCCGCAGCGACTGCTCATCCACGATCTTCTCCGAAGAGTCCGACCAGGAAGGGCTTGGGATGGAACACCTGGAGGTCTTCCACGCGCTCGCCCAGGCCGATGTACTTGACGGGTATGTTGAACTCCTGGCGGATGGCGATGACGATGCCGCCCTTGGCCGTGCCGTCGAGTTTGGCCAGCACCAGGCCGCTGAGCTCGGTGACCTCGTTGAAGGTGCGGGCCTGGTTGACGGCGTTCTGGCCGGTGGTGGCGTCGAGCACCAGGATGACCTCGTGGGGAGCGTCGGGAATTTCGCGGGTGAGCACCCGGTAAATCTTGCGCAGCTCTTCCATGAGGTTGATTTTCGAGTGCAGGCGGCCGGCGGTGTCGACGATCAGCACGTCGGCCTTGCGCGCCTTGGCGGCGTTGACGGCGTCGAAGACCACCGCGGCCGGGTCGGAACCCTCTTGTTGGTGGATGACGTCGACGCCGATGCGCGTACCCCACACCAGCAGCTGGTCGATGGCGGCGGCGCGGAAGGTGTCGGCGGCCGCCAGCAGCACGCGGTGGCCCTGGGCCTTGAGGCGATGGGCCAGCTTGGCGGTGGTGGTGGTTTTGCCGGTGCCGTTGACGCCCACCATGAGGAAGACGTTGAGGCGGCCGGGAACCAGGTTGAGCGGCTCGGGAGGGTCTTCGGGCACCACTTCATCTTCGCTGGTGCGCAACACCCCGGCCAGGATCGAGCGCAGCTCTTCCAGCAGCGGCTCGGCCGTTTGCAGGTTCTTCTCTTTGGCCACGGCCTTGAGCTGGGCGATGATTTTGTCGGTGGCGCTGGTGCCCACGTCGGAGGTGATCAGGATGTCTTCCAGCTCGTCCCAGAGGTCCTGGTCGATGCGGCCGTGCATCGTCAGCAGCGAGGCCACCTGGTTGACCAGCCCCTGGCGGGTGCGATCGAGGCCCTTGGCCACGGCTTCGAACCAGGGGTCGACCGGGGTCAGGGCCAGCTTCTTGGTAGCCTCCCAGGCGCCGCGCAGGAAGCCCTTGCGGATTTTGCCTTCGCCCTCGACCGAGCCCTCCGGGGCGGGTTCAGGGGCAGCCTCCTCGCTAGCAGGCGCGGTCTCTTGCGAGGGCGGGGCGCTTTCTTCTTCGGCCACGGCCGGCATCTCGCCGGACTTCTTTCCAAAAAACTTGTTTAACATCGTGCACCCACTATTCCCTACTTGAGGCGGTTTCAGCCCTGTGAAGCGCGAACCCCCGGGGATGTTTCAGATCACTCCGGCGGTCCCTCCCCAACTCGGCAGCTTGCTGCTCGCCCACGGCTCGAGTCTGGGGGCCGACAGCCCCTTTATGCAAAAGGCCGCCGAGGCGCTGGCCCAGGCCGGGTTGGAAGTGAGCCGCTTCAACTTTGACTACATGCGTCAAGGTCGAAAGTTTCCTCCACCCTGGAAGACGCTGGTGCAAGAGTATGCGGAAATATTCGCCGTCTGGCAAGCCCCCGGGCCGCGCCTGGTGGGGGGGAAATCGCTGGGCAGCCGGGTGGCTCTTCAGGTATCGCGCAGCCTGGAGGTGCTGGGCGTCATCGCCCTGGGCTACCCGCTGCACCCGCCCCGCAAGCCCGACCTGTTTCGGCTGGAGCCTTTGCAGCTGGCCACTCGCCCCACGCTGGTTTTGCAGGGCACCCGCGACCCTTTTGGCGGGCCGGGCGAGTTTGCCGCCCTGCCCGTGTCGCCGATGGTGCGCTTGGAGCCACTGGCCATGGCCGACCACGACTTTGGGGTAGTGCGCCAGGCCCCGGACCCGTTTGAGCGAATTCCGGGGCTGGTTCGCGCCTGGCTCGCAGGGTTAGCTCCCCTCCCCTGACGAACCCCCGGCCCTATGTTGGTCATCTACGCGACGCCGTTTTTCACCCAAAACACGATGAGCCTGGTGGAGGCCTTTGCCCACCTGGACGGAATTCGCCTGGCGGTCATCAGCCAGGAGCCCCAGGAAGTGCTGCCGCTGGAGTTGCGCAGCCGCTTTGCCGGCCACTGGCGCGTGCACGATGCGCTGAGCTACGAGCAGATTTGCTGGGCCATTGGAGAATTGTCCAAGCGGCTGGGCCGGCCCGAGCGGCTGATTGCGGCCAATGAGCAAATCCAGCTGCCACTGGCCATGGCCCGCGATCATTTTGGCATCGAGGGCAACAGCGCCGAGGTGGTGCGCAACTTCCGCGACAAGGGCCGCATGAAGGACCTGTTTCTCGAGGCCGGGGTGCCCTGCGCCCGCCACTGTCGGGCCTGCAGCGCCGATGAAGCCTGGAGCTTTGTGCAGGAAGTGGGCTTTCCGATTTGCGTGAAACCGGTCGACGGGGCGGCCGCCCAGTCGACTTATCGGGTGGAGAGTTCGCGCGCGCTGCGCGAGCTGCTGACCTCGCGGCCGGCCACGGTGGAAGCGCCGTTGCAGCTGGAAGAATTTCTGGTGGGTCAGGAAAATTCGTTTGAGAGCGTGACCATCGGCGGCGTCAGTGTGTGGCATTCGTGGACGCGCTATTTTCCCACGCCCCTGGACGTGATGCGCAACCCCTGGATCCAGTGGCGCATTGTGCTGCCCCGCGAGGTGGACGACCCCGAATTTGATGAGATTCGCGAGGTGGGCCCGCGGGCCCTGAAGGCGCTGGGCATGGGCACAGGGCTGAGCCATATGGAGTGGTTTCGCCGGGCCGACGGCCGGCTGGCCATTGGCGAGGTGGGCGCGCGCCCGCCGGGGGCCCAGATCACCACGATGATGAACCGGGCCCACGACATGGACATCGATACGGCCTGGGCGCGGCTGATGGTGTTTGGCAAATTCACCCCGCCCAAGGCGCGCAAATACGCCGTGGGCAACGCTTTTCTGCGGGGCCTGGGAGGCAGCCGCGTCAAAGGGGTGGTGGGTTTGAAGAAGGTGTTTGCCGAGCTAGGAGACGCGATCACGGACGTTCGCATCCCCCAGCCCGGCACACCCGCCGCCATCACCTATGAGGGCGAGGGCTTTATTATTGTGCGCCACCCCGAGACGGCCGAGGTGGAGCGCATGTTGGAATTCATCATCAACAACGTGCGGGTCGAGCTGGTCGTTTAGCGACAGCCACGCCTGCGGTCGCGGCGCTCCCAGTTGCTGCCTCGGCCACCCAGGCGTCCGGGCGGGTTGTTGTCGTTGTCGCCCCAGCGGGGGCCGAATCCGGGACCACCGCGACGTCCGGGCGGGTTTTCCCAGTTGGTGCCCCGACCCCCCCGGCAACCGGGCGGGTTGTTGTCGTTGTCGCCCCAGCGGGTGCCAAATCCGGGTCCGCCGCGGCGTCCGGGCGGGTTTTCCCAGTTGGTGCCCTGGCCACCGCGCCAGCCCGGCGGGTTGTTGTCGCGGTCGCGGCAGAGGGGGCGGGCCTGAGCGACCCCGATCAAAGTGAGGACGGCACAAAAGGTTAAGGCTAATTTTCTCATGGTGGTTGACCTCCTGAAGATATTGGATGGAACCGATGGGTCGCCTCAGGGTTGCGCATCAGCTGCGGGGTTTCGGTTCGCCACTATCCTAGCGTCCCGTCTTCAAGACCCGCTCGCGGGCGGCTCAAAATGCACTCAAAAGGGTTAACGGTTTGCTGCCCATCGATTTGAGAGGTGCCGCTGGAAGGCTCGAGAACCCATCGTCGTGGCTCTGCAAATGGTCCAGTTGCACTTTCGTGCCGATCCGGTATTCCGCGTTGAGGAACTCAAGGCCAAGATTGAATCCATCCTGGGTGAAGCCGTAGACACAGCAGGAAAAGAGGGAACCTGGCTCATCCTTCACGTGAACCACTCCAGCAAGTGTGGGGAGGAAAGCCTGCCGGCGCAAACCACCCTCATGAAAACGGAGGACCCTGGACCGCTGAAAAACCCGCAGATTCTGCAACAGTCCTGGTCGTGTGCGGACGCAGTCGAACGCCTTGAGGGATGCACTCACGCCCTTCTGGTGACGGAAATGATGGCCCGTGCCTTGCCTCCCCCAGAACGAGTGGAGATCTTTCACGGCGTACTCAGGGCCGTCACCGAATTGACCTCCCCCACCGCCATGGTGTTCATCCATGGGCAGCAAGTGGTGGCCCCCGAAGACTATTTACAGGCCTGTGACCAGCCTCCGATGCTGAGACCCGGTGCGCTGAACGTGCGTTTCTTCAATGTCGCCGACTCGGATGGCGACATGCTGATGGATACCCGGGGTCTGAATGAACTGGGGCTGCCTGACCTGCAGTGTCACTTTCGGGAACTCGACCCCAGCGAGGTTGCTCAGGTGCTGTTCAATACCGCCTACTACATTTTTGAAAACGGACCCGTGATCGAGCCCGGCCAGACGGTGAGTGGAACGCTGCCGGAGTCCAGATGGGTGTGCCAGTACGAGGATGCCCTGATGGGGCCGGAGCGCGTGATTCTCGACCTGAACCCGGGCAAGCCTTATGCGGGTGGGGGGCGGTAGTCGTGAGCCACGAAAGGGCGGGCGCAGGCCGTCTACTCTTCGTTGGGGGGTAGGAAGTCGTCTACAGAAACGCTTCGGCCTTCAAACTCGAGTCGCTCACCGCGACGGTGCCTGCGCAAAGCGGAATAGCTCCATCCGAAAGGTGACTGGACGTCCACCACGGGTTCGCTGAAGACCTCGACCCTTTCCCCGCGCAAGTCTACCACCCAGTAGAAGGGGATTTGCGCGGAAGCGTAGAGGCTGGATTTGGGGCCTCGGTCATAGGCCAGTGAGGTATTGGAGAGTTCGATCACCAGATCGGCTCGGTCAGGGTGGCGGCGCTCCCGCGTCAATTGCTGGGCCCAGGCCAGCGGAATCAGGCAAAAATCTGGCTCTGGTTCGGAGTTGGCACCGATTTGAAGAGGCAACTGCACTCGCAGGTTATGGGTGGCGCCAAAGACGCCGACCAGCCTGGGGTTGGCCTGGGCCACGGCATTGGCGTGAAGAGGATCAACCGGGGTCATGGCAACGATATCTCCTTGAATCAGCTCGATTCGTTCATTCTCGGCCAATAGTCCTATTTCCGATAACTTTTGATATTCGGCGAGAGTCCATTTACGAGTTGTCAGTTGCACACGGCTTCATTTCGACGCCTCGGGCAGCTTGTCCCCTAGCAGCCAGGCCCAGGGGTCAAGCTGGAGGTTCAGCGCCTGGGCTAAACTGAGAACTTTGTAGTGCGAGTTTTGCATATTTACACGACAACGTTGCGAGTCGGTCGGTCGCCTTGAGAACGAAGCGGACGTCTGCCCGGAGACTGGGCGTGGCGGCGGCTCTCGAAGAGAGTCGCCCGGGATAGGCGAGGGCCTCCCAGGAGGGGGTCAGCTCGAGAAGAAGCTCGGAATTTGCCAGGGGCTTGGGTGTCGATTGTTGTCTTCGCACCCTCATGAGGTCGCGAAGCGGGGCGAGCGAGGCCTCGGCGGCATCTCGCTCCAGCGAAGGAGGGCAGGGGCCTTCCGCAGTGAAATTCCCTACGATGCTGTCGGAAAGGCGCCCGCTGACGTTTGCCGACTACCAGAGCTGGGAGGATGAGCAGCGCTGGGAGTTGATTGATGGGCAGCCTTATGCCGTGTCGTCGCCGTCCCCGCTGCATCAAATGCTCTCGATAGCATTCACTGTGCGCCTGGCGCCGCACTTCTCAGGATCCCCCTGTCGCCTGCTCCACGCTCCTCTGGATGTCAAACTGTCGGACTACGATGTGGTTCAGCCTGACTTGCTGGTGGTTTGTGATGCCGCCCAGATCCGACCCACCCATGTCGAGGGAGCCCCCCGATTGGTGATCGAAATCTTGTCGCCGTCGACTCAACGCCACGATCGGGTTCGCAAGCTGAACCTGTATAGCGCAGCCGGTGTTGTCGAGTACTGGTTGATCACCCCCCATCCCTTCATGGTGGAGGTTCTGCACAATGTTCAAGGGTGCTTTTCCACCGTGGGCGCCCACACCGAAAACGGCGTTCTGCGCAGCCCCAGCTTCCCCCAGGTCCAGCTGGACCTGAACGAAATCTTCCAGAGCCTGCCTCCCCAACCACCTCTCGATGAAGTGCGTGAGGGTGTTCCGCCCTACGCAACCACCCCTTAGGGACTACGATTTTCCACTCGAGTTTCCACCCGTCATTCGGCAGGAAGTCTTGGAGCCGCGCGAAGCGATCGGAATGTTACAGGCACGCGCAGTTCTGGTGCAGGCCCTGGCCGCGATGGCCTGGGTAGACGGCTATCTCGACCCGAAACAGGAGGCCATTCTGAAGGAATTGTTCCTGGAAGACCAGATCGACCCCAAGCTGGCGGAAGCCTGGCTGAAAGGTCCCGTTGAGTTTCCTTCGGTGCCCCATCTGGAGGGGCTGCTGCCGGATGGCTCGGACCGCCTGGACCTGGTGACGCAGCTGCTGACCATGGCTCTGACCGACCGCTGGATTCACCCCGGCGAGGCGGAACTGATGCGGCGGCTGGGCGAGTCGTTTGGCATTGACGAGCAGGTGCTGGCCGAGCTGGACAAGCACACGGCCTAGCTTACTCGCAAATGGGGCAGAAGGCCTGATCGGCCAGCCGGGGCCGGTCGCGCACGGCGTTGACGATGCACAGGAAACCAAAGGGCTCGTCGCCCTCGTCGTTGCGAAACTGGTGGGGCGAGTCGGGGCTGACGTAGAGCACGTCGCCAAAGCCCATCGAGAGTTCTTTGCAGCCCACGATGGCCAGGCCACGCCCGCGCATGCCCACCACCACGTGCTCGTGCTGGTGCTGCTCGAGGGTGGTGTAGCCGCCTTTTTCGATTTCAAAGTAGCGAAGGTGAAACTGCGTCGATTCGCCGGTTTCGCCCACAAATACCCGGCGCGAGACGCCTTTCCAGGTGTCGTCGGTGGGTTTGTAGTCGGCCGGAACGATGTGGCTCCAGTCGAAATTGCCAAGGTGGCGGAAGAATTTGCTGATATTTTCCAGACGAGCTGGTTCGGTGGCGTTGGACATGCAGCTATTGTTGGCGCTGCGGGCAGTTGCTAAACGGGTACCCGGCAGTCTCCCTCGATCCAGGTGGCCCCGTCGGGGCCGACCTCCTTTTTCCACAGAGGCACGCGAGCCTTGAGGGTGTCGATCAGCCACTGCCCCACTTCGAAGGCCTGCTTGCGATGCCGGCTGGAAACGGCCACGGCCACGCTGATGTCGCCGGCGGCGACTCGACCGTCGCGGTGCCACACAGCCACTTCGCCATTCTCGAGGCGCTGTTCGGCCTGCTGGGCCAGTTCGCCCATCTCTTTCAGGGCCATGGCCGGGTAGGACTGATAGTCGATATGGGCCACCGGATGGCCCTGAAAACAGTCGCGCACCGTGCCCAGAAAGAGCACCACCGCCCCGCAGTCGGGGCGACGCACCGACTCGAGCACCTCGTTCACGTCGATGGGCTCGGGTCCCAGGCGCACATAGGGCCCTGCCCCGCCGCTGACGGGCGGGATGAGGGCCACTTCCGACACTCCATCGAGCGAAGCCTGTTCCGAGGGGGCCAGCTGCAGGTCGAGAGCCACCCGGAAGTAGCGGCGCATGGCGGCCAGGCGGGGCTCTTGCTGCTCGAGCCGATCCAGCAGGTCGCCGACGCTGGAGCCCGGGGGCACCTCAAGCTGGCGTTCGGGACCCATCAGCTCCTGCAGGCTGGCGAAAAAGAGCACCTTCACTAGATGAAGACCGGCTCGCGGTATTCGCCGAAAACGCCCTTCAGCAACTGGCTGATTTCGCCCACGCTGGCATACACCTTGACGGCGTCGATCAGGAAGGGCATCAGATTCTTGCCCTGGCGGGCCGCTTCTTCGAGGCGCTGCAACTGAGCCTGCACGGCAGCCTCGTCACGCCCTGCGCGCACTTGTTTGAGCGCGGCCACCTGGGCCGCTTCGGCTTCGCGGCCGATCTTGAGGATGGGAATGTCGATCTTCTCGTTGGCCATGACGTGCTCGTTGACGCCCACGATGATTTCGTCGCGGCGCTCGACGGCCTGCTGGTAGTCGAAGGCGCTGCGGGCCAGTTCCTTCTGGAAAAACCCGCTGTCGATGCCGGCCAGCACGCCGCCTTCTTTGTCGATGCGGGCGAACAGTTCAAAGCACTGGTCGACCATCCACTGGGTGAAGTGTTCGACAAAGTAGGAACCCGCCAGCGGGTCGACCACGTCGCTGACGCCCGTTTCCCCCATGAGGATTTGCTGGGTGCGCAGGGCGATCAGGGCGGCCTTTTCCGAAGGCAGGGCCAGAGTTTCGTCCATGGCGTTGGTGTGCAACGACTGGGTGCCTCCGAGCACCGCCGCCATGGCCTGGTAGGCCGTGCGCACGATGTTGTTTTCGGGCTGTTGGGCCGTCAGCGACACCCCCGCGGTTTGGGTGTGGAAGCGCAGCTTCCAGGAGCGCGGGTCTTTGGCGCCATATTTTTCGCGCATGACCCGAGCCCAGATCTGGCGGGCCGCCCGAAATTTGGCGATTTCTTCGAAAAAGTTGTTGTGGCAATCGAAGAAGAAGCTCAGGCGCGGCGCGAATTCGTCGACCTGCAGGCCGCGAGCCATCGAGGCTTCCACGTAGGCCATTCCGTCGGCCAGGGTGAAGGCCAGCTCCTGTAGCGCGGTGGCCCCGGCCTCGCGGATGTGGTAACCGGAAATCGACACGGTGTTCCACTGGGGCACGTGATGGGTGCAGAACTCGATGGTGTCCACCACCAGCTCGACAGACGGCTTGGGCGGGAAGAGCCATTCTTTCTGGGCGATGTATTCTTTGAGGATGTCGTTTTGCAAGGTGCCCCTGACCTGGCTGTAGGGCACCCCCTGCTTGTCGGCCACGGCCAGATACATGGCCAGCAAAATGGCGGCCGGCCCGTTGATGGTCATGGACGTGCTGACCTTGTCGAGGGGAATGCCTTCAAAGAGGATCTCCATGTCGGCCAGGGTGTCGATGGCCACCCCACACTTGCCGACCTCTCCAAGAGAACGGGGATGATCCGAGTCGTAGCCCATGAGCGTGGGCATGTCGAAGGCCACGGAAAGGCCGTTTTGCCCGTTCTTGAGCAACATGTGGTAGCGCTCGTTGGTGTCGCGAGGGGTGGCAAATCCCGAGAAGATGCGAACGGTCCAGGGCTTGGAGCGATACATGGTTTCGTGAACGCCGCGGGTGTAGGGGTATTCGCCGGGCAGGCCCACGCCTTCGGCCGGATCGATGTGAGCCACTTCGTCCGGGGTGTAGAGCGGCTTGATGGTGTAACCCGACCAGGTTTTGAACTCCGCTTTGCGGGTTTTGCTGCCCTGGTTGCGCTGTTCCCAGCTGTGCCGGGCCTCGCGCAGCGCCTTCAAGCGTTCGCTGTGGTCGAGGTCCGATTTTTGCTGAACCAGCCTCTGAGCAGCCTGAGCCGGGTTTGAGAATGTCTCCATCGTAGCCTCCGTTCGTTCTGTTAGCGACTTACCCCGATTTGAAGCGAACTAGACCCCTTTTGCAGCCTCTCCAGCGGACCGGCCAGCCAGATCATCTCGGCCAGCTGGGGGTAGCCCCTTCCGGCCTGTTCACGGCCCAGCAGGGCAACGCTGGAGTAGCGATGGTGGAACTGCTGGCCCAGCTGCTCCAGGGCGTTGGAGTCGCCATAGAGGGCCGCGTCGAGCAGCAACCACAGCCTGCGCAGCTGTAGTGGCGGCCGCGGCGGGCCGGGCTGAAAGGCCTGCGACCAATGCTTGAGCGATCGCCAGCGCCCCCCGACCCCCTCGGGCAGAAAACCCAGGTCCAGCAGGGCCTGGTCGCGCAGACGCAGGCACAGGCGCTGCCCCTCGGCCTGAAGCGACTGGACCAGCGGGCTTGGGTGCTGGGGAAGCGGTGCGTGGGCAATAAAGTCGCAACCTGGCCGGCGGCTGGGAAACAGGCGCAGCGACCAGAGGCACTCCAGCCTGTGTCTACACGAAGAGCTGCACTCCACAGCGGCTGCGCAGAAAGGGATAGTCGACGCTCGACTCGCCCACCGCCGTCCAGGTGCGCGACCCCAGCTGGACCTGACCCCCGACGGGCAAGATGCCGTGTTCGCGAATCATGGCGGGGGGCAAGGTTTCAAAGAGCAGCCGCAGGCTTTCGAGCTCACCCTCGAGGTGCTGCTCCTGGCCGGGAATTGAAGGCAGTTCGGCGGCCAGATCGGGCAGGGCGAACTGGCCCAGCCCCCAGGTGCGCAGCCACAGTTTGCGCTCGCCGCCCTTCTCGGAACTGTCGGCCAGACCGTTGCTGAGGAACAGGTAGGCCTGTTCGGGCGAGAGCTGGCCAGGTTCGACCCCCAGCAAAATGCGCCGCGGGATCATGAGCTCGGCCTCGGGAAAGGCCAGCACGGTGGCACCGCTGTCGACCCAGGCCCAGGCCAGCCGCAACATTCCCAGAAAGCGCTCCCAGGGGGTGACCGGCGGGGCGCTCAGCAGGAAGAGCAAGCAGCAGGCCCGATGCTCTTCCAGCGCCTCGATGGATTCGTGGGTGTGTTTGCCGGCGGCCACCGTGGGCCTTAGCGTAGGCGGCACGCCTTCGGGGTCGAACACCAGCCGGAAGCGCCATTCGCCATCCTGGAAATCACACCAACTGCAGGCCCGCGGCTGCTCGAGCACCTGCCACTCTTCGGCTCGCAGGCCGGGCCAGCGCTCCTGCAAAGACTGCAAGAACTGAGCCAGTCGCTGTTCGGGTTCGGGCAGCAGCACGACGACGTGCACCATGGCCTCGGCGGGGATTGGCCCGTGACTGACGGCCCCGGTACTCACACCATTACTGCCCGGCCACATCGAGGACCACCTTCACCGACATCTTCTTGCCCTGTCGCCAGACGCCGAGAACCACGGTGTCGCCGGGCTTTTGCGCAGCGATTTGACTGAGGAAATCGGTCAGGCTCAGCACGCTCTTGGGACCACACGACACCACCGCATCGCCTTCGCGCAGTCCGGCCATTTCGGCGGGGCTGCCGGGAACGACGCCGGTGACCACCACTCCGCGCTTGGCCGGGATTCCCTGACCCAGAGCCCAGGTAGCGTCGAGATTTTCACCCGTGATTCCGATCCAGGGCTTGCCGCTGCTGACGGGGCGCTGGGTGATCAGGGCTTTGGCCACCGAAAGCGCGTGGTTGATGGGAATGGCGAAACCCAACCCCTGGGCCGGTTTTTGTCCCTGGGGCCCGTTGTAAATCAGGGTATTGACGCCGATCACCTCGCCCGAAAGGTTGATCAGGGCTCCTCCGGACGAACCCGGGTTGATGGCGGCGTCGGTCTGGATCATGGAGGGGTATTTGACTTTGCCGATTTTGATGTCGCGCCCCAGGCCGCCCACGGTGCCCACCGTGACCGTGCCCGTGAAGCCCAGGGGGTCGCCGATGGCGATGGCGGTTTGGCCCAGCCTCACGCGATCGGAGTCGCCGATTCGGGCCACGGGCAGGCCGCTGGCCTCGACTTTGATCAGAGCCAGGTCGGAACTGGGGGCTTCTTTCCAGATGCGGCCGTTGTACTGCTTGCCGCCGGGCATTCCCACGCGAACCACTTTGGCGCCCTCGACGACGTGAGCATTGGTCAGAATGAATCCGTCGCTGCGCATGATGATGCCCGAGCCGACTCCGGGCTTTTTGACGTTGTTCCGGTAGACCCGCAGGGAGACCACCGAACGACGTCCCTGCTCGACGGCGGCGATGCGGTCCGACTCTTCATCGGCACGGCAAGGCGCGGGCACCAGCCAGCCGACCAGCAGGAGGAGCAGCAGCCAGCTCTTCACCGGCGCTTGCCCTCGATGGGCACGAGGATAGGCTCGACTCGGGTTCGGCGCGGCCGGGTTTTGAGCCAGTGGCGAATGAGCTGGCCCAGCTGCACAAGGTAGTTGCGAATCTCCTTGGAGCCCAGCTTGCTCTGACCTTTCTCTCGATCGATAAAGATGTAAGGAACCTCGCAGAAGGTCTGGTAGCGGCCTCGAACCAGCAGTTCGAGGCCGATTTTGAAGCCGATCGGGTTCAGGTGGACGTCTTCGATGACCGAGCGCTTCAGGGCCACGAAGCCCGAGGTGACGTCTTTGACGGGACAGATCATGGCCCCCATCATGACGGCCACCCGGGAAATGATTTGACGATGGAGCGGCCAACCGCTCATGCCGCCTCCCGGGACGTAGCGGCTGCCCACGGCCACCTCGGCCCGACCCTGTTGGATGCTGGCCACCATGCTGGGCAGCGCCGCCGGATCGTGGGACAGGTCGGCATCGGTGACGGCCAGAACCTCGCCGCGGGCGATCTTCCAACCGTCGACCACGGCCGAGGAGAGGCCGAGCTTGCCCGGGCGTTGCAACACCTGAATGGGGTAATCTTGAGAGAGTTGACGAGCCCGATCGGCCGTTCCGTCGGGGCTGTTGTCGTCGACGATGATGATTTCGTACTTCAGGTCGGTTTGAGCCATGACGGCCTGGAGCTGGCGACAGAGGTCCTCCAGCGACTGAGACTCGTTGTAGGTGGGCACCACCAGAGAGAGGTCGAAGCTCACAGCGTAATCACTTTCCAGGCCGTCAGCATAAAGTCACAGATGTTGTCCATGTCGGCAATGCAACCTACTTTGATGTTCTGCTCGAGGCGATATTCGTCGGTCGAGATGACGTCTACCATTACGCGTACTCCTTGCTGAACCAGGACATCCAGGTCGCTGATCAGGCTGGAGCCCTCGGCAGCCAGCTGGACAGCCTCGTTCAGAAGAATGAGGGCGCGTGGCTTCACCCGATTGTGGACCAGCGCCTGAATGAAGAACTTCATGAGGCGCTGTGCGAGTTCCGGCTTTCCCCCCCCCAATCCGGTGGAGGTGATCACAATCACGATGTTTTTTTGCTTCGAGGACGCGACGCTTTTGGCCATCTGGCCTTCCTCGGCCTCGGCAAAGTCGCCACGGATCATTCTTAAATAATAGTTCAGGTCTTTCTCAGCGAAGACCGGGGGGACTGTGGGTTTCATCCAAAACTCCCGTAATTCTCAGGCAAGAGGTGGCCCAGGGGCTTCCACCTCGAGGCGGGCTTTCCCTTGCCAGGGATCAGGGCAGCGTCTTTGAGGACCCCAGAATGCGTCGGGCACCCTGGTAGATGGCGGTGTATTTGGGGTGATCGATCTTGGTGATGGTCACCCCACCCAGCGACCCCGACGAGTGGATGAACTTGCCGTCGCCGGCATACATGCCCACGTGGCTGATCTCTTCGGCCGTATCGCCAAAGAACATCAGGTCGCCAGGCTGTAAATCGGCCAGCTTCACCGGATCGCCCACCAGGAACTGCTGGTCGGCGTCGCGGGGGATGAGGATGCCGTGCACCCGATAGGCCGTGTAGGTGAACCCGGAGCAATCGATGCCCTTGTTGCTCATGCCGCCCCAAAGGTAGCGGGTGCCCTTCAGTTGCCAGGCGGTGTCGACGATCTTCTGGCCGTCGCTCGTCGGCGCTGGGGGGGCCGGGCTGAAGTGTTTGACCGGAGCGTAGACGGGCTCCTCGAGTCCGGGCACCCACAGGCATCCCCAGCCCTGGCTCGGCCAGGGGCCCACGGGAACGAGCTGGGCACCGAGCGGCGCGCGCACGAGAATTTCCGCCTTGGGGTCGGCCTTGGCCCGCAGCCACACCTCGGGCGACGACACCACCACGGGCGGCTGCTCGGCCGGGGGCGGCTGGGTGGAAAGGTCCTGGGTGTGAACCCAACCCGGATAGCCCTTTTCGGTGCGATACTGGGGCTTGACGAAAATCTTCACCCACCCCTTACGCTGTTCGAGCACCTGCACTTCGTCGCCGATCAGGGCCTGGGTCACCTGTTCGCTTTTGTCGTCAGGCGTCTTACGCACTGCGGCGACGGGAGTCTGAACGTAGGTTTTCGAGGCTTCCGCCCAGCTGTTCCAACCCAGCAACAGAACCAGCAGTAGTTTTTTCAAGGCAATGACTCTTTCGGGGGGATTTTCAGCACGTCTCCGGGGAAAATCTCATTTCCCCGTAGCTTGTTGAATTTGGCCAGCCCGTTGACCACCGACTGGGCCGAAGTTCCGTAATACTTTTCGGCGATCAGCGACAGGGTGTCTCCCTCTTTGACCTGATGGTCTTTGACGTCCTTGGGATCTACCGGGGGCCCTGGCACCGGAGTTTCTGCCGGGGTCGGGTTGGCCGGCGGCGGGTTCTGAACCAGCTGTTCGTCGATCACCTGTAAGGCCGCCAGGTGCTTCTCCAGGCGCTCGATTTTCTTGGCGACCTTGCCCACCTGTTCGGTGAGCTGCTTGAGCGGCTTGGTGAGCACCTCCTGGTCGACCTGAACCCGAGGGGCCGGGCGCAGCAGCGTGGCGGCCAGATTAGCCACCAACAGGCCGATGATCAGCAGGTCGACCGGACGCGTGGGAGGACGTCGCTGACCTCGCAGCAGTTTTTCCAGGGAACGCTCGAGGTAGCGCTCGCGCAGGGCCTCTTCGTTGCGATTGGGGCTGCTGGCTGCCGGTGCGGCGGCCGTGGCGGGACGATCGCGCAGGCTCGAGGCATCCTTGCCGTAGATGCGAAACCCCCGCACTCCACCCAGGCGGCCTTCCTGGCTGCGATAGAAGTTGCGATCGCGACTGACGGGATCGACCACGTACATGACCTGCCAGGCCTCGGGGAAAAACGATTTGTGAACTTCGCGCTCTTCCTGCGACAGGTCGAGGCCGGTGCCGGGATGGGTGTGATACCAACCCACGATCACTTTGTTGGCATAGCGGGTGCGAGCCACCCGACGGGCGTGCTGCCAGACCCGCGGGCTGAAACGGCTCTCTTTTTCGTCGGCCACGCCGATCTCGATGGCGTCTTCGACCACGATGCAGTTGCCCTGGGCCCCTTCGTGCACCTGACCCACCAGCAGCGCGGCCAGTTCGCGAGAGGTGTCTCGGACCGCATACTCGTCGAGGGCACGGAAAAGGTCGTAGCGCAGGTAGATTCGTAGCCCGGTTTCTTCGGAACCGACCTCGAAAAACTCGCCGGGCTCTTCAAATTTCGCTGCCTGTTCTGGCTCAGCCACCATCAACCAACCCCTCCCGCCGGCGGATGCGAGAGCGCGAGCTCGGTTTCGGCGTCGAACAAATGGAAACGCTCAGGCGCAAACACCAGGTCAACCGTGTCTCCCGCTCGCGCTGGCGAGCGACCGTCGACACGAGCGGCCAGACTATCCTGACCCAGGCTGCAGTAGAGATAGTTCTCGGACCCCAGCGGCTCGACCACTTCGACCTGGGCCTTGAGGTGAAGACCCTCTCCACTGTCGCTGAGGTCCTGGGGGCGCAGCCCGAAAATCAGCTTCTTGCCGAGGTGTGACTCGACATCGCCACGCCGCGCCTCGGGCAGGGCGAAGCGAAAACCCGAGCCGACAACCTCTGGCCCCGAGTCGCCCGCCTGCAGCTCGACGGGAATGAAGTTCATGGAGGGCGTGCCGATGAACCCCGCCACGTAGATGTTGGCCGGACGTTCGTAAAGGTTCAGGGGAGAATCAGCCTGTTGCACAATGCCGTCTTTCATAATGACGATGCGGTCGCCCAGCGTCATGGCCTCGACCTGGTCGTGAGTCACGTAGACGGTGGTCACGCCCAGCCGACGATGTAGTTTCTGCAGTTCCGCCCGCATCTGGATGCGCAGCTTGGCGTCCAGATTGGAGAGCGGTTCGTCCATCAGGTAGACCTGGGGCTTGCGCACGATGGCGCGCCCCATGGCCACCCGCTGGCGCTGCCCCCCGGACAGTTCCTTGGGACGACGGTTTAACAGCGAGCCCAGGCCAAGAAGTTCCGAGGCCTGCTTGACCGCAGCCTCGATCTCGGCATTGGGGAGTTTGCGCAACCGCAGGCCGAAAGCCATGTTCTCGAAAACGGTCATATGGGGATACAGGGCGTAGCTCTGAAACACCATGGCGATATCGCGCTCTTTGGGGGAAACCTGGTTGACCACCCGGTCGCCAATCACAATCTCGCCGCTGGTGGCCTCTTCGAGGCCGGCGATCATGCGCAGCGTGGTCGACTTGCCACAGCCCGAGGGCCCGACCAGCACCACGAACTCGCCATCGGCGATGGTCAGCTCACAGTTCTTGACGATGTGAACTTCACTGGGCCGGGTGGAACTCTTCCAGAACTCCCACCAGGCCTTGGGCGAGGGAGTTTTGCCCTGATAGATCTTGTTGACCTTATGAAGTCGAACCTGCGCCACAGAGCCGGCCTTTCTCTGCCCGAGCATCGGCAACCTGCCGAAAACTCACCGCGGCGGCGGAGGTGGGGGCGGTGGCGGGGGGCCAACCCGCGTGGGTGCGGCCTGGCTCTCATTGTCGCCGGGGCGTGCCGCGATCTCGCCATCGGCGATCTGGCGATGCATGACGTCGCCTTTGAGGCGGCCCGCCAGCGACTTGTGATATTTCTCGAGGTTGTCTTGCTGGGTGGGCGTCAAATCGAAGAACTCAAAGCCGGCCAGGTGCTGTCCTTTGCTCTGGGTCAGCTCCCTGGACCAGATGCAGCGAGCTTTGGCCGTCAACGACTGGACGCTGGCCACGTCGGACTCCATGTTGAGAAAGACGGCGGTTCCCTGACGCACCGCGCCGTGGCAGGTAAGACGCACGCCGTGCAAAGAGAGGTCGTTGGTGACCGCTCCAAATCCGGGCAGTTCACGACTCATGACGCGCAGGCTGATGGGCAGGCGAACGCTGCGCCGTCCCTGCTGCCCCAAATCGGCACGCACCCCGTAACTGCGCAACAAGTCCTCAATGCCGGGCAGACGGTCTTCAGGAACCACCAGAGTGCCGACACAGATAAATCCTTTGGTGGAAGCGTTGGGGCGGCAGGTGGTGACCTGCAGCGGTAGATCGATTTTGGACGGCTTGTTGTCGGGCAGGGCAAAGCGAACCTTGATGCGAGCCCCGGGAGTCTTTTTCGACTGCGAAAAGAAGGTCAAAATCCCATCATCGAGGTCAATGAAAGCCACGGTTTCAGGACTGAGAATTCCACCCACGAAATTCCGGTTCAAGCAGAGGTCTCAAGTCCCTCCCTCGGCAGGAGGCCCGACGTCGGTCCCTAAGCAGGCTGCATACCATCAAAGGAGTTCTGCATGCCCGCTGATTTGAACGTGAAAGCCCCCGAGTTTGAACTGATGTCCCACCAGGGCGAAACCATCAAGTTGACCGAGAAACTGGCCCAGGGCCCGGTAGTCCTGGCCTTCTTCCCGCTGGCCTTTACGGGAGTGTGCACCGAAGAGATGTGCGAATTCCGAGACAGCCTGTCAGAATTCGCCGGACTCAAGGCCCAGGTGTTTGGCATCAGCGTAGACAGTCGCTTTGCACTCAACGCTTTTGCCCAGCAAAACAAGCTCGACTTTCCCCTGCTCTCGGACTTTAACAAAGAGGTCAGCAAGGCCTACGGTGCCCAATACGACACCTTCCTGGGCCTCAACGGCGTGGCCAAGCGTTCGGTGTTCGTCATTGACGGCCAGGGCGTGGTGCGCTTTCGCTGGGTGTCCGACGATGCCAAGGTCAAGCCCGATCTGGCCGCCGTCCGCCAGGCACTGAGCGAGCTGTAGTCAGTTTCTCCAGCGCAGCCAGGAGCCATCGTCGAAAAGACGTTGCACCTCGGCGCCCGGGCAGGTCGTCTGTCCGGGCGCTTCTTGTTGATGGGTGGTCAGATCGGTCAGTCCGTGTTCTTCGCGCAGCCAGCGCAGCAACTCGACGGTAGCCCGCAGCTGAGCCAGCGGCAGGGGCTGCACCTGAAAGTCTCCCCAGAGCTGCACGTTGACCACGCCCCGCAGCGGATAGGCGGTGTTGCTTTCGGGTTGATAGTGCAACTCCCGCCCTTCAAAAATGCGCCCATCCGGAGCCACCAGGAAGTGATAGGGCAGGTCGGGCCAGCCTTTTTCGCGTTGGCCCCAACGCTGCAGGTTGACGATTTTGACCAGGGGGTCGTCCCCCGTTTTCCAGACCACTCCGCTGTGATGCAGGTTGATACGCAAGGGACGATGACGCATGGTCTCGGCGATGGGTTGAGGCTTTGACCCCCAGGCTTCGCGACCGACCCAGCCGGGCGGATGCCCTGCGGCGACGCCGCTCAGGGCCAGCCAGAATAGAAAAAGAGCCCGGCCGGAGCCGGGCTCTCTTGAAGCGGGACTAGCGGGTCTTGCGAACCATTTCATCCCAGCGGGTGTCCTGTGCAAACTTGAGGCTGTGATAAGGAGCAAAGCTCATGCGGCTGCGGTCCTGGGGGTCGAGGTTGGGCACGTCGCCCGGGCCCTCTGCCACCGCGGCGCCCTGCTTGTTCAGCTCGATGTTGAGCCCCTTGGCATTGGGATACTTGGTGCTGTGCTGCTCGGCGATGACCGCCTCGCCCATGGCGTCCTTTACGCCCTGGGCGGCTTCGGCGATGGCTCCGCCGAATTTGTTGCCAGCCAACTCCACGAAGTGACCCACGTCACCAAAGCGATAGAACTTCTGGGTGCCCTGATAGACAGGACGGAAGTCGGTGGCAGTCAGGTTGCTATCGATGACGGCGCCGGCGAAGTTGTCGATAGCGGCCGAAACATTGGGCATTTTACTCAAGTCTACCGCCGACATTGTGCCCAGATCGCGCTGGTGGCCTTCGGCCATCGTTACGATGGCTTTGGCCATGTCGGCCGGGGTCAGCGGGTCGCGGGCCCGCAGCGCTGCTGCCGCATAGTCCAACACCCTGCCGCTGAGAATGCGGCTGTTGCTGTTGCTCTCCTTTTTGCCCAGAGCCTGGTCATACTGCCAGCCAGCGCCCCCCTCGACTTCTTCGGAAGCCACCAGGTAGTTGGCATAGGGAGCCAGCTGGTGGGCCACTTCGGTGGAAGCCATCAGGCACTCGTCAAAGCCGATCACATCGACCTTCTTGCCCGTGAGTTCCTGGGCTTTCTTCAGGCCGTCTTCGAGGTCGGACGTGTTCATCCAGCTGTCGGTTTTTTCAGAGTGGTGAGCACCCTGCCAGCCCGAGCCGTGGTCGGCGCACACCAGGAAGAAGTGCTTGGAAGGGAATTCCTTCATCGCCCAGGCGATCGAATTGGCCAGACTGTCGGACTTGGCCATGTCGTAATCACGCCCCAGGTCCTGCAGCACGGGGGAACTGAGCCCGGGGGTGCTGTTGGTCTCAAGTTTGACACGCACCACGTTGCCGCCGCGCGGCTGGTGGCTGGTTTCGGCCACAACGTTCATCTCGTTGGTGCTGCCCACGCGCTCGGCCTCGTCGAGGTCGGCCTGCATGTAGGGGTAGAGGTTGTTGTCGGACACCGAGTAGACAAGCACCGTCCAGTCCTTGAGTTCGGGCTGGGGGGGAGCCGGGGGCTGCTGGGGCGGCTGCGGCTGGGTAGGCGGCTGCTGCACCGGAGGCTGCTGCTGGCCGATGGATACGCTGTCGGCAGGTGCCGGGCTCGACTCGGAGGCCGCGCCGCTGGGGCGACTGGCCGAGGCGGCCACGAAGGGACGGGTCTGGGCGATCGAAGTCAGTGTCATGTTATCTCCCTGGTATGTGTATATTTGCTCTTCGAGCATACGCCCGGCAGGGACGAAGACATGTTGCTCACCTATGAACAATGGGGCGGCCCTGAAAAACTCCTTAAACCCGCGATCTAGCGGTAGCCGGCCGCCTGCAGGGTGAAGAGATGAGCGTAGATGCCCTGGGCAGCCACCAGTTCTTCATGGCTGCCCGACTCGACCACCCGACCCCCCTCGAGCACCAGGATATGGTCGGCCATGCGCACGGTGGAAAATCGATGGCTGATCAGGATGGCCATCTGGTGCTGGGCCGAGGCCCGGAATTGTTCGAAAATTTGCACCTCGGCCTTGGGATCCACGGCCGAGGTGGGTTCGTCGAGCACGAGCAGGTCGGCCGACTGACGCATGAAGGCCCGGGCCAGGGCGACTTTCTGCCATTGCCCGCCCGAGAGCTCTCGACCCCCCATAAAGAAACGCCCCAACTGGGTGTGATAGCCCTCGGGCAATGTCTCGATAATCTCATGAGCCTGGCCGCGCACGGCGGACTCTTTCCAGCCGGCCTCGTCGTGCAACCGCGGCACGTCGCCCACGCCAATGTTCTCGCCTACCAGCAGTTGATAGCGCACAAAATCCTGAAAGATGACGCCGATTCGACTGCGCAACACCTGCTCGTCCCACTCTTCGAGATCCAGGCCGTCAAGACGGATGATGCCCGAGCTCGGCGAGTAGAGGCGGGAAAGCAGCTTGACAATGGTGGTCTTGCCCGACCCATTCTCCCCCACCAGAGCCAATTTCTCACCCGGCTTGAGGTGAAAGCTCACCTCTCGCAGGGCCGGCTCTTTGGAGCCTGGATAGGTGAAGCTGACGGCCTCGAAGCGAAACCCATCGCCAGGCAAGGGACCCTGAGTTTTGCCAGGGCCGCGCTGCTCGACAGGAATTGCGAGGAATTCGTACAGATTGGAGAGATAGAGATTGTCCTCATACATGCCCCCCACCGAACTGAGGCTGCTGGTGACGGCCTGCTGGCCCTGTTTGAACACCAACAGGTACATGCTCATTTCCCCCAGGCTGAGTTGGCCGAGCACGGTGGCACGCACGATCCACCAGTAGGCCCCATACAGGGCCAGGGTTCCCAAGATGCCGAAGAAATAGCCCCAGAACGCGCGTTTCAGGGTAAGCCGTCGGTCTTCTTCGAAGAGTTGCTTGAAGATGTCGCGGTAGCGCTGCAGCAGCATGGGGCCAAGGTTAAAGAGCTTGACCTCCTTGGCATAGTTTTCGTTGGCAAGCAGGCTCTCGTAGTAGATCTGCTTTCGGGTTTCGGGCGAACGCCACTGAAAGAGCCGGAAGGCTTCGCCCGAAAAGCGCGTCTCCACCCAGAAGGTGGGCAGTCCGGCCACCACCAGCAAGAGCACGGCCCAGGGCGAAAACTGCCAGAGCAACACGCCATAGGTGAGCAGAATCATCAGCTGCTGAAAAAAATCGAAAGTGCGATTGACCAGCGACAGGGGGCGCATACTGGCCTGGCGACGGGCTTGCGTCAAGCGATCATAGAACTCCGGCGATTCAAAGTGCCGCAGGCTGAGGGTCAGGGCCTTCTCCAGAATCATTTCATTGACTCGCTCGCCCAGCTGAGCTCGTAGCAGCGACTGGCTGACGCCGATGCCGCGTTGCACCAGCGCCAGAGCCATCACTGCGGCAGCCTCCAGAGCCACCAGCTTGAGCACGGGCTGGGGTTGATGCAAAGCGCTGGCGGCCACCACCCCATCGACCAGCAACTTGCTGACGTAAGCCACCACGCCCGGCAGGCAACCGGCCAGCAGCGTCAGCAAACAGAACCCGTAGGTCAGCCCGCGACTGGTGCTCCAGACCAGTTGAAAGGCCCGGCGCGTAAAAAGAAACAGACCGCGAAATCGGCTCCACTCCGAACTGGGCGGGGGCGCCGCAGAGAGCCCGTGGGGATCACTCATCGGGCGCGGGTGGCCCCCCCAGCACGACCTGCTCGACCAGATAATGGGGGCGCTGGCGCGATTCGTCCAAACAGCGCCAAAGATATTCCCCCAGCATTCCCAACATCATCATCTGCGAGCCACCCAGCAGCAGCACGACCACCATGAGCGAGGACCATCCGGGGGTGGGACTTCCCTGGATGTAGTTGTAAACCACCAGGTTAGCATAAAGAAATCCGCCACATCCCACCAGAAAGCCGAAAGCCATCATGCAGCGAATGGGCAGGTAGGTGAAGGCCAGCACGGAGTCGATCAGCAGCTTAACCTTCTGGGCCAGGGTCCAGCTCGAACGCCCGTGCAGGCGAGCCTCCTTGTGATACTCGATCTGCCCCTGGCGAAAACCCAGCGAGCAAAGCAGGGCGAACAGATTCACGTTGGACTCACGAAACTGACGCAGTGCGTCCAGCACCCGCCGATCGGCCAGAAAGAAATCAGCCCCCGCCTGAGGCAGGTCTGCCAGCCCGACAAAGCCCTTCATCAGGCGATAGAACAGTCGGGACGAGAGACTGGGAGGCTGGGCGCGTACGGCCCAACAAAGCTGGATGCCCTGCTGCCAGCGCTCCACCAGCTGAGGAATCAGCGAGGGGGGGTCCTGCAAGTCAGCGGCCAATACCACGGCGGCCTCACCCCGGCTTTCGCGCAGCCCACACAGCAAGGCGCGATGAGAGCCATAATTGCGACTGAGCCGAAAGCCGCGCAGGCGGACGTCGCTGGCCGCCAGTTTCTTAAAGACGTCCAGGGTCGCGTCGCTGGAGTGATCGTCCACCAAAATCCATTCCCAGGCCAACCCCAACGGCTCCAGGTGCTGCTGCAACTGCTCGTAGAGCAAGGGCAGGTTGGCCTCTTCATTGTGCGCCGGCGTGACGATGGAAAGCACGCCCTTGGGCTTGGCGATCGTCGAGGCAGGTTCCTCGTGCGGCTTCACAGACCCAGGTCGGCGAGTGCGGCGACCACCTCCTCGAGTTGTTCCTCGCCGAGATCGTGGTAGAGCGGCAACAGCAGGCTATGGTCCTGGGCTCGCTCGCTATGGCTGAGGTCGCCCCCCCGCCAGCTTCCAGGAGGATAGGCGGGCTCGCGATGAGCACACATGATGCCCCGGCGCGTACTGATACCGCGCTCGAGCAGGGCCTGCATCACTTGGCGCTGGTCGGCCCGCTCTGGCAACCGTAGAGCCAGGCTTTGCCAGTTGCTTCGAGCCCAGCCAGGCTGCTGTTGCCAATCACGCCCGGGCAACAACTCGTGGTAGTGCTCGACCTGCTGGCGGCGCCTTGCAAGCAGGGCGGGCAACCGCTGCAGCTGCACCCGGCCGACGGCGGCCTGCACATCGGTAAGGCGAAAGTTGTATCCCAACTCGGTGTAGTGTTCGAACTGCACGGTGGTGGCGGCATGACGCACCCGATCGGAAAGGTCCATCCCGTGCTGGCGCAGGCGCCTGGCGCGCTCGGCCCAATCGGCCCGAGCCGTGGTCAACATGCCGCCGTCGCCAGTGGTGAGCAACTTGCGAGGATGCAAGGAAAAGCAAGCAATATCGCCGTGAGGACGACCGATCTTTTGCCATTCGCCCTGCCAGCAGATTTCGCTGCCCACGGCGCAGGCGGCATCCTCAACCAGGGCCAGCCCATGCTGGCGACACCAGGGCACGATCCGAGCCAGGTCGGCCGGCATGCCGATCTGATGCACCACAAGCACCGCTCGGGTGAGCGGCGACAGCTGCTGCTGTAACAGGTCGGGGTCGAGGTTGAAGGTGTGCGGGTCGATGTCCACAAACACCGGCATCGCCCCCACATGACGAATGCTGTTGGCGGTGGCGATGTAGCTGTGGCTGACGGTGATGACCTCGTGGCCACAACCCACGCCGACAAGCTGAAGGGCCAGCTGCAGGGCCAGCGTACAGTTGGCCAGAGCCACCGCTTCGGGGGCGCCCACGAACTCGGCAAACTCGGCCTCAAAGGCGGCCACCTCAGGCCCCTGGGTGAGCCATCCCGACATCAAGGGGCGGCGCGCCGCCTCGGCCTCTTCCTCGCCAAGCCAGGGACGATAAAGCGGTATCACGGAGCGTCGGGCACGGGGCCGAGCAGTCGAGCCGGATTGCCGGCCACCATGGTGTGCGCCGGAACATCGCGGGTCACCACCGCCCCAGCCCCCACCATGGCCCCCTCGCCAATGCTGATACCTGGCAGGATGGTGGCGTTGGAACCTATCGAGGCGCGTCGGCCCACGAAGGTTTTCAGCACCTGCCAGTCAGCCTCGCTTTGCAGCTGGCCCTGAGCCGTGGTGGCGCGGGGGTAGCGGTCGTTGGTAAACATCACGCCGTGACCGACAAACACTTCTTCGTCCAACTCGACCCCCTCGCAGAGGAAACTGTGGGAACTGATCTTGCAACGAGCCCCCACGCGACAGTTCTTCTGAATTTCCACGAAAGCCCCCAGCTTGACCTCATCGCCCAGAATACAGCCGTAGAGGTTGACAAGCGCAGGCTGAGGAATGACCACTCCTTGCCCCAGTTGGACCGAGTCGGCAATCGGCATCGGGGCAGATTCCCCGCCCACCGCCGGGCACTCCTGCCCGCAGAAAAGGAGCCGAGATGAGCAAAGTGGTTCTGATCACCGGGGCCTCCACCGGAATCGGGCGGTGCGCCGCCGAATTCTTCTTCCAGCGCGGCTGGAAGGTGGCCGCCACCATGCGCCGTCCCGAGGTGGCCGACTGGGCTCCTGAGCAGAGCGAGCGCTTTCTAACCACCGCTCTGGACGTTACTTCGACCCCCTCGATCGAAACAGCCCTGGCCGAGGTCCGTAGCAAATTGGGACCGCTGGATGTGCTGATCAACAATGCCGGCTATGGGCTGGTGGGGCCCTTCGAAAATACCAGCGAAGAGCAGGTCCGACGCCAGTTCGAAACCAATGTGCTGGGGCTGATGAACGTCACCCGCCAGGTGTTGCCCGATTTCCGACAACGCCGACAGGGCGTCATCATCAACGTCAGTTCCGTGGGAGGACGGGTCACCTTCCCGCTGTACAGCTGCTACCACTCGACCAAGTGGGCGGTGGAAGGCTTTTCCGAATCCCTTCAGTACGAATTGAAGCCGTTCAACATACGGGTCAAGCTGGTAGAGCCCGGGCCGATCAAGACCGAATTCTACGACCGCTCTCAGGATCGAGTCGCCGCCCCCGACTACGAGCCCGACTATTCACGCATCCTCGACCGCTTGCAAAAGGCCGGCGATCGGGCGCCCGGACCGGAACTGGTGGCCAGGGCACTGTGGCAGGCCGCCACCGACGGGAGCTGGCGACTGCGCTACCCTGTCAACGCGTTGGACGTGCTGTGGCTTCGTCGGCTGCTTCCCGAAGGGCTGTTTCGGGCGGCGGTGGGATGGTATCTCGGGCGCTGAGCAGGTGCTGGTAGGCCTGACCGGCCCGACCTACCTGCCACCACCAGTAGAGGATCGTCCCCCAGCACAGTGCGACCATCAGCATGGCTGCTTCCCCATGGGCACGGCCCAGGCCACGGATCAGTCCGGCGCAGGCCAGAGTGATCACAGCGCAGAGTACATCTCCCAAGCGCATTAGCGGACCTTCGATGAAGGGCTTGGCCTGCATCAGCATGGAACGAGGAGCAGCCGTATAGAGCACTTCTTTGGTGGCGTTGTTGAAGCTGTAGTTGAGCGTTCCTGAAAGGATAACGATCCACTCCACCCAGACCACTTCCAGCGGCAACAACAACAACGGCAGTGCCACCAGCGCGAAGGAAGGTAAGAATCGCAGCGACGGAGCCAGTCCAAAGCGCATCAGAAACGGACGACAGAGCAGACAGAGAACCACCACGCCCAAAATGCCCTGCCCTCGAGAAATCGAGGCAAAGGTGGTGCGCAAACCCATTTCGAGTTGCTTTTGATAGTGCCCGAACAGAAGCTCCATCTGGGGTGGGGAAACCCCCGCCTGCCGGGCCATTTCGGCCAGGCGCTCCCTTCTCTGCGATTCGGGATAACCCCGCAGGCGACTGAACTCGGCTGTGCCCGCGCTCCACCCGGGCATTCCCGGGGAGATCTGCTCGGCATACACCCGGGTGCCCAACGCCTCGTCCAGCCGCTGCTGGGAAATCAGGTCGAGGGCCGTGGAAAAGATGGCCAGACAGAGCACCATCGTAGCGATTGCGCGCAGGCTGACCTCCTGATACCAGGGATCATCGCAGCCGGGCCTGGTGCTGCGGGGCGGAGAGACCACGGGCCAGTGCAACTCGGGCCAAAGCAGCAACAACGAGCATACGAGTGCCAGCGCCGACCAGAGCAAGCATCCATAGCCCCAGCGGCCATCCGCCATCCAGTGGGCCGCCTGGGCTCCGGCAATGCCCCCCAGGGTGGATCCCAGGGCGATCCAGGCGAAGCAGCGGCTGGCCTGGTCGGGCAGAAAGCGCTCATTGAGGCAACCCCAGAGCGTGCTGACGAGCAATAAAAAATAGACGGAAGCGAAGAGATAGAACTGGACCGTGCCCGACTGACCCGCCTGGGGAAGGGCAAAGTAGAAGTAGAGCTTACCCAGCGCGGCCCAGGCAAAGGTAGCTGCCACCAGCGTGCGGCGCGAGAGGCGTGGTTCGGCCCACTGAAACATCCGGGTGACCCCCAGTGAGAGCAGGCTGACCACCAGATAGACCAACGGTAGGGCGTGGGGCGGAAATTCCTTGAGGAACTGTGAGTTGCGCAGCGGCTTGATCAGGTAATAGGAAAGAAACAGGAAAAACAGTGCGGCAAAATTGCGCAGGACCCTACCGTAACTCAAGCGTCAGCGCTCAGGGGCTTCCCAGCGCGGCACGCTCTTGAGGAAGGGAGACACCCGTTTGTAAACAGCAAAGGTCAACACCGAGGTGAGCCCGCCCTTGAGCAAGTTGAAGGGGGTGACCGCCACCAGCAAGACGGTGAGCAATTGATCGGGGCTGAGGTGCAGGGTGGTGGGGGCAAAGAGCCTCTGAAACAAAGGCAGCAATACCAGATTGGCCGGGATCATCACCAGCGTCATGGCCAACACACCCAGCACCAGGCTCAGCACGGCCACCGTCTTGCTCTTCTTGCCCTGATACACCCAGCCGGCCACCCCCACCAGGGAACATCCAGCCAGTGTATTCAGTGGAATCCCCACCAGTTCGGTGGGCTGAAAGTGGGATATCACATAGAGCACGTTCTTCAAGGTGACGATGGCCATTCCGGCCAGGGGGCCCAGAGCGAAGCTGGCGACCAGCGCCGGCACCTCCGATGGGTCGTAACGCAGGTAGGGATGAGCGGGTATCAGCGGAAAGTTGAACTGCATCAACACCGCTCCCAGCGCCGCCAGCAGCGACACCTTGATCAACAAGGAGAGGGGCATGAGGAGGCTTTACCCGCCCTGCGCTATCCTGAAACCGAGGCGCGAACCCACTCCAGGTAAGCGGGCAGCCCCCCCTCGACCGGCAGCACTACCAGTTCGGGCACGCTGTATGGATGCAACTTGGGCAGTTGTTGCTGCAACAGGTCGAGGCGAGAATCCTCGGTTTTGACGATCATCAGCACCTCGGAATCTTGCTGAATCTGCCCCTCCCACCAGTAGAGGCTGGTAATAGCGGGCACCAGGTTGACGCAGGCCACCAGGCGTGCCTGCAGCAGTGCACGGGCAATTTCAAGGGCTTTCTCCTGGGTCGGGGCTGTGATCAGGCACACTCGGGTCATGGACTTCCTCCTTCTTCACGGCGGGCGTAATCGTGAGGCGCCGTCCGCGCACATCCAGCCAGGTGGTCGCCTGGGTGAAGACCACCTCGCGTCCAAAGTGCTTCTCTACCTGCAGAAACCAGCGCAGTCCACCGCCATACACGGGATCTCGGTTGCGGCGCAGCACGTCGCCTCCGCTGCCCTCCCCAAATTGGCGCAGGGCCTGCAATGCCACCCACTCGGCGAAGCCTTCTCGCAATGTGCCGTCGACTTCGTCATAGCCAGGATGGTTTGCAGCCTGCCAGGCGTGGCCGTATTCGTGAGCCAGGGTAGCCACCGCTTCGCGCCTCGTGAGGGTACGACTGAGAGTGATCACTCCATCGGCATACACACCCTGCACGCCGTCACCCCCGTGTTGCAACAGGCGGGCAGGGTCGACCAGGCGCACGACCAGCTTTTCGCTGACCTGCATCCGCGCCCCCAGAGACGCTACCAGCCTTTGGCGCAGGCGCTCAAGCATAACCTCGCACCAGGGGTCGGTAGGAGCAAGCGTGCAATCGCAGCACGGCGTGAAACAATCGAAACGGGCGCAATCGCAGCCTTCACAACAGGCCGGGTCGCGTGGCGGGCGCAACTGGATCTCCACCGGCCCCGGACGAGCCCAGACGACTCCCAGGCACAATCCTACCAGGAGGATTAGTTTTCGGGCCAATCCCGGTCTTCCAGTGAACCGGTGGAGCGTCGATGCTCCTTGTAGAGGCGCGCCACCTCGCCGGTCAGGTCTCGGTACAGGTCGAAAACATCGCACAGCTCGACCATCAGGTCGATCATCTCGGCCTCGCTGAGCGCCTGAAAAGCATTGTTCAGCCTCGGATACTTGGCCGAGAAGAGGGTTACCAGATCCTGGGTCAGCTCCAGCATCTCGCGCTGGAGCCGCTCCTCGTTGAGCGGCATACTCACCCTGGCTGCTACCCCGGCCGCACGCAGAAGTCCTGCGCAGGTTCCCCTTTGGTAAACGAGAAGTCCGAACTATGTCATATGATTGGAACCATCAATCCGAGGCACTGCTGCGCTGTCGAGGTGGAGTTGAACTACAAGATGAAACCCTGAGAGACGGCCTGCAATGTCCTTCGGTGGTCGATCCTCCTATCCAGGCGAAGCTAGAGATTCTGCACTGTATGGCCCGGTTGGGCATTCACGGAGCCGACATCGGGCTGCCCGGAGCCGGACCTCGGGCCGTGGCCGACGTAACTCGCATCGTGGAAGAAATCCGCGACCAACAATTCGCCATCAAGCCGTCCTGTGCCGGGCGTACCTTGCGAGTAGATATCGATCCCATCGCCGACATCGCCGACCGTACGGGCGTGGTGCTGGAAGCCGACCTTTTTCTGGGCAGCAGCCCGGTGCGTCAGTATGCCGAGGGCTGGAGCCTGGACCAACAACTCAAGATTGTCGACGATGCCGTCAGCTACGCGGTGGGACGTGGCCTGGAGGTCATGTTTGTCACCGAAGACACCATTCGATCTCATCCCGAAACCCTGCGCCGGCTCTATACCACGGCCATCGAATGCGGGGCCCGGCGACTTTGCCTCTGTGACACGGTGGGCCACGCCACTCCCGACGGAGTGCGGGCTTTGGTGTCCTTCATTCGCGAAGTGGTGCGCGACAGCGGCGTAGCCGTGGCCCTGGATTGGCACGGTCACCGCGACCGCGGGCTCGACGTTGCCAACACCCTGGCGGCTGTGGAAGCGGGGGTCGATCGAATCCACGGCACGGCCCTGGGCATCGGCGAGCGGGTGGGCAATACCCCGATGGAGCATTTGCTGCTGAATCTGCGCATGGCCGGCCTGATCGACCACGACCTCAGCGGGCTCAGCGACTATGTGGAGGCGGTTCATCGCCATTGCCAGGTACCGCTGCCCGAGAACTGGCCGGGTGTCGGTCGCGACGCTTTCCGGGTAACCACCGCCGAGCGTCATCGCGAAATCGGAAACGCTCTCGAGCGCGGACGCCTGGAATTGGCCGAGGACCTCCTGTCGGCCGTTCCGGCTTCGTTGGTGGGGCGCTGCCTGCAAGTCAATCGGGAGGTGCGGGCGTGACCGAGTTGCGCGAAGAAGAACTGATTTATGACTGGAACGGTCGCCCTCAGGTACCGCCCCCTCCCCGGCTGATCGATCACACGCTGGCCTGTGCCCGGCTCAGCCCTCGAATCGCCTGTCCTACTTTGGAGCTGCAGCGTGACCTGCTGCAGCATCTCAAGTCCCTGCATCTGAACGACGTGATGCTGGGCAGCTGGGCCGACAGCGAGGTACGTCAGCTGGCCCCGGCCTGTCCGCCTTTAGAGCTGCAGGCCTGGGTGGAATCTCCCGCCGGCCGCAGCCCGGATAGCCCGGTGGGGGCCTATCTGCCCCACAGGCTAGGCAAACTGCAGGCCCGACTCGCCCGCCACACGGGGCCCCGCGTGGTGGTGGTGCAGGACCCCCTACGTAAAACGCCCGACGAACTGGTCTCGCTGCTGCGAACGCTGGCTCCTCTGGGCATCAGCGGCCTGTGCCTGAGCGACGACCGAGGTCGAGCAACCCCTGAAGGAACCCGTCAGTTGGTGGAGTTCTTGCAGGAAGCTCGCCGGCGCCTGGGAGTGGATTTCCAACTGGAATGGAGCGGTAGAAACGACCGGGGCCTGGCGCTGGCCAATGCATTGGCGGCCTGGCGTGCAGGAGCCAGCGTTCTTCACGGCGCCTTTTTCTCGCTGGGTGAAGGCTGCGGCCTGGTGGCCACCGAGCAACTGCTGGTCAATCTACAACTGGCGGGCAGCTGGTCGAGGGATTTAAGCCACCTGGGGTCGGTCACGTCCCAACTGGCCGAAGCCCTGGGCCTGGAAATCTATCCCAATGCACCCATCCTGGGTGCCGACGCCTTTCGCACCGGCACTGGCGTTCACGCCGCCGCCATCATGAAGGCTCATCGCAAAGGACACGACTGGCTGGCGGACCTGATCTATTCGGGAGTTCCGGCGGCCCGCTTTGGTTTTCATCAAATCATCGAAGTCGGCCCTATGGCCGGTGCCTCCAATGTGCAACACTGGCTGAGTCGCCAGGGATTACCGGCCGATCCCGACCTGGTCCAGGCCCTGCTGCAGCGGGCCAAGTCCTCGGCCCGGGTGCTGCGGGACGAAGAGCTCTGGGAGGTGGTCCAGCAATGTGGCGCCTCGGCCTGATCGCCCTGCTGGCCTCGGGCTGCTCAGCTGCGACCGTGTGGCAAGGAGAAGAGCGCATGGAGTCGCTGCAGCTCAAAGCCAGGGAACGCCTGATCGTAAAGGGGCGCGAATGCGCCCTCACGCTGCGGGGCGACTTTGATCAACTGGAGGTAGAAGGCGAGGACAACTACCTGGAGGTTCGGGGCAAGTTTCGCCACCTGGTGGTCTCCGGCAAGTCCAACCTCGTGCACTGCCAGCATCCGCCGGGAGCCATTGTGCTGCGGGGGCAAGGTCAGCGGGTTCGCCTGCCGCGCAGCCAGCCCCCGCCTGAAGTTCGCGTGGAAGGCAGCGACCAGGCCGTGCAGTTTTTCAAGACTCCAACCGGTGAAGCACTTCCTTCAAGCTAGGAGCCTGGAGCTTGCGTCGCTCGGCCCAGCGACAAAAGACGGCCGCAGCCGTAAAACCCACGGTGAGAGCCAACCCGACCTTGCCCATGGTTTCGAAGGTGTCGCCGAGCACTTCCCAATCGTCCACCGTCTGAGGGCGTTGCTCTTGAACCTGCAAACGTCGGGGACCGGAGTGGACGGGGGGAAGAGATTGGCTCACACAGACCTCCAGCGTCGAGTTGTGGGAGTGTTTGCTCTGACAGGTGTGAATCCCTTGCGAAGGCGCGAAGGGAACCAGGCCTCACCTCGCAAGGTTGCTTGCAAAGTCTCGAATGGAATGCAAGAAAATTGAAGGATTTTCTTCATTTTCCGGGTAGATGCAAAGTCACACTGCTGGATGGAGGAGTCATGAAGAAAACCCTTTGGGCGGGGCTTCTCCTTCTTTCGCTGGGTCTTTGGGCTCAGGCCGCTCCTCCCCCGGAAACTCCTACCCCCGGTGAAAACGGCGTTTGGGACGAAGTCACCGTGCAGGGGAAGACCCAACTCAAGGTGTTCTTCCGCGGTCAAAAACTCAGCATTCCGGCCTATTCCACTTCCCTGGGTGATGAATATCTGATCGCCGGCAGCCAGCCCGAACTTCGCCAGATCGCCAGGGCCTTCGCCGCCGAACTCGAGTGGGACGAAAGTGACCAGAAGCTGCGCTGTACTCAAAAAGGTGTTCAACGTTCGATCCAGCTCGGCGAGCGCCGGGTGCAGAGCCCGGGCGCCGCAGCAGGTAACGAGACGGCCGAGCTTCCCCTGGCCGCCCAAAACGTTGACGGGAAAACCCACGTTCCGCTGTCGGCGCTGGAAGAGTTTCTCCAGATTCGGGTTACGGCACGTCCCAACTCAGCCGTCTACCTCGAGCCCCTGCTGCGCGAGGTTCGCTTTGAAGGCAGTGCTAAAAAGCCCAGGTTGGTCCTGGAGACGACGGCCCCGGTGCAGTGCAAAACCTTTACGCTGAAAAACCCCGACCGGTTTGTCATCGACATTCCCGGTGCGGTCATCGACACGCCCAGTCTTACCGTGCAGCATCCTCATCTGGGCAATGTGCGGCTGGGCCAGTTCGAACTCGGCCCGGCCATCACTCGAGTGGTGGTGCCCACGCTGGAAGGCACCACCATCAAGCAAGAAAGCTGGGGGGCCCGCGAGAGCTTCAGCTGGCAGCTGCAGCTACCCAAGCAGGTAGCCAACCAGCCGGAACAGCTGGACATCTCCGAGGTAAAGTTAGAGAAAACCCCCAAGGGCCACCGCCTCATTCTATCGGCCAACGAGGCCATGCGCTACGAGTGGATGAGGGTCAATAGCCCGAGTCCCAAGTGGTGGTTGGATATTCCCGGAGCGGTACTCAAAGACCCCAAGCAGGAGTTCGCCATCGAAGGCAAGTTTCCAGGGGTGGTCCGTGTGAGCCAGAATCAACCGCTGCCGAACCCGGTAGTGCGACTGGTTGTCGACCTGGAACAGGCTGTAGAAGTGGCCACGTCGGCCGGCGAGAACGAGCGCCAGCTGGTGATCGACATTCTGGACAAAGAGCTGGAGCTCAGCGCCAGTGTGCCCAAAGGCAGCGGCTCCACCGCCCAGGCTGCCCTGACCGGCACCGGGCTGATCGTGATCGATCCCGGCCACGGCGGCTCCGATCCCGGAGCCTACAACAAGACGCTAAAGCTTTCCGAGGCCTCGGTCACTCTGGATATCTGCAGACGTCTGGCGCAAATTCTGAAAGCCCAGGGCTGGAACGTGGTGATGACCCGCAACGAAGACGTTGACGTGTCCTACTGGGGCTCGCCCGACCGTGAAGAACTGGGAGCCCGGGTAAAGGTAGCCAATGAGTCCAAGGCCGACCTGTTTGTCAGTGTGCACTGCAACGCCTCGGTCAGCCCTTCGAGCAACGGCACCTCGCTTCACTATTACAAAAAGGCCGACTACGAGCTGGCCAGTTCGTTACAGCAGGCTCTGCTGAGCAGCACCGGTCGTTCCAACCGGGGTCTGCGGGCCGACCGTCTGTATGTACTGGCCCATAGCCAGATGCCAGCGGTACTGGTGGAAACCGCCTTTCTCACCAATCCTACCGAGGGGGCCCTGCTGGGCGACCCCGCCTATCGGCAAAAGATCGCCGAAGGATTGGCGCAGGGCCTGCGCCAGTATGCTTCCCGTCAACCTCAATTCGGCACCGCCGCCAAATAGTGGACCTGGCCCAGGCCCCCATCTGGTTTCAGGCCGTGGTGCTGGGCATCATCCAGGGCATTACCGAGTTCCTGCCGATCTCGAGCTCCGGTCACCTGGTGCTGATTCCAGAGCTAACCCATTGGCGCTACCTGGGTAAGGAGTTCGATGTAGCTCTGCATCTGGGCACGTTGGTGGCCATTCTGCTCTACTATCGGAAACGCGCCCTGCGCCTGATCCGAGGCCTCGCCCCCCTGTTCCAAAGGCTGCGCAACGGCTGGCAGGGTGAATGGGAGCCCGACGACACACTGCTCTACTACATCATCGTAGCCTCCATTCCGGCCGGCCTGGTAGGACTGCTTTGCGATGACTTTCTGGAAACCCATTTCAACCATATGGCCAGCATTGCGTGTTGCCTGGCCCTCTTCGGCCTGCTGATGGGTTGGGCGGAAAAAGTGGGAAGCAAAGCCCTGGAGATTGAAGACCTCACCTTGCGGGGCGCCGTACTGATCGGAGCCGCCCAGGCCCTGGCTCTGGTGCCGGGCGTATCGCGCTCGGGCTCAACGATAACGATGGCCCTGTTGCTGGGGCTGACTCGCACCTCGGCTGCCGACTTCAGCTTTCTGATGGCCCTGCCGATCACGGCCGCTGCCTGTCTCTTGAAAGCGATCAAACTATCCCACACCATGGCCATCAGCGGACAAAGCGCCTTTTTGCTTCCCTGCGCCATCGGCGTCGTCACCTCGTTTTGTAGTGGCCTGCTGTGTATGCACTTCTTGATGCGCTACCTCAAGAGCAACACGCTCTCTGTTTTCGTTATCTACCGCCTGCTTCTGGCCGCAGTCCTGGCAGGCTGGATGCTGACCCATCAGGCCGGCCGGTAGGTCCAAAAGCCCTGAAGGAGAAGGGCCGGCCATGCACATGGCCCCGGGAGATTTTGGCAAGGGATGGCGACTGCCGGACGGGCGGGGTCTGGTGGTGCGCACCGCCCGTCCCGGCGAGGCTCAAACCATCCGCCAACTGTATGTAAGTCAGTATGGCGACCGCTACACCCTGTCGGAGGTGATGGACCCGGAGAAGAACCGCGAGGTTCTCAACAGCCCCGACTGGCACTGGATGCTGGCCGAGTGTGAGGGCAAACTGGTGGGCTCGCTGCTCTTTGGTCTGGAACGAGCCCATCGGCTGGGTAAGGCCCTGGGAGGGGTGGTTGTCCCGGAGATGCGCGGCCACAAGGTGATGCGCGTCATGCTGGAAGAAGGGCTTCGCTACCATCTGCGTGAGGGCGGGCCCATGGATATGGTGTATGCCGTGGTGCGCACCTTCATCAGCCTGTCGTTTCATCACGATCTGGCCCAACTTGGATTTGTCGACACCGGCATCTTCCCCAACGTGCGCAAGGTGGCCAACTATGAAACCCACGGACTGAAGGTTTTGCTGAGTCCGCGGGGGCTGGAACAGCGCCGCCGGACCCCCTTGCTCATCCCCC
The DNA here is from genome assembly GCA_964649085.1 of uncultured Burkholderiales bacterium. Taxonomy (GTDB): domain Bacteria; phylum Vulcanimicrobiota; class Xenobia; order Xenobiales; family JADMJV01; genus JADMJV01. The sequence goes on along the minus strand of CAZYPN010000032.1, from coordinate 9,129 downwards.
AGATCCGCGACCTTTACCGCATTGTACGGGCCCGACTTGACCTGGAACCATGCCAGGTGTTCCCCTGGGTCCGGCGGGTGTGCACCCACGACCGGGTGTTGCTCACCCCGTTGCTGGAAGCAAAAACCGGCGCTCGCCGCAAGTTCCTTCTGCAGACCACCCGAGGTCAGGTATACAACTTCTTTCCTCTGCACGGGCCCGATATCATTCTGGTCGACTCCTCACGCGAGGTGCGCGTATTCCTGTCTTTTCAAGCCAAGGATGGCCATGCGACCATCCTGGGCTTCACCCCTGGCCCCTACTCCACGGAAGCCGTCTTGCGCTCGGTTTCCGAATACTGTGAGCAACTGGGCTGTGTCTACCTGGAACTACTGGTGTCCGCCTATGAGCCACGCCTGCAGGCCGAGAGCTATCAGGCCGGATTTCTCCCTTGCGGCTACTTTCCGGCCGCCTTCCGAGGCGAGGACGGCCTGCGCCACGATTACATCGTAACCTCGAAAACCTATGTCCCACTGCACTTTCAAGGTCTCAAGCTGAGCGAGGAGGCCAAGCCCTTTCTGCTGGAGTTCTTTAAGAACTACACCTCCAGCCTTTGGGAGGAACTGATGGATGCCTGATGCCTGGCGGCGCTGGCTCACACGGCTTGGCGAAGATCGCAGCAAAGCCCACGGCTCGATCGACCGACTGTGCGGTTGCAAAGCGATGCTGAGTCCGCATCCATCCTGGCCCGGCTGGTTTCTGGCTGCGTGCCGCGAGTATCTGGCAGAGGTTCTGCTCGATCCCCGCCAGGAAGTGGCCCGGGCCCAGTGCGCCTCGGCTGAATGGCTCCCCCGCCAACTCCGTCACCTTTCCGATCTCAAGCGAGTCCCCCAGCAAGCCTGGCTGCCCGCGCCTGCAACGTTGCGACAACAGCGTCGTCAGGGCAAGGTACTGGAAAACATGCTGTCCGATCTCGGTTGGTCACGGGCCAGGAGTCGTTACAGCAGGGAGTTGCCCATCCAATGGAGCCATGGAGTGCCCTGGGCAAAGTGCTCCTCGGGGCAGTGGCACCCGCCGCGCGTGGCTGCCCTGCTGGGAGATCGCTGGATTTCACCCGTGTTTGATTGCTCTTCCACCGTGATTGGGTCGGATTTACCGACTTTTGACTGCAACTGCGGCAGGAATCTGGGACACCTCAGTTAACACTTTTTTAACAAAAACTTGTCTGGCATGGGCCTTAACTTCGCCAGGACCTCGTGGGATAATACCCGCAACAAGAAGTTCAACAATTCGGAGGATGAAACTAATGGCACTCGGTGCAATTCTCGGCGCGGCACGAGCCGCTCTTCCCGCAGTCGGTCGTTGGATTGCTGCCAACCCCGGGGTGGCTGCTCAGATCGGAACCACCGTGGGCGTGGCCGGCCTGGGGATGTATCAGACCGCCAAGGCCCGTAAAGACGGCGAAAAGTTGGTGGCCGCCGAGGCAGCCCAAACCCAGCAGATGGCTGCTTTCCTCAACCAGCAAATCGGCAACTCTAACGGCCTCAGCAACCACCTGTTCGCGGTCACGGGGGCCCAGAACTACTTGCAGGGAGCGCAGTTCCCTCCGCTTGGCTAGCCTTCGGCACACTGGAAAAAGGGCTCCAAAAGGGGCTCTTTTTATGTACTCAGGCGGCCACAGCCAGAAGCCCGCGCAGGGTTCCCCTGACAAAGCGTTGAACTCGTGCCCTCGAGCGAGGTAGGTCATGTTAGCCTGTTTCAAATGTGGCGCCGATAATCCCGAGGGCCAAAAATATTGCGCGAGCTGCGGAGCCTTGTTGCCCCAGATGGCGCCCACCACCGTCACCGGCGAGCTGGATGTCGATGAGGATACCGAGTATATCCGCCCCACCGAGCACTTCCCCTCGGCCGAGATGCTCAACCTGGCCTGGTCCTTACATGACTTCCTCGAGGAAGGCGCCGAACTTGAGCCGTTTCTCGAAGTCTATGAGGTCATCAAGGCTCGCTTTGAGCACTATCTGAACAACCTGCATCAAGATTCACTGGAGTACATCCAGAACGATCGCAATATCGACCCTTCCGACCCTTATCCGAAGCAAATGCAGTATCTCACGGTAAGGGCTGCTACCCTGGCCCAGGAAGGCATCGAGGCCACCGAGGCTTTCCTCGACGCCCTCGACGCCGGAAGCCTGAACCCGGAGCAGGGGAAATCGGGAGTCTCGAAGATTGTCCAGGCCAATGACCACTTCTTGCTCGCCCTTCACATGTCCATGGCCAGAACCCAGAACCTGCAAGACTTTGCGATCAACAACGGTCTCCCCATCGGAGAACAGGCCGAACTGGGCGCAGAAGACCAACCCGAAGAAGTGATGGTCGAGGATTCCTGATTCTCGTTGCTTGACGCTGGGCTGCGACGGCCGGTACAATGGGAAAAACGTTCTAGGCGGCCTTCTCTATGAGTCAACCGGAGGATCTGTTTCAGTTTCCCTGCCGCTTTCCCATCAAGGCGATGGGACTTGCCAGCGAGGACATCCTGGGGCTGTTCACGACGATTCTCAAAGCCCATCAGGCCCAGCCTCACCCCGACGATATGGTGTGGAAGAAATCGGGGCAGGGCAAGTATATCTCGATAACGGCCACCATCCACGCCACCAGTCGAGCCCAACTTGAGGCTATCTATTCAGACCTGAAAAACGACGAGCGGATTCGCTACGTCCTATAGATGGTCGCCCCGAAGCTGAGCCACGCGCTGCGCGAGCAGTTCGGCCGTCACTTCGGCGGGCGGAATGGGTTCACCGATCACAACCCGAATGTTGCTGCGTAACGGACGATAGAGAAAGCGCTTCCAAAAGGAACCCGGGCGTCGACTGAAGTTGCTCCCCCACAGGCCGCGCAGGGCCATGGGCACAACGGGTACGGGGTTATCCTCTACCATGCGTTCCACACCCGGTCGGAAAGGGCTCATTTCCCCCGTCTTGGTGATCTTGCCCTCGGGAAAGATGCAGATCGCATCCCCGTCCTGCAGGTGGCCGCGGATGCTGTGCATGGCTCGCTCAAGAATCTTGGGACGCACCTTAGCCGAGCTGATCGGAATCACCCCGGCCTCGCGAAACAGGAAGCGCACCAACGGCAACTCGTAATAGGTGTACCACATCACGAAGAAGACCGGACGACGCACCGCTGCCATCACGATCAGCCAATCTACGAAGGAAACGTGATTGGCCACCAGGATGACCCCGCCCTGGCTGGGGATGTTCTCTTCACCCACCACCCTCAAACGATAGAGGAAGTGGCCGATGAGATAAGAGATGAAGCGCAGAAAAAACTCGGGTATCAGCGTGTAGATGTAGATGGCCACGGCCAGATTAAACAGCGCCATGACGCCAAAGATCTGAGGGATGGTCAGGCCCACTTTGCGCAGCAAGGCCACGGCCAGCAAGGCTCCAACCATGAAGAAGGCGTTGATGATGTTGTTGCCGGCGATAATCCGGGCTCGGGTTTCCGGGGCGCTGCGTTGCTGGATCAGGGTGTACAGCGGCACAATGAAAAAGCCGCTAAACAGGCAGAAGCAGAACACGCAAGCCGCAATGGTTAGACCCCAAGGGTTGTGCAAAAAGAAATAGAGGTCATAGGGTTGAGCTGGGGGCGGGAGGGGGCTGCCGATCCACCACAATCCTGCCAGAAAGAGGCTCATCCCCAGTGAGCCAAAGGGTACAAGGCCCAATTCCAGCCGTCCATAGGACAACCGCTCACAGAGCATCGAGCCCACTCCGATACCCACGCTGAACAACACGAACAGGAAAGTGGAGATCTCGATCTGGCAATGGAGAACCTGCTTGGTATAAAAGGGGAAGTCGCTGAGGACCACCGAGCCCAGCGCCCAGAACCAGGATATCCCCAGAATCGAGTTCAAAATGGCGCGCTGCTCGCGAACCAGACGAATCATCTGGAGGGTAGGCACCAGAGGGTTCCAGTTGACCTTCAGATCGGGCTGACTGCTGGGAGCTTCGGGAATGGTTCTACTGGTCAGGTAGCCCACCGCCGATACTGTCACCAGCAGCAGTCCAATGCTCCAATCCGGCGCGCGCTTGGCCACCAGTTCGGCACCCAAAATTGTGCCCACCAGGATGAACAGGTTGGTCGAGGTCTCCACCCAGGCGTTGCCGCTGACCAGCTCGTCCTCTTTGAGTAGTTGAGGCAGAATGCCGTATTTTAAAGGCCCGAAGAAGGCGGCCTGAAAAGCGAAGAAGACCAGCACCAACAGGCACATCGAAAGCATTTGCAAATACACCGCCAGAGCCCCGAGACAGGCGAAGGCGATTTCGGCGACTTTCAATCCTCGAATAATCGCGGCCTTATCCAACTTGTCGGCCAGTTGCCCCGCGGTGGCTGAAAACAGAAAGAACGGGGCCATGAAAATGGCGCTGGCGAGCAAGCCGACTTCCTCCTGATTGAGGTTGAGCAAGGTCCAACCGCGCTCGGCCACCAGGGCCACAAGCACCTGCTTGAAGAAATTATCGGTGAAGGCGCCGATCGACTGGGTCCAGAAAATCCCCGAGAAGCGCTTCTGGGCCAACAAACTGAACTGAGACAAAGTCCCCTCCTGCGACGCGATGGCTAGGGCAGTTCGCCCACCGGCCCAGCAACTCCCCTAGCATTCCCGGTTGGGAGCGGCACCGTCTGTACCCGTTCTCAGTTCCAGAGGAAACAGCCTCGGTGTTTTCCGTGGTTACCCCAAAATTTGGCATGACGGAGCACTGGTTCAATTTCGCTGCTGCTCTCGCGTCAGGCAGCGCGGACACCAACCCTGAACCGAAGTTCTGCTGCCACATTCGGGGCAAATTCGAGCCTGCCTTAGGGTTGCTTCAGAATAGACGTCGCCTGGCCGGAAATGCGTCCCTTCGGGAGCTTCTCCCTGCCAGGGACGCAGGGCTTCCTCCTGACGGATGTCCTCACGATATCTCTGCAACTCGCTGACCAGAGGACGGGAATCGATAGACTCAGGCCCGCCTCCCACCGTCGCCGGAAGAGTCGGAGCCGACGCCGTCGGGGCCAACTCTGGCTCGCGGCTGTGCTTACCCGGCGAAGCTCCGGGCTCGCTCTCGCCGAGTGCCACTTCACAGGCCGCCTTCAAGGGCTCACAGACCGCAACTCTTCCTTGAAAAACTTCAAACTGGGCGCGTTCGCGCGGGGCCGACTCCATCTGGCGCAACGCATAGCCGAGCATTTCGCGGCTTTCGGGGGAACGGTTGAGCTGCTCGAACAACTGAGCCATGGGAGCGGCATTGTGTCCGTCGCGAGCCAGGTTGGCCAGCAGCTTGGAACCCTGGCCGGCCTCGCTGAGCTGAAGAAAGAGCCGTCCGACTTCTTCTCGTCCGGCCGGTCCTCGAGCCATGTTCTGAAAGGCGCTCAGCAAGTCGCGGGCTCCGTCGCGGGACTGTCCGGCCCTGGCCAGAACCCCTCCGATCTGACGGGCACCTTCCTTATCGTGGGCCAGGTTCTGCAAACTTTCCAGAAGGTCGCGCCCCCCCTCTGGCGTGCGGGTCAGGCGCAGCAACGTCTTGCCGACCAGGCGATTTCCGCCCTCGAGCTCGCCCAAATTCTCCAGGGCCTGGCCGAGCCGCCGTGCCCCCCCCACGGTTTCGCTCATTCCCAAAAAGCTGCTGGCCAGCTGACGCGAACCCGACCAGTCGTCGCCCCTGGGCTCCGACAGCGTTTCCAGCAGTTCGGCCACCCCCCGAGCCGCCAGCGGATGGCGACTGCTCTGGTCGAGAAAGTGGGCCAGCCGCAGGGAGCCGTCCACCTCCTGGGACATTCGCTGAAACGAATCCCCTACTGCTTCGCGTCCGCCCTGACCGTCGGTGGTCAGCAACAAAATTCCCACCATTCGCTCCGGAGTGACCTGCGAGACATTGGCCAGGATAGCAGAGAGCGCCACGCTGGAATCAGGCGTTTCGGTCATCTGGCGCAGCCAGGACTGCAGCTTCGAGGAGCCTCCACGGGCCACCGTGGTTTCCAGCGTGTCGGCCAGGCCTCGAGCACCTTCAGCCTCGCGCGAGTGATACACCAGGGCCCATGGATGATCACCCTTACCACGACCCTGCATCTGCTGGCGCATGGTCTCGTAGGAATCGCGGTAGGCCTCGATTCGAGCACGACTCATGGGTTCGCGAGGTCGCGCCGTCGGGCCGGGTCCGCTCTGAGACAATGCAGCTGCGGGCGCCGATTGGGGCGCTTGGGGCGCAGCCGGGCCCAGAGAAATTCCAAAGAGCTTGCGCGGGCGCTGGGCCGCCTCAGCCGCCTGAAGAATTGTGGCCAGGCTGCTGCTGAGGTCGCTTTCCGAAGCCGGAGGCAACCCGGGGTTTACTTTCAAATAGGCTTCTCCGGCTCGACGCGATTCGCGAACGTCAGAGAGTTGCTCTGACACTTTTCGGAAGGCCTGGCCGAGACCGGGGCGCCGCATCTCGGCAGCGCCAGCGGTCCAAACGGGGTTCTCCTGCCCCAGGTTTCGGGCGACAGTCAGTCGAGTTCGAGCCCGAGGCCCTTGCAACTCTGTCAGCGACTCCGAGGCCTGCTGAAGCCCGGCCCGACCGGGGTGTTCGGGATTCAGGGGGCCCAGAGCACGGCGCAGGGGCTTGAGCGAATCTCGCTCCGATCCGACCAGACTCTCCAGCCGCTGCAGACCCTGCTGCAATTTCTCGGGTTCGCGCGTCCACAGCTGGAGGCGCTGTAAGCCTTCATCCTGACGCGCCACCTGTTCCAAACCGTGCACGACGGGCTGAACCTGCTGCCGCATGCGAGGCAATCTCTCGCCTCGGGCCGCCTGGATGGGCCCCCTTTCGAGCTGGCCTTGAAACCCCCCCAAACGGTCGTCGGCTACCTTGCCAGGAAGGTCGGGGCCGCGATTCTCGACTTGCCGCGCTCGACCCCAGTCTTGAGAAAGCTGTTCAAATCGGGCCGCAGAGGCTTCCCTGGGGGCCAAGCTCGGAGCTGGCACCTTGAGTCGGTCGAGTTGAGCCAGACCAGCTTTCAGCTCGGCTCCTCTGGCCGCCAAACCGTGCAAACCACTCAGGCGATCGGCGATTTGGGGCAGCTCGCGCATCAGTCCGTGCAGTTCGGGAAGCTGACGCAACTCGCGAACGGACCCAGGAAGCTGCTTGACGCGATCGAGCAACTGACCCACCTGGCCCAGTCCGCGCAAGGTTTCGGGCAGGCCTTCCAGGGAGGGCCCCAGAGCCCGCAGACTCTCCAATGAACTCAAACTTTCTGGAATGCCCTCCAGGGTGCTCCACTGCTGGCTCAGACTTTGCATTTCCAACAGGGCCGGAGATTGCAGCAGCACCAAGTCGCTGGATAGCATCTGTTGGGCCGAACCCAGAAGCTGGGGATGGTTACTGGGACGAGCCGCCTCGAACAGCCGGGGTTGTGGGCTGACGGGAGCAGGCGCGTAAGAGCGGGTTGCCGGGGACTCGCCAGGACTGGCAACCGAAGGCGAGCCCGACGAGGCCACTGAGGAGGGCCGCGGAGGAGCCACGACCGGCTCGCGAGGCGGCCTTTCTGCGACCCTGGCCGCGCCGCCCCCCTGGGGCGACAACGGAGGGGCTGGCGGAGCTTGCGGAGCCTCTGGACTGCGCCCCTGAGAGCGAACAGCGGCTGGAGCCTGCTCCACGGGCGTGCGCGAGGGTACTTTGCCAGGCGCACCGGACAAATGGGCCTGGGGGCTGGCGGTTTGAACCGAATCGCTGAAATACTGCCCACTCAACTGGTTGCGTTGCACCTGCGCCTGTTGGATTCGGTCACTGCCCAAAAATCGACTCATCAGGCTTGGCCGGCTTTGCAAATCGCTGTTATCGGCCTGACCCACCGTCTCTCGCAGCACTCGATGCAATTCCGGATAGGTTTGACGCAGCCTGGCCTCTTCCGGGCCTCCGCGAAGGTATGAGGAAATCACCTCTGAGGAGAATTCCCCCACGTTCTTTCGGGCATTCTGGTCGAGTCGCGGGTTGGAGCGTTCCTGAGCCAGATACCGATCCATCATTCGAGACCATTTCTCGCTGGTTTCCGGCGAAGTGCGCAGCCGATCATCGATGCGGTGTCCCAGTTCGTCGGCCAGTACTTTGTTCAGCAGCTCCGGCCGCGCGAAGGCTGACTCGGAAATGCGAATCCGGTTGTCATCGTAGTTGTAAAACCCCTCTCGGCTACGACCCTGTCCGTCTTTCAGGCGCCCATCCTTCTCGTCGACCTGATAGATACCGAAGCCTTCGCGGGTCAGATCTTTGAGAATCTCGGTGTCGATTCGAGGGTTGTTGAGCGCGCGTTCGACGGCCAGTTTCTCGTCACCCGACAGGGCGCGAGTGGCCTGCTGGATAGTGCCCTTGCGCTCGCGAGCTTCTGAGACAGCCCCAGGACCGACCACCGATCGGTCCGCACTGGCCTGAGCCGTCGAGTCTGGAAAGAAAGCCAGGGGTCGACCCAAATGGCGGGCTTGCTCCTCCTGTGCCTGACGCAACCCCTCCTCCGCCGAACGCTCTTCTCCGCGTCGAGGAAAAGCGGCTTCCTCCTCCGCCGTCTTCTTCCCCTCGCCCCGGTCGAGCGGTGGCTCCGCCTTTGCTCCCAGGGGGCGGGCGGCGTCCGACTTGCCGCCCACTTGCGGAGCGGCTGCTTCAGCGCCCTCCACCTTCTTCTTCGCCTCGCCCCGGTCGAGCTGCGGCTCCGCCTTTGCTCCGAGGGGGCGGGCGGCATCTGTCTTGCCGCCCACCTGCGGAGCGGCCTCTTCAGCGCCCTCCACCTTCTTCTTCGCCTCGCTCTGGAGGGCGGGCCGGTCGCCAGCTTTCGCTCCGAGGGGGCGGGCGGCATCCGTCTTGCCGCCCACCTGGGGAGCGGCTGCTTCAGCCCCCTCCTTCTTCTTCGCCTCGCCCCGTTCGAGGGGCGGCTCCGCTCCCAGGGGGCGGGCGGCATCTGTCTTGCCGCCCACCTGCGGAGCGGCCGCTTCAGCGCCCTCCACCTTCTTCTTCGCCTCGCTCTGGAGGGCGGTCCGGTCGCCAGCTTTCGCTCCGAGGGGGCGGGCGGCATCCGTCTTGCCGCCCACCTGGGGAGCGGCTGCTTCAGCCCCCTCCGCCTTCTTCTTCGCCTCGCCCCGGTCGAGCGGTG
>CAZYPN010000031.1:0-80389 GCA_964649085.1 uncultured Burkholderiales bacterium | reverse complement strand
CCCACGCGTGATGTGGTTGTTGAAATTCTCGTCTGCCAGGAACTTGAGCACGCCAGCTACCCTACCACGAGAAAGGCACGTTCCCAAGACCCTGTTGGACACCTGTCAGAAAACCCATGCCACCCACCCCAGCTGGACACAAAAACCGCCCCGGGCGCGTGTCCAGTTGGGGTATACCCTACATGGACAGACCCGAAGAAGTCCGCGCCCCGGCCACCAGGTCCAGGAAAGCTTTCGCATACTTGGAGGTTGTGGCGTTCTAATCGCCACATTGAGGCACCAAAACGCCACAATCAAGGCTCCCAGGGCGGGTTGTGGCGTTCTAATCGCCACATTGAGGCACCAAAACGCCACAATCAAGGCTCCCAGGGCGGGTTGTGGCGTTCAAATTGCCACATTGAGGCACCAAAACGCCACATTCGAGGCTCCCAGAGCGGGTTGTGGCGTTCTAATCGCCACATTGAGGCACCAAAACGCCACACTCGGCCCGGCAGCCAGGACAACTCCCACCGCGCCCGCGCCGCGTAGGGCAGGGCCCCGACGCCCTAGAACGGCTGCTCGCCTCCATTGTGGTTGCCCCCAGGGGCGCCAACCCCCAGGTTGACCGGCTGGGTCGAGCACACCCCCTTCTGCAGCGCAAACGTGGGGACCGCGGGGCATCCGCCGACGCTCTGCCGTCAGGTGAACATCCAGACCGGGACAGCTACATCTCGACCTCAATGGGCAGCTCCGGCTTACCCCGGGCGCAACTGCCTTGACTACCCTACCCGTAACCTCAGCAAGATAACGGGTCCAGCGGGCCGGGAAGGAGTCGGCAGTGGCCGGGGATATGTCTAGCGCTCGATCAAGTTGCGACGGCTGTGGTAAGCCGGGCGGTTGGCCGGGCAACCGGCCTGCTGGTGATGCTGGCCCGTACAGCACAGTTCGAACTCGTCCCGACCTTCAATCACCTTGCCGTAAGCGTTGCGGCGGGCAACCTTACGGCGATAGCTGGTCGAGTAGGTATCGGCCGCCGCCGACGGGCAGTGGGGAATCTCTTTCAGGTAGCGGCGCTTGCCCTCAGCGACCAGCTGTGACAGGCTTGGGGGATACTCTCCGCCCGAATCGGCAGCGTAGAGCTGACAGGCGGCTGCCAGGTTGGTCAGGTTGTTCTTGCAGCTCATCAAATTGCTCAGATGATGATTGCGCAGGAAGCTGGGGGCGCAGCCCACGAGCAGCAAGCTCACCAGCCCCAGCGAGAATTTCATTCGCAGAGCGGCCGAATCAACACTTTGTCGCTGGCTCCCAGATTCCAGGTGGCCAGAATTTTGGCCGGAACCTCCAGGCTCTCTCCCTTGCCCGCGGCTGTTGTGGCCTTGATGGTAGCAATCGGTCGGCCCTCCAGGTCCTCAATCACCAGCGAAGGCACACCTTTGCCACCCAGGTTCCAACCCTTGAGGATGTCGGCATCGAACTTGGCCGTATCTTTACTGGCGAAGAAACCCGAAACGGGCTTGGGCACCACCGGGGTGCGCTGGGCCATCTCGCGCTCGAGTCGCTCCACCTTGCTGTCCAGATCGGCCCGTTGTCCGCGAAAGCACTCCACTTCGCCGCCCCCTTCGAGAGCCTCCCAGAGCTTCGTCAAGGCCGCTTTGGCGCAGACCACCTCGCCGACCTGAGTAGCCAGACGAACCTGAAGGGCTACACCATTTTCCCAGATCACGGCCCGCTGCTTGCCGTTGCAGCGAAAGCGAGCCACCGCATGGGCCTTGTCGCTTTCCAGCGAAGCCACCAGCTCGCGGGCCTGACCCGCGGCCAATCGTTTCGACTCGCGGTCCATGGCGAAGGCTGCCGAGAGCACACGCACCATCGCAGCCGGCAGATAGTATGAGGCCGCCTGCTCCGAACAGGTTAAGATCAGGTCCTCCCAGCGCTGCACCCAGAGTTCACCCTGGCGGTCTTCGAAGCAGCGCAGAAATTCACCGTTGGCCCAAAAGGCGTAGGCGCGACGGCCCGGACGGGTGCCCCAGGTAAGGTAGCCCGAAAAATTCTGACTTTGAAAGTTGCCCCGCAGCGTCTTCAGGTCGGCGGGACTGAGCACAAGGTCGGCAGGCGTGAGAGGGTTGCCCAGAGGCAGCAGGCTGTTCATGAGACTCCTAGGCGAGCGTCTGCAACTGCCGTGCGGCGATTGCATTGTTCGGATCGATGCTCAGCACCTCCGAGAAGCACTGGCGAGCAAATTCTCGATTGGCCTTTTCCAGAAAGCCCAGGCCGGCCATCAACAAATTCTTGGTGGCATCCTGGGGCATGCCCTGATGCTTGTACACGATGCCCAGCGCCTTGCGCGCCTCGCAGTCGTCTTTGTCAACCTGAAGAATGCGCTGATAGACCATGACCGCGTCGCGAAACTGCTGGCGCTGTTCACAGCAATCGCCAATGCGCAACAGCGCAGCCCGATGGTTGAGGTCGACACGCAACACCGCCCGATACTGGTGGTCGGCTTCCTGCAAACGGCCCATCTGGCGATACAAATCGCCCAACTCCAGCAGACTCTCGATGTCTTTGCTGTCGACCACCACCAGGCGGCGCAAAATATCGGCCGCTCGCTCCAGCTCGCCGCGCTCTATGATGGAGGGTAGGGCCTGGCGATACAGCCCCTTGCCCTCGCGCAGTTGACCCTGACTCAAGTAGCCCTCGGCCAGGCGGGCCACGATGTCGGCATCTTGGGGGCGAGCCTGAAACGCCCGCACCAGCAGGCGAATTCCATCTTCGCCCTGGTCGATGTCGATAAAATAGTCGGCCAGTTCCAGCGAGCGGGCAATGGCCTCGTCGGTGCGGCCACCCGTATACAGCAAGTCGACCCGCTTGAGATGGGCGCCGTGGTGCAACGGGTCCAACTCGAGAATGCGCTGCAAGGACTCAAGGCAACTCTCGAGATGTTGCTCGGGGGAGCACTGCTCCACCAGGTTCATCAGGCTCTCGATACCGCTGCGAGGCAAACCCAGCAGCGCCTGAACCCGCGCCAAACACTGATAAGGCTGGGGCTGGTCGGGCTGTATCTCGACCGCCTGGGTATAGGCCTCGAGCGCATCGCTCCAGCGGCGGGAAGCTTCCGCTGCCCGCCCTTTCTCTAAGATATCGTCGGCCGTTTTCATCGAAGCCTACCCAATTATGCAGAGGGTTCGTGAACCCCTCCCCCAAAAAAGCCCCCATGAGCTGGAATCCTGACTTGTTTCAAAAGGCCATGAACTTCGCGGCCGAGGCCCACCTGGGCCAGAAGATCCCCGGCAGCGAGCTGCCCTACGTTGTGCACCTGGCCGAGGTGTGCCAGGAAGCCCTGCTGGCCTGCACCCAAGAGCCAGGCCTGCAATCGGACCTGGTGCTGTGTTGCGCCCTGCTCCACGACGTGCTGGAGGACACCTCAACCCCGGCCGAGCGGTTGGAAGCCAGCTTCGGCCCGCAGGTGCTGGCGGGAGTACGGGCGTTGACCAAATCGGCCCAGCTTCCCAAGCGCGAGGCCATGATGGATAGCTTACACCGCATTCTTCAGCAGCCACCCGAGGTGGCGGCCGTGAAAATGGCCGACCGCATTACCAATCTGCAACCCCCACCCCACTACTGGAACAAGGAGAAGTGCGCCAGCTATCGTGAGGAAGCGGCCCTGATCCTGGAGCAACTCGGCCCGGCCAGTGCCCACCTGGCCCGGAGGCTGGGCCAAAAAATCGAAGAGTACGCCGTATACGTCTGATCAGGGCACAATGGTCTGCATCGTCGTTTTGGATTCGGCGATGAGGTATTCGACCTGTTCCAGCAGGTCGCTGCCTTCCTCGGCCAGGTCCACGGCCCGACGCAGCTGAGCCGAATCCAGCTCGGCTTCAGCGCCCGCATCGCTGACGATCAGCAGCAGCTCAATGGATTGGAAAAGCGCTTCCAGCGCCTCCATCATGGCCTCGCGAACCGATTCGGCCCCGGCCGGGGCAGGTGGCTCATAGCGGGCGAAAATTTCCTGGAGCATTTCCTGGCAGTGGGCCAGATCGTCCACGGTGGTCTGGGGCAACGGGGCCCCGTTCAAGTTGAGGTCGGCGGCCACATCGCGCAGGAATTCAAGCAGCTCGTTGGTCACGCTGCGCAGTTCTACATCTCGGCCGCAGCGGCCTCCCGAGCTGGCTTCAGGTGGGTCCGGGCAGGTACAGGCGGAAGGCCGTAACCCAGGGCTCGCCAGGGGTTTCTACCGTCAGCTTGCCGTCGTGCTGTTGGACCAGTTCCTGACTTACCGACAGGCCCAGCCCAACGCCTTTGCCCACCGGCTTGCTGGTGAAAAACGGCTCGAAAATCCGCTCGCGAATGGCTTCTGGCACGCCCGCGCCCTGGTCGAGCACCTCCAGCCCCACGCCTCGCGGCAGCACCACCGTGCGCACCTTCACCAGGCGTCCCCGAGCGCCGGCCTCCAGGCAGGCGTCGCGGGCGTTGAGAATCAAATTGGTCAATACCTGTTGAATTTCATTGGCATTCACCCGAGCCGGGCAGCTGGGGGCCAGTTCGGTCTCGAGCTTCACTCCCTCGATGTCCAGCTGACGATGGATCAGCTGCAAGGTGTCATGCACGATGTCGTTCAGGTCGGTCAGCTGGCGCTCGGCCGCTCCTTCGCGGCTGTAGTAGAGCAGACGACTGATGATCGACTGGGCGTGCTCGACGGCCTTCTGGGCCACTTCCAGGGCCTTCTGGGTGTTGGCACTCAGGCCGGGCTGGATCTGGGCCAGCTCGATCTGCAGCATGACCGCGCCCAGCGGAGTGTTGAGCTCGTGGGCCACACCCGCGGCCAGCTGGCCGACGGCGGCCATTTTGCTGGCTGTCAGCATGCCCGCCTGGGCCTGCTGCTGCTCGCGATAGCGACGGGCCGACTGCAAACCCAGAGCCGTCTGGCTGGCCACCAGGTTCACCAGATAGACCTCCTCGGCCGTCAAGGGCGGTAGGCCCTGAGCATCGACCACCAGCGCTCCCTCACCTTCCAGCGAGAAAGCCAGCATGGGCTCTTTCACAGGGTGACCCAGCAGCAGAGCCCGCTCGTCGGAAGGCGACAACTGGGGCGGACGTGAATCGCCCAGCCAGAACAGCGGGCGAAGCCGCTGCTGGGACAGCACAAACACCGCCAGCTGGCGGAAGCGAATCCTGGACTTCAAACTCTCCAGCGCGGCCCGAGCGGTACTGTCGACGTCCTGCGACAGCGACAACGAGCGCGTCAGTTCCAACAGCAAGGTTTCGCAATATTTCTGAAACTTCAGATAGTGGGTGGCCTGGTCCAGCTGCTGCTGGGTTTGAGCCAGCGCCAGGCGCGACTGGGCCTCCTGGCGCAGCAACATTTCCTGGTCGAGCAAGCGCAATCGGGCCATTTCGCTGTAGGCCGCGCGCTGAATGCCCATCAGCATGGGCAGCCCCAACAACGCATAGACAGGCTGGTAAAAGTTGAGGCACACCAGGATGGGCGCAAAGAACAACACCGACCAGCGGTACAGAGCCATCCACTCGCGCGTGGTTTGATAGCTGAGCCAGCGGTTGGGGTCTTCGGCTCGGGCCAGCTGAGTTTGGCACAGCTCGGCCAGCAAGAAATGCACCACAATACCCGCCAGACAGCGCGACTGCCAGGCTTCGAAGAGATGCAGAGCGGTCAGGCTGGCGCAGGCCGGCACGGCGTCGGCCAGGGCGCTGGCCAGACTGCCCTGGCGACCCAGCGTGCGCAGGCCCAGAGCCAGGGCGGTAAGGATCAGCGCATACCACTGCAAATCGGGCCGGCCACAGGTCAGGGCCAGGGCCAGTGAAAAGCCGGTGCTGAAGAAGCCGAAGGTTGGAACGCGAACGGCCCCCAGCTCCAGAATCAGGCACAGAGCAAAGGCGATGGCCACGGCCAGGTCGGGTTGAGGCATGGTGGCGGGACGGCCCGTCACCAGCCCCACGCCCAGCAACCCCACGCCAATCAGCGCCCACAGGTGCTGAGGCTTCACGGAGTGCCTCGCAGCAGCGAGGTGAACTGCTGCCACAGGCTGCGCCCAGCGGCCCCCAGCTGTTCCAATTCGCCGCGGTCGAGCCAGAAGCCGCCGCAGCGCTGGCATTGATCGAGCATGACGCCGTTTCGAGCCACCGCCACCAGGGGCTTCTGACAGCGAGGACAGGCCACTCCGGCGGCCGCCTGCAAGCCCAGTCGACGGCGGACTTCGCGGGCGCTGGCCGGACGCTGATCGGGACTCATCGCCATCAGGGCCTGCAGCTCAGTCCAGAGTTCGGCCGTCACCGAGGCATTGAGGGTGCGTGGGTCGGTCAGGGCGGCCTTGCCTGTGGCCCGGGCGGTGGCCTCGGGCGGGGCCTGGTCGGTAAGCAGGAAATACAGGGTGGCCCCCAAGGCATACAGGTCGGAGCGCTGATCGGTGCTGCCCTCACCATACTGTTCCAGCGGCGCATAGCCCACCGACCCCATGCCCTTGGTCAGGCTGGCGGTGCCCTGGTTGGGGTCCAGCCTTTTGGCCAGGCCGAAGTCGATCAGCTTCAGCTGCCCCTGAGCATCGAGCATCACGTTGCTGGGTTTGAGGTCGCGCACGATGACGGGAGGAGTGCGTTCGTGCAGGTATTCCAGCGCCGCCAGCAGCTGGTCGGCCATCTCCAGCACCCGGCGTTGACTCAGCGGGTTGGGAGCCAGCTGGGCCACCTGCTCCAGGTTGCGGCCCGAAATCAACTCCATCACCAGATAAGGAACGCCCCGCTCGGAAAAGAAATCCAGCACCATGGCCAGATTCGGGTGGACAACCGAAGCCATCACCTGAGCTTCGACCTCGAGTCGGGCAGCGTGCTGGCGATTCTGATGGGGGTCGGTGCTCAGCTGCACGGCCTTCAGCGCCACCGGCCGGGCCAGATGGAGATGTTGAGCCAGGTACACCCGACTCATCCCCCCCTGACCCAGCAGCCGCTCGACCCGATAGCGACCCTGCAGCAAAGTTCCGGCCGAAAGTATCAAGGCCCCCCTTTTCAAGGGGTAGCGGGCTGCCTCCCCCCAGGGAAGGTTGGCGACGGGGTATAACTTGCCTGAATGAGCGATTCCTCGACGGCCCCCCCAGAAGATGCCACCCTGGTTCAAGAGGACCAGTTGCGCGAGGTGGCCCAGCAGCTGTCTCGCGGCAGCGAGCCGGTGGCCCCCGAGGTTCCGGGTTACGAGCTCAGCGAGCGTCTGGGTCAAGGGTCCTTTGGAGAAGTGTGGTCGGGACGCCAGTTGCGCACCGGCCAGCAGGTGGCCCTCAAGTTGTTCACGCGCGGGGGCTCGCTGAACTGGGATTATCTGGAGCACGAGGTTTCCCGCTTGAGGCGGGTGGCCGAGCACCCCCACATTGTCACCTTGCTCGATGCCGACCTGCGCCACCAGCCGCCCTATTTCGTGATGTCGCTGATTCCTTCGTCACTGCAAGGCTGGTGCGCGCTGGACCAAAGGCACGGGGTGGAACAGGCCGTCAACTGGCTGGAACAAATGGCCGGTGCCCTTCACTATACTCACGCCCGCGGCTTGCTGCATTGCGACCTGAAACCGTCCAACGTGCTGATCGACGCCGAAGGCCGAGCCCGGCTGGCCGATTTTGGCCAGGCCGTCGGCAGGGGCCAGTCGTCCACCTCGCTGGGCAGCCTGGGCACCATGAGCCCCGAACAGGCCACCCGCGGCAGCCTGCCCGAGATTTCTTGGGACATCTATGGCCTGGGAGCCACGATGTATCAGCTGTTGTCGGGTCGACTTCCTCGCCTCGACCAGCAATCACGCCAGGAACTCTCGACGCTTACCGACTCGGAAGCCAAGCTGCAGCGTTACCGAGAGCTGCTCAAGCACAGTCCGTTGCTGCCGCTGCGTCAGCTCAATCCGAAGGTCGACCGCCAGCTGGCCTGGATCGTCGAGGCCTGTCTGGCCCTCGACCCTGGGGCCCGGCCCGACTCGATGGGCGACCTGTTGGAGGATCTGCACCGCCGCCGCCAGCATCGGCCGCTGCTGTGTCGACGTCCCTGGAGCGGGCTGTATCTGGGACAGTGCTTTTTGCGCCGGCGCACCCTCGAGGTGACAGCCGCCGCGCTGCTGAGCTGCGCCCTGCTGGCGGTTGGCGCTTCTCAGCTGGAAAAAGACCGTCAAACCCGCCAGCTGCTCGAGCGCCAGCAGTGGGAGCAGGGCTGGAGCCTGCATCGCTCGGGCCACGAGGCCGAGGCCCTGATGTGGTGGACCCAACGACGCTCCAACGAGGCCAATTTTCAACTGGCCCTGCGCCATTGCTCGATGCCCTTGCACAGCTACGAGTCGCTGGGCGAACCCGCCACCTGGCTGGGCTATACGGCCCAGGGCCTGGGCGCGGCCTCCGAGTCGTTTCTGCTGCGCGGGGGCCAGCGCTGGAAAGCGCAGGTTACGGCCCATTGCCAGGACGCCGGCCCCTACCGAATTCCCCGCCCGTCGGCGGCACAGATCGGCGAGCAGTGGTTGGCCCGACTGGATGGCAAACTGGTGCAGGTCCAACAGCCTCCCAAAGTCCTCGACGACTGTCCGGGCCCCATCTACAGCGGAGCCGGTCACGTTCTCTACAGCAACGGCAGGTCGGTGCGTGTGCGCAACGCCCGCAACACCATTGAACTGCAAGGTTCGCCGGCGCGTTTCGAACTGGGAGCCGTGAATTCCCAGCTGGCCTGTCTTGTGGATGGGCCTCGCCTGCGCCTGTGGAAACTGCCCGAGGGCAAGGAGTATCCCGAGGGGCTACAGATAGGGCCCAACGTTTCTGCGCTGGCCCTCAGCCCCGACGGCTCGCTGCTGGCCCTGGCTAGCGACGACATAACCCAGATTTGGAAACTGCCCGAGGCCCGAAAAGTGGCTGAATTGCCGGCCAAAATGCAGGTGATGTGCCTGCAGTTCAGCCCCGATGGCCAGCGTCTGGCGGTGGGCGTGTACAACGGCCAACTGCTGCTCTACCGGGCCCCCTCGTGGCAAGAAGTGGGGGCGGGCATGCGCCACCGCTGGATGGTGTCGTCGCTGCAGTTTTCGCCTTCGGGCCAGTCCCTGGTCAGCTGTTCCATCGATGGCACTGCGCGTCTTTGGGACGGCCATACCGGCCAGCCCCGCAGCCCCTTCCTGCCCCACAGTTCACCGGTTCGACTGGCGGCTTTCCGGCCCGACGAACAGGGAATCGCCACCGCCGCACTGGACGGCACCCTGAGAGAGTATGTGCTCCACCCCGACCCCAATCAGGGGGTTCTCCACGACGAACCCGAGCAGCGCGTCCAGTGGGGCGGTTTTCATCCCACCGGCAAGGGGCTGGCCCTGGCCGTCGGCCCCGAGGTCCTGCTCTGGCAACTGGAGCCTCGTCAGTTGAACCATCGTCTGGAACATGCCTGTGTGGTTACCCAGGGGGCCTATTCCTCCACGGGCGACCGGCTGGCCGTGGGCACGGTGAGTGGTCAGCTTTACCTCTGGCAACTGGATGAGCAGCCCAAAGCCCAGCGGCTGGAGCTGAACTCGGAAGTGCGGGCCCTGGCCGCCCTTCCCCAGGGGGGTGGTTGGCTGGTGGGGCTGGGCGACGGGCGGCTGTTGTGTCTCTCGCCCCAGGGAGAGGAACTGTGGAGCTTCCAACATCCCTGTCGCATCAACCACCTGGAGGTGCACCCCGAGGGAGGGCGCCTGGTGGTGGCCTGTGGCGACGGCGAAAGCGACGGGGGGGCCTTCGTCTACGACCTGTCGAGCCACAGCCGGCTCTCGCAACCATCGCTCAGCCACGAGCGCCTGGGGGTAACCCGGTCTCGCTTCAGTCCCGACGGGCGCTGCCTGGCCACGGCGGGCGAAGATGCCGAAGTGCGTCTGTGGGACGCCCAGAACCTGCAACCGCTGGCTCATGCTCCGATTCATCATAGCCTGGGCGTGTGGGACCTGGCCTGGTCGCCCGACAGCCGTCGCCTGGCCACGGCCTCGGGCGACTCCAGCCTGATGGTGTGGAACCGGCAAGGACAACGACAGGTGCCCCCCTTGTGGCACGACGGGCCCGTGGTTCGGGTGGAGTTCAGCCCCGACGGCCAGCGCCTCTACACCTCATCGAAAGACGGCAGCGCGCGTTGTTGGGACAGCCACACCGGCCAGATGTTGCTGCCCCCCAACCAGCATCGCGACCTGCTGTTCGTCTCGGCCCTCTCGCCCACGGGCGAGCACTGGCTCACGGGCTGCTGGGGGGGGCTGGCGCGCCTCACCGACTTGCGGCTGCCAACAGCCTCGCCCCACCAACGCGAGGTTCAGATCAAGAAATGGACCGGCCTGACGCTGGACCTTCAAGGAGGAGCACCGGTGGTGCAGGCACTGTCGCCCGAGAACTGGCAAGGGCTGACACCATAACTTCCGTCACAGACAGGTTGGCCGCCCTGGTGTAGGTTCCAGGAATGAATCTGCACACTTCGGTGATGGTCCTGTGCCTTTGTTACCTCCTCACGCCGGGAGCCGTGATGGCGGCTCTGCTGGCCTGCATGGGTCAGCCTGGCTATGGCATGCTGACTCTGGCCTACGACCTGCTGCTGGCATGCGCTCTGCTCGCCTGTTGGCGCAGCACCCGCAGTGGCTGGGTGGCTCTGAGCGCCGTGCCCTTCCTCCTGCATCTGGGCCAGGCCGTGAACACCGTCGGGCCCCGGGGGTTTCCCCGCCTGCCCGTGGTGGAGGCCTGGCCGCTGCTGCTCAGCATTCCCCTGGTGGCCTTCCTGGTGGGCAATGGAATGGCCCGAGCGCTGCAATCCCGCCCCCTACTGCTGGCCTCGTGGCTGCAACTGTTGACCCTTCCCTCGTTTCTGGCGGTGTTGCCCCAGAACTTCTTTTCCGAAATGTCCTGGTATTGGGGGCTTTTCGCGCTGCAGGCGCTGGTGCTCTTTCGGGCCCGGCCGAAGTCGGCGCAGGAAGCCCACCTGGGACTCAGCCCCAGCCAGGGGGAGCCGGGGCTGGCCTGCTGAACCGCCTTCTGACATGGGAAAACGAGACTGGGAAAACTGGCTGGAACATGCCAATCGGGGGACGGTGTTCGAGTCGCGGGGCAGCTTTGCCCTGGATCTGGCCGCAGCGGCCCGCACCTTTGGTCAATACGCCCTGCAGGACCCCTTGGAAATCTTGGCGCGACTGATTCGCGTGGGCGTTCTTTGCGGGCACGACGATCCGGTGGAAATTGAGCTGATGAGGGAGCGGGCGCAGGTCAAAATTCCCGGCAACGCCTCCTCTATTGAGGCCCTGAGCCAGGTGTTCAGTCAGGTACTCTCCCCCGACCCGGCCGAGCGCGAATTTTCGGTGGCTCTCAACAGCCTGGCCGCCAGTGCCTATCGCGAATTTTCTGTGCTTCGGGCCCAACCCTCGCGGGTGGCTGTGTTGACCAGCCAGCGCCCCGGAGACTTCCAGGTGATGGAGGCTATCGACCTCAACCAGGAACGGTTTTTTTCCGTGGTGAGCTGGACCGCAGGCTGGAGCCGCTCGCTCTCGGAACGCCTCGACTGGGTCCGTCAGGCCTTTCGATTCTGTCCGCAGCCGCTGATGCTCAACGGTCAACCCCTGCAACAACCCTTTGGTCGGACGAAGGAAACCGGCATGGTTCGCAACCCGTTGGGCCCGCGGCAGGTGCTTTACAAACCCGCCTGGTACCGGCTGGCCAGCTATGTTCCGGCCGACCACCACGCCCTGGAATTTCGCGTCTACCACCCCACGCCCCAGCGCAACGAGGTCCACGCAGACTGGCCCGGGCCGGCTTCCAGCCGCGTTTACGTAGGCCAGCCTGCCACCCACTACGAGCGCTGCTTCATGCTCTTTGGCCTGGCCTGCGATCCCGAACGCGCCAGTCGGGTCGACTGGGTGTATCGCGGTCAGATCGTGGCCAGCGAGGAGATGCAACTTCCGCTGCCTGGCCTGGTGGGGGCCCTGGCCTGCGAGGGGCTGGCCATGGATCTGACGGGCTCGCGCCCGATTCAAAGTGCGTCGCTACGGGCACGACAGCAGTTCGTCCGCGACTGGCTGGAGGTTCTGGCCGACTTCCTGGATGAACTCTTCCAGCCAGGCAACTCGCTACCGCTGGCTCACCGTATTCTCAACGACCGCCTCTTGCGGGGCGAGCCCCATCGCCTGCCTCACACCGCCAGAGTCAAGGAGCTGTTGGCGCGCATGAGGCTCTGATGGGCTTCAGGGCTGTTCGCCGAGGATCTCCAGGTAGGTCTCATCGCCGTTGACCTTGGGAAACTTGAGGTCTTGATTGACCTCGATGCAGGCGGCGTTGACTTCGCCCGTGTAGCGCAACCAGGCCGCCGTGATGGTGCCGGCCGCCTGAGCCCTGGCGGCCCGAACCCGCGAGGTATTGGGGGCGCCTTCGGGCACGACAAACTGAATGCCATAAGGGAAGCTCTTGTACAGAGGCGGCATCGAAGCGCGTGACTTGCGAATGCAAATGGCCGTATGCTTGCCGGCGTGGTCGAGACGGGCCGAAACCACCGTGGCCGCCGAGTTAATGCGTTGTACCCAATATTCATCGTCGTTGGGTGCCGGCTGGGCCCAAAGTGCCGTGGCCAGGGCCAGGCCAACCATCATGGTGCGTATCAACATCGATCCTCCTGAGGCCGCCTCCTTCGCGAAGGCTACGGCCTTACCTCGCGCCAGATCTGGACGCCAGCGTCGAGCAAAGGCAGTTGTCGCTGCTGGATCCGTTGGCGATGACCCGACATCAACTCTTCCCAGGTGGAACCTTCAGGCAGGGCGGCGGCTTCGACGGGCAGGGCCCCGATGTCGCTGCGAACCCCGCGGCGGGTGATCACCAGCATGCGTTCTGCGGGATGCTCGCGGAGAAAGGCCAGGGTATCGGACTCGGCCAGTAAAAACTGCACGCCTCCCAGAGCCAGGGCCGGAGAGCCGCGGCGCAGCCTCACCCAGCGTTGCCAGTCGTGCCAGCCTTCCTGATCCCAGCTCTGACGGTCCCAGGGCATGGGCCGACGGTTGTCGGGGTCGAGGCCGCCGAGCAGGCCCACCTCGTCGCCGTAGTAGATGCAGGGCACCCCGGGATAGGTGAAGAGCAGCGCTCGGGCCACCGCCAGCCTGGCTCGATCTTCGTTCAGAGCGTGGGCGATCCGTGGGGTGTCGTGGCTGCCCAACAGATTGAGTTGACGACGTTGCACGGCCCACGGCAATGCAGCTCGCCAGGTGCGCCACTGCAGTTCCAAATCGGCACTCTCCAGCGGATGACGATCGCCCCAGGGCCGACCACACAACGCCTCGTAATCCATACCGCAAAGCCAGTGCAGCAGCGGCATCATGAAGCCGCGGTAGTTCATGGTGGCATCCAGTTGGTCGCCCTGTAGATAGGCGCTGGCGTCAAAGAAGTGCTCGCCCAAAAAGTAGGCTTGCGGGCTTTCGGCCTTCACCGCCGCCCGCATCTCTCGCAACACCTCGTGTCCCAGCTGCTGGGGGCCGTTGCGAGCCAGCATATTGGCCACGTCGATGCGCCAGCCGTCGATCTGCCAGGGGCTGCGCAACCAGCGCCGCATGATGGCTTCGGCGCCAGCATACATCTGGTCGCGCAGCCGGCTGCTGGCGTAGTTGAGCTTGGGCAAGGTGCGCACGCCCAGCCAGCACTCATACTCGTGGGGATGCTCGCGGAAGGTGAAAAATTCGGCTTCGGGCGCGCCAGGGTCGGCCTGGGCCGAACGGAACCAGGGGTGCTGGTCGCCGCAATGATTGGGCACGATGTCCAGCATCAGCCGCAGGCCCTGGTCTTGGGTGGCGCTGCGCAGGGCCAGATAGGCCTGCTCACCGCCCAACAGCGGGTCGACCTCCAGATAGCTGGCCACATCGTAGCGATGGCTGCTGGGCGAGGTGCCTATCGGGTTGAGGTAGAGCCCGTTCACGCCCAGTTCGCCCGCCAGATACGGCAATTTGGAGCTCACGCCCCAGAGATCGCCACCAAAAAACTCGCGAGCACCCTGGCCAGGGTCGGGCAATTCGTGCCACTCTCGGGCCACCACCGGCTGCCCCTCCAGCAGATGCTGTCCGGAACGCAGCGGATGGCCCGCCGGACCGGGGCAAAAGCGATCGGGAAAGATCTGGTAAAACACGCTCGACTCAACCCAGCCCGGCGCGTGCTCGGCCTGACCCAGCCACTGGAAGTCGTGGTGGTCGGTGGGCAGATGGCGCATCAGGCCTGCAGCCGTAAGCCAGTAGCAGCCCTGCTGGGTGACCAGAAAGAAGCGATAGGCCAGGCGCTCGACCGTGGTGGTCACGGCCACCTCCCACCAGTGACAATCCCAGCCGGTTCGAGGTTCGGCGCGCACGGCTTCCAGCATGCGCTGTTCGCCGTCGGGCGCGCAGCGCAGAAACGCCTGCTCTAGCGGGGCCTGCGACGGGCAACGAAATCGCAGCCACAGCTGGCTGCCACGGTGTTCCAGGTAGGGCTCAGAAGGGTTGTGGTAGACACCGGACTGCCAATCGCCCCTCATCGAGCCAGGCCCAGCACCCGCAACAAAGACTTCCAACGACAGCGTATCAGGGTTTGATAGATGCGCAGCGAGTCGCGCACCGGGCTGAAGTGAGACGAGCGATTCTGGTCGATGTAGACGGTCTCGATGGTCAGCTGGCGCAGGGGCTTCTTGCGGCAAGCCAGCAGCACTTCCAGTTCGTATTCGTAGCGATCGGGCTCGAGGGCGATCAGTTCGGCGAAGAAGCTCAGCGGAATCGCCCGTAAACCGGTTTGGGTGTCGCGGATGAACCTGCCGACCAGAGCGAAAAAGACAAAGCGGGTCACCAGATTGCCCACCCGGCTGCGCAGCGGCACCCCCGAACGTGTAAAGCTGCGCACACCGAGAATCAGAGAGTCTGGATGTTGCCGCAGCTCTTGTGTGATGCGCAGCACGTCCTCCACGCGATGCTGACCGTCGGCATCGAGGGTGGTGCAGCCCAGCACGTCCGGCCAATGCTCTTGAATGTAGGCCATGGCGGTTTTCAGGGCGGCACCTTTACCGCGATTCTGGGGATGTCGCAGCAGCACCACGTCCTGGCTGAGAGGAAGTTGCTGAAACACCCCTTCGAACTCGGGGCCGCTGCCGTCATCGACAAGGACCAGCGGACCGCAGCCGCGCGACTGCAGATCGGCGACCAATTCGAGCAATACCTGTTCCGGCTTGTAGGCGGGAATAACCATCACGACGCTTGGACTCATGGGGGGGCCTTCAAGGCTGCCCTCACCTCCCCCTGGGGGAACTGGCCGCTTTTGAACCGAACCCCCGCAGGTGAGACACTGGTGGCTTTGGGGCCTTCTTCTGGCAACTCCCCTACAAGGCGCGGCCCAGCCTGCCAGGGCCGAGCAGTCGCAGCAGCGCAGGTCGTTCAGCGAGCAGGCCATGGCGGTGGGCAACTTCCGGGCCGCCGAAGAGCATCTTTTGCAGGTCCTCAAGGCTCCTCTACCCGCCTGGGCCTTTTGGCAGGCCCGCTGTGAGCTGGCCTGGAGTCAATGTTGGAGTGGTTTCGACTCTTTTGGAGAAGCGCGTGCCCGAGAGTATCTCTTCGAGGCGGGCCGCCAGGGACTGCCCCCCATCATTCCCTTTACTCTGCACCTGGCTCTGGCCGATCGGGCCCGCCGAGCGGAAGCCCCTCGCGCCCTGCAGGAAGAACTGGCCGCCTGTCGCCAGTTGCTTCCTGCCGACCCCTGGCCGGGCCAGGAACTGCACACCTTTGTGCTGGACAGTTTCGAGTTGAGCATCGGGCCCACCCGAGACCGGCTGGAGCCGGCCCGCTTTCGAGAACGTCTCCAGCGGCTCGACAGCCAGCGCCGCTGGACGCCTATTGAGACGCGTATGTTCTGGCAGGCCGTACAGATCTGGGAACGTCGGCTTATCCCCGGCCAGGCTTTTCAGCTGTGCGGCCAGCTGCAGCCCAGCCTCGAGTTTGAGTTGGGGCGCGAGCTGACCCGACTGGAGGTGGCCCGCAACCAGCGCCGCCTGGGTCTGTTTGAAGAAGCCAGCCAGACGACCTACGAGGCGCGCAGGCGTTTTCCTGAACTTGTGCGGCGCATCGATCAGGAACGTCAGCGCTGGCAAGCCGTCGCGGGTTCACCCAGCCTGGACTGGACAGCCGGCGACGCCTCGCGCCTGGAATGGCGACTTTTTCAGGAGCTTCTGCGCCTGCGAGTTGCCCGGGACCTGATCATTTCGGGCGAGGACCTGCGCGAGTGCGCCGAGTTTATGGGCAAGGCCTCGCAGGCCCAGCACCGCTGCGAGCAGGTGCAAAGCTGGGCGCCACTGGACGACATGAGCTGGGACACGTTGTTTTTCGCTCAATACGTGGAGTTTGAGGGCTGGCAGCAAAAATGTATCGAGTTGCTGGCCGCCACCGCCGATCAGTATCGCAAACTCAAACACCGCCCGGCACTGGCGCTGGCCCTGGCCCTGCACGGGCAGATGCTGAAAGATCAGCAACAGTGGAGCCAGGCACTTCCGTCGCTGCAAGAGGCGGCGCTGCAGCTGGAGAGCTATCTGGCCGAACTACCGGGCACCGGCCTCTCGGATTTGGAATTTCATCAACTCCATCGCGGCTGCTACCAGGACCTGGCCGAGGTGTATTCGAGCCTGGGCAACAGCCAGCAGGCGCTGGCCACCCTGTCGCGGTTGCAGGCACTGGAATCGATCGAGCGCGGGGCTTCCTCGGTGCAGGGGTTGAAAGCGTCGGACTTCGATCCGGCCCAGTTGCAGCCACTGCTGGATGAGCGCACGGCGATTGTGCAATTTCTGCCGGGCGAACGGTCGCTGCATCTTTTCTTACTAACCCGTGAGGGGTTGCAACGCTACCAGAGCCCTTTGGGGCGCAACCAGCTCGACGCCCTGATTCGCAAGACGCGCGGCCAGCTGTCGCAGCAGGGGCCACTGCCCCAGCAGGAGCTGGCCGAACTGTACCGCCACCTGATCGCGCCCCTGGAGCTTCAGCTGGAGGGCAAGAGCCAGCTGGTCATTGTCCCCAGCGGCTATCTGTTCTACCTGCCCTTTGCAGCCCTGGGGCGCGAAGAGGCCGACGGTTGGCACTTCCTGATCGAGCGAATCGCCTGCGTGCAGCTGGGCAAACTCAGCGATGCGCGATTGTTGTTGCGACCGCCTCGAACCTTCCAGGGACCGGTGATCGCCCTGGGCAATCCCGATGGCAGCCTGCCAGCTGCGGCCGAAGAGTGCATCGAAATCGCCGCCATGTTTCCCGGCTCCACTTCGGTTACCGGCCAGGAGATCAAGCTGAAGGACCTGCGTGGGTTGAGCCGCGCCAGCTATGTTCATCTGGCGACCCACGCGGTGCTGAATTCGGCTCGCCCCTGGGAAAGCTATCTGCAGTTGGGTCCACAGGCACGGCTTACGATGGCCGACGTGCACTTGCTGCCCCTCGACTCCACCCGACTGGTGACGCTTTCGGCCTGTCAAACGGCCCTGGGAGTACACCTGCCAGGCCAGGAAATCGCCAGTCTGGCCGAGACCTTCGCCGCCGCCGGGGCCACTTCGGTGCTGGCCACACTGTGGCGCATTCCCGACGAGCCCACCCGCGATCTGATGATCGATCTGTATCGGCGCCTGAGCAAAGGATGCAGCCTGGGCGAGGCTTTACAACAGGCCCAGTTGCAGCAATTGCGTCAGCGCGAGACGGCTCACCCCTATTTCTGGGCGTCGTTCTCGCTGCTGGGCGACTGGCGCTGAGGTCTGCCCAGCAGATAGGTGATCGTGAGCAGGCCGTGCCAACGGTAGCTCCCCACCTCCCACTGGTAGGCTGAATCGGGGGGCAGGAATTCGACCAGTTCTTCGCAGCGATAGGCCCGTAGTTGAGACACCAGACCGTCCCAGGCCAGGGCCAGCGGCACCAGCGGCACCACATAGGTATAGAGCAGGCGAGTAAGGGACGGGCGCAGCAGAGGGGTCAGCAGCCAGCTCATCAACCAGGCCAACGGCACAACGATCAGCAGATTGAGCCAGCTGCGATGATTGAAATCGAAGGCCGCCAGCGGGCGGCCACTGCGGCTGACCTGCAGCAATAACTGGCGAACTCCGTCGGGTGGCAGGTGATGAAGCGCCGTGAAAAGGGTGCGAAGCCCGGGAGGTTCAGAACCGAGCCGCAGCATATCCAGACTGTGGCTGATGCCGCGCAGACCCGTGTGGCGTCGTTCCAATCTGGCGAAGGCGCGCTCATTAGGATAGAGATCGCTGAGCTGCACCGGAAGAGAAAAGCACCCCCGTTCGAGCCAATCGGGCCACGGCCCCCCGCCGCCCGAACAAAGGTCGAGAATCTGGCTCTCGCCACTGGCCTCGAGCAGCCCCCGCAGGCGCGGCAGGCAACCGTCGTAGAAGCGCATGTAACGGTTGATTCGCTCCAACAGGTCGGTTTGATAGTTTCTCAGCCACAGCGGCCACCAGGGTAGGTCTTCCAACTCGACAAGCTGCAGACGAGGGGGGTGCATGCAGGCCGGTTCGACGTTATCAGGGCTGCCTCCCTGGAAGGGGAGAGCTTTGCGGAGAGCCAATTCCACAGCACTTCGTATACTTTTGGGGGGTTTGATGCGTCGTTTTGAGTTTCAAAGTGGCAGTTCCAGCAAATTTTGGGAAATCGCCCTGGAAGGCAGCCTCTTCACGGTGCGCTGGGGCAAGCTGGGCACCTCGGGACAGCAGCAGGAGAAGAGCTTTGCCAGCGCCGCCCTGGCCCAGAAAGAACACGACAAGCTGGTCGCCGAGAAGCTCAAGAAAGGCTATCAGGAAGTCGCTGCCAGCGACGCTCCTCCTCTGGCGGTGGCGCTGCCGGTAGCCGCTGCGGCCAGCGCTGCCCGGGCGCCGGTGGCGGTGGCGGTGGCTGCAGCGCCCGCCCAGGTGGCTGCACAGCTTCCGCCCCCAAAGGTGACTCCAGCAGCGGGCCAGGCCGTCGACCTGGACAAACTGGAGCGCAAGGCCATCGCCTATCGGGGTGGCCCGGTGGGTAAGCCAGGCACCGACCTCAAGAAGGCCATTGCTCGCCTGCAGCAGGTTCGCGAGCTGGACGCGCGCAAACACGTGATGACGGGAAAAGACGTCGACATCGAGGCGGCCCTGAAGCCTGCCCTCATGGAGCGCGTGGCCAGAGGGGTTGGTGAGTTTCAAGCCGGCGACCCCAAGGTAGAGGCCGTTTTTCTGGCCATGATGGGCCACAACTCCCACGCCTGGGAACGTGCCCACGAAATCGGCTCCGATATGGTCCACCTGTGGTTGAGCCAGGCGCCGCCGCTCTTTGCCCTGCAGGCTCTGCTGGCCAACTTCCCCTATGACGAACATGGCCGTCTGGCGCCCAAGAAGAACTGGGGTTATTTTCCGTTCGTTGGTCCCTGGCGCACTCTGCGGGGCTATCTGGCCGCGGCCAGCGAGGCCGACTATCAGGCGGCCCGAGCCGAGGCCGAACAGCACCTCGACGGGGCGCCTTCCGAGCTGCGTTTCATGCTGGCTTTCCTGTTTCCCGGAGAGCCCTTCAGCCAGTCCATTGTCGAGGAATCGCTGCAGCACTCGAGTTGTTTTCAGCACATTCCCCTGCTGTCCACCGCCACCACCGGGAAGAGCTTTTCGGCGCTGTGCGAGCTGGCGCGTGCTTACATCGACCACGACTATCTGGGTTTCAAGTTTCTCGACTATCTGCCGGCGGCCGTGCTCAGGCTGGGCGTCGAAGCCGCTCCCGGGCTGCTGGTGCTGGCTCGTGGCGCCGAAAAGGCCGGCTCGCGGCGTGCCCTGGCCGACCTCTTGCTGCATTTGATCACGCCCGAGGTTCACCAGTTCTTCGAAGAACATCGCAAAGACAAGGTGATCTCGCCTCAGGCGCTGAGCTACCTGGAACGAGAATCTCCTCCCGCCCCGGCGCCAGTGGCTCGAGCCGCTGAGGCCGAGGCTCATGCTCTGCCCCAACTGCTCGCCAGCCCGCCCTGGCTGAACCCCCCGGCAAAAAAGAAAGCGGCCGCCAAACCCCAGCTGGCCGAGCTGAGCTACGAGGAGAAGGTACACTTTGCCGAGGGACAGCGCGAAAAACTGGTGGCCCGCAACGATATCTGCACGCCCACCCAGTTTAAGAAGATCATCGAAGAGTTTCCCAAGTCCCCCTACCTGGTGTTTGCTGAACGCCTGTGCGACTTGTGCGACCGCGAGTGGGCCATTCAGGCCTGGAACGAAACCCCGTCGGAGCATTGGAACATCTATAGCTTTCGCTCCGAGTGGGATGAAACTCCCCAGCGCTTGCTGGCCACCTTCGACACGGCCATTCTGCCGGGTTTGCTGCGCATTGCCCCCATGGCTCCCGACAAGTGCTACCCCGCCCTCAGCCTGGTGGAGTCGCCGCGGGTGGCACCCCTCTTCGCCGAACTGAGGGCTCGCAGCAAAAAATTTCGGGCACTGGCTCAAAAGTGGCTCAAGACCTACCCTCGGGCGGCTGCTCAGGGGCTGATTGCCGCGGCCTTGAAGGGCGGCAAGAACGAAGTGACGGCCCTGCGCTGGTTGGCCAGCCAGGGAGAATCGGCTGCGCTGCTCGAGGTGGCCCAACAGCTGGGGGGTCGCGAGGCGGTGGCCGAACTGCTCGACTATGACCCTCTGCACGACCTGCCCACGCGAATTCCGGCCAAACCGGCCTGGTGGAAGCCCGAACGTTATGTTCGTCCGCGCCTGCTCAACGGCAACGAACTGCCTCTGTCGGCGTTGGAACACCTGGGCACCATGCTGTCCATTTCCCGGCTCGACGAGCCTTATGCCGGCCTGGAGCAGGTCGCCAGTCTGTGCCAGCCGGCCTCGCTGGAAGAATTCGCCTGGAGTGTCTACCAGAGCTGGTTGCAGGCGGGTGGCCCGGCCAAAGAAGACTGGGGGTTTCTGGCGCTGGGATTTTTTGGCGGCGACGAAGTGGCTCGTCGACTGACCCCCGAGATTCGCCGCTGGCCCGGCGACGGTCTTAGCGCCCGGGCTTCGCTGGGCCTGGAGGTGCTGGGCAAGATCGGCACCGACGTGGCCCTGATGCACCTGCACGGCATTGCCCTCAAGCTGCGTTTCAAAGCCCTGCAGGACAAGGCCCGCTTGAAAATCGAGGAAATCGCCGAACAGCGCGGACTGACGCTGGACGAACTGGCCGACCGGCTGGTTCCCGATCTCGACCTGGACGACAAGGGTCAGTTCCCACTCGATTTCGGACCCCGTCAGTTCCAGGTTCGCTTTGACGAGCAGCTTCGCCCTTCTCTGTTCGATGCTGACGGGCGCGCCCTTAAGGACCTGCCCGGCCCCAACAAGCAAGACGACGCTACCCTGGCTGCTGCCGCCGTGGAGGCATGGAAAGCCCTGAAGAAGGACCTCAAAACGGTGGCCGCAACCCAACTGGAGCGGCTTGAACAGGCCCTGGCTAAAAGTCGGCGCTGGCCGGCGGAAGACTTTCAACTGCTGCTGGCCAGTCATCCTCTGCTGGGTCATCTGGTGCGACGCCTGCTCTGGGCGGTCCATGCCGATGGCCGGGTACAGGGGGTGTTCCGCGTGGCCGAGGACGGCAGCCTGGCCGATGTCGACGATCGTATGTTCAGCCTGAACCCCGGAGCGCAGGTGGGGCTGGTGCATCCCCTCGAAGCCAACCTGGCGCCCTGGGCCGCGGTACTGGACGACTATCACATTGTGCAGCCCTTCCCCCAGGTCCATCGCCCCGTATTTGCCGGACCAGCCCCCGACTTTCGCGGCCGCAAGGCCCGGCCCGGTCGCATCCTGCGCCTGGAGAAACGCGGCTGGCATCGGGGCAGCACCGAGTCGGGTTGCCTGTTGGAATTCATTCGCTCGCTGGCCCACGGTCAGGCCGTGATCGAGATTCTCGACGGCGGCTATCTGGAAGAACTGGCACGCAACGAAGTCGAAGTGGGCAAGCTGCAGTTGCCCGAAACGATCACGGCCGTGGAACTCAGTGAGGTGCTCTACGACCTGAGCCTGGTGTTCGAACCCTGATGGTTGCCCTCGAGTTCACGCCCGAGCAGCAAGCGGTGTGGCAACGCATGCAGGCGGCGGGTGCGGTACTTCAGGTGGCGGTATTCCAATCCGAAGGCAAGTTCGATCCCGAAGCCCAGGGCCGTGAAGCACTGTTGGAGGCTTTTCGGCTCTGGTCCCATCCCGTGCAGGGCGAGCCGGGCAAGCCCACGCCCCTGCGTTTCGAGGAGTGGACCTCGGGGGTGCTGCGCCAGGCCCTGCTCGACCCTCCCTATAGCCTGATCGACCCCCAACCCGAGGACCTCTGGTCGGCATTTCGGCGCCATTTTATCAGCCTGCCGGGGCCGGTGTTGGAAGTTCTGAGCTGGGGCGTCCACTGGTCGAGCTACTTTGAGGCCGGTCAGGAGTGGTGGGGC
Source organism: uncultured Burkholderiales bacterium (assembly GCA_964649085.1). Taxonomy (GTDB): domain Bacteria; phylum Vulcanimicrobiota; class Xenobia; order Xenobiales; family JADMJV01; genus JADMJV01. The sequence continues at coordinate 58,031 of CAZYPN010000031.1, read as the reverse complement.
TCGCACTGCTGGACCGCTCACCATCGTCAGCTGGTTACGGTGATGGTGGCTTCCAGCACCGACTAAAGCCAGCTGAGCGCCCGGAACATCACCCCAAAACAAGGTTGTGCGCCAGCTGCAACCTCCCAACCGCTGCTGGGATTAGCGGGGAACATCCCCCGACTGAAGAAAACCAACAAGATGGAACGAATAAAGGCCTTGCGCGCCAATCCTGGACTACTCGACGAGATCGAAAACACGTGGGTCAGCCCCACCACCATTGAAGAGCGCGTCGCCCAATTCGCCGAAATGCGCCGAGTATTCCGCCAACACTTGGAGGAAACGGAAGATTTTTTTCGGACCCGAGCGCCGCGAGACTCAATTGAGAATGCAGCGCCGATTGGGATACCCCGTTTCATTTGGACGCCCTGTTCACCTCCCTGGCCCAACTGCAGTCGGCGCTTGACCAAGCCGAGATCGGTTCGGCGTTGATTGGTGGAGTGGCTGTGGCGGTCTGGGGTGAGCCCCGTCTCACCCTCGATGTGGCAACCTTTCAAGGGTTGGACCGAACTCCCTAAACACGCGGCCAGTGTAGCGAACCCCAGGGACATAGCGCAAAGTTGAGAGCTCGGCAAAATCCTCCGGGCATCGACGGGCTATACTGCCTGGGTGAACGTAAACTGGGCCCCACGGGGCTGCCCACTTCGCCTCGCGCAGTCGCCCCTCCGGCCAGCCCCGGTTGAGGATGGCTTTGCCCCGACCGCCCGCCCCGATCTGGGCCTGATGCCCCGGCCCGTCCGCTCGGCACCCTTGAATCCCGGCCCGCAACTCAAGGGGCTGGAATTGAATCGCGCCATCAATCGCACCTATGTGGGCCTGGCCCACGACTTTCAGCGCATCTTCGACCCCTCGTTTGATGGGCGATCTCAGGCCGCCCCCAGTTGGTATGCCATGGCTATCTACGCCTCGCGCGGTGCTGGCGCCGGTATGGCCGCGGCCGAGCGGGCGCTGGCACTGGCCCAGGGCCCCTTCCTGGATGGCCAGAGTAGTGATTGGCGTCAACGCCTGGCCCGGGCTTTTCCCCAGATTCCCGATAGCGATTGGAGCCAGGTTCTGCCCGAACGTCTTGAGGAAGGCGGTTGCCCCACCCAGGATCAGGCCACCGCCTACCTGACCGCTCTGCACCTCGCCTCTCGGCCCGAGCCCCAGCGCCTCAACCTCGACCCCCGCGCGCTGGCCATTTCAGCCCGACGGCTGGCCCGGCTGCTAGAGCATGGAGTCTGCCTCGAGGCTTTTACGCGAACGGTGCTCAACATGCTCGAGGATGGCAATCGACGCATCTTCGAAGACATCGGCCGCAGCGGGCAGCGTTTTCTGGCCCTCAGGTCCGAGCGCCCCGACCTGGCTCCAGAAGAGGTGCTGGTGCATTTTTCCGAGCGTCCCGAACTGGCGGCCCGTGCCTACCAGGATGGCCTGACCTGGGCCGCCTCGCCCGACCCGCTTCCCAGCGACTTTGGCCGGCTCTACAACTTCGACTCGAAGCACCTGATGGCCACCGCTCTGGCGCTCTACCAGCGGGCCTCGCAGTTGACCGACGAGCGACTGCGCGATCGAATGATCGCCCACGCCGGCAATCTGATGGCCTACCACGAGCAGGTGCAGGTGGCGGTGCCGGCCTTTTTGCCCGGCACCACCTTCCCGGGAGAAGCCGATCGCAGCGCGGTGATGGAAGTCCTCACCCCCCAGATCGAAGTCGTGCATCGCGGCGGAACCTGGCGCTACTGCGACTTTGAACAGCCCGATCTGGACGGTTCGTGCTGGACCCCACCCTGCACCGAACGGAACTGGGGGGTGTTTGAGCACCGCTGGGCACCCATTCTTGACTATTTTGAAGGGTGCTATCAGCAGCCCGGCCAACTCTGGCCGATGCCCAGCCCCGATCCCTTGCAGGAGTTGTGAACATGGAACATCGACGCGAGGTGCGCTTTCTTTCTCAGGGAGTGGAGTGTGCTGGCTGGCTCTATACCCCGGCTTCGGCGCCTCCCTGGCCCGCGCTGGTCATGGGGCACGGTTTTAGCGCCACCCGTCACGACGGTCTGGACCCCTATGCCCGACGTTTTCAGGCTGCGGGTCTGGCGGTGCTGGTCTTTGACTACCGCCACTTTGGCGACAGCCAGGGCAAGCCGCGTCAACTGGTCGACATCACTCGCCAGCAGCAGGACTTTCAGGCCGCTCTCACCTACCTGCGCAGCCTGTCCGACATCGACGATCAGAGGTTGGGGCTGTTCGGCACCTCCTTCAGCGGCGGACACGTGGTTTGCGTGGCCGCTCAAGACCCCCACGTCCGAGCCGTCGTGGCCCAATGCCCCTTTAGCGACGGGCTGCCCACCCTGCGCGCGGCCGACCCTGCCAATGTGGTGAAGGGCACGCTGCTAGGACTGGCCGATCGCCTGCTGTCCAAGTTGCGACTCGGCCCCCTCTATCTGCCGGCTGTGGGTTATCCGGGCGATTTCGCCGTCATGACGGCGCCCGAAGCGAAGCCCGGGTTTGACATGCTTACGGGGCCGGGCTCGCCCTGGCGCAATCAGGTGGCGGCCCGCATTGTGCTGCAGGCGCCGTGGTATCGGCCCGTGCTGCAGGCCTCAAAGCTGACCTGCCCCCTGCTGGTGTGCGTCTGCGACAAGGATCAAACGGCTCCGGCGGCATCCGCCTGGGAGCTGGCTCGACGCGCGCCGCGCGGAGAGATTCGTCGTTACCCTGTGGGACACTTTGAAATCTATCAGGGCAGCGCATTTGAACAGGCTGTCGCCGACCAGGTGCAGTTTTTCAGCCGACACCTGGGTTCTGGCTGAGATCGGCCTTACCAGAGCCTCAGCCCCAGCAAGCGATGCCGGTTGGGCAGCGATCAGGCCTGAGGAGGACGCACGAAATACTCGGCAGTGTCGTTGCCCTTGGTCAACACCACTTTGCCACCCTTGGCACCCGTCAGCAGCCAGAAGTTGGCCTTGACGGCAATGCCGTCGAGTTCGTTCTTGCCTTCGCCGTCGCTCTTGAAGCCGCCGTAGCTGATGTAGCCGTCGGTGATCTCGGGATGATTGATGCGGCCGGTGTAGGTGTTTCCGTTGATCACCACGCGCAGGTCTTCCTTGTCCATGGTGATTTCCATGCCGCGGGGAAATTCTTTCGAGCGGTTTTTGGTGGTGCCCGTGTAGGTCTGGGGCTTCATACGGTCTTCGGGAGTAATGATGGGCGCGACCGACTTGTCTACCCCGGGAACGTCGACATACAGGTTGTCGCGGGCGGCCAGGTAGTCGGCCAGCGAGGCGATCATATCCATCTTATTGTCGGGCACGGCCGGGTTGGGAGTGCCATCGTTCTTCTGACGCCACAGCGCCATGTGGTTGCTGGCGATCTGGGCCGCGCCGGCCTTGGCATCTTCGGGTCCGTTGAGGCCGCGAATGAACTGGCCTGCCAGCTCGCCGTGCTCGTTGGAGTATCCGGCCCAGGGGTCGCCGCCCTTTACCGAATCGTGCAGCACCAGGCCAGCCCGCAGGGTGTCCTTCTCACGAGGGTTCAGGTCGAAGTATTCGCCGAGGTATTCACCCATTTGCACCACCCGAGCCGTGTGCAGGGCCAGACCGCCTTCGTTGATTTCGTCGGCGGGGTGGAACATGCCCGATTTGGAGGAAGGAGCGGTGAAGAACTCCGGGTCGCAATTCTTGAGGCCCTCCTGCACCATGGTGCGAATGGCCGGGTCGGCGATCAAGTTGGTGGCTGCGTCCAGAGCCACTCGACCCGAAGCCTTCACCCAACCCGAGGTCTGGGCAGCCACTTCGGCTCGGTCCTGAATGCGCCCCTGACCAAATTCGGGGGTGGGCCGATAGGTAATGCCGCCTTTGTTGGAGAGGAAGTTGGACAGATCGTCAACCCTTTGTTCCAGGGCAACCTGGTCGTTGGGGGTGATGTCGGGCGGATAGATGGTGCCTTCAATGGGGCTGCCGTTCTTCACGCCGTTCAGCTGGTAGTAGCCCTGAAGCTCCTTCTTGAACTCCTGGCGAACCAGTTCGCGGCTGTTGGGGCGACTTGAAATGGCACTCATCGTTTGTGTCCTCTACCTCTTTAGCTGGTTTGAGTCTAGTCGAGCGGTCTGAAAAGAACTTGAAACCTACTCGCCCTTGGCCTTCCAGCGCTCCACCTTGGATTGCACCCGGGCCAGCTCGATGCTGGAAGGCAGCTCGGCGAACTGTTTCTCGAGCTCTTCCTTGCCGACCACGGCCTGGGCCGCCATCAGCGTGGCGTCGCCGGTAGAGTAGCCCTGGCGAAGAAATTCGCTCTTCTTGTCGGCCACATCGGAACGCTCCAACAGTCGCTGCATCAAATTGCCCGTCTCGACTTCGTAGTTCTCGATGTGGGTCAGAATCTCGCGAGTGGCACCGGCCCGGGCGCTGTCGACGAAGTGCTCGTGTCCCTCGGCCTGCTCGTTCTTGGAGTAGAGCCGGGCCAGATCGGTAACCGACACCGAGTAACAGTCTTTTTCCCACAGTTCTTCGAACTGGGCCTTGGACTGGGCCTTGAGGGCCTGGGCTTCCTTGTCCTTCGGATCGAAGTGCACGTAAGCCGAGGTTTCCCAGTTTTCCTGCATCCCCTTGGCCGAGAAGTTGGTCGAGCCAGCCACCTCACCCTGATCGGTGAGGATCTGCTTGGCGTGAACCTTGCGGTCGTGAGATCCGGTTCGCTCCAGCTGGGCCCAGCGCACGGGAATTCCGTGGTCTTCCAGGTAGTCGACGCCGAAGCTGTTGGGAGTGCCTCCGAAGGGATAGATGCCCGAGTCGGCGATGATTTTGATGTCCAGCGGCTTGCCTTCTTGAATGGCCTGCTCCTGCTTGGCCACGATGGCGGCGGCCACGGCTCTTGTCACCACGAAGCCCGGCATATAGATGAACTCTTTGGCCTGGGCAATGGCATTGAGAACCAGCGTCTCGCGCTCGGCCGGCTGGTCGGCGATATCGACCACGGTTTTCCCGACGGCCTTACCCTCAGGCAGCCCCACGTCTTCCAACGCGGCCAGGTTCTTGGGCGTGTGGGTGGCAGCTACGGCGTCCTCCATCAAGCCCTTGAGCAGCTTCTTGCCCTGGGCGCTGAGGCTGACCACACCCTCGGCGTTCAGCAGCGAGCTCATGGCGCTGTCCCAGTTCTCCTTGGGCACGTCGATGATCGACTCCAGCTTGACACCGGCCTTGGTGGCCACGGCCTGAAGCTCATCCACCGTTTTGGGGTGAGCCGAACGGCTGCCGGCGGGGCTGGGGCCCTTCAAGGTGTCGAGCAGAGTGACCAATCCACCGACCGACATCCTCAGGTCGCTCTTGTCAAACTTTTCGAACTGCTTCTTGCCCCAGATGTCCTCGGCGGTGGCGCCGGCCGACAGCTTGATGTCGCGGGCGGCATTGCCGGTAAAGGTGCGGGCGGCGGGTCCTTCGATGACGTAGCCGGCATCGACATTCTCACCGGAGCCTTCGTTGCCATTCATACCGCTCATCAGCACCTTGTCGCCAACACGCAACACCTTGCGGTGCATCAAGTCTTCGGCGCTGCCGAGTTCGCCCTTCGAGGGGAAGATGCTGACGCCCACGTCGGCACCCTCGAGCTGGGTGAACTGCAGAACCGTGCGCATTTTCTTGGCAATTTCGTCTACCTGGAAGTAATCCACGCCGGTCAGCGGGTCGGTGGCCGGGTACGACAGGCGGCCGCCGTCGAGGTTGAGGCGAAGTTTGCTGCCGGCCTTGGCGGCGTCGGCAAGATTGCCCACCAGTTCTGCACCGGTCAGCTCGTAATATTGCGCGGTGATCTCCAAAGGTTTACCGGCTTTACCGCTCTCGGCAGCCTCGCGGGTCAGTCCCGTAAGCGTTTTCCACAGCTCGGCCCGATGCACTTGCTGCACCGAATTCCCCTTGGTGGTCATCGGCGAATTGCCATCCAGGTAAGCCTGATAGGTGTTCACCAGAGCGGCGGTTTTCTTGTCGGCGCTCTTGTCCCACTTGGGCCCGTTCAGATAGGCAACATAGCCGGCCACGATATTGGTGGGGCCGAAGCTGCCTCCGGCCAGGGCCTGAACGGCCGACAGGGCCGTTTGCTCGCGCAGGGTTTCGACCAGAACATTGTATTGACCCAGGAAGGGTGCGATGGCGTTGAGATTCTGCCGGCGGGCTTCGATAGCCGCGTGGTCTACCGGGGCATCGGCGGCCGACTTGGCTTCCCAAATGGCGTCCTTGTTGGCCTTCCATTCCTTGCCCAGGGCCTTGCCATAGGCCTGCAGGTTCTCCAGGCCCGTGGCGGACATACTGCCCTTTTCAAACACTTCGGTCAGTGCTGCTGCGGCCCCCTCGCGGCCCTCTTCCAAAGCGGCCCGCTCGGCATTGTCCCGCATCTTCTCAAAGAAGGCCTTGTTGAGCTTGGGCGATTGAAGCTGTACACCGCCGACATTGAAAGCATTGGGGTTGGTCATTTCAGCACCTCGGTCGTCCTGTAGTCTGTTACCAAAGTAGCGACCAACCCTGAAACAACCTTGAAAAGTCATGCTTTTGTAACATGGCTGCCCCCCCGATTGGGGTCCGCGTTATTTGAGTTGGCTTCGCAACTCGTCGAAGCGATCTTCCTCCAGTGCCTGGCGAACGTCTCTCATCACGCCCAGCAGGTAGTGAAGATTGTGCATGCTCCCCAGAGTGTAGGCCAGCATCTCTTCGGCCTTATGCAGATGGCGCAGGTAGGCCAGCGAGAAATGGCGGCAGGTGTAACACTGACAGTCGGCCTGAATGGGTTCATCCAGTGTCCGAAAACGCGCGTTCAACAGGTTCCAGGTGCCCCGGGGGCTGCGTCCCGGCGTGCCCGGGGGAACAAAGACGTGGCCGTTGCGCGCAAAGCGCGTGGGAATGACGCAATCGAAGGTGTCCACCCCGCGGGCCACGCCTTCCAGCAGATCGTCCAGTTCGCCGATTCCCAAAAGATGACGAGGCTTGTCATCGGGAAGACCCGGCAAGGTCCAATCCAGCACCTGATGCATTTCCTGCTTGGAGTTCCCCAGCGAGCCCCCCACCGCAAAGCCCTGCCAGGGAAGGTCCAGCATGAATTTCAGGGCGCGCTCGCGCAAGTCGGGATAGGCTCCGCCTTGAAGAATGCCATACAGGGCCTGGGGCGTGTCGCGCCGCGCCTGGACGCAGCGCAGGGCCCAACGATGGGTGCGTTCCATGGCCTTTTCTGTATAGGCACGGTCGGAAAGAGGCGAAGTGCACTCGTCGAAGGCCAGAATCATATCGGCCCCCAGCTCCTCCTGAATGCGAATCGACGACTCTGGGGTCAGCAAATGCTTGGAACCGTCCAGGTGAGAGCGAAACACCACCCCCTCCTCGGAGATCTTCACCAGCGAACTGGCCGTGCCGTCTCGGGGCTTTTTGCGCGGGGTCGGCTGTTGCCCGGGAAACACCCCGCCGATTTTGCCCACGCCGTGGTCGCGGCCGGCCCCCAAAGAGAAGGCCTGAAACCCGCCCGAATCGGTCATGATCGGGCGCGGCCACTGCATGAAGCGATGCAGCCCACCCAGCGACTCCACCAGTGCCGAGCCCGGGCGCAAATAGAGGTGATAGGTGTTGGCCAGCAGCCCCTGCACCCCCAGGTCCAGGAGCTGCTGCGGGGTCAGGGCCTTGACCGTGGCCTGGGTGCCCACCGGAAGAAACTCGGGGGTCTCGATGCTGCCGTGGGGAGTCAGAATACGCCCCCGCCGGGCCTGGCCACGGCGCACCATCAGTTGATATGCAAAGCTCATCGTGGCGGCTTTCAAATAGCTTCAGGGATTCCTCCAAAGCAAAAGGGGCGAGCGCCGAGGGCGTGGTAATGCCCCTGCATGCAGCACTCGCCGATGCGACTGTTGGATTTCGGCGAATGTCCCTACCTTCCAGAGCGCCACTGGCACTCGCTGGCCTTACACGTTCTCGAAGCCGACGAACAGGAGAACTATGCCCTGATGGAGGGTGGCTTCCGCCGCCTGGGGCACCTGTTCTATACACCGATGTGTGAAGGCTGTCAGGCCTGCATCTCGCTGCGTATTCCGGTGGAAAGCTTTCGTCCCAATAAGAACCAGCGGCAGATCGCCCGGCGCAACAGCGACGTCGACCTCAGCGTGGAACCCAGCCGCTTCACCCAGGAAAAATATGAACTGTACCGGCGTTACCAGGCGACGCGCTGGAACAAACAGCAGCCGATCGACGCCGAGGAGTTTCGCGCCATTTACCTGCACCAGCCCGGCCGGGGGTTGGATTTTTGCTATCGCCTCAAGGGTCAGCTGGTGGGTCTGGATCTGGTAGACGCGGCGGGAGAGGGCATCTCGTCGGTGTATTTTTGTTGGGACTGTGAGCCTCGCCGCAGTCTGGGCATCTATTCCGTGCTGCGCAGTATCGATTGGTGTCGACAACAGGCCCTGAAATACGTCTACCTGGGCCTCTACGTGGAAGGAAACGATTCGATGCGCTACAAGGCCAGCTTTCACCCTCATCAACGCCGCTATCGCGGGCAGCCCTGGTGCGACATGCCGGCCACTGGCTGGGCTCAGCCATGAGAGAGGAACTGAGCGAAGAGGGCCTGAGTCCCGGGGAAATCGACCTCTTTCTGGGTGCCGAAGAGCACACTCGCAACCTGCGCCAGTGCGTTCGAGACCGCGCCCATCGGCTGCAGTGGAAGGTGCTGCGTTCCTTCCAACGCCACGGCCTCAGTGAACTGCATCTGGCGGGCTCGACCGGCTATGGCTACGGCGACAGCGGCCGCGAGCTGCTCGATCAGGTGTTGTGCGACCTGTTTGCCGCCGAACAGAGCCTGCTGCGGGGCCAGTTCGTTTCGGGAACGCACGCTATCTCGTGCGGTCTTTTTGGCGTGTTGCGCCCCGGCGACGAACTGGTCAGCATTACCGGCAGCCCATATGACACGCTGGCCACCGTGATCGGCCACCAGGCCCATCAGGCCAACTCGCTGTGCGATTGGGGAATTCGCTACCGCCAGCTGGAACTGACTCCCGAGGGCAAAGTGGACCTTGGGGCCCTGGGAGACTTTCTCAGGCCCGCGACGCGCATGGTGTTTCTGCAGCGTTCGCGTGGCTACGCCTGGCGGCCCGGTCTGACCATCGAGCACCTGGGCCAGGCCATTGGCGAAATTCGCCGCCACCTGCCCCAGGCCGTGGTGATGGTCGACAACTGCTATGGCGAACTCGTAGAAGACCTCGAGCCCACCCACGTCGGGGCCGATCTGGTGGCAGGCTCACTGATCAAGAATCTGGGAGGTACGCTGGTCGGCTCGGGCGGATATCTGGCCGGCAAGGCTTTCGCCGTCGAGGCCGCCGCCGCGCGCTGGACAGCCCCAGGCATCGGGGGCGAGCAGGGAGCCACCCTGGGAGGCAACCGCAACCTGCTGCAGGGGTTGTTTCTGGCCCCTATCATGGTAGGCCAGGCTTTGGAAGGGGCCATCTGGGCTTCGGCCTTCCTCGAGTCGCTGGGTCTGGAAGTCAGCCCCCGCTGGCACGAGCCACGCACCGACCTGGTCCAGGCCGTGCGACTGGGCACTCCCGAAGCCCTGGCAGCCTTCTGCCGGGGCATTCAGCGCTCGGGTCCCGTCGATTCCCAGGCGGTTCCCGAAGCCTGGGTGCAGCCCGGTTATCGAGACCGCATTCTAATGGCAGGCGGCACCTTCATCGCCGGGTCCTCGCTCGAGCTTTCCGCCGATGGCCCGATGCGCGCTCCTTACATTGCCTATCTGCAAGGAGGGGTCAGCCTGGGTCACGTGCAACTCGGCCTGGTTCGTGCCTGGATGGCCCTCAAAAACCTCAAGAATGTTCACACAGGACAGAGGGGGGAAAAAGATGCTGAAGAATATTCAAGCGCGGGTGGCGGGTGACAAATTCGAGTGCAAAATCAATTGTCAAACGCCTTGTAACATGGCCAGTCGTGGAGTAGGGTAGCTTTGTGGCAATGTTGGTAGGGTTTTGGTCGCAGGTGCTCCCATTCCGGTCCGCCGACGGTTTTTTGAATTGGGAGGATGCCTGATGAGTTCAGGTCGTATTGGCGTTTTTGATTCCGGGGTCGGAGGTCTGAGCGTCGCAGGTCGTTTGATGCAGGATGCGCCCCATCTCGCCATTCATTACTACGGAGACACAGCCCACGTACCCTATGGCGACCGTCCTGCCGCCGAAGTTACCCACCTCGTCGAAACCATCGTCGAGCATCTGGTCGATTCGGGCTGCTCGGCCGTGGTGATGGCTTGCAATACGTCCAACGCGCTGGCTCTGGAGCGGGTGCGCTCGTGGTGTCCGGTACCGGTGGTAGGCATTATCGATCCGGCAGCGGCCGCAGCCGTTGAGCGAACCCGCAACGGAAAGATCGGCCTGATCGCCAACCCGCTCACGGCCCGCAGTGGTGCTTACGAGCGCTCCTGTCGCACGGCCCTGGGAAGGCTCAACTTTGGGGTCACCGTCTATCCGATGGGATGCCCCAAGCTGGTTCCCCTGATCGAGGCTGGCCTCGTGCAGAGCCCCGAAACCAAAGAACAGCTCTGGGAGTATCTGGCCCCGCTGCAAATGGAACAGGTCGACACGTTGATTCTCGGTTGCACCCACTATCCGTTCTTGCGCCCTCTGGTCCAGGAATTGCTCGGCCCCGAGGTCGAGATCATCGACCCGGCCAGTTACGTCTTGCAAGAATTGATTCGCCTGGGCGTGACCTCTACCCCAAGCTCAGGCCATCTGGTGGAGGTCAGCGGGGATCCCGAGGAGTTCTCGCGCGTCGGGTCTCGCCTTCTGAGCCGCCCGCTGAACGGCGTTCGCCACACCCACCTGAGCCGCTTCGCCCGCCTAGCTGTCTAGCAGTTCGACGGCCTCTTCCAGGCACTCTAAAGCGCTTTCCAGCTTCTCGAGTTGACGGACACGTTCTTCGTGGTCGTCCTGTTCGAGGCCGTCCTCTTCTGCGTCCAGCTTTTCTTCCAGGCGCTGAAGCTCTTCGGCAAGCTCCTCCGAGAGTTTCTTCAATTGTTTGGAAATCCGCTGCGTCAGCTTATCCGACACGGGAGTTGCCCTCCTGGATTCGTAGTTTGCCCACGCCTGAAACCCAGCCCGGGTCGACCAGCAGGGCCTGGATCGGCGAAGTGTAGATTTCGATCTCGGTATTCTCGTCGATGGCGTAGTCCTTTTGCCCGTCGGCGATAACGTAAGGGCGGATCCCGCGCGAGCGATTGGCGATGCGCAGAGTGGTTTCCCGGGGCAGCACCACCGGCGTGGCGACCTCGGAAGAGATACCGTTGGACACCACCAGCACCAGCGACTCGGTCAACAGAATCGGCCCTCCGGCCGAGAAGGCATAAGCCGACGAACCCGTGCGCGTGGAAACAATGACCCCATCCCCCCGCACGGTGCCCAGGGCCTCGCCATTGATGCACACCTCCAGCGTGAGGGTGCGAGTGCTGCCCCCGATCAAAACCTCGTTCAGGGCGTCGACCTGCCAGACTTCTTCCCGACGGTTAAACACGCGCGTGCGCACCATATCGCGGGCCTCTACCTGGTATTGTCGCTGCAACAACACCTCGATAGCCGCGTCGAGCTGGTCCTCGCGAGCGCTGCACAGATAGCCCACGCGACCAAAATTGACACCCAGCACCGGAATGCCCCGTGGGGCCATCAGGCGAGCCGCGTGAAGCAGCGTACCATCGCCGCCCAAAGACAGCAGAGCATCGATATCCTGACCTTCGAGAACCTGTTCCAGCGAAAAAACCTCGGCCCCCACCTCCTGCAGCCGCTGGCGCGCCTGTTGGGCCGCCTGTCGAGCACTCTCTCGGGATTCGGAGGCGGTGACGGCAAAGCGCCCGGGGGGAGTATCCGGCATGCTGCGGCCTTCCTGGGTAAGAAGCCATTTCCTCCGTAGACAGGAGGTTTGCCCGCTTCAGGAAGCAAAGGGCGCAGCGTGACCCATCCGGAAATTCCTGTGCGCAGCCTCCAGGAGATCGAAGCTCAGGTCGAGGCTGAAAAACAATCGCTCGAGGCTCGGGCATACGACCCCAGCAAGTTTTACCATCCGGCCGTAACCGTCGACCTGGTCATCTTCACGTTGAATGCCAGCGATCTCCAGGTGTTGCTCGTGCACCGCGACCAGTGGCCGTTCAAGGGGCGCTGGGCCCTGCCCGGTGGCTTTGTGCAACAAGAAGAGGGCATCGGCGACGCTGCTCATCGCCTGCTTCAGGTCGAAACCGGGGTATCTCAGGTCTTTCTGGAACAACTGCACACCTTCGGCCACCCTCAGCGCGACCCGCGCATGCGCGTGGTCACCGTGGCTTACTATGCCCTGGTTCCGGCCGACAAATTGCCGCGCAGCAGCGAAGTGCGCTGGTGGTCGATCTACGATTTGCCTGAACTGGCCTTCGACCACGACCATATTCTCGAACTGGCTCTGCGGCGACTGCGGCAGAAAATTATGGACACCAACGTGGCCTTTCAATTCATGCCCCAACGCTTCACGCTGACCCAGTTGCAACGCACCTACGAAATCGTGCTGGGAAAGGCGCTGGACAAACGCAACTTCCGCAAAAAGGTGCTGGCCTCAGGGGCTGTGCGCGAAACCGACGAATGGCACCTCGAAGGGCGCCACCGACCGGCGCGTCTTTTTGAATTCGACCTGGAAGCCCGCGATTTTTAGGCCTCGTCGGCCTTACGGTGAAACACATGGCAGGCCGCTCCGCCCGCCGCTCCCACGGCGCCCAAGGTGAGCGCCCCGGCGGCATAGCCCACCGGCTCTCCGATTTTCGCACCGAGGAAGGCCCCGGCCAGCGCACCCGGGATCAAAGCGGCCGGGTGGGGCACGAGGTTCATCAGCGGCAACGCGGCCACCCCGCCCAGCGCCGCACCCAGCAGCGCACCCTGAATTTTCCCGGCGGCGGCTCCGGCCGGACCACCGATAGCCACACCTGCGCGAAATCCGGCTCCGGCGGCGCCTTTGAAGCTGTCGGCCGCGGCCACGGCCGAAACGTTTTCACGCAGTTCAGCAGCGTACTGACGAAACGGGCTCTGGTTTTTCTGCTCGGCGGGACCCTGGGTAATGTCGGGCCGGGTGGCTCCGTTGGCTGCGGCGTGGGCAACCCGCGCGCCTACAACCGCACCCGCGCCTACGGCCACAGCGCTTCCCAACAGGGCAGCGGCACCGGCCTGCAACAACAGGCCGCCGGTGCTGGGGGCCAGGGCCTGCACGGCCGGGGCTGTGGCCGCCACCACTTTGCTCAGCTGGCCGGTAAGGGCCAGGGCAGCGGCACCGCTGGCGACTCCGGCACCCACACCGGCCAGGCCGCCGCCAAAGCCGGAGGCTAACGATTTGAACGAAGTCTTACCTACCTGGCTCTCTTCCTGAGGCGGCTGAGGAGGCTGGGGATCCTGAGGAGCCGGCGATTTCTGCAGTGTCCGGGCCAGGTTCGGGGTGTGAAACGATTGGACTTTCATAGCGGACTCCTCGACGATAGACTTCAGATCGGGTCTTCTTCCGAAGCCAGCATAGCGCCAGGGTCCAGCCAAGTTGTGGACTGACTATGAACTTTCATCCACCAGAGTCAGGATCTCTTCGGTCTTCTGGCGCAGCAGATCGGCGTCGCCACGAGTCTCCACGTTGAGCCGAATCAGGGGTTCGGTGTTGGACGACCTTAAATTGAAGCGCCAGCGCTCAAAGTCGTAACTGACCCCGTCCAGGTCCCAGCTCTGGACAGCCTGATCGCGGTAGCGCTGGCGAATGCTGTCGAGCACCTTACGCTGGTCCCCCACCGAGCGGTTGATTTCACCGCTTACCGGATAGCGCAGCGCGCGCTCGTGGATCAGTTCGGTCAAGCTCTGGCTCTGCTCGGCCTGCAGCGAAAGCCACAACAACCAGGGCAGTAGCCCGCTATCGCAGCAGCCGAATTCCTGAAAATAGTGATGGCCAGACATCTCGCCGCCGTAGAGGGCGCCCGAGCTGCGCAGGTGTTGCTTGAAGAACACATGGCCGGTGGGGCACAGCAGGGGCTTGCCGCCGGCCGCCTCCACCACTTCAATGGTGTTCCAGGTAAGGCGGGGATCGTAACAAATGGCCCCCGACTGACGCTTCAAAAAATGGGTGGCAAACAATCCTACCAGGTAGTAGCTTTCCAAGAAGCGGCCCTGGCTGTCGAAAAAGAAACAGCGATCGAAGTCGCCATCCCAGGCTACCCCCAGGCTGGCTCCGTGATCGAGCACGCCCTGGCTGGTCAGGCTGCGTTTCTCGGGCAACAGCGGGTTGGGAATCCCATTGGGGAAGGTGCCGTCGGGTTCGCCGAGCAGCACCTCCACGTCCAGTTCCAGGCGCTCGGCGACCTGACGCAACAACGGTCCAATCGAACCATTGCCGGCATTGGCCACGGTTTTCACGCGCGCCAGGCGCTGGGGCGGGAAGCGCTCGGCCAACCAATCGACATACTGAGCCCGCCATTCTCGGTGCAGCCGGTTGCCGCGTCGCCGGCTGCGTTGCTGTCCCAGCTGCTGACGAATCTGCTGGAGCTGGTCGGCCGTCAGCGGGGCCCCCAATCGACCCACCATCTTCATACCGTTGTATTCCGAAGGATTGTGGCTGGCCGTCACCATGATGCCGCCGTCGAGTTGCCCGGAGAAGGTGGCGAAATAGACTTCTTCGGTGCCCCCCATGCCCAGTTCGTAGCAGTCGACTCCCTGAGAGAGCAGCCCCTCCACCACCGCCGCCGCCAGTTCGGGCGAGGTCAGCCGCACGTCATAACCCACGGCCACCCGGGCAGGCTGCAACACCTCGGCATAGGCCGCAGCGATGGCCTCGGCGATCTCAGAATTGAGTTCGTGAGGCACCTTGCCGCGCACGTCATAGGTTTTGAAACAGGCTTGATTCACTGCAACTCCTCCGGCACTTGAGTCAGTAGCTGCTTGATTTCTTCATTGCGGCTCTTGGGCAATATCAGCGTTTTCTTGCCTACCCGCACGACCACCAGGTCGGAGACTCCCAGCAACGCCACCACTTCTTCAGGGTCTTCGCAGACCACGATGTTGCGATGGGCTTCGTAACCGAAAAGGCGTCCGCGGTGCACGTTGGCCGCTTCGTCGTGGTGCAAGAAGGGCTCCAACGCCAACCAACCGCCCAGGTCGCTCCACTCGAACTCGGGCACCACACATCGCACTTCGGGAGCTTTTTCCAAGATAGCGAAATCGATGGAAATTTTGCCCAGTTCGGAAAATGCCTCGCCCAAAGAGCGTCGACCCTCTACGGCCGGACGCAGGGTATCGAGATGGGCCGGAAGATGACGAGAAAACTGCTCGAGAATCACCTGATTTTGCCAGCCGAACATGCCGCTATTCCACAGATACTGGCCACTGGCCAGATAACTCTCGGCCACCTCGCGGGCCGGCTTCTCGCGAAACTGAACCAACCGATGGTGCGGCAGGCTCCGTTCGTCAAAAAGCCGTTCGCCGAGTTGCAAATAGCCATAGCCGGTAGCGGGATAGGTTGGCCGAATGCCCAGCGTGTAGAGAACCGGATCCCGGCGAGCCCCCCAATACACTTCCTGAATGGCCTGATGAAATTGTTCGAGCGGCTGAATCCAGTGGTCGGCCGTGAGCAGCACGGTGACGGGATTGCCGAACTGGCGCTCTACCGCCAGGGCACCATAGGCCACGGCGGCGGCAGTGTCGCGTCGGCAAGGCTCGCAGAGAATCTGTTCGGGCAAGAGTTCGGGAAGCTGCTGGGCCACCAGTTCCCGATAATTTTCGTGGGTCAGCACCAGCACGCGCTCGGGACGCGTCAGGTCGCGGGCCCGCCGAAAGCTTTCCTGCAACAGACTCCGGTCACCCAGAAATTGCAGGAACTGCTTGGGCAGCCGGTCGGTGCTCCAGGGCCAGAAACGAGTGCCGGCTCCTCCGGCCATAATTAAGAATACGAGGTCGTCTTGCATCGCCGCGCGCCTTCCTGTTCTGAGTTGGAGTTCCTTTCAAGCCCTGGCGGAGAGTTCACAATCATGGGCCCTCCAGGTCTGGACTCCAGGCGGGTGTGCCCCTACACTGGGATCGATGCAAATTCCCTCGCTCAGCGCTGCTTTTCCCCGGCTCACGGCACTGGCCACCGGACTGGCCGGCGCCCCCGCCGGAACCGAAACGACAGCACCACCGCCCGCCAGCGATCATTTTGTTTCTTCGGGGCAGATGGAGAACACGAAGGAACTGCCCTTTCCTCCATCGGCCAATGCCGAGGTGGACGTTCGTGGCCGATTTGCCTCGAAAACCTGGGCCTGGACCGAGCACCTTTTCGACCGCGACCCTCACTTCAAACAGCAGAATTTTCATCCCCGTGGGGAGCAGCAAGGGGCGGAAATCGTGGCCGCCTTTGGCAGCTCCACACCGCACTCCGGCTCGGTACTATTGCATTACGCCGGCCCCCCTCCCCAGGGCGTCAAGAAACAGCCCGTTCCCGTGGTGCTCGTGCACGGGGCCAACAAGAATGGCGATTTTTGGTGTGACCCGCACGAGACGGATGGCCAACCGGGTCTGCCCGAGCGGCTGCGCCAGCAGGGCTTCGACGTCTATGCGGTGAGTTTTGCTCATCCCCATGACGACAATTTCTTCTGGGCCGAATCGCTGGCCAATTCCATCGAGCGGGTTCGCCAGCTCACCGGTGCCGAACAGGTCGATCTGGTGGCCCATTCCAAGGGAGGGGCTCCGGCACGGGCCTATGTGTCCGATATGCGCCAGGAGTGGATGACACCCTATCGCGGCGACGTGCGTCGCCTGGCCCTGGTCGGGGCCGCCAATGGCGGCCTGGATGTGGGTTTCCGCCATCCTTCCAGCAATTTGGCTCTGATGGGAGCCTCAAATAGCCCCTTGCTGAATGCCCCAATGACCTGGGATTCGGTGAAGATGTTCGGTACGCTGCCCGTGGACACCCGAGACCGCTCGTATTCCAACGAGGTTCGCGACTACTGGCCCGGCCAGGATCAGTTGCTGGCCCGTTGGGATAGTCAATACCCGCTGGCCTTCTGGGAACCGGACTGGTATACCACGTATGAGGGCGGCGAAGGTTTCCTGAGCCGTTCCAAGGGCATCGATCACTACATCGCTCAGGGCGGCCACTATATCGAGCGGCTCAATCAGGCCCAGATCGATCCCCAGGTTGAGGTGGCGCTGCTGGCCGGCGATCGGCCCAACCTTCCCGGCATTGCCAACGAGACGACCGGACCCAGCGATGGACTGCTTTTTGTACAGTCGGCCCTGCATATGCCGAGCACGCGCAACATCAAAGCAAAGACGGTCCTGCATCTCAACCACAAGGCCCTGGTGTCCCACCCCGAAGGCCAGCAGTGGATCGCTGATGTGCTCAAGTCCTGAGGCCAGGCCTCAGGGAATTTCTTTGGCCAGACAGCGATCGATATAATCTTGAATTGCGCGTGCACTTTCCTCGTTGAGGTCGTGGAAGCGCAGGCCCACCTGAAAACGACCCGGGCCGACCTCGTCACGCCACACCACTTCGGCTTTCATGTGGACCGTAGGAAGGTCAAACTCCAGAAAGATTTGCAGCGGAAAGGTGCTACCGATGTCGAGGGGTTCATCCAGACGCACCCTCATGCCTTCGACAGAAAGGTCCAGCGCCAGCGGGTAGAGCCAGCGGGTCTGTTCATCCAGGCCAATACCCACTCCGAGCACGCGGTTGAGCCGGAATCGAAGCCTCTTTCCTTCAGGAGAACAGATTTCTAGAATCTTACGCACGCACCCCTGGGCCAGGTCGGTCATCTCGACAAACTGCAGACCAGAAACGAACATGCCCCCAAGCAGCCGCTTGCTCCAAACCACCCGTGCCGTAACCTCCAGCTCGGGAAACTCGGAAGACACTTCGCCTCCGAAGGATTCGGTCTGCAGGCGAAGCCGGAACGGAGTGTCCTGGGGAAACTCCACATCGCCATTGACCCGCATGCCGCCGGCCGAAATATCGACGAGATGCAAATACAGACCGGCCGATTCTTCTCCCTGATAGAGATGGGCCATGATCAGCTTGTTGAGGCGGACACCTTTGCGCTGCGACACGCGGCGCTCTGATTTGCTGCCACCACTATCCTGGGGCTTATCGCTTTCGGCCCCCCATACGGCCTGGGGGTCTAAAGCAGGCTCGGCCTCTTCGACCGGAACCGGATCGTCTGAGTCGGGCGCAACCGCGACCGAATCGTCTTTGGATTGAGTTTCTCCCGACATAGCTCTCCGTGTTCGTCTTTATAATCCGAAGTCCTGGCGATCCGACCCTGGTCAGTGAAGGCTGGCCGCGGCCTGGACCCTCTCGGGGTAGAGAGGGAACTGGCGAGACAGTTCTTCCACCTGACCTCTGACCTTCTTGAGCACCGACTCGCTCTTGGGCGACTTGAGCGCTTCGACAATCCAGTCGCCGATCAATGCCATCTGGGCTTGCTTCATGCCTCGGGTGGTCAAGGCCGGCGTACCCAGGCGGACACCGCTGCACACGGCCGGAGGGTGTTTGTCGAATGGAATGGCGTTCTTGTTACAGGTGATGCCGGCATGTTCCAGGGCCGTTTCGGCCTCCTGACCTGTGAGGCCCAGGGGCGTCACGTCGACGAGCATCAGGTGATTGTCGGTGCCCCCGGTGACCACCCGGGCCCCGCCCTTGATCAGGGTTTCGGCCAGCAATCGAGCATTGTCGACCACCTGCTGCTGATACACTTTAAACTCGGGCTGGAGAGCTTCTTTGAAGGCCACCGCCTTGCCAGCGATCACGTGCATCAGTGGCCCGCCCTGGTAACCGGGAAAAATGCTGCGGTCTACGGCTTTCGCGTGGGCCTCTTTGCACAAAATCATGCCCCCTCGGGGCCCGCGCAGAGTTTTGTGGGTCGTGGTCGTGACGATGTCGGCAAACTCCACCGGATTGGGGTGCAAGCCGGCCGCGGCCAGCCCGGCAAAGTGGGCCATATCGACCATGAACAGACTGCCGACTTCTTGAGCCAGCCGGGCAAAAAAGGCCAGGTCGAGCTCACGAGGATAGGCCGAGTAGCCGGTCAACAAAACGCGCGGACGGTGCTGCCGGGCCAGTTCGGCAACCTGATCGTAGTCGATGCGCTCGGTGTCGGGGCGCACCCCGTAGTGAATGATCTCGAAATGAGAACCGGAGAAATTGACTTTATGGCCGTGGGTCAGGTGTCCCCCGTGGGCCAGCGACAGGGCCATCAACTTGTCGCCGTGCTTCATCACCGAATAGAAAGCCGCAATGTTGGCGCTGGCCCCCGAGTGGGGCTGGACATTGGCGTGATCGGCGCCGAAGAGCTGGCAGGCGCGTTGGCGGGCCAAATCTTCCACCACATCGACGTGCTCGCACCCGCCGTAGTAGCGTTTGCCGGGATAGCCTTCGGCGTATTTGTTGGTCAGCACGCTGCCCACCGCCTCGAGAACGGCCTCGCTGACGAAGTTCTCCGAGGCGATCATCTCCAGCGTATGCGCCTGGCGATGAGTTTCTTGATGAATGGCCCGAGCCACTTCGGGATCGCTGGAAACAAGATGTTGATTGATCATGCCACTCCTCTTTCGCCTACCACCTTTGCCACAGGGCCTCCGAGGCCCGACGACAACGTTCCTTCAATTCGCCCATATCAATTCCCGCTACCTGCCCTTTGAAGAATACGCAACGTCCGTCGACCCAGGTGCCCCAACAGGGGGCCATACTCAGGCCGAAGAGCCAGTGGCCGAGAAAGTTGCCGCTATGCAGCGGCGTAGGCGGATCGTAGTCAAAAACGGCCAGATCGGCAACGGCTCCTTCCGCCAGAACCCCCATCTGAAGGCCGAAACGTTGGCTGGCCAGGCGGGCCGGTTGGAGCAGAGCCACCCGGTAGATATCGTCGAAACTGAAAGCCTGGGGGTGACCGGCCTGGTGCTTGTGAATCACGGCCAGGGTGCGGGCATCTTCGGCAGGGTCCTGGCTCATTCCATCCGTTCCCAGAGCCACGGCCACGCCCGCCTCCAACATGCGCTTGACGGGCGCGCAACCCACGGCGTTGTTCAAATTGGAGCGGGGGTTGTGCATCACGGTGATGCCGTTGTCGACGAGCAACTCCTGTTCGTGCGGTTGCAAATGAATACAGTGAGCGGCCCACACCGGCCTGCCCTTTAAACCATCTTCCAATAGCCTCTGCAGCGGCGGGCGCCCGTATTTCAGAAGGCTGTCTTCCACGTCGCAGAGGTCCTCGGCCACGTGCACATGAACTGCTACCTCCTGGGGCCAGATGCGCAAAGCCTTCTGCAGCGTTTCCGGGCCCACCGTAATCGAGGCGTGCAGCCCCAGAGCCGCTGCCAGCATTTTCTGGGAACCGGCCTGGCAGTCGCGCACGAAGCGCAGATTTTCCTGAATGCCCAGTTCGGCCCCGCGTGAGCCGTGGCGGTCGGTGGTTTCGTAGCACAGACAGGCGCGCAAGCCCACCTCAAGACAGGCCGACCCCAGGCGTGCCAGGCTGCCTTCGATGCAGGCCGGACTGGCATGGTGGTCGATCACGCAGGTCACCCCCCGCTGAACGGCTTCACTACAACCCAGCAGACCGCTGAGATAGACGTCGTTCAATTCGAGAGCCGCGTCTAATCGCCACCAGAGGCGCTGAAGAATCTGTAAGAAGTTTTCCGGGGGGGCGTCCTTCAAGGCAATGCCCCGAGCAAAGGCGCTGTACAGATGATTGTGGGCGTTGATGAGACCGGGCATCAGTACCCGGCCTCCCAAGTCGAGCCTGGCCACCGGCGGCAAACGCTCCTCGAGCTGGTGCTGGGGGCCAAGGGCACGAATCACTCCACGATCCACCCAGCAGGCGCCGTTGGAAATCACCTGACAGGGCTCGCCCAGGGTAACCAGGGTCGCATTCGTGAAAACGATAGAGTTAGACAAGCGAACCTCCCCGCTCGAATGGGGCAACCTTTGCTACCCCGCCCAGGGGAACCTCTCGACCCCTTCTCAAAAGGTCTTCCTGGTGAGTTCGGTTATCGCGCAAGGCAAAAAAAAAAATGCAACTCAGGGCTATTGCCAAAAGTTGCACTTGCTTTAGGTGGCGACATCTACGCTCCCTCGCCCGCCAGCTCCTCCCTCAGCCCAACGATTCACCCTCTTTTTCGGAAAAATCGCACAACTCAATGCACTCGCGAAAGCTGCTCATGGGGCGGCTCTGATAGGGATGGGTACAGGCCAGGAACAGACGGGGTAATTCGCCATCGAGGTTAAACCCGAAGTCCACGTAGCAACAGTAGCGATCGGGCACATGCTCGAGACAGAACTCGTACAACTCATTGTAGACCTCGGGAGCGGTATGAGCAAACATGTGCTTCTCACATTGGAATACGCCCAGTTGGGCTGAACGAAATCGACAGGGACGATAGGCCATGACGGGGTTGCTCCTTCCGAAAGATCAGGGATGCAGCCGATTGCGATGGGAAAGCAGGCCCAGTTGAGCCCCCGAAGGCGTGGTCAACTGCCACAGCAAGGCTTCAAAGGTTTCTTGTTTGCGCCGTTTGCGACTCTCGATCTGATGGCTTTCCCCATGCACCAGGGTGAGGCGAATTCCGGCCTGACAGGCCTGAGCCTTGGTGCGCATCTCCTGCAGCAGTCGCATGCGCGCAAGTGTGGGTTCGCGGTCGGGATAACAACTGTGCACCCGATCCCAACCTGGAGCCAGTCCTTGCTCGGGGCGGTAGGCCTCCACCTCGACTTCGCCACCGACCCAATCCTGCACCCGACTGGTAAACCACTCGGTTTCGGCCAGTGTCTGCCATTCGAAGCCTTCCTCGAGTCGCATGCGCAACAACTCGGAGCCGTGTTGGCGTGCCCAGTCCAGTAAGGAATTTAAAGGAGCGAAAGGTGTTGCGCGCACATATTGTTCAAGGTCGGCCAACGTCGCCGGCCCCTCCGATTGCAGATCGGGGGCCTGAAGATATCCGCGCAACTCTTCTCCATGAATCGACCGCAAAAGTGCGCGCACCTCGGGACTGGCTTCTGTGAGGTCGAAGTCGACGTCTGTGCACAGAGATTGGGGCCACGAACGCCCTTTTTCTACCAATTCACGACGCCGAAACGACTCGTTCAAGCCGTGCCAGATGCGAACCCGTCCCCGGGAACAACCCGGCGAGGTTTCGCTCAGGCCCAGTTCTTTATAAAGCGCTTCACGAGCCAGCACCGACACCCCGCCCGAGCGATCGCTGTCCTGCTGAAGACCACGTTGAAGCGCCACGTCCTCGGCCAGTGACAGCACCGACTCGGGAACTCGAAAACGAATCTCAGGATTCACATGCCCTCCTTGCGCGCATAAAAAGCATAGCATATTGCGCGCACAAGACAAGCCTTGCCCGCAAAAAAAAAATCAGGCCGCTTTCGGACGACCTGATTTTCGTTGTTGTTCTATACCTGAAGCGGACGAAGCCGCGAGAACGGACCTACCAGCTCTTGGGAGCGATGGGGTTGCCGTTGCGCATATGATAGGCGTCGATGCCCAGCGCCAGGCCATGACCGTCGTGGCTGGTCTGGTATTTGGGGAAGGAGATCACGTCCACGTAGACGCGCAGGAAGCCGCGCATCTGCTTCACCCGAACCTGAGCCACCAGCCCTTCGTTGACGGGAACCCGATTTTTCGGCTCCAACCCACCGCCCACATAGCCGTTGGGAACGTCGATAGCGATGCTGCGATAGGCGGAAGGGCCCACGGGCAGTTCGTGCACTCGATAGGCACCTCCGCCGTGAACATTGACTCGAACCCAACCAGGTCCCTTGGTGACGGTGACGTTGTGCACCGCCGAAGCCTGAGCCGAAGAACTCAGGAATCCGGCAACCGAGAGCATGGCCAGACCCAGACAAGCGCCGCGCACCTTGCCAAGAATCCAAGACTTCATAAAACTACCTCCTCCGGTCGATAGCGCCCTCCAGGATGTCGAGCAGCGCCTGACAGGCCCGGCTCTTCCACAGTTCCCCTGCTGTTCCTTTCCCGGCGAACAATTGTTCCAAGGACGTCTCTGTCCCAGAGGGAAGAACGCTGACCCATGTCGCGGGAAGCCGAACTACTCAAGATCCTGCTGGAGATGAGCCGAGAAATCAGCTCCAAGACGCCCATCCGAACGGTGGTGAAACGCCTCAGCGGAAGGTTGCGTCACCTGCTTTCGGCCGATGAATGCTCGATTATGATTTTAGACGACAGCCGGCGCGAGCTGGCCTTCTCGGAGTCCACCGGCCTGACTCGCTGGGAACTGGAGAACATCCGCTTTCGCCTGGGCGAGGGCGTGGCCGGCTGGGTAGCTCGACACAAGAAGCCCCAACTGGTTCTCAACTGCGCCGAAGACCCCAGGTTCATCGCCATTCCCTCTCAAAAACGACCGATGGTCTCCATGATTTGCGTGCCTCTGGTGATCAAACGCCGGGTCATGGGCGTGGTATCGCTGACCACCCGACGCCCCGACCATGTCTTCAGCGAGGCCGATCTGGAGTTGACGGTGTTGCTGTCGGCCCACATCTCGCTGGCCCTGGAGAACAATCGCCTCTACGAAATTTCCGTCTCCGACGGCCTGACCAACCTCTACAACCGTCGCTACCTTGAACAACGCCTCAGCAAGGAGTTGTCGGCGGCCCGCCGCTTCCGGCGCCCGCTCACCGTGATTATGGGCGATGTGGACCACTTCAAGAAGCTCAACGACACCTATGGGCACCAGGCCGGCGATCACGCCTTGCGTCGCGTCAGTGAAACCCTTTCGGCCGGGCTGCGCGACTACGATCTGGTAGCCCGCTATGGGGGAGAAGAATTCGCCATCCTGCTGCCCTCCACACCTCGCACCCGTGGCATCAGCACTGCCGACCGACTGCGCCAATCGGTGCAGGAGAGCGACATCGCTTTCCGCGGCGAGCGCCTGCCCGTCACCATGAGCCTGGGAGTGGCCGCCTATCCCGAAGATGCCAGTGAGGGGGAGGCTTTGATGCGCTCGGCCGATCAGGCCCTCTATGAAGCCAAACGACGCGGCCGTAATCAAGTGTGTGCTTTTGAACCGGCTATGGGAAGCTGATTCTGCCCAGAACGGCCGGACGGCGCGCCCCGGTAACGCTGGGCAGCGAGCCCGGCCTGCCCAGCATGGTTTGATGTCCCAGATAGGCAAAGGCACAGGCCTCGCGGGCATCGGGATCGATGCCAAAATCGGCGAAGCTGCGCAACCCTTGAAATCCCGGCAAGGTTGCCAGCTGGTCGCGGAGATCGTTGAGCAAGACGGGATTGTGCACGCCCCCTCCGCCAACGACGGCTTCAAAAGCCTGCCCCTGAGCGCGTGGCCGCAGCGAATCGACCAGGCTCCGGCAGGTCAGGGCCAGGGCTGTGCGCATGAGATCGGCCGCCCCGATCCGCTCCAGATAGGGCTGCAAAAAATCGCGCCCAAAGGTCTCGCGTCCCGTGGAACGGGGCCCGTCTTGATGGAAATAAGGATGTTGTAGCATCTCCTCGAGGATCGCCGGGTCGACCGTGCCCAACGAGGCCAAAGCGCCACCCAGATCGCAACGAGTCGCGCAATATTGCTCGGCCAGGGCGTCGAGCAACACATTGCCGGGCCCGCTGTCCCAGCCCTCCACAGGCCGGGTGTGGCTGTGGGGAACCCAGGTGCAGTTGGCCATGCCGCCCAGGTTGATGGCCACTCGATCGAGGTTCGGGCCCTGGGCCCGCAACAGCCAGGCGTCGAAAGCCGGAACCAGCGGAGCGGCCTGTCCGCCCAGGGCCATGTCGGCGGGGCGAAAATCCGCTACGCAGGGGGCCCCAACCCTTTGGGCAATTACGCTGGCCTCACCGATTTGCAGGGTCGAGGGGGGCTCCTCGCCCGGCAGATGTGCCACCGTCTGACCGTGAGAAGCCACCAGATCGGCAGATTCTCCCTGGAGAACCGCCAGGGCCGCTTCGGCAAACAGCCGACCGAGCTGGACATGCATGCGGCTCAGTTCACGAACCCCGGCACGGTCCTCCATCAGCCGGAAGATGGCCTGACGGATTTCCGCGTCGTAAGGCAGCGAAAGGAAGCGCAGCAGGCGCATTCCGTTCTCGTCGATTTGGACCAGTGCCGAGTCGATGGCATCGGCCGAAGTGCCCGACATCAGGCCGACAATGCGCCAACAGCCCCGCTGCTCATACCCCTGGGTCAAGGTGCCACGGCTCGATGGATGGTCACAATGCCACCGCTGAGCGGAATGGACTCCACCTGGCAAAAGCCCGCTTCGCGCAGCGTTTGACTCAGGGCCTCGCGGTCGAGAAAAGCGGCTACGGTTTTCGACAGATAGCGATAGGCCGGTCCGTCACCCGCCAGCAGCGCCCCGAGGACTGGCAAAACCCAGCGCAGATACAGCGCATGCAGCCATCCCAGCAGGCCTCGCGGACGAGTGAGTTCCAGCGACACCAGTCGCCCTCCCGGTCGGAGCAGTCGGCGAACCTCGCGCCACAGCCCGGGCAGG
Source organism: uncultured Burkholderiales bacterium (assembly GCA_964649085.1). Classification (GTDB taxonomy): domain Bacteria; phylum Vulcanimicrobiota; class Xenobia; order Xenobiales; family JADMJV01; genus JADMJV01. The sequence goes on along the minus strand of CAZYPN010000031.1, from coordinate 32,541 downwards.
TCGGGGATATTGCGGGGACCAAAGGCGATGGTGACGGCGTCAAAGCCACCCGGCAGGGGAACCTGAAGCACGTCTGCCTGGATGAATTCCAGTTGGGGCAGCTTGAGGCGGGCCTGTTGCAGCATCAGTTCGGCGAAATCCACGCCCACCACCCGTCCCCTGGGCCCCACACAGCGTGCCAGTTCGGCGCTGAGATCGCCGGTGCCGCAGCACAGGTCGACCACGCTGTCGCCGGGGCCCAAACCACTTTCGCGGACGGCCCGTCGCCTCCAGGTGGCATCGAGTCCCAGGCTCAGCACCCGGTTCAGATGGTCGTAACGGGCATGGATCCGGTTGAACATCTGAGCGATCATCGGCGGCGCAGAGGCCTGGTTCATCAGGCCGCCTCGAGGACTTCGAGGATGCGGTAACAGCTATCGCGCACGGCCGGAATTCGGCCCACCGAACGAATCATCTGGGCGATCTGCGGAGCGTTATAGGAATAGGCCACGCCGGTGGCCGAGTTGACCAGTTCTTCCATCAGCACGCTGCCCAGGTCGTCGGCCCCAAAACTGAGGGCCAGTTGGGCCAGCTTGGCCCCTTCGGTAACCCACCCCGCGTGAATGTGGTTGAAGTTGTCCAGATAGAGACGAGCGATGGCCAGAATGCGCAGATACTCCTGGCCGGCCGGGGGAATGGTGCGCTGCATACCGGTGTGGTTGGGAGTCAGGCTCCAGTGGATAAAGCTGCGGAAGCCTCCGGTTCGGTCCTGCAACTGACGCAGCCTTTCCAGGTGCTGGATGCGCTGCAGGTTGGACTCGCCAAAGCCGAACACCATGGTCGCCGTCGATTCCATACCCAGGCTATGGGCCACTTCGTGAACTTCGAACCAGCGGTCCGCACTGGCTTTCAGCGGGGAGACCTTCTGGCGTACCTCGTCGACGAGCATCTCGGCCCCCCCACCCGGCAGCGAGTCGAGACCGGCTTGCTTGAGCCGAATCAGGGTTTCCTCCAGGCTCAGCCCGGATTGATGGGCGATGTGGTCGACCTCCGAAGCCGTCAGTGAATGCAAATACACTTCGGGGAAGCGCTGCTTGACCGAGGAAAACAGGTCCTCATAATAGTCAATATTGAGGTCGGGGTGATGTCCCCCCTGAAGCATGACGGTGGTACCGCGATGCCGCAACATTTCTTCGATTTTTGCAAAGATCTCGGCCTTGGGCCTGACATAGGCCTCTTCGTGCCCCGGGGGTCGATAGAAGGCGCAGAATTTGCAATAGGTGATGCAGACGTTGGTATAGTTGATGATGCGGTCGCGAACGAAGGTTACGTAGCCCTCGGGAAACCGCTGACGCCGCACGGCGTCGGCCGCCGCCCCCAACTCCAACAGGTCCTGATCAAACAGGGCCAGCCCCTGCTCCACACTCAGGCGTTCCATACCGTCTCCTTTGTCAGCAATTGGGGCGGCACCTCGGCCAGTCCGTGCTCGCCAGCCAGGCGATAGAACAGCTCCAAGGATTCGCGTTCGCGAGCCCCCAGATAGTAATGCAGCCCCCGATAGTAGCGGTCGAGCAAGTCGCCGGCCAGCCCCGTTCGGAGCTGTGCTTCCTGCAGCACCCGGTCGCGGTTCTGCTCGCCCCAACGTCGCGATCGATGGAGCACCTCTTCGGCATATCCGTGGGGCAGGCTGCGCCGGGCCAGCCACAGAGCAAAGACCATAGGGTAGCCCGTGCGTTGATGCCAGGCTTCGCCCAGATCGAGCCCGTAGGGTGCCGCCAATGGCGAGGTCAGGGCCTGGTCGCCGATCAGCAGGACGGCGGGCTGCTCTTCACTCAATTCCGGGGCTCCTTGAAGCGACACAACCTGGATGCCGGGGATGAGTATCTGCAGCAGCGCCCGCGAAGTGGCCGAAGCGGTGGTCACGGCTACGCGCCGGCCCGGCAATTCGGCCAGCGGAATGCGGCTGAACAGGCGAACGCTGAGCACCGCCCCCGGGCTGCTCAGGGCCACCCCTTCCACCACCCGATAGGTTTGCCAGCAACTCAAATACTCGATGGAAGAAATGGCCGTGATATCCAGCTCGCCTCGACGCGTCAAAGCATTGAGCCGGGTGGGCTCGGCACTGATCCTCTCACCCTGGAACTCCACCTCGCCCAGTTCCAAGCCCAGGGTCACCGGAAAGGCATTGATATAGCTGAGACAACCCAGTTTCATTCGGGCTCCATCCCGGCCTCAGCGGCTCCGGCCAGAGCCTGATCGAGCGTCACCAGATCGGCAGGACGGCAACGCGAGGTATAGGTCAACAGCTCTTCCAGGCCCCAGCCACCGTAGCCATCGGCGCCGAAGGCCAGCGCACTTTGAGCCAGCTTGAAGCCCAAAGCCGCCCAGCTGGCCCGAACGCACACCTGGGAGTCGAGCTGGCTGCGGGTGAAGGCCAGCATCTCGATATCGCGCACACCGTCGGTGGTGGCTCCTGAAATCAGCACCAGGTCGCCTGCGGCCCGAGGCAGGGGCAACACCTGCCGCAGGCGACTGGCCCGGGCCAGCTGCTGCAGGCGCTGTTCGGCGTCGGCCAGGCTGTGTTCGGGACCGTAGACGAACACGGCGATCTTGTCTACGGGGGCATCCGCCAGTTCTTCCCAGCCCCGAGCGGCCGGATGCTGAGCTGAACCCAGTTCGCCAGTAAACCAGCAGAAGCGTTGCAAGCCGGCCGCACAGGCCCGATCGAGGGCGTCGCGGCCGTGCTGGCTCACCCAACCCGGCGACAGCCCGTGCAGCAGAGCCTCGGGATGCAAGCCTCGCAGGTGGGTCAGGGTTTCCCAGGTCTGTTGAAGTTCTTCCCCCTTGCGCGGGTGAAAATGAACCTCGCGAATGTGCGGCTCGATCTTGCCCAGCTCGGGGCCACCCAGGGGTTGCAGGTCCACTGCGCCATCGGGCCGCAGCCACAGGCGGGCGCGGCGGCGCTGGCGGGCCAGTCGGGCCAGGTCAAATACACTCATCACTTCGGTCATCGGCAGTACTCCCACAGCAGCGCCCCCAGCAGCGTGAGACTGATACCCACATTAGCGCTGAAAAACGCGCGCTGGATCTGACTGAGGTCATCGGGTTTCAGAATGCGGTGCTGATAGACCAGCAACAGGGCGATCAACAGCAGCGCCGTGGCATAGCCCAGCCCCAGCCCGGCAGTGTAGCCCACCGCCATCAAGGACAACAGGGTGAGGCCGTGAAGCGCCTCGGACAAACGAAAGGCCCTGCCGATTCCGAAGCGAGCCGGAATGGAGTGAAGCCGGTGGGCTCGGTCGTGGTCATAATCCTGGCAGGCATAGAGGACGTCAAAACCCGCTACCCAGGTCAGGATGGCCAGCCCAAGCCAGAGCGGCGTGGCAGCCCACTCGCCGCGCACGGCCAACCAACCGCCGATGGGCGCGCAGGCCTGAACCAGGCCGAGCCAGAGATGACACAGCCAGGTAAAGCGCTTGGTATAGCTATAGCCCAAGAGTAGGAAAGCGGCCAGCGGCCACAGTTGGAAGCACAACGGATTCAGTTGGGCCGCCGCCAGCGCCAGCAGCCCCAGGCTGGCCAGGGCCAGCAACACCACCGACGACCCCCCTACCCTACCGGCCGGCAGCGCCCGAGAAGCGGTGCGCGGATTGAGGGCGTCGATATGCCAATCGATCCAGCGGTTGGCGGCCATTCCGGCGGTGCGAGCCCCAAACATGGCCAGGCTAACCCAGAACAGCTGGGTCCAGCTGGGCCATCCGCGACCGGCCAGCAGCATGCCGGCATAGGCGAAAGGCAAGGCGAACAGCGTCTGCTCTAGCCGGACCAAATCGATGAAGAGGGCAAGCTTCTGGCGCACACTCGGAGCGATCATCGGCATTGTGAAAACTTTCACAATGCCGGAGGGGTTCCTTCTCTACGAAATCGCCATGCTTTGCACGAAATTTGGCAAACTTTTTCCTCTGGCGAAGTCATCCGGAAGTACCCCCTCCGCTACCCTCACGCCACAGAGGTCCAAAAAACGGACCCGTTTTCGTGGAGGAACATGTGAAGGGAAGATATGCCTTTAGAACGTCGCTGGCTCAGGAACTGTCCCGAACCAGAAGCTACCTCGGGATCAGTCAGCTGCGTCTGGCCCGCGTCCTGGGCCTGAAATTGCACCGCCTGTCCGATTTGGAGAAGGCGCGCTCGACACCCACGGCTCTGGAAGACCGCAGGCTGCGTCCGCGACTGTCGGAAATGGTGCGCCGAGCCCTGGAAGAGGCCGATGCCAACGAGGAGGTGGACCTCTGTGAATGCGAAGAGTGAGCGATCTTGGCAAAAAGCACCCTGGCGGTTCTCTATCAGGATGAATGGCTGGTGGCCGTCGACAAGCCGGCCGGTCTGCTGGTGCATCCTCAGGTCGATCGCCCTGGCGGCGGGCGCGACAGTTGTCTGCGTCGACTGCGCAGCCAGCTGGGGATGCGGGTGCACCCCTGTCACCGCCTCGACCAGGCCACCGCCGGGGTGTTGCTCTTTGCCCTTGACCTGTCGGTGCTGCGCACGGTATTTGGAGAATTCCAGCAACGCCGCGTCGAGAAACGCTACCTGGCCCTGTGTCGCGGCCACTTTCCCGAGCAACTCACGGGCTGCTCTCAACCCATCGATGGGCGAACAGCCGAAACCCGCTGGACGGTGCTGCGCAGCTATTGCCTGCCCTGGCAGGTGGGGCGCTACCCCACCGCTCGCTACTCGCTGCTGGAGGTTGAACCCGTGAGCGGACGCCGCCAGCAGATCCGGCGCCACCTGAAGGCCACCGGACATCCCATTTTGGGCGACACCCAGCACGGCGACCGCGACCACAACCGGGCGGCCGGTGCCATTTTGGGGTTGCAACAGATGTTTCTGGCAGCACGCCAGTTAACCCTGACCCATCCTGTGGGAGGGCAACCGCTGCAGATCAGGGCTCCCCTGCCCCCGCGGCTGGCGGCTCTGCTGGAACAGCTGGAAGAATTTGCGCTGCCTTGAGAGCGGCGGCGCCGATGCGCCGGTGCTCGTCACGATAGAACTCGGGGCCGCCTGGAAAAGGAAATCGCTCCAGCAGCGCCTCCAACGAGTCCCCTTCCCGGGCCAGGTACAGCCACTTTCGATAGTAGGCCAGATTGTCCAGAATCAACCGATTGCCGGCCTGGGGGGGAGCGTGATTGCACAGCAGCCAGTCGCAGGGCAGCCCGGCCAACTTCTCGAGCGTGTCCAGCATGTCGCGGAAATTCTCCACCGGGTCCTCTTCATCGAGCAATGCAAAGGGCGTTTCCACGGCGTCGCCGGGCAGCAAGGTGCGCAGCTGCGGCAGGTAGAGCGCCAGGTGATCGGGGCGGTGACCCGGAGTGGCCAGAAACTGCATCCGCAGGTCGCCGCCTTCGAGCTCAAAGTCGCCCTCGAACCGCAGCCACGGCGCCACCACCTCGACGGCCGCATAGTCGGCGTGTTCCAGGCGCTTGCGGGCCAACTCCTGGCTGCCCGGCGCGCCCAGCATGCGACGGGCGCACTCGTGGCTGCCCACCAGCGGCGCGGAAAAACACTGATTGCCCCAACAGTGATCCCAATCGGAGTGTGAGAGCACCACGACCACCTGGCGCCCGCCCCGCTGCCGGGCCACAAAATCGGCCAGCCAGCCGCCGCTCAGGGGGCCGAGCAGGGTGTCATACACCACCACCCGATCACGAGCAAAGAGGACGTGACTGCGCACCAGTTCGCCGACTTGCACGCCTACAATGCGTTCATCCCAACCTCCGTTGGGGAGCAGCTGGAGGGAATGACCCTCTTCGACGATCACGATCTCCAGCCAATCTCGTAGAAGTGAGCATAGAGGAAAGGAAATCCGATCAGTTCGGTGGTCGGGTGCAAGGGACAACCCAGATGACGCATGGCTGCCAGATGCTCCACCCGGTAATTGTTATTGTAGATGTAGCGACTGAAGTGAGGATGCTGCTGCAACACCTGCAGTTGCAGCTCCTTCAGATCGGTCCAGAGCCGTTCGGGCGACTCGATCAGCCCGGGATAGGTGGTCAGCATCAGTCGACTCTGCGGGCCCGGCGCCAGTGAGGCCCGAGCGCACTCCAGAAAAAAGCGCATGCCGTTGGCGGCGTAGGGAGGGTCGGTGGTCACCACCTGGTAAGCTGCGCGCATCGCCTCGGGAACTCCCTGGCGCAAATCGCATTCCAAGACCGTCAGGCGTTCTCCGCCTTCGGCTTTGAGGAAAGCCACCAGATCGGTGTCCAACTCCAGAGTGTCGACCCGCAACTCGGGGTGTTGTCGCAACAGAGCCAGCGATACCAGATCGTCGTCGCCCAATACCAGGATTCGCCCACCGTCGGGCAGGACGCGCAACAATTCTCGGGCGCGCAGCTGACTGGTGTGGGGGGTGCAGAACTGCTGCTCATAACGCAGCTTCATGGCCGGCCGCTGCGAAAACTGACGCACCATGTCGACCTCGACCCCCTGGCTATCCCCCTGCAGGTCGTCTTGCAGAAAGGCCCGAGTATGGTCGAAAACAAAATCGACCAGGCGCTCCGGTCGGCGCATCAGGGGGCCCGCCTTCAGCGGATCGCCCTGGAAGGGGGAAGGCATGTGCAGTTTGCGATATACCGACTCGGCCCGCTCGAGCAACTGCAAGTCCGAGCCATCGACCAACCCCAACCCATCGGGCTGGAAACGAGCCAGATAGTTCTGCAGCGCCTGACGCAGCCTCACCACAAAATCGGGGGGGTCGTCTCCATCGGCCACCAACACGTGGGCGTCGCGGGCCCGCTCCAACCAGGAATCGCCCGGTGGCACCGGACAGGCAACCTGAAATTGGCGTAATTTGTCCCAACTGTCGGGCTGGGCCAGCAAGCGCGACCCGTAGGCCAGGTTGCACAAGGCCACCTCATCCAGAGTCGAGGTATAGCGAGCGTCTAAAAAGCGGGTGACCCGGGCTTGTTGCATGGTTCGGAGTTGTCGCTACAACGATAGAGTCCTCCCCAAGGGTTTGCCCGGGGGTTTCGAGAACACCCGGCGGCGAGGTGTAGGATATGTTTGTACAGCATCAAGGCTCCAGTCCGGTCGACGAGATTCAGCGGCAACTGTTTGCCGTTATCGGCGGGGAAGACCCTGACGAACTGCTGCAAATTGTGGAGCGGCAATTGCAGGTCGTCGAGCGCGAGTTGCGCGAGGTGCCCGAACGCGCCCAACACAATGGCCCACAGTTTCTGGCCCAGGCCGGTGATGCCATGCAGTCGCTGCTGGCCCAGCTCGAGACCTATCGCAACTGGCTACAGCAACTCCACCAGGCCGCCTCGGCCCACGATCACAATGCCGTGGTCGAATCTTACGAGCAGGGCCAGGTCGTGGTGCCCGCTCTGACCGCGGCCATGAATGCCTACGCACGAGCCTATGCATCGGTGGGCGAATACTCGCAACCCTGGACCAACACCCTCGACCGGCTGGCCGAAAGCATTGTGGCGGGCCACGAATCCGAAGAGCAGTGGGACCAGTTTCTCAAGAATTTCCTCGAGGGTTTTCGCAAGAAAGCCGAGGATGTGCGCCCCCTGATGCTGCCGGGCAAAATGCTGTGTCTGGAAGCCTACCAGCAAATCCTCTCCACGCTGGAGGCTCTGGCCAGCAGCGAGTCATTGGAAGGCGGCGAACTGCAACCCCACTTTCAGCGCCTCGACCAATCGTTGGCGCGGGCTCAGCAACTGGAACAACTGATCGCCCAGGGGGCCGAGGGCCCCACGCCCATTCCCTCGACCAACGTGTTGCTGTCGGTGGTGGAGAAGGGCATGGCCGGTCAGCTCGAGATGGCCACGGTGCGGGCCATTTACAATGAATATTCCGACATTCTTTTCCAGGTGTGGGAGAACTTCGAAAAATCCGTAGCCCGGCCCACCGAATCGGCCCTCGTGCGCGACGAAATCCCCCGCACCCTCGAGCGCGGTGACGCCCACGACGCGGTGGTTGAAGAACTGGGCAAGGCGCTGGGTGGGTCAGCCGACCCCGCCACCCTCCAACCCCTGTTGCAGAGATTGATCGACACCGCCCGCCAACTGGGCGAGTCGCACGAGGTCTATGCTACCGCCGCTCAACACCAGTCCCACGTGGTGTGTCCCGGCTGCAGCCGTGCCAATCCTCCGGAAAACCGGCGTTGCGAGGCCTGTGGAGCGGTGCTGCCCACGCCCACGGCCGGTGTGGCCAGTGCCTCCTCGACCTTCAACGTGCTGAGCGGACCCACCCTGGAGGAAACCCAGGAGCTGCCGATGACCGAAAACGTGGCCAAGCTGTTCCAGGCCTGCGACGACGTTCACGACGGCAAAATCACGCCTGCCGAGTTCGAGTCCATTCTGGGTGAGACGGCGATGGGGCTCAAAGAATTCCAACGTGAACTTGGCGAGATCGCCGAGGAAACCGCCGACGAAACCGGCATGAACGAAGAAACGCTGCAGGTATGGCGCGAGCAGCACCTGCCCTACATGCAGGAGGTCGGAGCCGCTTTTGAAGAGGGCATCAAACAGGTGGAGCAGGGATTGCTGGAAATGGCCGCCTATGTGAAGGACCCACAGCGCGATTTCCTCGTCAACGGCGTAGGCATGGTCTGGGAAGGTCTGGGTGTGGTGCATCGCTCTCGCCTGGCCATCGAAGCTCACCTGAAGATGCTCGAAGACATTTTGGCCCAGGCACCCGAAGCCGAGGCAGCCTCGCCGGGCTAGCGGCTAGCCGCGGCCGCTGAGGAATCCGCGTTCGAGCCTTTTGCGGTCGCGCAGCATGAAGAACAGCTGATAGGGATCGAGAAAGCCGTAACGCTGGCCGGGCTGGAAGGCTCGCGGGCCCGATTTCAACTGGCGCCGGGTCACCCAGGAACAGTCGGAAAAGATCCCGGGGTCTTCGCGCATCACGCCCGTTTTTGCGGCCAGCAGCAGCGCTGAGACCACCCGGTAGGTCAGCCCCAGGTTCTGGCGAAAATCGGCCAGCTGGGCCTGCCAGTTTTGCACCTCGGCCAGGCATTTCTCCGAGTCGACCTGGGCGAAATAGTGCTCGGCCGATTCTTTGATCAGGCTGTCGAGCAGCGTGACGTTGCCTTGCCCCACCACCAGTGCTGGCACCCAGGCCCGCACGACAACGTCGAGGCTGAGTTGAAAACCGTCTTGGGTGGCAATGTCTTCCAGCCAGTATTCCTGGTAGGTGGGAACCAGATCTTCGCGGTGGCGCACTTGAGGCACCCGAGGCAGCCCCACAAGGCGCAGCCGGTCTAGCTCCAGACCGTGAATCTCGAGTTGGCGACCAAGCCAGCGCTCGACATGCCGAGAACCTGCCTCAAAGTCGTCAGGATGAACCCAATACTCGAGTGCCTGCTCGATGGCCAGTTCGAGACGCTCTCGAACGAGCGCCTGAATCACAGTACGATTCAGGCGCTTATGAGCTCGCTGCAGCCAGAAGCTGGCCTGGAAAGCTTCCCAGTGGGCCTCCGGATGGGCGAGAGTAACCAGCACCTAGTGCTGGTGTCCTTGATCTTTATTCCACCAGGTGGCCGACCAGCCGCCTCCCAACAGAGTGAGAGCCGAGCCGACGCCCAGCATGCCGATAACGACACCGAGGCCGTACTTGATCGAGGTGGTAAGCGCGTGAAGATATTCGGGATTGGTAAAGTCTTGGAGAATACTCATAGTCCCTTTAGCTACAACGCAGGTGGGCCGGCTCCTGCTCGCAGGTCTCCCAATCGAGGGGCCGAAACGGCCGCGGGTGAGACGATATTTGCGCAGCCTACCGATCACTCGAAAACTCACTCTGATCCTGGTGGGAGTCTCGATGTTCGGCCTGCTGCTTTCGGTGGGCACCTTCTATCGACTGTGGAGCGTGGCCTCGGTTGAGAGCCTGGAAACGCGGTTTCAAAACTACACCCGTCTGATCGCTCGAGCCCAACCCCAACAGGCCGACCTGGGGGCATTGATCGGCGGGGAAGAGATTCTTGGCGCCACCGTCTTCGACGAATCGGGGCAGGTGGTGAGCAGCTTTGGCCAGGAAGCGCCCCAGCAGCTGGCACGTTCCACCCGATTCGACTGGAAGTCTCATCGAGCCGTGCTCAGCGAGCCACTTTCGGGCGGCTTCGTTTCGGTATGTTACTCACTCGAGCCCTATCATCGGCAACGCGACGAATTGGTGCGGACCGCCATGGCGCTGACGCTGATCTGCGGTGCCCTGGTGGCGCTGGCCAGCTTTCGCTTTCAATCCTGGTTGACGGCGCCCATTCTGCGTCTGACAGCCCTGGCCGAGTTGATCACCCAGGACAACGACTTCAGTCGCAGAGCCTCGTACGACGCCGATGACGAACTGGGTTCTCTGTACCGCAACTTCAATCAGTTGCTGGTTCAGGTGGAAGAGCGAACCCTACGGTTGCGCCGCAAGACTCAGCTGCTGCAACTGATGGAATCGATTTCACGGGCGGCCAACATGGCCAAAAATCCCAGTCAGGCCCTCAAACTGGGGATGGAATCGGTGTGTGCCTACACGGGCTGGCCACTGGCCCACGCCTGGAAAGTAGAGCCAGAGGGCTCGCAAGAACTGACCAGCAGCGGGCTGTGGCGCATTGGTTCCGAGATGGCCAGCCCGTTCTTGCAGCAAACCTCTCCTCTCAAGCAACAGACGAGCGCGGTGATGGCCGACACCGAACTCGACCGGTTTCAGGTGGCCACGGCCGAGTTGAATCTCAAGCAATACAAGGAATTGCCCGGAACGGTCATGGTGACGCGCCGGCCCGTGGTATTGGAACGCCTGGACGACCCCAGGTTTCGCCGTACCGAACAAGCCCTGGCACTGGGCCTCAAGGCCACCTTTGCCTTTCCCGTGCTGATCGGCGACGAAGTGGTAGCGGTACTGGAGTTCTTTTCGCTCGAGTCCGATCCGCCCGATGACGGCCTGATCGAGGCTCTGGAGCAAATCGGCAGCCATTTGGGGCGGGTGTTCGAGCGCTATCGAAGCGGCCGAGAACTGATCGCGGCCCGCGACAGCGCCGAGCAGGCCAACCGCAGCAAAAGCGCATTTCTGGCCACCATGAGCCACGAAATCCGCACCCCGTTAAATGCTGTTTTGGGCATGACCGGACTGCTGCTCGAGACCGAACTGAACGCCGACCAGCGCGACTATGCCCGCACGGTGCGCAGCAGTGGCGAGGGTTTGCTGTCGATCATCAACGACATCCTCGACTTTTCCAAAATCGAAGCCGGCCATCTGGAACTGGAAATGGTGGCTTTCGACCTGCTGGAGTGCATCGAGGGTGCGCTGGAACTGGTTTCACCGCTGGCCGCCAACAAGGGGATTGAACTGGCCTACTCAATCGAATCGGAAGTTCCGGGCGGCCTGGTCGGCGACACGACCCGACTGCGCCAGATCCTGATCAATCTGCTCAGCAATGCCATCAAATTCACTTCTCAGGGCGATGTGGTTCTCAGCGTCTCTGCCCGACGCAAGGACGAGCAGCACGAAGTGAGTTTCTCGGTGCGAGACTCGGGCATCGGGATCCCCGAAGATCGCATTGGCAACCTCTTCAGCCCCTTCACTCAGGTCGACAGCTCGGTCACCCGGCGCTTCGGAGGCACCGGCTTGGGTCTGGCCATCTGCAAGCGGTTCGTCGAGGCCATGGGCGGCGAAATCAAGGTGACCAGCACGCTCGGTCAAGGGTCTACCTTCAGTTTCACGATTCTGGGATTACCGGCCGAACTACCCGCCCGCCCCTACGATCATGTTCCCGAAAGCTTTGCCCAAAAGCGCATGCTGGTCGTTGACGACAATGCCGTCAACCGGCGGCTGCTGATGACCCGGGCCGGCAACTGGGGATTTCAGGTCACAGCCTGTGAGTATCCGCGCGAGGCCCTGCGCTGGATCCAGCAAGGTCAGACCTTCGATCTGGCCGTGCTGGACATCCAGATGCCCGAAATGGACGGGGTTGAGCTGGCCCGGGAAATCCGCAAGGTCACTCTCGAACTTCCTCTGATCGCCTGGACCTCGTTGGGTCGACGTGAGGTCGACTCGGCCGAACTCTTCGTCGCCTATCTCCACAAGCCGCTGCGCCCCGTCAATCTGTTTGACGTGCTGTGCCGACTGCTCGACCCCGACAACCAGCAAAACGAGGTGCGGCGACAACTGGACGTCAGCCTGGGCAAGGCCCACCCGCTGCGCATTCTGGTGGCCGACGATCTCTACGTGAACCAGAAGATGATGCTGATCATTCTGGAGAAGATGGGCTATCAGGCCGAGGCCGCAGCCAACGGATTGGAGGTGCTGCAGGCCATGGAAAGGGCTCATTTTGACGTCATCCTCATGGACGTCAACATGCCCGAGATGGACGGCCTGGAGGCGACTCGCCGCATCGTTGAGGCCTATCTGCAACGCCCCCGCATTATCGCTCTCACCGCCAACGCCACCCTTTCCGAGCGCGAGGCCTGTCGCGAGGCCGGCATGGACGACTTCCTGGCCAAGCCCATTCAAACACAGGCGCTGCGAGAAGCCCTGTTGCGTTGCCCACGCAACGAAGAGCTGGCCGCCGAAGCGGCACCCGCGGCATCCGCAGCACCTGTTGCAGTTCAGCCGGAGCTATCCACTGCGACCGCCGATTCGGATTGGCGCCACCTGCCGGTGCTCGATTCAGCCGCCCTGGGCAACCTGCGGGACGTGTTGGAGTATGGGGGCAACGAGGCGGTCCAGGATCTGATCGCCACCTTGCAAGAAGAGTTCGCCGGCCTGGTAGGCAATGCCATTCTGGCTCAGCTCGAGCAAGATACGGAGGGGCTTACATTGGCAGCTCATACCATCAAGGGTTCGTCGGGCAATTTCGGAGCCACCCGACTGTCGCGCATGGCTGGGGAATTGGAAGAGAAGGCCAGGCAGGGCGAGTGGCAGCCGATCGAGGAGCTGGTGGCTCTGCTCAAAGAGGAATGCGACGCTGCTGTGACGGCCTTTCGAAAGGAGTTTCCCCCGTGCCCCACGTCCTGATTGTCGATGACGCCGAAGACATTGTGGAACTCGCCAGCATCGGGCTGGACATCGCAGGCTGGACCAGCGCCAGCGCCAGCCACTCGCAAGCCGCCCTGGAGGCGCTAAGCCAGGGGCACTTCGATCTGGTATTGCTGGATTATCAACTGGGGTCCGAATCCGGTTTGGAACTCCTCCCCCGGTTGCTCCAGTTGACGTCGGCCCCGGTGGTGTTCCTTACGGCAGCTCAAAGCGAACAGGAACGACGCCAGTTTCTCGAGGCGGGGGCACGGGGAGTGGTGGCCAAGCCCTTCGACCCGATGCTGCTTGGCGAACAGCTGCAGGCGTTTCTTTGAGGTTCAAGGAGCTCGCAACGCGCGCTCAAGCTTCCTGACCAGCACGTTGATGTCCAGACCGTCGGGGAGATACCCGGCCAGCCCCCACTCGTACACCCATTGGATCTCTTCCTCGGTGAGGTCGCCTCGCAACCAGACCTGGGAGTAGTTGTTGATGCCCAGCCCGTCGAACCCCTGAACGACGTCGTTACACAGCAATGCATCGAGCAGCACCAGTCGGGGTCGCTGGGACACGTTGCAGGTAAGCCGCTCCACCAGCTCTGGACCCGATTCTGGCAAACGTTCCAGGCTAAATCCGGCCAGCGACAAACGCGAGAAAAGTTCGCGAGACAGTTCTTCGGGCTGGATCAGATAGGCCAGGTCGACGGCGACACCGCCTTCGCTTCGGACCTGAGCCGTGGGCACACTCTGGCGAGTCAGGCGAGCCAGTCGGTTGCGGGTTCGTGTCAACAATTCGGGCCCGATGATCGGCTTGAACACATAGTCGTCGCCGCCGGCAACAAAGACCCGGTGGACCGTCTCGGCATCATTGTAAGCACTGAGGAAAATGACGGGCAGGTCGAAATAGGTGGGCTCGGCGCGCAGGGCTCTGCAGAGCTCCACGCCACCCACATAAGGCAGGTCGACGTCGAGCATGACCAGATCGGGTTGGACTTCGTTGAGCATCTCCCAGAACCTCAGGGGATCCTGCAGCGGATAGACCTCAATATGCATCGACTGCAACAAAGCCTGCAGCGTTTCCAGCACAATGGGGTCATCGTCTACCGCAAGCACCTTCCGTTTTTCCTCTTCCTGCGGGGTTTCGGCCTGCTCCAGTTCAGCCAGGATGTCGCTATCGGCCACCGGCTTGCGCAGCGTGGTGCAGGCCTGAACCCTTGGGGCTGCGCCACTCTCGTAGAGGGCCACCAGTTGACGCCCCTGACCGCTAAGATCGTGAATCAGGGTGAGCCCATCCAGGCCCAGATCGCCCAGATCGACCACCAATCGTCGCGGTTGCTCCATGGCCAACAAGCGGCGCGCGCCAGCCGGGTCGTCGGTTAACAGCGGGTGATAGCCGGCTTCAGAGGCGGCTTCTGAAAAGCGCTGCGACCATTCCGAGTCGATGCTAAATATCAACAGGGACCCCAGGGGCGCTTCGCGGTCGAGGTCGGGCAGCTTAAGCTGGGGGTCTTCCACCTGCAGCTGCAACGCATGAATCACTCGGAAGAGCCGCTGACTCTGCTCGGCGCTCACCTGTGGATAGGCCGTAACCAGGCTCTCGGCCTCACGCGCCAGCAAGGAGGCGCTGGCAAGACCAAATGTGCCCAGCGATCCGGCCAACTGATGGGCCGCCCGCCGGGCCCCCTCCAGCCAGGTTTCATCGGGGGACTCTTGCTCGAGAAAGCCTACCAGGATGTCCACACGCTCGCGGTTGGTCTCTTGATGTCGCTGCCAGACCGGAAGCAGAGCCTTGGGAATGGTCTGGTTCGAGGCCACCCGGGCCTCTAGAACCGGCACCCGCGTGTCCAGCTCGACCGAGGCTCGTCGAACCAGTTCGTCGGGATCGACCGGATGTTGCAGGATGGCGGTCACGCGCAGGCGTTTGACGAGTTGATTTTGGAAGTCGGAAGCGTGTCCCTGGCGGGCACAAAACAGCACCCGGCCTTTGTGGTGAGGGAGAAAACTCGCCAGGGCAACCAGCGAGTCACTGTGCTCGCTTTCCTGGAAGATCAGCAGCTCAAAACTCTCGTTGCGCAGATGCTCGAGAGCCTCCTCGATCGAAGCCGCAGGCACGACCGTCGACTCTTTGAGCTTTCCCACCAGGCGAGCACGCAACCTTAGCGGGAGCTGCACCGTTAGTATCTTCAAGTTGGAGAACCTCCATCCATCACGGCCTCAAGCAGTTTTCTCACCCGGGCCCACTCCTGAAGCAGAGGGGCCAGATTCGAGTCCGGGTCCGATTCCAGTCGGCCGGCCAGTTCGCTCAGGCGATGGGCCCCAAAGCTTCCGGCCGAGCCCCTCAACTTATGACCGAGCGCCTGCAACCGATCGGCCTGACCCTGGACGCCTTCGATCTCGGCCACCACCGCCCCGGTGTTCTTGACAAAGGCGGCGGCAAGACGCTGCAGCAGGGCGGGACTGTTGGCCGAGCGGGCCAGCTCCCGAACTCTGGCCGTCGGGTCGTCGGAACTGCTCTCTGGGGTTGGATTCACGGTCGATGGGGCCGCAGCCGTGGGCGACGGTCCCGCCGACGGGGGAGCAACCGCCAGGCCCAGCGCTTCCTGAACGGCCTGTTTCAGGGCCGGGGCCTGGATGGGCTTGGAAAGGTGGCCATTCATCCCCACCTCACGACAGCGTTGCAGCGTGACCTCATCGGAATTTCCCGTCAGGGCCAGAATGACCCCCTGGTAGCCCTGGGCCCGCAGACGCGTGACGGTCTCGAATCCATCCATCTCAGGCATCTGGCAGTCCATCAATACCAGTTGAGGAAGCCCTTCGGCCACCCGTTGCAGACACTCGGCACCGCTGGCGGCCTGTACGACCTCACCTCCGAGCGGAGCCAGATACATGGCCATCAGTTTGCGACTGAAGGCATCGTCGTCGACCACCAACAACCTCAAGGTGCACCCACCCTGAGATCCTGAATTGCGCGTGCATAGTCGGGTTGGCCAAAGACCGAACTGCCAGCCACCAGCACATCTGCCCCGGCTTCCACGAGGGCTGCGGCATTGGCCGGCCCTACCCCACCGTCGACAGAAATTCGCACGTTCGGCTCCAGCATCTGGCGGATGTGGCGAACCTTGTCCATCATGTTGGGCAAGAAGGCCTGTCCACCGTAACCGGGGTTGACGCTCATCACCAGCACCAGGTCCACATCGCCCCGCAGGTACTCCAGAAAGGCGGGCGAGGTAGAAGGGTTGAGGGCTACTCCCGCCAGCATGCCTTTGCCGCGTATGGCTGTCAGCATTCTTTGCAAGTGCCTGCAGGCCTCAACGTGAACCGTCATCGCTACCGCCCCCAGGCGATGCACGGGGTCGAGATATTCCTGCGGGTTTTCCACCATAAGATGCACATCCAGTGGCAAAGCTCCGCCCACCAGGCCTGACACAACCAGAGGACCAAAAGACAGATTGGGCACGAAATGGCCGTCCATCATGTCGAGGTGAAGCCAGTCGGCGCCGGCCTGGTGCACGGCCTGGACCTCGGCGCCCAGGCGAGTGAAGTCGGCAGCCAGGAGCGAGGGAGCAATGACCAGAGGATTCAAAGCTTCTCTCGCCGGCTCAGACGGTCGTTAAAGTAGACCTCGACCTCGGAACCGTGCCAACCGGCCACCAGCAGTTCCAACTGGTCTCCGGACACTGTGGCTCCCTCGAAAATGCGATCTGCGCCGATCTCGGAATTGATGACGACGCTGACCCGCTGACTGCGGGTGCCTCTGGGCACCTGAATGCGCAGCCTGCGTTGTTTGAAAAGCTTCTCCTGAGTACGCCCGGCCGACACCTGCAGTTCGACTTCGCTGTTGTAGGCCACCTTATGACCCTGAGCCGGCATCTGAGCCACCACCTCGCCCTTGGGCACAAAGTCGTTGAATACCCAGACCACCGAACCCAATTGCAAATGGGCGCCCTTGAGCATCTCGCCCATGCGAACCATGGGAGTGCCCTCCCAATTGGGAACGTTGGTGGTGGCCGAACTGCTGCCCTTTTGCACCTGTAAATCCACCGCTCGCCCTTTGGCCACGCGCTCGCCACCCGAGGGACTCTGTTGCAGGATTTGCTCGGGTTCGCCCATCTTCTCGGGCTTAAAGGTTACCTTGCCGATTTTCAAGCGACTGTTGGAAAGAACGATGCGCGCTTCGCGCAGGGTTTTGCCCTTTAAGTCGGGCACATCCACCAGCTCGGGACCCAGGCTGACCACCGCCAGGATCTGCCGGTCGCTGCGCACCCGGCGCCCGGCTGCGGGATCCTGAGAAATGATCACCTTCTCAGGATGTCGGTTGGTGTGGCGGCTTTCCTGAATGGCCAGCCGCAGCCCCACTTTCTCCAGAATTTCGTTGGCTTCCGAGAGCTGTTTACCGGTGATGGCCGGCACCTCAACCTCGGCTGGAATCTTGAAGTAGGTCTCGTAAATCGAGATTCCAAAGACCCCTGCGAAGGCGGCGGTGCCCACGACCACAAACACCATGACGGCGATTTTGGCCAACTGGAACAGAAGAGCGTGGGATTGCCGCTGCAGACCGGCTGTGATCGGCTCGTCGTCGAAACCCTTCATGGGAGGTTATCCTCCGAGGTTGCTGTTCTTCTTACGACGCTCGCCGTAACGGGAACAAATCTTTGCCACATAATCCTGGGTTTCTGCATAGGGTGGAATCCCCCCGCAGCTGGCCACAGCGCCAGGGCCGGCATTGTAAGCGGCCAGGGCCATGCCCAGATCTTGAAAGCGGCGCAACTGAGCAGCGAAGTAACTGGTGCCTGCGGCTACGTTCTGCTCGACGTCATAAGGGTCGGTGACCCCCAACATAGTGGCCGTTCCGGGCATGAGCTGCATCAGTCCCTGGGCCCCAGAACGCGAACAGGCATAAGGATCGAAGCCCGATTCTTGCTGGATGATCAGCTCGACCAACAGGGGGTCGATGCCGTTCTTGCGGGCCTCTCGATCGATGACCTGGCCGATATCGACCATGACCGGGCGGCGCACCACCTTGCCCGAGTCGTCGCGGTCAGAGGCGTAAGCCGTTACCAGTCGACGCCCCCCCCGATAACCACTTTCGGAATAGCTGAAGGCCTTGGGAGTGTCGGCTGCACTGAAGCGAATGGCGGGCGGGGGTGGGGGTTCAAGGTTGCGAAGCACACCGCCCGAGCGCACCATTTGCTTACGAAAATGGGCTGCCCCGCTGTTGGTATAGCAGTTGACCGCCTGTCCCTGGGCGTAATCGGTGCCGTTCTGGTAAATGGATTGGGCCATTGCAGGAGTTACCGAAAGCCACACGAGGCAGGCGAGCTTCTTCATCCAGCACTGTTGTGACAAGAGGGTTGATTCTCCTTCTGAGCGTAATGGCCCGGATGAAATGTCCTCGCTGTGAGGGTTCCGGACAGTGCTCCGATTGCCAGGGGACCGGACAGATCCCTTGTCCCAACTGCGAGGGTTCAGGCCAGCGCACCTCGTCGCGTGGCAGCACCTATCCGTGCAAAAGCTGCAAGGGCCAGGGCCAGGTGGATTGTTCCCCGCGCTGCCCCAGTTGTGAAGGCAGCGGTGAAATCACTCCCGACCTGCAACGCAAAGTGCGGGAAAAATATGAGGTTCGCTTCGACAACACCAACCCTTTGAGCAAGTTGACCCACTCCGCCGTTTTCCTGTGTATCCTGATCTATGTGATCGGCCAGGCCCGACCCGAACTGGGCGGATGGCTCGACCTGCAGTTCGGCAATCTGGCCAGCGCGGCCTTACGCCAGCCCTGGCGCTTGCTAACCTTCAGTTTCTTGCACGCTGGCCTTGCCCACCTGGCTTTCAACATGCTCTTCCTGTTGCGCTACGGTCCCTGGGTGGAAGGCCTGTATGGCAGCCGCCGCTACCTGGGGCTGTGGCTGGTGGCGTCGCTGAGTTCTGGTCTGCTCAGCGCTCTGCTCAACCCTCCCTCGACCCTCACGGTGGGTGCATCGGGCGTTGCTTTCGGCCTGCTCGGCGTCATGCTGGGGCTCAGCCAACGCTTTCGCCTGTTCCAGGGTGACCACGTGCGCGAACTGCTGACGTCGGGCCTGGTTTTTACCGTGGTGGCGCTCTGGTTGATCCCGACCTCGGTGGATCATCTGGCCCATCTGGGTGGTTTCCTGGGGGGTTTTGCTTACGCCTGGATGACCCCCCGCCCCAAAGGACGCTAAGCCCTGCGAAGAGAACCGGGGCCCATGCTATCAGCGGTGATTCCCTGTTACAACGAAGCGCTGGTACTCGATGCTTTGCTCGATCGCCTGATTCCGGTGCTGGAAAACTGCGATTCCCCCTACGAAGTGGTGCTGGTCGACGACGGCTCCAGCGACCCAACTTGGGATCGTATGCTGACGCTGCAGGGGCAATTCCCCTGTTTGCGCTGCGTAAAGCTTTCGCGCAACTTCGGTCATCAACAGGCGCTCTCGGCGGGTTTAGACCTGGCCCGAGGGGACTTTGTCGTGGTGCTCGATGCCGATCTGCAGGACCCACCCGAGCTGGTGCCCCAAATGTTGGAGTTGGCCCGCCAGGGCTACGACGTTGTCTACGGTCAGCGCCAGGAGCGTCTGGGCGAAACCGCCTTCAAACGCCAGAGCGCCAGCGCCTTTTATCGGCTCATGAATCGACTCGTGGAGCGACCGATGCCCGAAGACAGCGGCGACTTCCGCCTGCTCAGCCGGCGAGCACTGGAGGCCCTCAAGGCACTGCCCGAATATCATCGCTTCCTGCGGGGGATGGTCAGCTGGATCGGCTTTCGCCAGGTGGCCTTGCCCTACCGCCGAGAGGCGCGCCATGCCGGGCAGACAAAATACCCGTTAGGCAAAATGTTCGCTTTTGCCACCGATGCCATCACCAGCTTTTCGGTGGTTCCCCTGCGCATTGCCAGCTGGATCGGCGTGATGACGGCCGGTATGGGAGCCCTGCTACTCCTGTATTCCCTGTACAGCTATTTCTATCTGAACGCGGTACCGGGCTGGGCCAGCGTGATCTGCGCAATCTCGTTGCTGAGCAGTGTTCAACTGCTGGTGCTTGGCGTCATGGGAGAGTATCTCGGCCGACTCTACGAGCAATCGAAACATCGCCCGATCTACTTCATTGAGGAGCTTCGTGAGTCAACCGTAACTGCAGCGTGAAGACGAATTCCATGAACGCCGGGCGGTGCCGCCCCGATGGAGAACGAAAAGGCCCGGGAAGGCATCCGGGCGGGCTTCGGCTAAGCCCACAGGGTCCCCTGGCAGGGGCTATGAGGAGGTACGATGAGACTGTGGCTGTTGCTGTTGATCACCCTGTTGGCCCCGCTGGCCCGGGCCCAAGACACCCAGGAACTGGCCAAGAACAATCCGGTGGCCATCATCTCGCTGGTGCAGGGGCAGGCCGAACTACGCCATCCTCAAGGCGATTGGGAGCCGGCCTACTGGTTGACCTTGCTACGCCCCGAGGACGAATTGCGCACCCCCCAGGGTGCCAAAGTGCTGGTGGACTTCTTTGCCGACGATCATCTGGAGATCGTCGAACCCGACGCCCAGGCCAAGGTTGCCTTCAAGAATCTCGACAAGCTCTCGGGCAGCGGCGGGGTGCGCAAAGAGAAGGCGCGCGACCGGGCCGTTTCAGAGATACCCATTCCCTACATGCTGGAGCGCAAGCTGGCCACCAAAGACTTCGAAGGGTCGAAAGACGAGGGCGCGCTGGAGAAAGAGAAAACCTTTCTGGCCGCCTCGGTGCAGCCCCAACTTTTCCCGCCGCTGTTCAACTGGAAGAACGTGGGCGCTCCGCTCTACCGGCTGCAGTTGTTCAACGAGTGGAATGAAGTGATCTACGAGAGCAAGGTTAAAACCAACCGCTTCAAATACCCCTACAACGCTCCTTTTCAGCTGGCCAAAAACAGCCAGTATTTTTGGCAGGTGCTCACCCCCGACGACACCATTGTGGTGCGCAAGTACCCCTTCACCCTGCTGACCACCCTGCACGCCCGCGAGTTAGACCGCAGCGAAGCCACCTTTGAGCGCCTGAAGAAGCAGAAAAAAGTGATGCAAAACCACTACACCGACATGTTCTTGCTGTACAACAACCGCAAGCTCATCGACCGCCTGATCGGACTGTTACGCACCATGGCCAAAATGGACCCCGAGAACCCGATGATCTACCGGGCCCTGGTTCGGGCCTATCTGGCCAAGGGTTGCCCGGCCCACGCCCAGGAGGCGCTCGACAAAGAGCTGCAGCTGAACGGTGCCGACCCGATGTTCGACTGACCACAGGGCAGCGACTTGTTAACGAAATCGTCACCCTGAAACGAGGCCGAAGGTCCTATGCTCGTGTCACCGACACACTAGGAGTGACCATGAGCATCAACAGTATCCCCGTCCGTTCCACCTCGACTCCGACCTCTGCCCCGGCGAAGTTCAACTACAATCCCCAGGACCCCGAGGTGATGAACAACGACTCGGTGACCATCGACAAGGTCGACCCGGGCAATGGCAAGCTGTCGACGGATACGGTGCGGCTCGACAACAAGAAGGCCATTTTCGTCTTCGGCCAGCTGGTGGGCGTGCGCCCGGACCCCTCCTACAAGATCACTCCCAATGCCGAGGGCAACTACGTCTATCCGCAGGGGCACGCCCTGGCAACCGGTTCCAACGTCTTCGGTTCGGTGGCCGCTACCGTCGACAAGTATAATCAGGTGCTCGGTGAGCTGACCGGCAAGTCGATCGACTGGTCCTTTGGCGACAAGCAACTGCAGGTTTCTCCCGAAACCGGCGAGTGGCCCAACGCTTTCTACGCCCGTCAGTTCAAGGGCGTGCACTTCTTCGACTACAAGACGACCAGCACGGGCGATTCGGGCGAAGTGGCCTCCCACGAGACGGGCCACGCCGTGCTCGACGCGGTTCGCCCCGGCTACCTCGAAGGCAGCGGCGCCGAGACCGGCGCGTTCCACGAAGCCTTTGGCGATGTGCTGGCCATGCTGATGACCCTGGGCAACGAAAAGGCCGTGGAAGCCATCGTGGCTCAAACCGAAGGCGGCGACCTGTCGAGCAAGCGCAACGCCCTATCCGATATGGGCGAGGGCTTCGGCAAGGCCCTGGGTCGCGAGGGTGGTATTCGTACCTCGTTCAACAACTTTGTCTATCAAGACCCGGCCACGCTGCCCGAACACGGCGACCAGGACAACCTGGGACGAGAAGTTCACGACTTCTCCCGCCTCTGGTCGGGAGCTTTCTACGACGTGCTCGACGGCATCGCCGACGCCAACCGGGCCGCCGGGATGTCGCCCAAAGAGGCGCTGATGGCCGCGGGCGAAGAGGCCTGGAAACTGCTGGTCGGTCAGATGGAAAACTCTGCGGCAAGCTCGGAGACCACCTTCAAAGAAATGGCTACCAACCTGATGGCGGCCGACGCCCAGTTTAACGGCGGCAACCGCCAGGAACTGATCCGCAACGTGATGGTCAAACGCGAGCTGATGCCCAAAGAAGGCAACCTCGAGTTGAGCACGCTGCGCGGTCGCGATTCCCAACCGGTAGAGCGTGAAATCACTTTTGGCGCCGCGGCCGGACCTCTGGCAGGCGTGAAAATGGATATCGTCGAGGACCAGCCGGCTTTCGGGCTGCTGGGCCAGAGCAGCTCGGTGGCCGCCGAGGCGGAAAAGGGTGCACGGTTGATGCTGGCCGACGGAAAAGTGCTGTTCACCGACTCGGCCCCCAGCTTCGGCGAACTCTTCAAGCCCGACGGCAGCGTCTACACCGCCTATGTGGCTCCCAACGAGAACGGCGAGCAGGAATTCGTGCGCGTGCCAATGGCCTTCTGCGAATTCGACCACGGTCCCGATCTCGGACACATCCACGGGGCAGGCTGCAAGCACTGAGCTCCACCACCTCTCTACAGCCAAAGGGCCCTGCCGGTGCGGGGTCCTTTGGCTTTCTCAAGGAAGCCGGCCGCGGCGGAACAACGGTTCGTCGGCCGCGCTCCTAGCGAGAGCGCGGATGTTTTTGAAAGAACTGCCAGATTTCCCGGGATGCGGAGAAATCTCGACATACCGGCCCGATCAGGCGCCGGGGCAGGTATTGACTGGCACCTGGCCAGGTATGGCCGCCGCCCTCGATGCGCCACAGCTCCACCACGCTGTCCTGGCGGCCGCCCGCGTAGAGACGTTTTTCGGCGCGACATCCATCGTTCGGGTCAAGGTCGGCCATCGCTTCCACCTGGGGCTCGGCCTGACAACCGTTCCAGCGCACCCAGTGTTGCACGGCCTGGTCGGTAGAGAGCATCTGTCCGCGCCGTTGTCGCCCCACCTGAACGTAGCCGCCGCCGTAGGGAACCAGAGGGTCGGCCGTGCCCTGGAGGATCATCACCGACACGGGATGAGAGGGTTGAACCCGGTTGCACCAGGCGGTGGGTAATCCGGCTACGACCGGGGCAATGGCCACAAAGCGATGGGCGGCTTCGGCCCCCAGTCGCTGGCTCATGAAGCCGCCGTTGGAAATCCCCGTGACGTAGACCCGATGGGCATCGAGACTATGTTCGGCCAACAATTGCTCGGCCAACCGGGTTAAGAATCCCAGGTCGTCGATGTTTTCGCGATGAGCCGTGGAGATGGGGTCGCCGCGCCCGTCGTTCCAACTGTGATCGATGCCTTCGGGATAGGCGACCACAAAGCCAAACTCGTCGGCCAACCGGGAGAAACCGCTGTGTCGCTCCATCTGTCGAGCATTGCCTCCCCCACCGTGCAGAGCCAGTACCAGAGCCGGCTCGGGCGAGAGCCTGGGGGGAACGTGCAGCCGATAATGGCGCAGCCGGCCGCCATGCTCGAATTCCATCTGCCCGCTTTCCTGGCCACATGCCATCCAGGCCAGAGCGATCAACATCAGTAGCAACCAGAACTTTCGCATATCCTGAATACCCCGCCGGCCCGAACCAGGTTACACATCGTCATCCAAGTTCTTTTGGTGGCCTGGTGAACGACGGGGGGTCCGAGGCTTACGTGGGACTCCAGAGCCTCCTGGTCCTGGACCCCGTGGGGGCCTCAACGGCGGATGCCCCAGCAGTTCTCCTACACTGTGGGCAAAAAAGACACAGGCATCGTATCTTGCCTTTTGCACATCATCAACAACAGACACTTGGAGTCCAAGCAGTCGCAGCAGGCGATCTTCGCGCGAAAGGTCGGGATGTCGGCTGATTCTCTCGTGGAGACTGTCGTTCGCACAAGAAGGGACCAATTGGTGCAGGCTGCTGATCAGGCCAAGTCTCAGGTCGTCGATGGCTTCGCCCACCTCGGCGGGATGGTGCGCATGCAGGGCATCGCGAAGCTTGGCCAGGGCAGGATAGAGGTCTTGCGATGGCAGGTCATATCGGCACAGCAATTCGGATACGCAATCCCGCCACTCGGCGGCCAGGCCAAAGATTGACATAACGTGAGGTTCGAGGAGGTCGAAAATCCTCCGCCCGGAAGCCCAGTAGGTGCTGGGCGAGGGCGACCATTGCAGGGTGTATCGCGAAGGGGATCGGGTGCGCAAGGTGGCGCGTCACGTCACCGCGGCTCGGGCCCTGGCCCGCGAAGCGGCTTTCCTCGCAAGGCTTGACTCGCCGCTGGCCCCGCGCCTGATCGATCACGGTCCGGGCTATCTGGTGGAGAGCTTTGTGCCCGGTGTGCCCCTACAGCCAGAGGATTGGTCGGGCTGGACGCCCTGCGAGCAGGAGCGCATGCGGGACGACCTGTGGGCGTTTCTACGCAGCCTGCCCGAAGGCTGGATCCACGGCGACTTCTCCCCCGACCACCTGCGGATGGAGAATCGCAAACTCGTCGGCGTGATCGATTTTGGAGATGTCAGCCCCGGGACCCTCGATTATGAACTGCGCTACCTGCCCGAAGACCTGGGGGTGCAGTTCTTTCGCCATTTCTGCCCCGACCCCGAGCTCTATCGCCGAGCCCACTGGCTCAGTATGCTCGACTCGCTGGGCTATCTGCGCAGGCATCCCGAGCAGCGACCCGAGATCGAACGCCAGTTGAAGATCCAACAAGCAGAGGCGGGAACGCTCCCCCAGCGCCTGTTTCGCCGGGCCGTGGTGGCCGACGCCGAGGAACTGGCCCGGTGCATCAATCGGGCCTATCGCAGCGGCCTGGGCTGGAGCCACGAAGCCAGGTTGCTGGAGGGCCCCCGAACCTCGGCCGAGCAACTCGAAGAGGAGCTGTTTCGTGTGACCAGCCACATCGAAACGATGTGGTCCGACCAGGGCCAGTTGCTCGGCTGTGTGTGTTGGGAACGTCGGCAATCTGAGCTTCACCTGGGGATGCTCAGCGTGCTGCCCGAGTGTCAGGGCCAGGGCCTGGGGTCGGCTTTGCTGGCCCGCACCCGCGAACAGGCCCGAGACTGGGGCTGTAGCCAGGTCCGGTTGACCGTCATCGCCCAGCGCCAAGAACTGGTGGACTACTATCGGCGTCGCGGTTTTTCCGATACGGGACGGCGCCTGCCCTTCCCCGACGACCCCAGGGTGGGGCGACCTCGAGTCGAGCTGGAACTGATGGAAATGAGTCAGGAGTGCTCCCCGGCCTGACCCACCTCGACCAGGGTGGGCGAGAGCAGGCGCTGCAGGTCCTGGCTTTGCAAGCCTACCAAAAAGCCCCTTTTCCCCCCGTTGATATAGACCGATGGCAGTTCAAAAATCGAGCGCTCGGCATAGATGGGTAGGGCCTTGCGCATTCCCAAAGGCGAGGTTCCGCCTACCAGATATCCGCTGTGCTTGTGGGCCACCTCCGGCTGGCAGGGGGTGATGGACTTACATCCCAGCAGTCGGGCCAGCGCTTTGGTGGAAACCCGTTGATCGCCGTGCATCAGCACCACCAGCGCGCGGCGACGCTCGTCCTCCAGGACCAGGGTTTTGATCACCTGATGTTCGGCCACCCCCAGGGCCGCGCTGCTGTGGGCGGTGCCGCCACGCTCTTGATAGGCGTAGAGATGAACGGTAAAGGCCACGCCTGCGGCCTTGAGGGCCCGCACGGCTGGCGTTTGGGGAACGTCCTGAGCCACCGGTTTAGATCTTCAAAAAGATCCAGTAGGCCAGGCCCGAGAGCACCATACTGGCCGGCAGCGTCAGCAGCCAGGCCATCAGAATGTTGACCATCGTCTTGCGCTGCAGCCTGGAACCGTTGGCCACCATGGAGCCGGCAACTCCCGAGGACACCACGTGGGTGGTGCTGACGGGCATGCCCAGCACGTCGCCCGCACCGATGGTGAACATGGCCACCACCTGGGCCGACATCCCCTGTGCATAGGTCATGGGCTGGTCGCCGATCTTCTCCCCCACCGTTACGGCCACGCGCCTCCAACCGATCATGGTGCCGATTCCCAGGGCCAGAGCCACCGAGACCTTCACCCAGCCGCTGACATACTCGATCAGGTCGCGCACGGCTCGTTCGTAAGCCTTCATGGCCTGAAATTCGTCGGGCTGCATCCACAACTCCCGGCTCTTTCTCAGATTGTAGGCCGAGCGGTAGGCCAGCAGCAGGTGCTTACGCAGGGCGAATCGCTGGTCTTGAGGCACCTGATCGATCTGCTCCACCGGTTTCAGGGTGGCCAGAGTGAGCCGGGTCTCTTCCACAATTTTTTGCAACCGATCGCGGAACAGGGCATCCTTCGGGTCGCCGGCTTTGGCCGGTCGCTCCAGGCGCGAACTCACCACGGTTTGAGCGACGGTAGTGGTGCGCACCACCAGTTGCACCTGTTCGGGTGTGGCCCGCATGTTCACGGCAAAGCTAACCGGAGCCAGACCCATGAGGATCAGCATCATCAGGCCCATGCCCTTCTGGCCGTCGTTGCTGCCGTGGGCGAAGCTGACCCCGGCGCAGCTGAAGATCAGCAGAAAGCGAATCCAAAAGGGCGGAGGGTCTTCCCCCTCGGGGGCCTGATACAGCACAGGGTCATTGATGACCCGTTTCAACGCCAGCAACATGAGCGCCGCAAAAATGAAACCGGCCAGCGGCGACACCAGCAGTGCGATGAATACTTTGTAGACCTGCTTCAGATTCAGGCCCGCCGACATCCCCGCACCCGACAACCAGCCATGCACCACTCCAACGCCCAACACGGCTCCGATCAGGGCGTGAGAACTGGAAGCGGGAATGCCAAAAAACCAGGTGCCCAGATTCCAGATCAGCGCCCCCGTCAGCACGGCAAACACCAGTGCGAACTGGCCGTGGGTATCGCCCACCACCGCATCCAGAGGCAGCAGATTGACGATGGCATAAGCCACCCCCACGCCGCTGAGCAAGACCCCCAGTAAGTTGCAGACCCCGGAAAGAACGACGGCCGCATTGTCGCGCATCGAACGAGTGTAGACCACCGTGGCCACCGCATTGGCGGTGTCGTGAAAACCGTTGACCGCCTGGTAGAAGAGGGCGAAGCCAACCGCCAGCGCCAGCAGCCCCAGCGTGCGAGTATCGGGGGTGAAGTCGAAAAAGATGCTTTCCACCGCAGCTCTACCCATTCCGAAAGTTCTGTCTTGATTGGCCGCCTTGTAACCCGATTTCTCCGGGGTCAATGCGAGCAACGGTCAGCAGAATTGGTCTAGCGCCTACGTGATTGCTGAGCCGTCCCCTGCTTGTTGTCGATTTCTCGGATTGGGAAACGACTATGCCACAGAACGGAGGAATGAACCATGCCCCAACCCATTGCTTATCTCGCTTTCAACGGCAACTGCCGTGAAGCCATGCAATTCTATGCCCAGGCCCTGGAAGGCCAGATCGAGGCCATGCTCAGCCAGGGAGAATCTCCTATGGCCGGGCAGATGCCGCCCGAGTCAAAAGATTCCATTATGCATGCCTGCTTGAACCTGCCCCAGGGTGGCGTGCTGATGGCCGGTGACCATTGCTGCAGCGACCGACCCTACGAAGGCATGAAGGGTTTTCAGTTGACTCTGAACTACGACACTGTCGAAGAGGCCGAACTCCGATTTCGAGCCCTGGCCGAAGGGGGAACCGTGGTCATGGACCTGCAACCCACCTTCTGGGCCAAAACCTGGGGCATGCTGGTCGACCGCTTCGGCACACCCTGGATTGTGAATGGAGAGACGATTCCGATGGAGACTCAATCATGAAATACCTGCTGAGTGTCTACCTGGACCAGGAAAACTGGTCGGCCTGTCCCGATGCATGCTGCGCCGAATATGCTCAGGGGCTGGTCAACAGTGGAAAACTGCTGGCCGCCGAACCGCTGCATCCCACCACCACAGCCACAACGGTAAGGGTGCGCCAGGGCAAGCTGGCCTTGACCGACGGGCCCTTCGCCGAAACCAAAGAGATGCTGGCCGGTTTTTATCTCGTCGAAGCCGACAGTCTGGATCAGGCCCTCGAGATTGCCGCTGGCATCCCGCCCGCCCGGTATGGAAGCATCGAGGTGCGTCCTGTGCGCCAGTTGCAGGTCACACCGTGATTGCCGAGGATTGCCAGCTGTTGCTGGAACGCACCACCGACGTGTCACGGGAGCGGCTGTGGGCCTGCTGGACCGACCCCCAGCTGCTCATGCAGTGGTTCTGCCCCCTTCCTTACCGGGTGGTAGACTGCACCCTGGAGCTGTGGCCCGGCGGTTGCTTTTTCACCCAAATGCAGGGACCGGACGGCGTGAACCTGCCGGCTTCGCCAGGCTGCTTTCTGGTGGTGGAGCCGCAGCGCCGATTGGTGTTCACCGACGCTCTGGGGCCCGGTTTCCAACCGTTGACCGAGAGCTTCTTCAGTTGCGAGGTTACGCTGGAAGACCTGCCCGATGGACAGGTGCTCTATCGGGCCCGGGCCATCCATAAGCACGCCGAGGGCGCGGCCCAACACGCAGCGATGGGCTTTCACGAGGGCTGGGGCAAGGCATTCGAGCAGCTCGTCGAGCTGGCCCGCCGACTACCCGAGTAATCGGGCTATTCGACGCGCACCCCCAGGCCGGCTTCCACCCGGCCCACGCACCAGGCCTGGCGACCTTGCTGCTGCATGGAAGTGTCGAAGGGTGTTCCGGCCGCCAGACCCAGCAGCAAGCCCCCCGAGGTTTGGGCGTCGGCCAGCAAATCCAGCAAGGGGTCGGCCACGCCTTCGGCCCGGCTCAGCAAGCCGCTGGCCTCGACCCAGGCCCGATTGGCCGCGCTGCCTCCGGGA
The DNA here is from genome assembly GCA_964649085.1 of uncultured Burkholderiales bacterium. GTDB lineage: Bacteria > Vulcanimicrobiota > Xenobia > Xenobiales > JADMJV01 > JADMJV01. Next base: position 3,420 of record CAZYPN010000031.1, on the reverse strand, counting down.
AAAGCACCCTGCTGTCGCAGCTCCAGGGCTCGCGAGAGCAGGGGCACGCCGGCCGATTGGAACACCAACTGAACCTGGCTGGCCCGGGCCATTTCCAGGGCGTGACCCAGCAGCCCGTAGCCAGTAATGTCGGTGGCCGCGCGGCAGCCCAGCTGCATCATCAACTGGCTGGGAACGTCGTTGAGCTGGGCCATCCATTCGATGGCCTCCTGCAGTTCCTCGGGCCCGATCAGATCACGCTTGTGGGCCGTGGTCAGAACGCCTGTGCCCAGTGGCTTGGTGAGCCACAGTTGCTGGCCGGCCTGAAGCCCGCCCTTAAAGGCCACCGCCTGAGGGTCGATCAGGCCGGTTACGGCCAGGCCGAACTTGGGCTCCTCATCCTCCACGGTGTGCCCGCCGGCCAGCAGCGCGCCGGCCATGGTGAGCGCCTCCTGAGCGCCGCGCAAAATTTGGGCCAATACCGCCGGGCCCAGCTTGCGCGTGGGGAAACAGCAGATGTTCATGGCGCTGATCGGCCGCCCTCCCATAGCATAGACGTCGGACAGCGAGTTGGCTGCGGCAATGCGACCATACCAATAAGGGTCGTCGACGATGGGCGTGAAAAAGTCCACGGTCTGCACCAGCGTGGTCACTTCGTTGACGCGAAAGACCACGGCATCGTCATAGTGGTTGCCAGAACCCAATATTCGATTGTCAGTTACGGGGTTGAGCTGAAGCAGAACCTGCTCCAGGTCCTCAGGACGTACCTTGGAGGCTCAACCGGCGCAGCTGGAAAGGCTGGTCAATCGTAAGTCGGACATGCTGCGGGACTGCTACGAGGACTCGGGGTTCCCTGCCGGATGCAGCAGCAGAATCGATTGTGGCCTGGCGCGCAGGGGCTGATGATAGCGCCCCGCCAGCCAGTCGGCCAGGCCATCGGCATAGTGTCGGCTGCCCGGGTGGCCCGACTGGCCGGGGCAATGGGCCGTTTGACTGAGGGTATAATCGGCGGTGTCGCAAAGAAAACGCCAGGATGCGCCGATGTGGATGGCGCCCGGCAGACCGTCTTCACTGGCATAACCGGTCTGGTTGGGCGACTCGGCGTCGCCCCCCACCGGAAAAGGGCCGAGGTGTGGAAAAAGGGGTCCCAGCTTGCCCAGAGGATGGGAAATGTGCAGGCGGTGCAACCGCCCCCAGGCCCAGCTGGAGGGCTCGCCACCCAGGCGCTGCTTGAGACGCTGCAGGGCCGATTCGAAGGAGCCCTGTAGATGTTGTTCCCAACTCTGGCCGGGCCGCAGCCAGTTGGGGTCGCGCTGGCAGCAGGCCAGCACCACGCTGCCGAAAAGGCGGCTGGCCAGGCTGGGGTGCTGATCGAGGGGGTGGAAACTGGCTTTGCCCAGCAAGAACCGACTGCACTCGTCGCCCACCAGATTCAACACCATGCGATCGCACAGGTTGTTGAGCCAGGCCGAGTAGATGCAGGCAGCGGCACTGTCGGCGCTGAGCTGGCCGTTCCAGTTGCGCAACAACTCCAGGGCCTGGCGGGTCAGGGGCCGGTGGGCCTGCAGCCACTGCAACTGGCCCAACATACGCCGCGCCAGCGTAGACCCCTGATCGAGCTGGATGCGGGCAAAACTCTCGAGGCTGTGGCGTGGCTGCTCGGCCAGCATTTCCTCGATGCGTTCGGCCCGGAAGCCGGGATTGAAGTCCCACGACAAAAACTGTCCGTGATTGGCCTTCACACTATGATTGGCGCTGACCAGCAGGCCTGATTCGGGCCCATAGGTGGCCGGATTTTCCTGGTAACTCAGGCAGCCGTTCCAGGCCCAGGTGCCCTCCCAGGCAGGAGCCACAACCAATCCGCTGCCGTCCCGGCGTCTCGGCAGGCGCCCCCCCACCTGATGGGCGATACCCTGGCGGTCGGCCAGAATGAAGTTCAGCACCGGCAAATGCCAGTCGGCCAGGGCCCTGCGCGCATCTTCGAGCGAGGTGGCCCGATGCAGACCGTCCAGGGCCCGAAAGAAGTGACCCGGGGCCCGACCCGACCAGGCCAGACTCAGTCCCCAGGGGCCCTGATCGGGGCATCCCGAAAGCAGCGGACCGCGAGCCGTAAGGTAGGTGTTGTAGGCCTTGCCCGCCAGCCAGTGAGAGCGCACCTGCAGCTCTTCGGGCCCGGCCGGTCCCATCACCAACTGCCGCTGCCAATCCACTTGCTCCAGGAACAGATCCTGAACATCGATGTAGGCATTGGTCACTCCCCAGGCCAGGTCACCGTTCTGGCCGAGAATCACCCCGGGCAAACCGGGCATGCTGGCTCCCATGAGGGTCCGACCCTCGACCTGCAGCCCCACCTGATACCAAAAATCCGGCACTTTCATGGCCAGATGGGGGTCGTTGGCCAGCAAGGGATAACCGCTGGTGCTGCGCCGCCCGTCCACAGCCCAGGCGTTGCTGCCCAGCGGGTGGCCCGGGTCGAACCCTTCCGGCAGCAGATCGCGTACGGCCTGATATTCCGACAACAATTGGCGCACAGAATCGCGGGTTTGGGAACTGGTGGGCCCCAATTCAGGCATGCCCGCAGGGGGATGCAGCGAGAGCAGAGCCAGTTGCTGAAGCCCCACCCCCTGCAGCAAGAGCCAGGTGCGGATCAGTTCGTGTTCCCAGTTGCTGGCCAGGTCGTGGGCCATGCCTTTCACCCAGAGAAAGCTGTCAACCGGCGTCCAGTTCTCGGGACGATAGCCCAACCAGACGAACTCGCTGGCTCGAGGCTGGCTTTTCCAGCAGGCGTTGACGCCTTCGGCATAGGCCGTCAACATGGCTCTCTCGTGAGCATCGGCCTCGTTCCACTCGGCCCCGGCCGCCTGTTGCAGGTCGTGGCGACGCAAGAAACGGTCGGCCCTGAGGGTACGAGTCCCCAACACTTCACTGAGACGCCCGGAAGCAATGCGGCGCTGAAGATCCATTTGAAACGGTCGATCCTGAGCGTGCACCCAACCCAGCGCCCTCCAGGCGTCAGCCCAGCAACTGGCTCGAAGCGTGGGTATGCCGCGGGCATCGCGAGCGACCTCGACGGGTTGTCGCAACCCCGGCAACTCCAGCCGTCCCCGTGTGCGCGGAAGTGGACGTCGATAGTGGGCATACAGGGCGGCCGTCAGGGCACAGAGGCCAGCTCCGGCCCAGGCAAACAGGCGACTCATGGGGGCATGGACTTGGCCGCAGCGGCTTGGAATCCTGGCCAGGATGGAATGGTCGGGCCGACTTGAAGCCCATGGTTGAAGTCGTTAGGATTTCACCACAAACTGGAAGTCGGCTAGGAACATTCTTCATGTCTAGCAACGACATGATGCCTGTGCCATCGGGTTTACGACAGCTCACGGGCCGATGTCCCCCACCCGAATATACTAACCCAAATGGGTGAAGGAATTTTCTGTCTGGAATTAT
>CAZYPN010000030.1:60268-81033 GCA_964649085.1 uncultured Burkholderiales bacterium | reverse complement strand
CCGGGGCATCCACCGATTCTGCACTGCCGCTTGGCCGAAGAACTACTGTACGAGCAACTCCGCCACCGCCAGGGACAAGTATTTGGGGTAGTGCACTGCTTCACAGGAGGCTGGGAGTGGGCCCAGCGCTTTCTCGACCTGGGGTGGCACCTGGGAGTGGGCGGACTGGTCACCCTGCCCAAGGCGGAAGAAGTACACGAAGTGGCCCGCCGCGTACCGGCCCATCGCTGGCTGCTGGAAACCGATGGACCCTACCTAAGCCCTGTGCCTTTCCGAGGTTATCGCAACGAGAGCTGCTTGCTGCCCCTGGTGGCCACCCGCGTCGCCCAACTTCGCGAACAGCCTGTCACAGAAGTGGTCCAGCAAGCGCGCAAGAATGCCCGGGAACTCTTTCGGCTTTAAGGGGATTGAAGGTCGCGTTCAGTGCACGGAAACATGGCGGGCTCGGGCTGGCCATGCAGGGTCCTTGGGCAACGATCAAGAACGCCCACGGCCGAGCGTGGAGGAGCTTCCAGGCTCCCCAATCGAAAGGAGAAGAAGTCCTTGAGAACCTTGATTCGTCCCAGCCTGGGACGCTTTATGACCACCGTTTGTTTCCTGGCCTGCGCCAGCAGTGCTTTCGCCGATGTAACCTGGGACGCGGTCAAGAAAAAGGTGGCCGATGGCAAGAGCTATCAGGTCGACTATAAGTATGATGGCCCCAAGGGTCAGTTCAAGTTTGATTATCGGTCCGTGGTGCCCGGCAAGATTCGCAGCGAAATCAAGGAATCCAAGTCGGACTCCTCCAAAGTGGGCACGGTCGTGGTGTACGACGCCGACTGGAACAAGGACAAGGTACGCGCCAAGTCGGGCGGTGGCCTGGTCACACGCAACACGACCCACAAAGACGTGGAGGACACCCCCTTCATCGAGCCGGTCTTCAACCTGATTCTCCGCCAGTGCGGCGGGGGCTCTCCCAAGGCCATCAGTGAGGGCGACAAGACCCGTTTCGAGTTCAAAACCGGTTCGGGCACCTACGCCGTGTGGGCCAACGGCTCGGCCGAAATCGTCAAATCCGAGCGCATCGACAAGCGCGTGAAGGAAGTTCGCGAGTTCAGCAACATCCGCTGGAACTCCAATCCCGACTGCAGCCTCTAGCCCGGTCTAGTGCAGGAAAGTGGAACCGCCCGAGGGGCGGTTCCACTTTGTTTTCGCCCATTCGGCAGGCAAAGGGCTACTGAAGAGAAATCTACACCCGGCAAGGTCCGAAAGCTTGAGGGGTGGGTATCATCAGTACGTTGAACGAGCAGCGAAAAAAGTCAGGATCGGTCACGAGAGCCCGGATCGACTTTCCTCTGGGCCTTACCAAAAAGGCGAAAGCGCTGGCCATTTTTCCGGTAGCGCTCTCGATCTATTTGATTTTCTTGGGCTTCGGCTATTTTCGCAGCTTCCACCCCAGCGATCCCTCACGCTATCTCTTCGGACTCCCTCCGATTGTGCTGGCTCTTTCCATGCTGGGGTCGCTGGTCTATTATCCACGCAAGATGTGTCAGGGCGTTGTCTCCGTTACTCCCACCGGAGTGGAGTATGACCCGGGCCGCCACGATTTGAATCTCCATTTCCCCTGGAACGACCTGCTCTACTCGGCCCCCCGCAATCCCCAGCAGACGATCCGCAGCCTGCTGATCGCTCACAGAGACAAGAAACTGCTCCTCTATGACTTCCAGGTGCCCGGTTTCAACGAACTGGTGGCGGAAATCACCAAACGCAAAGGCAAGTCGAACCAGAACGCCAAAGACAGTGGCGTGAAGATCGACAGCGGTCGCATCGGCGACATCGACCCCCGAATGACCGGCCGGTAACCCGGGACCTCTGCATCAGAACAGGCACTCCTGTGACAACCTGACCCAGATGGCTATTCGAGCGGCAGCTCACCCGGGCGGCGCCCGCCGCCGAGCCCCGCGCGGCCAAAGCCCCCGGGGAAGTCATCGACCGGCAACGGTACCGGCGGCATCCTGTCGGCCACCGAATAGTTCGGCACCTCCAGTTCATCGGGCAAACCGGGGTCGGGCAATTCGGTTTCGAAGCGCGGCATCTCGGGGCGGAACTCCAAAGGAGCTTCTTTCCGCTCCATCGGAGGCGGCGAACTGCTGCTGGGGAAGGAAGGCTCGGGAAGGTCGAAGTCGCTCTGCATCGGGGGAGAAAAATCGGGCAGCGACTCCGAGAGACCAGCCGACAGGTAGGGCATCGAGGCATCGGCGCTGTCCCCGACTGGAATGGGAACCAATTTGCGCACGATCAGTTCGTGCAGGCGAACCGGGGTCAGGTCGCTCAGGCTTTCCAACAACTCGTTCAAACAGGCCCGCTGCTTTTCGGTGAAGACTTCGTTCAGGCGATCGGGCAACTGGCTGATGCCGTCGACAAAGTGGAAGTGGATTCCAGGATTGGTGCTCTTCAGATGGCTACGCATCAGGTTGGAAACCCGCTGCGTCGACACCAGCACCACGTCTTCCAGGCGACAGGCGGCGATCTGGGCGCTGACCAGATAACTCTCGTCGATGGTGAGTTTTTGATGGGTCAGCACCAGCAAGAAACGCTGCTGATGAATCTTCACGAACACCTGGGTGGGCGCGTGGTCTTGCTGGACGACCTGAATGCGGGCCTGATCGCCCCCGAAGCCCAGTTGACGAAGCTGGCCTAAAACCAGAATCAGCAGCCACTGGTCGTGATTGAGCAGGCTGCGACAGAAGGGCGTCAGGCTCAACACCTCGTCGACGTTCTCGGCGGAAAAGAAAGTGGAACTCTCGAGCGATTCGCGACTGGCCACCTTGAGGATCTGCTGTCCGGTTTCTTTCGACAGCAAGGCATAATCCTTGCGCACGAGATCGAGGCTTTCCAGATGCTGCAGCACCCCGGCCAGGTTGCCCCCCGACAGCTTCACTTTGGACAGCGGAAGCGAGTCGACTCCGTGAAGTTGCTGCAGCAATTCCTTGGTCACAGGGTTCAGCAGCTCACCCGCAGCCTCGGTCTCCTTTTCGGAAACCTCCAAACTCACAGGTCGGGCATCCTCGGGCTCGCCCACGCCAGCATCGCCATTGCTGGCCCACTCTACCGCACGACCCGAGGCTTCCGATACGAGTTTTTGCACTGCCTGGAAGAATTTTCCGGGGTCAACGTGAGTCTGATTGGACACCACGCCCGCTTCCACAGCGCCATCCTCGCGAGCAACCTTCACATAGGCGATGGTGCCTGGCTCCAGCGGGAACACTTCGCCGGCCAACAGCCGACTCTGCTCCTGCATACCGAACACTCGGCTGGGCTCATCTTCCAGCCCCAGCCGCCGCAAATACTCGAGACGCACGCCGGCCAGTAACGATGGAAAGTGGTTCTGGAGCGAGTGCTGCAACTTCTGCGCTTCCGCCGCGCCCATCCGGGCCGGGAGTTGTCGATGGAGGATCTGCAGCATGGGTTTAAGGGGCCTTCCTTGTTGGTGTTGCTATCCGCAAGTGGGGGCTGCGTTCTCGTAATTCGGCAACCTTCCTTCAAGCGGGATTGCCCCTGGGACTGAAGAAGACCCTGCCGTGCGCGCAGTCATTATGGCAGGAGGGCAAGGGTCCAGGCTTCGACCCCTGACCTGCAATCGCCCTAAACCCCTGGTGCCGGTGTGTAACCGGCCCGTGATGGAATACACCATTGAACTGCTGCGTCGTCACAAAATTCGCACATGCCTGGTCACCCTGCACTACCTGGCCGACGAAGTTATGGCCTACTTCGGCAACGGCAGCGAGTGGGAAATGCGCCTGCTCTACTCGGTGGAAGACGAGCCTCTGGGCACAGCCGGCAGCATCAAGCGCATCCAGGAATATCTCAACGAGACGTTCATTGTAGTCAGCGGTGACGCCCTGACCGACTTCGACCTGTCCCGGGCCATCGCATTTCACCGCGAACGCAAAGCCCAGGTGACCATGGTGTTGACTCGGGTTCCCAATCCGCTCGAGTTCGGCATTGTCATTCTCGACGCTCAGGGCCGAATCCAGCGTTTCCTGGAGAAGCCCAGTTGGGGCGAGGTCGTCTCCGATACCATCAACACCGGCATCTATATTCTGGAGCCCCAGGTATTGGACCGCATGGAGCCGCGCAAGTCGATCGACTTCTCCAACGACCTTTTCCCCCAACTGCTGGCCGAGGGGCTGGACATGTATGGCTACGTGGCCGAGGGCTACTGGTGCGACATCGGCAACCTGGACCAGTATCGCCAGGCTCAGCTCGACATGCTGGAAGGCCGGGTGGGGTTCACCCCGCCGGGCCAACAGCTGGGCCCCGGGGTCTGGGTGGGACCCGGCACCCAGCTCGACCCCGGGGCCCAATTGAAAGGGCCGGTTCTCATCGGTCGCAACTGCCGCGTTCGCAAGGACGCCCGCGTAAGCGACTGCACGGCCGTGGGCGACAACTGCATTGTGGAAGAAGGCGCCAGCCTGGAGCGAGCGGTGCTCTGGTCCAATACCTACGTGGGACGCAAGTCTCGCTGCTTTGGTTCGGTACTGTGTCGCAGCGTCACCCTGCAAAGCCACTCCACCGCCGCAGAAGGCGTGGTCGTAGGAGACAATGTCTTCGTGGGGCGAGGCGCCACCTTGCAATCCGACGTCAAAGTATGGCCCGACAAAAACGTCGAGGCCGGAGCCTCGGTGTCGATGTCGCTGATCTGGGGGCGCAAATGGCCCGGCTCCCTGTTCTCCGACGAAGGCATTTGCGGACTGGGCAATATTGAAATCACCCCCGAGTACGCCCTCAAACTCGGTGCCGCTTACGGGGCCGTGCTACCCAAAGGTGCGGTGGTGGTCACCAGTCGCGACAGCCACCCGGCCACGCGCATGATCAACCGCTCGATTATCTGCGGCCTGGTCTCGGTCGGTGTGCACGTGCGCGACCTGCAGGCCGTGCCCACACCAGTCACGCGCAACGCCCTGCGTAACGCTGCCGACTCGTATGGTGGGGTGCATTGCCGGGTCAGCTCGCGCGACCCCAGGGAACTGCAACTGGAGTTCTTCGACGCCTCGGGGGTCAACATCGACCGTGCCTGGGAGCGCAAAATCGAAAATCGTTTCTTCCGCGAGGATTTTCGCCGCACCCCCATGGAAGAGGTGGGTCTGATCGACTTTCCCATCCGCGTTTTGGAACAGTATCAGGAGGATTTCACCCAACAGCTCGAGGTCGACACCATTCGCAAGAACGGGTTCAAGGTGGTGATCGACTACAGCCACGGCCACGCCAGCATGGTGTTGCCGCGTATCCTGGGCAAACTGGGCATCGAAGTCGTCAGCCTCAATGCTTACATCGAAGCCCGCGACCCCCGCCACGGCGCCTCGAATCGCGAGCAGCAGTTGGAGCAACTCGGCAGCATCGTCACCACCCTGAAGGCCGACCTCGGCGTGGCTATCGACGTTACTGGCGAGCGCCTCATGGTGGTCGACCACCGGGGAGGCCTCTGGCACGGCGCCAAGCTGCTGGTGCTGTTCGTCAGCCTGACCATGCAAAACAACCCCGGCGCGCTGGTGGCCGTACCGGCCAACTCGCCTTCGCTGCTCAACGATCTGGCCAAGAAGTATGCCGCCAAGTTGATCTGGACCCGCACCGACACCCGCTCGCTGGCCTACACGGCCTTGCTGGGCGAGCGCCGCTTTCACCTGGCCGGCACCTCGCGCGGAGAGTTCAAGTTTCCCGCTTTCGCCAGCGGCTTCGACGGCATGTTTGCACTGGCCAAGTTGTTGGAAATGCTGGCACGGCTCAAGAAGCGCCTGTGCGACTTCGAATCGGAAGTTCCCGAAATTTTCCTCAACTTCTATCGAGTAGAGTGCGAAATCGCCGCCAAAGGCAAAGTGATGAGGGGCCTGCTGGAGCGATTGGCCGAGCGCCAGGTCGACGTCATCGATGGGGTCAAGGTCGAGGATAACGGTGGCTGGGTTTTGATCGTACCCCATCGCTCGCTACCCGAGATGCAGATGTGGATCGAAGCCGAAAGCCACGAGCGCCTGGCCGAACTGGCCGAAGAGTATCGCGAACTGATCCAGGAGCTGGCGCGCCAGAACGAGGCCCCGGCCGAGCGTCCCCAGGCCGAGGTGCCCACAACGCCGCCCACCGTGGTCAGCGACGACCGAGCCTTCCACTTCTGGACCTCGGGACGCTACCTCGGCGTGAAGGCTCGAACGCTGCGAGAGTTCGTCGACACCCTGCACTACGTCGACGATCTGTCGCTGGTCTACCACATGGAACGCAACGACTTCGCCAACTGGTTGGAGTTGGAACTGAAAGAGAGCACGCTGGCCCAACAGATTCGTCAGCTAGCCACCCATCATCTCTCTCGCGAGTCGCTGCGTTCGGCGTTGCTGCAGCTGTTTTCCAAGGAGAACGAAAGCCATCTTCTCAATCAAGGGGCCACACCCTGATGGCACGGCGACGCACCCGAAGACTGACGCTCAACCGAATGCTGCAGATCGCCATTCCACTCTTCCTGGTCTTTGGCTTCAGCTGGATTGTGCTGCAGCACTGGTGGCTCCAGGGCCGGCCCTGGGGAGTGCCTCAAAAGGGCTATCTACAATTTGAACAAGAACTGCGTGATGGCAAAGTCAAGCGAGCCCTGTGCGACGGCAACATCATTCGCGCAGAATATGAGGGAGCCACGGCAGTGGTGCTCTCGCCCAGTCCCGAGCGCACGATCGACCTGATGATCAAACGGGGGGTGCAGGTCGAAGCCCTTCGACCCGTGCCGGCCTCGGGCATGAGCCTGCCCGTGCTGGCCCTGGCCATGCTCCCCTACCCCATTCTGGCCTATCTGGCCGTGGGCTTGCTGGGCAGCGTGCAGTCAGATGCCGACTTTAGCGACACCGAACAACTGGTCCGGCACGCGCCCGCAGACCCTCCAAAGGAACCCGCTCCCGAGTTGCCCCACGCCCTGTCCGACGACACTTAATTCACGAGGGCCTGACCGGGCCTCAGCGTGCGCAGGAATTCATCCACCGGACAGGCCAGAACTTCTCCGTGCCGCTCGCGGCGCCCCCCTCGATACAGCAGCACCGCCATCGCCTCGGGGTAATCTTGGCGAAAAGCCTTCAGGGATTGCAAGTCGCGTGAATGCACCAGATCGGAATGCTTGACCTCGATGGCCCAAAAACCCAGAGGCCCGTAGACCACAAAATCAACCTCTGAGCCAATGCGAGTGCGTGCCCCGACGGGGGACGCAAAAATCTACCTAGCGACTCCATATTTGCTGCGATTATGGAATTTTCGATTCCATAATCGCAGATCCTTCGCGTTATCTAGTTCTAAACAGCTGTTCCCGGGGCGACGAAGGAGCCCTGGAACGGATGTTTTGAACCAACATCTACCCGGGGAGCGAAGCGAGCCGGGTTAGGGGCTAGTAGGCCACCGAGAACAGCACCTGCGTGGTGGTATCCTTGCCCGAAAAGACGCACTTGCCGCTGCCGCCGGGCTGACCAAAGGGAATGCAGCGAACCGTGCCCTTGGTTTCTTCCTTGATGCGTGCTTCGGCCTCGCGATCTTCCTCGAACCAGCAGCGCACAAAGCCCGCCCGACGCTCCAGAGCCTCGCGCAACTCCTCGTAGCTGCTGACGTCCACCGTGTGTTGATCGCGATGAGCGCGAGCTTTGTCGAGCAGCGCCGCCTGCACCTCGCCCACCAGCTGGCACAGCCAGGTCGGGGTTGCGTCGGCCAGAGCCACGAAGCGTTTCTCGCCCGTGGCCCGGATCTTCAGCACAAACGTGCCCTTTTCCACATCGCGCGGACCCACTTCAAAGCGGAACGGCACGCCCCGCTGCTCCCAGTGGAAGTGCTTCTCCACCGGGCGCTCGTCGCGCATATCCAACACCATCGATTGGGTGGAGGTGCTGTCGCAGAACACCGACAGCAACTCGCGACCGGCCTGACGAGAACGCGCCGCCTGAAGACGCTCAGAACCGCAGAGCTGCTCGATGAGCTTCGAGCAGAACTCCAACACGCTGGCTTTCTCTTCTTCCTTGCGATAGATCGGCACCACCGCTCCCAGGGTGGGAGCCATACGCGGCGGCAAAATCAGCCCTTCGTCGTCGGAATGGGTCATGATCAAGGCCCCAATCAAACGGGTGCTGACTCCCCACGAAGTGGTTACGGCAAAGTGCTGCTGGTTGTCGCGGCCCAGGAAACGAATGTCGAAGGCCTTGGCGAAGTTCTGCCCCAGATTGTGAGAGGTTCCCGCCTGCAACGCCTTGCCGTCTTGCATCAGAGCCTCGATGCAATAGGTGGTATCGGCTCCGGGAAACTTTTCCGAGGCGGTTTTGCGGCCCTTGACCACCGGGATGGCCAGAAACTGCTCGGCGAAGTCAGCGTAGACGTCGAGCATGCGCAGCGTCTCTTCCTCGGCCTCCTCGTAGGTTTCGTGGGCGGTGTGCCCCTCTTGCCACAAAAACTCGGCCGTGCGCAAGAACAAGCGGGTGCGCATCTCCCAGCGCATCACATTGGCCCACTGGTTGATCAGCACCGGCAAATCGCGGTAACTCTGAATCCACTGGGAATACATGCTACCGATGACGGTTTCCGAGGTGGGGCGGATCAACAAGGGTTCTGCCAGCTCGCCCTTGGGCCGCAGGCCGTTTTCACCCTTCTCCAGGCCGCTGTGGGTCACCACCGCACACTCCATGGCGAAGCCCTCGACGTGATCGGCCTCCTTTTGCAAGAAGCTGATGGGAATCAACAGCGGGAAATAAGCGTTGACGTGACCGGTCTCTTTGAAACGCCGGTCCAGGTCGCGCTGAATGGCTTCCCACAGGGCGTAGCCATTGGGACGAATCACCATGCAGCCTTTCACCGGGGAATAATCCGCCAGTTGAGCCGCCTTGATGACGTCCAGATACCATTCGGGATAGTTTTTGTCTCGGGTGGTGATATTTCTAGCCATAGCCGCGCCCGTTCGCCGCGCAGGAGGTTGCCCCTGGTTTTTCCAAGCCCCCCCAATGCACGGCTACTATCAATACCCCACCCTCCACGACCAGCAAATCGCCTTTGTGTGTGAAGACGACCTGTGGTGGGTCGAGCGCAGCGGGGGTCTGGCCCAGCGATTGACGGCCTCGCCCGGGCGCTGCAACCACCCTACCTTCAGCCCCGATGGCAAGAAACTGGCTTACACCGGTCGCGACGAAGGCTACCCCGAGGTCTACCTACTCGACCTGGAGAGCGGCCACTTAGAGCGCCTCACCTTCCTGGGTGCCGACACGCGCACCGTGGGCTTCTCTCGCGATGGCCAGTGGATCTATTTCGCCACCAACAGCGCCCAGCCGTTCGCTCGCCTCTATGTGCTGGGAAGGGTGCGCGTCGGCGGAGGCCCGGCCGAACTCATGCCCTGGGGCCCCTCCAACTGGATTTCCTTTGCTCCCGAAAAAGGTCGCATTCTGGGCCGGCATACCGGCGATTCGGCCCGCTGGAAACGTTACCGCGGCGGCACCGCCGGCCAGTTCTGGGTAGACGCCTCCGAGAACGACCGCTGGAAGTCGCTCAAGCCCGGCGGCAACCTCACCCGACCCCTCTGGGTAGGCGAGCGCATCTACTTTGGCAGCGATCAGGACGACCACGGCCATCTCTACTCCTGCTTGCCCAACGGCAAAGACCTGCAGCAACACACCGATCACAGCGACTACTATTTGCGGCACCCGGCCAGCGACGGACGCGACCTCGTCTATCAGTGCGGGGCCGAGATCTATCTGTTTGACGTGCAACAGCAGCGCAGCCAGCAGCTCTCGATTCGACTGCGGGCGGGCGGGTTTCAACGCCAACGCAAGTTTCGCTCGGGCGGCCACTACCTGCACAGCTACGACCTGCACCCCAAAGGTCAGGCCCTGGCCTGCACCGTGCGTGGCAAAGCGCTGGCCTTTTATCCCCACGAGCGCCCCGTACATCTCCTGGGCAAACAGCAGGGGGTGCGCTACCGACTGGCCAGCTGGCTGCACGGCGGCGAGCGCATCGTGGTGGTCAGCGACGAAGGCGACCGCGAACACCTGGAAATCTATCCCTGGAACGGCGGCGACCCTCAGCTCGTCGACTGCGGCCAAGACTTCGGACGCCCGCTGGAACTGGCCCCCGCCCCCAGCGGGCCCTGGCTGGCCCTGACCAACCACCGCCACGAACTCTGGCTGGTCAACCTGGACACGTCCCAGGCTCAACGGTTGGAAGCCAATGTCCACGGCCGCCTCGGCGGCCTGTGCTGGTCGCCCTGTGGCCACTTCCTTGCCTACTCCTCGCCCACCGGACGCCTCACCTCAAAACTACGCTGTGCCGACGTGCGCGAAGCCGAGCCGCCGCTGCACGACCTGACAGAGGGTTGCTACCGCGACGTGGCCCCCTCGTTCGACCCCCAGGGGAGACACCTGTATTTTCTTTCGCTGCGCACGTTCAACCCGGTCTGGGACAACCTCTTCTTCGAACTCAGCTTCCCCAATGGCATGAAGCCCTACGCCCTGGTGCTGCGCGACGACTTGCCCCATCCTTTCGAGTTTGACCCCGTGCCCAAGCCCGAAACGCCCAAAGCCGAGAAGTCGAAGAAAAAAGAGGAGAAACCCAAGGTCGAGCCCACCCGCATCGACTTCGAGGGCCTGCAACAGCGCATCGTCGCCTTCCCTCTGGGCGAAGGCCGCTATGGCCAGGTGATCGGCTGCGGCGACACCATCCTCTACACCCGCTACCCCGTGGAGGGAACCCTGGAAGAAGACCACAGCACCGTGCCCAGCGCCCGCGGCACCCTGTATAGCTACGACCTGAAAACCCAGGAAAACAAAGAGCTCTATACGCGCGTCAGCGGATTCACCACCTCGGCCGACGGCAAATGGCTGTGCTACCAGTCGGGCACCAAACTACGCATCGCCACCGTGGAAAAGAAGCCCGAAAGCCAGGAAGAATCCAACCCGCGCAAATCGGGCTGGATCGCCCCTGCCCGCCTGCGGGTGGCGGTCGAATCGCAGCCCGAGTGGCTGCAAATGGCCCGTGAGGCCTGGCGGCTGATGCGCGAGCACTATTTCAACCCCCAGCTCCCCCACCCCGACTGGGAGGCCATCTTCCGCCGCTACCAACCCCTGCTGGCCCGGGTGGGCTGCCGCTCGGAGCTGTCCGACTGGCTGTGGGAACTACAGGGCGAGTTGGGCACCTCGCACGCCTACGAATCGGGTGGCGACTACAATGCCGAACCCGTGCACCCCCTGGGCAAGTTGGGGCTGAGCTGGCACTGGGACAAGAAGGCTCGCGGCTACCGCATCGACAGTATTTCCCAGGGCGACAGCTGGGACCCCCAGGCCCGCTCGGCCGCATTGCTGGGGCAGCGACTGCAGGTGGGCGACGTGGTGACCCACATTCAGGCTCGCCCCTTGAGCCCGAATCGCGCCCCCGAGGCCGAACTGGTCTATGTTTCTCGCGAGGACATCGAGTTCACCGTGGTGCGCCAGGGCGAAGTTCGGCGCCTCACGGTGCGACCGCTGCGAGCCCAGGCCCCGCTCATGTATCGCGAATGGGTGGAAGGCAACCGCCGTCGCGTTCACGAGGCCAGCCAGGGGCGCTTGGGCTACCTGCACGTTCCTAACATGGGGCCGCTGGGCTTCTCCGAGTTCCACCGAGGCTTCTTCAGCGAGGTCGCCCGTGACGGCCTGATCGTCGACGTGCGCTACAACGGCGGCGGCAACGTGTCCGGGCTGCTGTTGGAGAAACTCAGCCGGCGCATCGTGGGTTGGGACGTGCCCCGCTACGGACAGCCCATCTCCTATCCCATGGAAGCCCCCCAGGGGCCGCTGGTGGCCCTGACTAACGAAATGGCCGGATCCGACGGTGACATCTTCAGTCACTGCTTTAAGCTGCTCAAGTTGGGCACCCTGGTCGGCACCCGCACCTGGGGCGGCGTCATTGGCATCTGGCCCCGCCACCGCCTGGTGGACGGCACCCAAACCACCCAGCCCGAGTTCGCCTTCTGGTTCGAAGACGTGGGCTGGCGCGTGGAGAATTATGGCACCGAACCCGATGTCAACGTGGAGATCGCCCCCCACCACTGGAAAAAAGGCCGCGACCCCCAGCTCGACAAGGCCCTGGAGTTGGCCCTGCAAGCCCTGGAACAGTCACCCCCGCGCCGCCCCCCGTCGGCCTGACGGTCGGCCGTAGTCACCGCCTTGTGGTTCAACATCTCGAAACACCGCGAGGTAGCTCGATGCATCACGGCACCGAGGGAGAGGGTCGGGCCAGTAGGACTGCCACATAGGGTCAGGTTCCCACCATCGATGCGTGGACGGGTTGGTATCGTGTTGATTCTCCGGTCGTAAGCCGGGCTGGACGGGGTCGTGCTGGGTAATTGCCCGTAGGGCCCAGAACCAGCCGCCCGCTGGGGTCGTTTTCAACCGCACATCAAACCAGGCTCGCTCCGAGAGGCCTCTTAAGAATTCCCGCAGCGCACTCTCGGAAAGCCCATCAAATTTGTGCAGTAGATTCTCAGCCTGCCTGTCTATCCAGACGGATTCTTGCCGACCTCGCGACGTCCCCTCGGCAAGGTCCCGCGCCCAGATCGAGCCTAAGGCCAGTGGTTCGGGTCTTCGATGCAGGCCCGAACCACGTCCAGGACCTCTTCTAGAAATTCGGCGGTCACCCGGCCGATGCGTTTCGCGCCTCTCCGCCGATAGTCCAGCGACTTCAATTGCTCCACCATGACGAAGCCGGTCAAGCCCGTTTCGGCGGGAACTGCCAGATGAAACGGAACTCCACGTGCCGTGTTGGTCAAGGGGCACACCATCGCCATTCCTACTCGGCGGTTGAAAGCGTGATTGCTTATCACCAGTGCCGGACGGCGCCCCATCTGTTCTCGGCCTGCTTGGGGGTCGAGCGTGATGGAAATCAAGTCGCCTTTCTGGGGAACCTCCACCTCACCACTCTTCCAAGCCAACGGGCGGACCCAGGTCCTCTTCCGTCGCCTGATAATCGGCAGGCATCAACTCGAGCAACTCTTCCAGACTGCGCCTACGCCGAGCCCGAGTGATGACGAGCTTCTGATTCTCAACTGAAATTTCAACTTCATCACCCACTGCCAGATTTACCTGACGAAGAAGTTCCAGAGGGAGGCGAAGTCCCTGACTGTTTCCCCATTTCTTAACCTGGCTTTGCACGCACAAGACCGCCTCTCTAGGATATCCCCAGGATATCCTAGAGAATGGGACGCTGTCCATCAAGCACCCCCGGCGACGGCTTTGCCGGCTCCAGCGAGCCCGCTCCCCTGTGGGCCGAGCTCCACAAGATGCAGAGCCGGCCGTCGGAGCTGTCGACCCGCTTGAACTCGATCTTCGCCCGGGCAGCAAAGTCGCCGAACCCCGTCGTCTCCAGTCTCGAACCCGTCATTCGCAACGCCCAACACGTCAAGCTGGACCTGGACATGCTCAAAGCCAGGGCGCGCGAGCTGACCCCCGAACAACTGGCTCCTGCCAACTGGAAATTTCCCCACTACATCGACGAAGACAGCCGGCGAACCATCGACTTCTTTATGGTCGCCAACAGCATCAATTTCCTGTTCTTTGATCCCCAGAGCGGAGACAAATACAAGACCACCTTCAACGGCAAGGAGTATTCGGGCGCAGACGCCATGATCGCCGGTATCAAGCGGGCCCTGCAGGAAGGCGTGCCGATTCTGGAGGCCGATTTCCTGGCCAACGTCAACCGCGACCAGATGGCTCACCTCTTCCGGGGCAACTTCGAACTGCCACTGCTCGACGAACGCACCGCTATCTTCCGAGAAATCGGTACCGTCTTGAAAGAAAAATACTCCGGCAGTTTCGCCAATCTGGTCGAGGCCGCCGGGGGCAAGGCTTTTGACGGCGGCAACGGCATTGTCGAGCGTCTCACTCGGGACTTTCCATCCTTTCGCGACACCTCACCGGAGGGTCACATCTTCAACAAACGAGCCCAGCTGGCCGTCGGCATGCTCCACTCGCGGCTCGACGGCACCGGCATCTTTCACTGTCCGGACGTAGGCGAACTGACCGTGTTTGCCGATTACCAATTGCCCCGTGGCCTGCGCGCCATGGGCGTGCTGCACTACGAGCCCGACCTGGCCGCGCGCGTGGACGGCGGCCAGCCCATCGAACGCGACTCGCAAATGGAGCAAGAGCTGCGCGCCTTCACCATCGTGGGCAGCGAGCTGCTGCGCGAGGAGCTGAAAAAGCGTCCCGAACACGCCGCCCTGGACGCCCGCGGGCTCGACTCGTACCTGTGGCTGGCCGCGCGCCAGGACAAGGACTCCCGGCCCCACGTCACGGTCACGACCGCCTACTAGAAGCCGTGGGCAGGGCCCGGCCGCAAGTCGAGGAAACTTCAGGTATGGCAGACGTTGCAGAGCAGTGGGACGAGGTGTGGGAACCCGACCTCACCCAGGTGGTGACGGAGGACGACGAGCCGGTGGACAATCTCTTCTCCGAACGCCAACAGCGCCTGCTCGTCGACTCGCTCTACGCCTCCGGAGAACGCTTTCAACCCTTCCTGGCGCTGGCCAACGTGGGGCTGTTTTCCACCGCCGAGGACCCACCCTACGTTCCTGACGTGCTCGTCAGCCTGGGAGTCCAACCCCCGGCCGATGTATGGGAGAAACGCAACCGCTCTTACTTCATCTGGCGCTACGGCAAGCCGCCCGAGCTGGTCATCGAGGTCGTATCCAACCGCGACCGCCACAAAGAAGAAAAGATTCAGGGCTATGCGCGCCTGGGAATCGCCTATTACGTCATCTTCGACCCCATGCTGAAGTTGAGCCAGCGTAAACTCAGGGTCTACGAACGTCACGGCGCGGGCTACGTGCCGGTGGCCGATCCCCGACGGCTCACCTCGCTGCCTTTCGGGCTCACCCTCGAGACCTCGCCCTACGAAGGCATCGAAGCCGAGTGGCTGAGATTTATCGGCCCTGCAGGCGAAATCTTGCGCACCGGGTCGGAAGTTGCCGAGGTTGAGCGACAACGCGCCGAGGTCGAGCGACAACGCGCCGATCGACTGGCGGCCCGGCTGCGCGAACTAGGGGTCGACCCCGACGCCTTGCCGTGAGAGGGCGGGACACTTCAAGTAGCGCCCAAGAAAATCGTCTTTCCAAGGCTCCTTCGGACATTCTCCGAAACGGCGAGGCTTGCAACAGAGCAGCGCGAAATGCCACCTGATGAACACCCCGATCGACACCCTCTGGATACGGGCGCGGCCGAACGCCGCGCCTTTGCAGGAGGTAGACCATGCGAGCTTTGCGTCGCCATCATCGCGCTCGAATCCGCCGTCGGGCCCGGCGGCTTCTTCCCCATTGGACGGACATCGACAAGTTGGCCGAGCATCTTCAGTACTGCCGTTGCCCCTATTGCATCAACCCTCGCCGATTGGCCGGGCATCCCGTGACCCGACAAGAACGGGTAGCTGACCTGCAAAGAAGGGAAGCCCTGGCTTTGCACTACGAAACTTGCCCGACGCCCCTCCTCCCAGAGGCGCTCTACACCTGCTCGACCAGCAACCCGGCCTCCCTCGCTGCCCGGCATTGTCGCTGGTCTGCCGAGACAAACCGTTGGGCGCCCGAGACCAAAGCGGACCCCAGATGAATTGCATCCAGGGCCCGCAACGGGAACCTTTCCATGCAGTCAAGTGAGCGAGCCAGGACGCCCGAACTCAGTTCAAGAACCGTGGCCGCGTCCACATCGGCGGCCAGTTCGGCCTTGAGAATTTGATAGTCGGGTTCCCGTAATTCTGCTCGCGGCGCAGTCGGTTAAAGGCAGACAGTAATTCAGGTACAACGATCACGGACAGGAGAATCTGATGCGAATCTTGGCAAAGCTGCAGCACATTATGGGTACTAATCTCGGCCACATAGCGCTTGGCGAGCGCAGAGGAATCAAAAAAATTTCGCATCAATCGCCTTCAGAGCGTTGGTCCAAAATCGCCCGACTCAGTGAAACACCTTCCAGAGCCAGCGGTCGAGCATTCTTCCAGCGTTCACCAGAGGCCGCCAGGCGCTGCAGATGCCAGCGGGCCACCTCGGCCAACGGCGTGTCTTCGGCCAACCCCAACAGCCGGGCCAGCGGTTGAAAGGCGCACCAGGCGTGGCCGACCTGCAGGCCGGTGTTCTCGAAGAACTCCAGGTTGAGCTGCCACAACTGGGCGCTCAGCCACTGTTGGCGGCTCAGCGGAATGCTCAACCGCTCGCAGGGTTGCACATAGGGCAGCAAATAGGGGGCTCGGGCCACCCCGTAGGGGGCGGGCAGCTGCACCGCCAGTCCGCCTTCGCGGGCGCCCAATAGAAAGTCACGCGCGTCCACCAGGTCGCATAGCCCTCCGGGCCCGGGGGCCTCGACCTGGCACAGACACTGGCTGCCCACCAGTTCCACCGAGCGGGGCAACCAGCTGCGCACCACCCGTTCGGTTTCGCCGGTCACCCGATCGTCATCCATCAGCACATACTGCCCCGGGGCGATCGAGTCCAGCTGCTGCTCCAGCGGCGGCCAGCCAGGACGGGCCACCAGGCCCAGGCCCCGCGAGCTGTCGGCCAGTGGAAAGAGCCGCGACACCCCCAGATTGGCCTCACCGGGCAGGCACGGATCCAAACTCAACACCCGACCGAGACTCCCCCCTCGAACCGCCTGCTGGCTGAGCAACAGCCGTTGCACTTCCAGCTGGCGGGGCACGTCGGGAGCCGTCGCCGCGGCGAAGGCCTGGGCCAGCAGCCCCTCGACCCGATCGACAAAGCGCTGCCAGGCCGGTCGCAACAGCTCCCAGCCGACCACCTCGGCCAGGCTGGCCAGCGCCCAGTCGCCCTCATCGCGCACATAAAATCGTCCCGGAGCGGGCACGGGTCGCTCGATCCAGCTGAGCCACAGGGCCCGGACCTCTTCGGTCAGGCTTTCCAACTGGCCCTGGCGCACCTTGCTGGAAGCCGTATTCGGTAGGCCCGGACCCGGGTCGAACAACACCCGGTCGCGGGCCACCCGCGGGTCGCTAGCGTAGCGCGCGGCCAACTGCTCGTAACCACAGCGCGGTATGCAAACCCCGTGGCCCCGAGCCCCAAAGGTCAGAGCGAAGCGGGCATTGTCGCTGCCGAAGACATACACCACCCGCAGCGGACGGTGACAGCGAAGATGGCGGCTCAGATAAGCCCCCAGCCGCTCCATCACCACGGTGAAATTCACCGCCACCGGGGCCACCTGACTTTCCCAGGGATCCACCAGCAGCCAATCGCTTTCGGCCACCATCTGCTGGCACAGGTGCAGGCGATGGGCGGCCCCGGGCACGGCCGGCCCGCACTTCAACCCCACATACTCATCGTGGGAAGGTGAAAGATAGCCGCCCACCACAAACGTGCCCTGCGACTCCAGCAAGCCCCGGGCGCGCTCCATCATGGCAACATGCCCCGGATGCACCGGGCAAAAAGCGCCCGTGGTGACCAGCACCGCCAGATCGGCCTCGGGGGGCGCCTGCTGCAGCCGCTGCTCCAACTTGTGCAGGGGAGTCACCATCCAGAGCGGGTCCTCCCTCCAGGGCCCCGGCTCGGACGGGGACTCGGCAAAGTAGCCAGCCTCCTCCACCGCCTGGCGGCTGCCCAACAAGGAGAACAGCGGACCATAGTAGGGGTCGGCATCCAAACCCGGGTCTCCGCTCCGACCCAAACCTGTCACTCGTGGCGCGATGGGTTGCAGGCCACACCGCTCGAAAACGATGTCGGTGCGCAGCAGCAGCCGCTCGCCCGGACCTTCCCAGGGGGTCGAGTCGTGCAGCAGCCGATGGTCAAAGGCCAGCGCTCGACCGGCCCGGGTATCCACCGAGGTCAGCACCTCTTCTTCGCGGGCCAGGCGAGTCCAATCTTGGTGGTTTCTCATGGCCGTGGGGCGGTGGCGCTGGGGCTCGAGCAAAAAACGCGTCTGCCCGCCGTCACTCAGATACACCACCAGGCTCATCAACGTATGGCGTCGGCCATCACCATAATCGTAGCCGGCGTCATAATGGGGCACCAGCACCCCGCCCGGGGCGTAGCGAATAAAGCGCATGGCCGGGTTCACCCCCATCGCCCGCCACACCGCGTGGCCGCCCGCGTCGCTGGGGGTATCGGGCTCGAAAACGCGCAGTTGCGTCAGCCCGGGGGCCAACCTTTGCCACAGGGCCTCGGCCAGCGCTGGCGACCAGCAACTGGCCCGCCACGAGCCCACCGGATCCCGGGCAGGGTCGAAGTCCTGACGATTGCCGTGACGATTGACCGCCACCCACTCCACCTTGTCCAGCTGCGCACGCAGCCAGTCCACCTCCTGAGGGTCGAGGGCGGCTTCCCACAGCCGGGCGCTGTCGCCCAGGTCGTCGAGACCGGTGGCCTCCGGCTGGCGATCCTCCCAGGCCGGGTCGGGCAGCGAAAACTCGCCCACCAGCCGTCCCTGCGGGGCGGCCCCGGGGGGCAGGGGCGGATAGGCCTCGCTGCGCCAACCCCCGGGCACGGCCCTAGGATAACAATCGAGATGCACCGCCGGGCTGTTGGCCAGATACTTGTGCAAATTGCGCCGATGCAGGTCCTCGACCGCCGCAACCCAGTCAGCCGCCTGGGCCGGCAGCTCAAAACCCCGCTCCAAAGCCCCTTGATACAGCTCGAGAAAATCGTAGGGGGCGCCGATCATCTGCTCGTCCACTCGGCCGTCAAAGGTGTCGCCGCTGGGCACCGCCTCCAATACCGAGCGGGGCACTTCTAGCAAGCGGGCCAGCTGGTAGACCTCCGACTTGTGCAGGTCGGAGATAGGCTGCAGGTCGACCATCCCATCCGAGGCCTTGCCAAAAAATCCGATGTAGGCCCCCTCGTCGCGGTTGGTGGTGCCCCACAGCAAAGCGGGATAGCCAGCCTCGGCCAGGTTGGCCGCCAGATAATACAGAGCCGGGGTGCGCAGGTAGGACACCAGCTGCCCGGCTGCCCAGGGCTGGCCCTGGCGCCCGCAACCCCGATCGACCGCCTCTTGTAGCACGGTTTTGCTCTGGCTCAGGTCGATGTGGGCGATTTCCGCCCCATAGCGTTCGGCCACCTCGCGCCCCCGCTCCAGAGCCCGGTCCTGACTGGTGGCTCCGCTGGTAAACATGGGAATCAGCGCCGCCACCAGCCGCCGAATGGGCGATCCGGGCTGACGCCGGGCATGGTCTGCCAAAGCCAGCACCAGGGCCGAATCCACCCCACCGCTGACGCCCACCACCACCGCGCTCAGCCCGCTGGCGGCCATATAGTCGTTGATCAGGCGCGACTTGGCGCGCAGGGCCTCATTGGGGCGGAAGTCGCGTTGGCGACGCAAAAGTTGCAGAGAGTCGGAAAGCCAGTCGGGCAGCATCGATGGCGCTTAGACAGAAGTGCCTGGCTCCCTCGGTATCGCTCCCTGAGCCACTTTCATGGCCTCCTCCTCCAACAGTGGAACGTTGACATCCAGACCGGTCGCTACGAAGCTATGGTTGCCGATCAGTAAATACTCTCCGGCAAATGAGGCAGAGCGCGGATCTTCTCCCCCCGCCTTCATGTTCGCATGCCGTGAATGGCCAGGACGTCGTTGAGGACCAGGATTTCAGGGGTTATGCCTGGTTGCTTGGCTATTGCCGCGCTTCCGAAGCTTCTTGACCATGGTTGCACACGGCCAGCACACCCAGGCAACCTTCGGCTACTTCACGGCTTTCAGGCTCTGCAAGATGCGCTGGATGTCGCCCTCAGAGAACGACTTATCGAAGGTCAACCCCAGATTGCCGCTTCTCCAGCGCTCGCCCGATGGGGTCATAACCCCGGGCACGCTGACCCAATGCGTGGTCCAACCGCCGGGCGGCTGAGACTTCAGAAAGGCGGTGGTGATGGAACCCAGAAATGGATGAGCGACCTTCACCTTCCGAGTCGGTTCCTCAAACCAGCGATCGCCAATGCCCCCCGTGGCATACTGCACGCCGATGGACGACTTCCCCTTGCGATACAGCACCCGATAGGAGGGACCGAAGCGGTCGTCCTTCTCTAACGCTTGCAGACTCGCCACATAACCAGCCGGAACCCACGAGGGAAGCAGAACGAAAGGGAACCGGGCCTTACCCGGTGTTCTGGCGTCCACCAGCTTGGCCACAGCCTGGCGCGATAATGCCGGCGGGTTGGTCATCCAGGCTACCGAACCGGGCGCATGAAACCAGCGAGGGGTTTTGGTCGTAAAAACCGGCAACTGGGGGCTATAGGCCACCAGCCAGTCGCCATAGTCTCGCAGAATCTGCAGCTTTTCACCCTTGGGGGCCAGTCCTGCGATCGGTTGTTCGTCGCCGGGATAGGGACCCACAAACAGTTGGGCCTGCTCTACGACGACACTTCCCTGCGTATCCAACTGGGCTTTGCGCACAAACACCAGCGGACGCACGCGAACCGACCCCTGAGACGAAGAGAGCAACACTGCGTCAAACTCATCCTCGATCTTGAGGGTTCGGCTCCCGTCGGTCATTTCCAGAGGACCGCGGATAGGAACAATATACTCCTCGGCGCCGACCGCTACGAGGAGCAACAAAAACACAACAAGACATCGCAAGGCTTTCATCGCGGCCACTTCTCCAAGCCGACCCTGCGGCCTGCGCTCGCAGTCATGTGCTCGCTCGCGCGCACTTTGTGCCTGCAAACCAGGCTCATCGCCCCTCCCAGAGCCCCATGTGCTCACCCTCGCGCACTTTGTGCCTGTAAACCAGGCTCACCGCCCCTCCCAGAGCCCCCATGTGCTCGCCCGCGCGCACTTTGTGCCTGC
>CAZYPN010000030.1:41314-60168 GCA_964649085.1 uncultured Burkholderiales bacterium | reverse complement strand
CGCGCGCACTTTGTGCCTGCGAACCAGGCTCATCGCCCCTCCAGAGCCCCCATGTGCTCGCCCGCGCGCACTTTGTGCCTGCGAACCAGGCTCATCGCCCTTCCAAGGTTCCGCCCTACACAAGAGAGAACTGCCCCATCCCAAGAGAGGGAGGGCGTCGTGAGTTATCAAGAGGTTACCCAGCAAGGCTTCTTCAGCCGACTATCCAGCGCATTTGGCGGCATCATCGCCGGCATCGTCATGATCCTGATCAGCGCCGTGATGCTGTTTTGGAACGAGGGGCACTACGTGCATCGGGCCCAGGGGCTGGCCGAGGGCAAGAAGATGGTCCAGTCGGTCTCCCCCGAAAAAATCGACCCGGCCCTCGAGGGCAAACTCATCCACCTGAGCGGTCCCGCTAAAGCGGGTCAGGAGGGGCTGAAGGACAGCCAGTTCGGGGTGCACAGTCAGGCCTTGCGCCTCAAGCGTCAGGTGAGCATGTATCAGTGGGTCGAGCACAAGAATAGCCGCAAGCGCAAGAAAATCGGCGGCGGCGAAGAAACGGTCACCGACTACACCTACGAGAAAGAGTGGAGCGAGAGCCACATTTCCTCGAGCAACTTCAAGCAGTCGGGCCACACCAACCCCTCCTCGATGCCCTTCCAGTCCACCACGCTCAACGACCCCAAAGCCACCCTGGGGGCTTTTCAGCTTCACGAGGACGTCATTTCCGACCTGAGCAACTTCACCCCCCTGCAACTTGAAAGCTATCGAGGAGTCGAGGGCTTCCGGCTCGATAACGGCCAGTTGTATCGCGGCAGTAACTCATCCAGCCCCCAGATCGGCGACCTCAAGGTGCAGTTCCTGATTGTCCAGCCGGGCCCCGTCAGCCTGGTGGGCGCCCAACAAAGTGGCAGCCTGGCGCCCTACGTCACCAAGAACGGCGAGAAAATTTTGCTGGTCGAGTCGGGCACCCATACGGCCGAAGAGATGTTCCAGAGCGGGGCCCGTTCCAATGAGACCTTTACCTGGATTCTACGCCTGGTAGGCTGGGTGCTGATGTGCGCCGGTTTTGGCGCGCTCTTTGGCCCCATCAATGTAGTGGCCGACATCCTGCCCTTCATCGGCGACCTGGTGGCCCTGGGCACGGGCACCTTCGGCTGCCTGATCGGCACGGCCCTCACGTTGGTGGTGATTGCGGTGGGCTGGGTGTTCGCTCGGCCCCTGATCGGCATTCTGATGCTGGGCGGGGCCGTCGCCTTGATGGTGGGAGCCTTTCGTATGGGCAAGGGCCGGCGCGGCTGAGGTAGAAAGCGCCAATAGAACAATTGGAGGAGTCCCGTGAGCACTAAAACCGCCATTCGCGCCCCCCGAGGCAGCCAGCTGCGTTGCCAGGGCTGGGAACAAGAAGCCGCCCTGCGCATGCTGATGAACAATCTCGACCCCGAGGTGGCCGAAGATCCCGACAACCTCATCGTCTACGGCGGCACCGGTCGGGCCGCCCGCAACTGGGACTGTTACCACGCCCTGGTGCGATCGCTGGAAAGCCTGGGAGCCGAGGAAACGCTGCTAGTGTGCTCGGGCAAGCCGGTGGGCATTTTCCGAACCCACGCCGAGGCCCCACGCGTGTTGATCTCCAACTCGATGCTGGTGCCGGCCTGGGCCAATTGGGACAACTTCCGTCGCCTAGAACACCTGGGCCTGACCATGTATGGCCAGATGACGGCCGGTTCGTGGATCTACATCGGCACTCAGGGCATCTTGCAGGGCACCTACGAAACCCTGGCCGAGCTGGCGCGTCAGCACTTCGGGGGTAGCCTGAAGGGAAGGCTGGTGCTCACAGCCGGGCTGGGGGGCATGGGCGGAGCCCAGCCGCTGGCCGTGACCTTCAACGACGGCGTGGCCCTGGTGGTGGAAATCGACCCCCATCGGGCCCAGCGCCGGTTGGACACCGCCTACGTCGACAAACTCACATCCGGGCTCGACGAAGCCCTGGCCTGGTGCCTCGAAGCCCAGAAGGAAGGCCGGGCGCTCTCGGTGGGCCTGATCGGCAACGCCGCCGAGGTATTTCCCGAGCTGCTCAAGCGCGGGGTCGTTCCTGATGTGGTTACCGACCAGACCAGCGCCCACGATATGTTGGGTGGATATGTGCCCATGGGCATGTCCTTGGAGGAAGCACTGGCCCTGCGCCAATCCGACCCCAAGCGCTACCAGGAGGAGGCCTTCCACTCGGCGGCCGCCCACGTGCAGGCCATGTTGGGCTTCCAAAAGGCCGGATCGGTGGTCTTCGACTATGGCAACAACCTGCGGGCCCAGGCCCAGCAGGCCGGCGTCGACCACGCTTTCGACTTTCCCGGATTCGTGCCAGCCTACATTCGCCCCCAATTTTGCGAAGGTCGGGGCCCTTTCCGCTGGGTGGCTCTTTCGGGCGACCCCGCCGACATCGCCCGCACCGACCGAGCCGTGCTCGAGACCTTTCCCCAGGACGAAGGGCTGCGGCGCTGGATTGAAAAGGCCCAGAGCCAGGTCAAGTTCCAGGGCCTGCCCGCCCGCATCTGCTGGCTCGGCTACGGCGAGCGCGCCCGCATGGGAGCGGTGTTCAACGACCTGGTGGCCCGGGGCGAGGTCTCGGCGCCCATCGTCATCGGCCGCGACCACCTCGACTGCGGCTCGGTGGCCTCGCCCAACCGCGAAACCGAGGGCATGATCGACGGCAGCGACGCCATCGCCGACTGGCCTATCCTCAACGCCCTGATCAACACCGCCTGCGGAGCCTCCTGGGTGTCGGTGCACCACGGCGGGGGCGTGGGCATCGGTTACTCCATCCATGCCGGCATGGTGGTGGTAGCCGACGGCAGCGAACGGGCGGCCCGACGCCTGGAGCGAGTGCTGACCAGCGACCCGGGAATGGGCGTCATCCGCCACGTTGATGCCGGCTATCCCAAGGCCGTCGAGGTGGCTCGCGAGCGCGGCGTCCAGGTGCCGATGTCGTGAAGAGAAGCGGCGCCATCCCCTCACAAATCATCCAGCAGTTCCTGGAAAGCGGACACATTCGTTGCCAGCAGCCGGTGCCCGAAGGCAACCTGCAGCCCTCCAGCCTTGACCTTCGATTGGGACCGGTGGCGCACCAGGTGAGGGCCACCTTCTTGCCGCGCCGCGGCGAGAGCATCGAAGACGCCCTGCGCCTTTATCAAATTCGTCGTCTCGACCTGAGCCAGCCCACCGTATTGCAGCGCGACTGCACCTATGTGGTGGAACTGCAGGAGCGGCTTCACCTGCCGCCCGAGGTGCACGCCTATACCAACAACAAGTCGACCAGCGGACGCACCAACATCTGGGTGCGGGCCCTGGTCGACGGCCTACCGCGCTTTGACCGCATTCCCGAAGGCTATGCCGGCAAGGCCTACGTGATGATCACCCCGCGCAGCTGGTCGGTAAGGGTGCAGGCGGGCACCACTCTCAACCAGGCCCGCTTTCTCATCGGCGACAATCGCTTGATGGACCTCGAACTGGACATGCATCATCAGCGCGTGGGGTTGGTCTACAACGCGGCCGGCGAACGCATTACGCCCCAGCTCGACCGCGGCATACTGCTAACCGCCGACCTCAGCCAGGACACCATCGGCTACAAAGCTCGCCACACCGATCAGGTGGTCGACCTTACCAGCAGCCAGCCCCACCTGGCCGAGGACTTTTTTGAGCCGGTCTTTGCCGAACGCGGTGAGGTGGTGCTCAAGCGCAGCGAGTTCTACATCATGTCCACCTGCGAGTTTCTGCGCGTGCCGCCCGCCTACGCCGTGGAAATGGTCGCCTACGACATCCACAGCGGCGAGTTCCGCAGCCACTACGCGGGCTTCTTCGACCCCGGCTTTGGCTACGGCCAGGAGGGCGAGGTGCTGGGCACGCCTGCCGTTCTGGAGGTCGACCCCCACGAGGACGTGATCATTCGCCACGGTCAGCCCATCTGCAAGATGGTCTACGAGTACCTCATCAAGGACCCCGAGAAGATTTACGGCGTCAACCTCAGCAGTCACTATATGCATCAACGTGGCCCGCAGTTGGGCCGTCTCTTCACGCAACCGCAGAGTCAAGCCGTCCCCACGGTTTCTTCACTATAAGAAACTTGCCCCATTTTGGAACCAATCCTCCAGGAACCTGGTTGCCCCATCCGAAGCAATAGAACTAAAGTCCTATCGTGCTTATCCTCAGCTAAAGACGGTCACCGCATCGCTGAGGACCTGGCCTGGACTGAACGTGTTGGAGAGGATAGGTATTGCGTGGGTTCCTCTGTTACTTGCATGAACACCGAGCAGATCAACGAACTTCTGGACGGCGAAGCCGACCCCAACCAGGAGTCCGAATCTCGGAAGCATCTCGAGCAATGTGCTGAATGTCGCCAGCAGTATGAATTTTATTCCCGTTTTCGGCAGATGCTGCGACAGAGTTGCAGTCAGGAGTCTTGCCCCGAACTGGTGCAGGCTCGACTGAAAAAGGCCCTGCTCCAGGAAGTCGCAACCCCGAAGCCTGCGGCCGTTCCTGCAAAAGCTTCAACCCGTCGGGGCTGGGGCCTCGGATGGCTGGCGGCAGCCTCTGCGGCAGCCTTTTCCCTTTACGCTTTGCGCCCGGCCACCGAAAAAGCCCCCCCGCTGGCTCTCTCGCTTTCCCAAGATCACTCCCGCTGCAGTTCACGTCCCGTAGTTGGTGGCCAGCCGGAGGATCCGGGAAATCTGGCCGAGCGTACCTTCGGAGCCGCCATGCCAGAAATGGTCAAGCATCAGGCTCTGAGGCCGTATGACGTCCGCCTTTGCCCGGTTCTCGAGGGGGAACAGGTGATTCACGTGCTCTGTCACGATCAGCAAAAACGCGTGGTATCGGTCTTTGCCGCCCCCAGTGCTCGAGTAGGCAGCACGGAAGGAACGGAATCAAGCCCCATGCTTTTCGGCGCAGGCGACTCTCAAGTTGCCACCTGGGAGCACAAGGGCTGGGTGTTCTCACTTGTGGCCGGCGGTACCCGCGAAGAAATGGCTACCCTGGCCGATAACTGCCAGTATTGCTGTCCTCACAGCCTGGCTACCGAGTCCTACAGCACGCCCCCGTTGGCCTCACCCGGCCTACCGATTCGCGCGATCCCGGCCTCCCATCGGCCCTGACTCCAGGCCCTCAAGGCCTGGCTTCACCCAGAGGGTCAGCTCCTCACTATAGACCACAAAGCCCGCCGGACTCCCGGGGGGCTTTTTCACACGCCGCGCCGAGGTAAATGATACCAGCACCTTGCCATCGTGCTTGCGACTGGAATGATGGGCGGCACAGCGGGCCGCCGCCTCGATCACTTCAGGGTCGGGAGCCTGGCCGCCCGTCTTGAGTACCACGTGAGCTCCGGGGCTGTCTTTAACGTGAAACCACAGATCGTCGCGGCGAGAACGCTGCACCAGTTCGTCGTTCTGCCGGGGCGAGCGCCCCACCAGCAAAGCGAAGTCGCCGAAGTGATAACGCCGGGGCCCGGCCGTGACCGAAGCGGTCTTTTTCCCGGAAACTCGGGGCGTAGTCTCCAGCCCTTTACGCAACTCGGCCAGCTCGGCCGGGCTCTCAGCACTGGCGAGCAAAAACAGGAGCTCTTCCAATTGCTCCAGCTCGAGCTGAGTCTGGGCAACTCGCTGCTCGATGATCGGCAGGGAACGCCGATACTTACCGGCCCGCTTGATCCAGGCCTGAGCCTGCTGCGCAGCATTCACAGCCGGATCGAGCTGAATGACAAACTGACGCTGACCGTCCCAGTCGCTCAAAGTTCCCCCCGTAGAGCCTCGAGGAAATTGGGATTGATAACACAGCAACAGCTCCCCCTGACGCTGCAAATCTTGGGCCGAGGCCACCTTCTGACGGTCGCTATCCAGCTTTTCCAGGCGCACACGCAAGCGTTGCTGCTGCTTCAGGCAGCGCTGTCGAAGGCGCATCTTTTCTTCATCCAGACTGGGCAAAGCCGGCTCTTCCACCACCTCTAGCGAAAGCAGAGAAACCCCCGGCGCTCCCCGACCCCAGATACTTAGACGTCCGTTCTTCTGGCGCTCGGCGCTGTAGGAGGGAGGCAAAGTCAGTGGCCAGAGGTCGCGATAGCTCGACTCCAGCTGGTCGAAGGAAGAACTGAGCCGCTTGCAGGCTTCGGGAGACAGCCCGATGGTGCGGTCCAACAAACTCTGAGGCCAGGCCAGAGGGTCGGCCAGATAGATCTCCTCGAGTTGGTAGGCCGTCAGACCACCGGCATCCAGCAGGTCGCCTCGGGGTGGGGTGAGGTAGGCTCGCTTGCGCCGAAGCTCGCGCTCGCCACCTCGACCCAGGCGATAACCGCCCAGAATGTCGCCCTGCGGGTCCAACAGCAGCAGATTGGGCTCACGCTCGAGCAACTCCAGCACCAGCGTACACTGATGGCCCCTCCAGCGCAGGGCTCTTTCGGGATACATGGATTGTATTTCGAGTATCGAGCGCCCCTGCACGTGTTTGCGCAGCTGCATGACGAAGCTCGAGGGAGGCACCGCACCAGGTTTGCTGCCTCGCCACCAACGCAGCGACGGCTGAGAGGGCTTGAGAACAGCGAGCAGGCGGAACTTGTGAGGACGTTCGCCCAGAAAACAGCGAAAACCAAATAAAATCTCGGATGGACTGACCTGGGAAATTTTTTCCACGAACCAGGGGAGCGGAAACTGCTCCCGCAGTTCCAGCACGTACGCCCGCAGAGTCAGGGCGTCGTAGAACATTCCACCACGGGCTCCGGATCAGGGTCCGATTTCGGGGGCGGGGGTGGCGGCGCGGCGGGCTTCTGAACTTCAACAGGCGCGGGAGGCGCAGTTACCGGCGGGCTGGCAACAACGGGGGCGGGCTCACTCAGCCCTGCCAGGCGGTCCATCAGCAACTGACACTCGCGCCGACTGAGAGCAAATCGATCGGACAGCCCACCGCTGGCCCGAACCTCAACCCCGGCCGACAGCGAAGTAAGCGTACCGGCCAGACCCAAGAAGGAAATCAGCCAGCACAGGAAGTGGAGAAAGGCGGTCGAGCCTTCGAAGGTGAGAAAACGCACATCGGAGAGCACCGGCAGATTGGGGTCGATATCGAAGTTCTGCTGGATGAGCCACAGGTAGCCCAAAAAGACCGGAAGCAGAATCAGAGGATAGGGCTCGATCACGATACACGAACGGATCCAGGCTATCCGATCCAGATTAAACCAGTGCTGGTAATGGCGCGAAACCACTTTGCATTCGTTTTCCCCTTCGCTGAGGGCCGACACCCAGCCCCGAAAGGTCTTGGACTGACCCTCGCCACCGCGCTCCTGATACGACTCGGGCAGATCGCCGCTGCTGGCCAGGCGCACCTCGGATTGCAGCCAGTAACCCACATGCCAGGCCAGCAGACCCAGCAGGCCTTCCACATTCTGCCAGCTTCCTTTGGCCGAGGCCATGACGAAAAAGAAAGCCAGACCACATCCGATCAGGGTCCAACGAATGGCCTGACGCCAGGGTGGCAGAGGGGCAACCTTCACCCAGACCAGTTCCGAAGTGCGAAACAGCGTCGATTGATATTTGATGGCCTTGGGTCCGGAACGCATGGGCTAATTCCCCTCAGACAGCGAAATGCTGTTCGATACTGAGCAGGCTCCGTGATTCCTGCAAGGCTCTGCCAGACGCACTCGGAACCAGGGGGCCTCGGTCCTCAAAGCCAACCCCGGGCATTGGGCCGGAATGACCAGCGAATCCAGGGGTCCTAGAGACCACTCCTGCCCCTGACAGTCCACCCTGGCCGTGCCTTCGAGCAGGGTGATCACTTCCACCGACAGACCCTGGGGAGACCATTGATGGCTTCCCTGATGGCGCTCCACGCAAAAATAATCGTTCTCCACTTCAAAGCCGGGCCGACAAACCGTAGTGCTGGAATCTGCTCGGCGAATCGCCTGCAAACCCTCGGCGAGGTGCAAGGGGCGGGGGGCGCCGTCCAACCCGACGCGGTCCCAATCGTACAGTCGAAAGGTCAGGTCGGAGTTCTGCTGAACCTCGAACACCAGCAAGCCGGGCCCCAAAGCGTGCACCGTGCCTGGCGGCGTATTGACCCACTGACCGGCCTCCGGGCGATAGCGTCGAACCCAGTCGAGCCAGGCTGCGCCTCGAAGGTGCTCCATCTCGGCCTCGTCGGGCGGCCGCGACAACCAGCCGTGGATGACCTCTGCCTGGGGAGCCACTCGGTGGAAATACCAGGCTTCGCACTTTCCACGAAACTGGGGCCCTTTCAACTCTCGGGCCACGACATCATCAGGATGCACCTGCAGGGATAGCCACTCCTGACAGTCGAGCCACTTCAACAGCAGAGGAAATCCCGGCTCACCATTCCACCAATGCCCCAGCAGCTCACGACCAAGTCGGCCAGAAAGTTCGTCGAGGCTGGCTCCCGCTTGGGGCCCCGACAACACCTTGGACTCGCCAAAGACTTCCCAACTCTCACCCAGAGGCTCGGGTCCTTCGGCAAAGCCCCGCAAGCCGTACAGCTGGCGTCCGCCCCAGATACGAGCGACGGGAGATGGCTGAACTTGCATTGGAAGCATGGTGCCTGCGATTTAGCCAATGGGATTGCATCCCCTTCCAACAAAGGGAGGCGGTTGGCGATTTCGAACTTCCCTACAATGAGAAAACGTGGCTTTAGCCTGCTTGAACTTCTGGTCATCCTGGCGATCGTGTCGGTGTTGCTGGCTCTGGTGTCGGGAGCCATCAGTCGCTATCGGGCCAACACCGCCCTGGTGGAGTCGAGTCGCCGTCTCACCGCTGAAATTACCAATCAACTCACGGAGGCGCGAGCAGGTGGGCAGTTGCAGGTGCGCAACAATCTGGAGCTGGCCAGCACACCACTGACAGCCGCCACCGTAAATGCCACGGGTCCCATCGAAGTGCGCATCAGCGATGGCTCTCCCCAGGGCATTCGCAATCTGAAGCAGTTCCCGCTGATCGAAGATGCCAACTTCCAGCTCCGAATTACCGCCACCAACCTGCCGTCCGTCCCCCTGGTCACCCCCGGCAACGACACCGGCCGGGTGATGGAGGTGGGCATCGCTGGGGCCCCGTTCCAGCGCCTGTTCACCGTACTGATCAACGCAGACGGAACGATAGCGCTGCCGCTCGATACCGAACCGGCTCGAATCACCCTCGACAATGGGAACTATCGTCGCCAGATCGAAATCGGACGACTGGGCAAGGTGCGCGAGTTCCGCCTGTAACTCAAGGCACGATCGGGGTTTGGGCCATCGAGGGTTGCACCTCCAGGTGGTTGGCCACCTTTTCAATGCCCCCCACCTTTCGAACCAACTCTTCGGCCCGCTTCTTGGCAGCCTCAGAGGGCACCGACCCCTTCAACACCAGCAAATCGTTTTGGGCACTCACTTGCAACGCGCACGGACCAATTTCCACATCCTGCTGCAGGTTGATCTTGGCGGCGCTGACCTTGGCCTGATCAATGGGTTTGATCGACGTCGGCGGGGGCTCCTGAGGACCCGAGCACCCCACCAGCAGCCAGGCCAGTAGCCCCAGAATCAGAGACTTTCTCATCTACGTCCTCCTTCTCCGGATCGACGGGGATTCTCAACCCGCCGCGCTCGGTAACAAAGAATATGCCCCCGACCACGCTCCACAGGACCAGAATGCAGCTATAGACGGGAGGAATCAGGCTGCAGCGAGCATCGCCTCCCCCTGCCAGCAGCAAAGCACGCAGCACTGCGTCGCGGCTTCCCAGGCCTCCCGGGGTAATGGGCACTACCGAAATCGTATTGGCCACCTGGACTCCCAGAAAGTAGAAGCGCAAGGGAACATCCTCAATATGGAAGGCCTTGCCGATACACACCACCGTAAACGTGGCCACCGTGTGGATCGCCGAAGAAATCAGCAGAGCTTTCAGCAACTGAGGCACCTGATCGCGATACAGGTCGAGTGAGCGAATGAGCTTGCCGGCAACCAGGGCCACCCGCGGCGGCAGGTAGCGCGACAGTGACTTGAGCCACTCCTTGGTGGGCGCGGGCAACCAACGGTCGCGCGAGAGCACCAGGGTCACCCCGCCCCCGCCCACCAGGCTGAGGCCGATCACAAAACCCACCAGACTCTTGATCAACGGGCTACCGTGAACGAGATCGCTCCAGCAGAAGGGAAAAGTTGCCAGAGCTACGGTGAAAAGTCCTAACAGACCGAGAATGCGATCCACCAGAATAGAAAGCACCGCCTCGGGCGTGCGCGAGCCGGCGTGTTGTCGCACGTAAACGGCTTTAAAGACGTCTCCGCCCACCCCGCCAAGGCCGAAGAGGTTGAAAAACACGCCGATCATGGTCAGGCGGAAGGCCGCCCACTGAGAGATCACTACCTTCTGCAAAGCCAGAAGGCTGGCCCAGCGATAGCTGGAAAGGGCCGTGCCCAGACCCGTCAGCACCAGAGCCAACAGCAGCCAACCCCAGTTGCAGTTGCGAAACTCGTGCTGAAGGTTGGCCCCCGACTGAGCCAGCACCCAGTTGATCGCCCAGGAAGCGACAGCCAGACTGACGATCAGCCGGATCAGCCCGAGCAGCCGTGAGCGGTTCATCGGGGGGGACCCTTGCGCGAGCATATTTGAAGTATGAGCAACTGGAGCATAAGAATCGGTTCGGTTCCCGTCTTGATGCGATAGTCGGCCCGCGCCATCCTCTGCAGAGTCAACTCCAGTTCGGCCTCGCTCCAACTCGCCAGTTCTTCCAGGCTCTTGCGAATCTGAAACTCGCTGCGCGGGGGGAGTTCCTTTGCAATAGCGGCGGCGGTTTTCAATCGTCCCTTCAGTTCAGCAACCCGAATCAGCCCCACAACATAAGTGTTCAGATAGCTTAACAAAGTTTGCGCGGGTTCCCGGCGTAGGATTCGATGCAGCAACTCGTAACTGCGACCCATCTGCCGCTTGCCCAGGGCGTCGGTCAACTTCCAGACCTGTACCTCGGAAGAATCCTCTACCAGCGAGTCGACCTCTCGGTCGTTGAGGCTTCCCGCGCTTCCCGCATAGAGCCGCAGCCGTTCCACCCAGGAAGCCAGTGCGCGCAGACTGCCACCGGTGCGTTCGACCAGAACCTGGACCTGCTCCGCAGTGAGAGCCAGACCGCATTGCTGACAACTCCAGGCCACAAAGTCGCTGCGCTGGGCCCCCTCGATTTCACAGGCAACCGCCTGGGCTTGATGGTCAAGCACCTCGAGCAGGGCGGGGCGCAATTTTCTATTTTCAGAGACCAGCACCACCACCAGCCCGGGATGGAGCTTCTCGTGGCTCAGGAGCTGTCCCAGTTGATCGGCAACCTTACTCGGCAGGTCTTCGATGCGATGCAGCTCCAACAGCCTTCGCTCGGCCATCTGAGGAATTTCAGACAGAGCGTCGACCAGCGTAGCCCAGCGCGTTTGCGAGCTCAGAGACAGAACCTGGTGATTGAAGTCCTCAAAACCGACCTCGAGGGTGG
This sequence comes from uncultured Burkholderiales bacterium, assembly GCA_964649085.1. GTDB lineage: Bacteria > Vulcanimicrobiota > Xenobia > Xenobiales > JADMJV01 > JADMJV01. The sequence goes on along the minus strand of CAZYPN010000030.1, from coordinate 48,701 downwards.
TTTGGCGAATTTTGCGCAACAATTGCTCGCGCAAATACTCCTCCGGGCCCACCAACCAGACCAGGCCACGCAGCTGAGGCACAGCCTGCAGCCAGTTCCAGGCCGTAGGCCCCGAAGGGCGAACGGCCTTAGCCGCCCTGGCCAATACCAACCCCCGAACGCTCAGCCTCAGCGATGGCCTCGGCGAAAGGCGGTCGCAATACGCCGCGCTCCGTAATGAGGGCCGTGATATAGGAATGGAAGGTCACATCGAAAGCGGGGTTGCGAACCTCGACCCCTTGGGGCGCCTGAACCACGCCACCCCAGGCCACCACCTCGTCGGCACTGCGCTCCTCGATGGGGATATCCCAACCCGACTGTAGCTTCAAATCAAACGTCGACCAGGGCGCCGCCACATAGAAGGGCACACCATATTCTTTGCACAGAACGGCCAGGGTCGAGGTGCCGATTTTGTTGGCCACATCTCCCTGAGCCGTAATCCGATCGGCCCCGACCACCACCGCGTCCACCTGGCCACGCTGTAAAAAATGACCGGCCATGTTGTCGCAAATCAGCCGACAGGGAATGCCTTCCTGCATCAACTCCCAGGCCGTCAGGCGAGCCCCTTGCAGATAGGGACGCGTTTCATCAACCCACACCCACTGGATTTTCTGACGCGCAGCCAGACTGCGCACCACCCCAAGGGCAGTTCCATAGTCGCCGGTGGCCAGCGCTCCGGCATTGCAATGAGTCAGTACCCGAGCGGGAGCATTGAAGAGCTGGCTGCCGTGCTCGCCGATAGCGCGACACATCGCTTCGTCCTCTCGGTGGATCTTCAGGGCCTCGTCCACCAGCGCCGACGGTTCGGCCTGCTGTCGAGCCTTCTGCAACATGCGCTCGATAGCCCAGAACAGGTTGACCGCCGTGGGGCGGGTGGCGGCCAGTCGACTCCCGGCTGCTTCCAGGGCCTGCAGACGCTCTTGCCCACTGGCATCGGCCAGTATTTGAGCCTGGCGTGCCATTGCGTAGGCGGCGCAAATGCCGATGGCCGGAGCTCCGCGGATCAGCATATCGCGAATGGCCGCTTCAAAGTCTTCCAGTTGAGAACAATCGACCCAAAGTTGCTGCTGTGGCAATTGTCTCTGGTCGAGCAATCGAACGCCGGCCCCCGTCCATTCAATGGGTCTCATCGCTTGATACCTCCCAGTCGCTTCGGAGCAGTCCATAAAAGAGCACGTCCCAGTGGCGCCCCTGGTCGTAGTGGGCCTGACGCAGCCGACCCTCTTGCTGAAAATGGCACACCTGAAAGGCCTTCTGGGCGGGCAGATTGTGTTCCAAAACCTGGGCATACAGGCGGTGCAGCCGCAAATCTTCGAAAGCGAAACGGCTGATCTCGCGCAGTGCCTCCCGGCCGAGCCCAAGCCCCCGATACTCGGGTTCGGCAAGAAAAAGACCCACCTCCGACCTGCCCACCCAGCAATCAATGTCACGAAGCTCGATGTTGCCGATATACTCGCCTTCTTTGGTTTTGATCGCGAACACCTTCAGGTCCTGGCGTCCGATCAAGGTTTCAAACCAGCGATCGAGTTCTGCGGCAGTGCGAGGAAAAGGGTGCATGCCTGTCCATCGGATCAGCTGGCGTTGATTGGACCAGTGGTAGTTTTTCAGCAAATCGTGGCGCTCCAGGCTCCACAAATGCAGTCGCGGCGTACTCAGCATGGATTGCTCTTGGGAAGTCCCTGAGCAAATCCTGCCAGACAAGAAATCACGCCTGGGACGCTCTTGGAGAAGGAGCGCCTTCGTCCGGCCTGGAACACGGGAAGTCGCAGACCGTGGAAAGGGTCGCTGAGGAGCGGCCAAAGGAGCAGCCGAATGGCGGAAGTTGCCTCACAGGAAATACAAAAATACTCGACTCTGGTAAAACTGCAGCCGGACAATCCGGACAATCACTTTTCTCTCGGTCTCGCCTACGAGAACGCTGGTCAAGTTGCGGAATCCGTCAAGTCGTACGAAATCTGCCTCAAGCTTAATCCACGCCACTCGCTTGCCCATCTTCACTGGGGTTTTCACCTGGCTCGAGCGGGCGACACCGATCGCGCGCTGGTCGAATGGTCCAAAGCGTTCGACCTGGACCCCAATCTGAGTATCAAGTTCGCCACCGATCCTCATACTCAGCGGGAATACAAGCAAAAGATCGACAGCTCGATCCAGAACTTCACCAAGCCCATCCTGATCAACCCCAAGAACGCTTTCGCCCACTATCAGTTGGGCACGGCCTACAAGTTCTTCAATCTGCTCGAGCTTTCGCTGCAGAGCTTGAAGCGAGCGTTGGATATCAACCCCAGGCTCTGGGAGGCCTATCACACCTGCGGCGAGATCTACTCCAAGCTCGAGCAGAACAAACTGGCCATCAACAACTTCAAACTGGCCGTCGATGCCAACCCGCGCTATGCGGACTCTCACTTCCAACTCTCGATGGTCTACGAACGCGAAAACCAAAGCACCCTGGCCATCAAGCATCTGGAAGAGGCGATCAAGCTCGATGCCGACCAGGCCCGATACTATTTTGGCTATGGTCGAGTGCTGATGAAGCAGACCAAATACAAAGTGGCCATGCAGCAAATCCAGAAGGGTCTCAATCTGGACAAGAACAACGCCAACGGCTACTTGCTGTTGGCCGACTGCTGCAAAGAGCTGTACCGTCCCGATCTGGCCATGGTCAGCTATGAACGGGCTGTAGAGCACAATCCGAACTTCGCAGCCGCCATTTACGAGCTCGGCACGATCGCTTTGCAGTTGGGAGAAATCGACAAAGCGATCTCCAGCTTTGAAAGGGCCCTGGAACTCAACTCCGAGGACCCCTATGCGCAGTATCACCTGGCTCAAGCCTACCAGCGCAAGGGCGACTTCAAGAAGGCAGAAGAACACTATTCCCAAGCCGTGGTGCTCAGTCCCAAAGATGCCTTCGCTGCCTACAATCTGGGCATGGTCCGCCAGGAACTGGACGACCGGCGGGGCGCGCTCGAGGCCTTCCGTAAAGCCGTCGACCTGAAACCCCAGGACGCCACCTATCACCTGGTACTGGCCAAGTGCTGCCTGCACGAGCAGGTTCGCGACGAAGCCCAGCTCCATCTTCGCGAAGCCATCCGACTGAACCCTAATGACCTGGAGACCAACTTCCTGCTCGCCGACCTAGTGATGCAGATGGGACAGTTCGACGAAGCGATCAGCATGTATCGCAAGGTTACCGAAATCTCTCCCGACTCGGTCGACGCTCACACTCGACTGGCCGAAGCTTTCTACCGACTGGAGATGTTTGACTACTCCTTTGAGTCCTACCAGCAGGCGCTGCGACTGGATTCCAAGCACATCCCCTCACTGCACGGTATGGGCCTGCTCTATCTCCACTACAGAAACAAGCCCAGCATCGCCGTAGACTTCTTCCAGCAGGCCCTTGAACTCGAACCCAGCCACGCTCCCTCGCTGGCCAGTCTGGGTGAGGCCTACATGTCGCTCAACCAGCCCGAGCGTGCCTTGCAGTTCTTCGAGCGCAAACTGGAGGAGAACCGAGAGAATCCCGACTACCTCAGCAAGTATGCTGAGGCTCTGGCCATGGGCGGCGAAAGCAACCGTGCCATCGAGGAACTCAAACGCGCTCTACAGCTGGCTCCCGAGAACGTCCTCATGCGCAGCACGCTGGGTCGCATGTATTTGCAGGACAAGCGCTACGCCGATGCCCTCGATCAGTATCAACGGCTCGCCAATCAGCAGCCCCGAGTGGCCGACCATCACTTCCATATTGGTCAGATTCACGAGCAGCTCGGCGACAACGAAAAGGCTAAGCTGGCCTACAATAACGCCCTGGAACGGACGCCCGACCACAAAGAGGCCATGGAGCGTCTCGAAGTGCTTTACGAGGGCCAGGAGGTTCCTCGCCCCAAGCCGCTCCAGCCCGAAGTCTTCGAGTCTCGTCCCGAGCCGGTTGCCGCAGTCACTGGCGACGACCCCCTGGGTAACCTCGAGTCGCTGCTGGGTGTCAGCTCCCTGGAAGACTCCGCCCCACCACCTCCTCCCCCCGGTGTGGCCACGCCATCCACCTATGAGCCCGTGTCGGAGCCCACGCCAGCCGCAGCCGACAACAGCACCGATGATTTGCTGGCCTCGCTGATGGGGGGTGGTGGCGACGCCGTTCCCCCACCTCCCCCTGCCCCGATGGAGATGGGCGTTTCAGACATTTTCAATCTTTCCGACATCACCACAGCTCCTCCTGAGCCCGAACCCGTGGTGCCCGACCCCGAGCCCGAACCTGAACCCGTAGCGGTTGCTCCCGATCCTGTGCCAGCCGCGCCAACCGTGGACTCGGGTGGTGAAGGCGGCGATGACCTCAGCGACTTCCTGCGAAACCTTGGTTATACAGAAGAAGCACCCGATAGCCAGGTGACTGAGCCTGCCGCCGTCGCTGCGCCTGAGCCCGAGCCCCAGCCCGAGGTTGTGCCCGAGCCCGAGGTTGTGCCCGAGCCCGAGCCAGAGGTCGTTGAACCCGAGCCCGAACCCGAGCCCGAGGTTGTTCCAGAGCCCGAACCGGCCGCCGTGGAGCCGACTCCTGCAGTTGAAAACACCGGAACCTCTATTGAAGAGTTGCTCGGGCTTAGCGAGAGCACTCCAGAATCCGCACCGCCACCCCCGCCCGTAGCCGCGGCTGAAGAGGTGTCGCTAGACGACCTGTTCGGCCTCAGCGCAGAACCCGCCGAGCCCTCGGCTGCCCCCGTGACGGCCGAGGAAACGGAATCCAGTTCTATCGAAGACCTGTTGGGCCTGACGGGCGCCGCGCCCACCCCGCAGCCGGAGCCAGAGCCCGAGGCCGAACCCGTGGCCACTCCGGACGCTCTGCTGAAAGAAGCCCTGGATGCCGCCGCCTCTGGCGACGCCGACCTTGCAGAGCAACGCTTCCTCTCGGCACTGAGCCTCGAGGCCCGCCATCTCGAAACCTTACTCCAATACGGGCTGTTCCTGTCTAGCGCCCGAAACGACCTCGAACGCAGCCGAGAGATCCTGTCTCAGGGTCGTGAAGCCGCGCTTGCAGAGAGTTCGGACATGGCGAAAACCTTCGAGGACAGCCTCAACCAGATTCAGCCTCCAGCCCCCGAGCCCGAAGCCGAGCCCGAAGCCGCGCCCGAGCCCGAAGCCGCGCCCGAGGTGGACGCAGTTGTGAGCGCGCCTGTCGAGCCCGCCTCCACCCCCAGCGCCAGTTTCGCAGACGTCAGTGACGCCTTGGAAGTTGTCCAGGACTTTATCGACCTGGGCAAGTTCGACAAAGCACGCCCTCGACTCCAGAAACTTCTGGATGCCAATCCCGGACACCCTGAAGTGCTGGGCCTGTTTGCCGTGATGGCCAAGGAAGAGGGCAATTGGGACCAGGCCGCCGAGTGGGCGGAGCAACAGTTGGCCAGTCAGCCCTCCGATCAGGGTTTTCAACTCTTGCTCGAAGCCTATCAGGCCCAGAGCCTGGCCGACAAAGAACAGGATGCCCGCGCGCGTTGGCACGCCTTCAACCCGTCGGTTGAACCGCCGGCAGACACAGCCGTCGAACCCGAACCGCCGGCCTACCTGGAGATGGAGCAGGCCGGTCGCTGGTCTGACGCCCTGGACTGGTTGAAACAGGCGGTCGACGCAGAACCGTCCCAGGCGGAAACACTGAATCCCGAGCGCCTGCGCGTGTTCCAGGCATGGACCTCGCAACTGGAAACCAGCCATAGCTTTGCCGAGGCCCTGTCGGTTCTTGAGCGCCGTCAGGCCGAGCTGCCCGAGTCGGGCACAGAGACGGACATGGGGCGCCTGTTCCCCAATTGGATTCAACATCATCAGGATGCCGCCCAACTCAGCGAAGCACTGGCGGTGGCGCGCCAACAACTCGAGCGCGGCATCAACAGCGAACAGTGCACGGCAAAATTGGGTGAACTCTATGAGCAAATTGCCCAGGACGCTCTCCAGCAGGGTGACTACGAACTGTCGATCCAACACTGGGATCAAGCTCGAGCCCTGCCCGGGCTGGAATCCCTGGCTCAGGAGCGCACCGCCCAACTATACCTTGAATGGGCCCAGGCCCTGCGAGCCAGCCGAGACTTTGCTTCGGCGATGACGGTTCTGGACCAGGCTCGCGCAGCCAATGACACACCCGCTTTGAAAGAAGAAATGGGCTCTCTGTGTCAACTGTGGGCCCAGCACTGGGAGTCCGAAGGCGACATGGAGCAGGCCCTGGACTGCCTGCGCCGCCAGGCCGGGGTGTTGGGAATGAACCCCGCCCTGGAAGAGCAAATGGTGGGCATTTACAAACAGTGGGCGCAGGGGCTGGAGGAAGAGGGCCTCAAAGATGCGGCAGCCGATGTGGTGGCCCGTCTGAAAGCAGAGTTCCCCGAAGCCGAACTGGAAGCAGCAGACCCTTGGGTCGATCTGCAACCTCGCCTTACGGAACTGCTCGACGCTCACAACTACCCAGAGGCCATCGCGACCCTGGAAGAATTTCTCAAGGCGAACGAGGGGCATGCTGAAGCTGCTGCCCGCCTGAGCCAGACCCGTCAGGCCCAACTCGCGCATCTCCGCGAATCCGGCGATTGGACCGCCTGGTCAGCTGCTCTGGGCGAAGTCAGCGATAGCCATCGTCGCGAAGCCGGTTTGGGCTATGCCGCCCAGGTACAGGCGGCCCTGAACGAACAGCAATTCGAATCTGCCTGGAGCCATTGTCAAACCTGGAAAGACTGGCAGGCCAGCGAAGCCGAGTCCCAACTGACGGCCGTTGCGACAGCCTGGTTGGCCCACCTGATGGGCAGCGACTTGAACGCGGCCCTGGCCAAACTGGACGAGTTCAAGTCGGTTGCGCCTGACCTGGAGTCGCGGCGAGCCGACATTCTTGTGGGCCTCGCCGAACAGGACGCGCAGGCCGGCAAGTTTGAAGAAGCCCTGGCCCGGGTGGCCGATCTTGCTGCTGAAACTCGCGCTCCGCTCTATCGACGCTGGAGTCTGGCTCTGGAGGAAGAAGGCGACTACGAAGAGTCGATTCACAAACTTCAGCAGTGGCTTGAGCTGGACAAATCGCAGGTAGAGCCTCAGCAACGACTGATCGACGCATACAAGAGCTGGTCCGAAGGCCTGGCCGAGAGCGGCCATACGGAACCCGCCGTGGCCGTACTCGAACAGTTACTTGCCAGTGAGTTCGAACTGATTCAACAGGAAGACAAACGCCAGGATATTGAGCAGCGACTGACTGCTCTGCGACCTGCCCCCGAACCCGAGGCTGCCCCCGAACCCGAGGCGGCCCCCGAACCCGAGGCTGCCCCTGAACCCGAGGCTGCCCCCGAACCCGAGGCTGCCCCTGAACCCGAGGCTGCCCCTGAACCCGAGGCTGCCCCTG
>CAZYPN010000030.1:0-41214 GCA_964649085.1 uncultured Burkholderiales bacterium | reverse complement strand
GAACCCGAGGCTGCCCCCGAACCCGAGGCTGCCCCCGAACCCGAGGCGGCCCCCGAACCCGAGGCGACCCCTGCACCCGAGGCTGCCCCCGTGGCCGAGGGTGGCGGCTGGGAGTTGGCTGACTCCCTCAAAGACCAGGGCAAATGGGACGAGGCTGTCGCTGCCGCTCGTGCGGCCCACGCACAGTCTGCCGATGCCGGGCGGCTTGGGGGTCTGCTGTTGGCCCACGCTCAACACCTTGTGGCCAATGGTCAGGCCGAATCAGCCGCGACTCTCAAAGCCGAACTCAGCGAAATCGACCCGGACAAAGCCGGTCAGCTTGACCTTGTCCTCAAAGTCGAAGAAGTCATCACCGGCGATACCGAACAGGCCGAGGACTTCCTTCGCGAGCGAATGGCCCAGGATCCGGCCAACCTCACCTACCACAACGCACTGTACCGGCTCCATTCCGGCAACTCCATGAGCGGTCGACGGTTGGTCGACTTCTATCGCGATCTACAAAAGAGCTTCCCGAACGAACCGGCTTTCTTGTTGCAACTGGCGCGCGCTTACTGCAATGCCAGCAAAGACACGCTGGCGGTGGTGCAGTTCCGAAAACTGGTCCAAATCGCCCCCCAGGCCAACTATTTCGCCGAACTGGCCGTCACCTACGTCAGGCTCAACAAAGGCTCCGATGCCCACAAAGCGGTTCAGAGTGCTTTAGAGTTGACCCCAGACGACGAAACGGCATTGATGGCCCAAATTCTGGTCACGCTTCACCTCAAGGATCTGGAAGGCGCCAGGGCTCAACTCCAGGCGGCTCTCACCAAAGTGCATCACCCCCACGCTCAAAGCTGGCTGAAGCAAGTTGAGAGTTCGCTCGAAAAAGGCGAGGCCCCGGCCGACGACGTCTTGCAGCAAATCCCCACCCTCTAAAGCGACTTGAGAAGCAAGACCTGGAATCGCATCCTCTGGGTCGGAGCGCTGGTGCTGATTCTGCTGTGCGTAGGCACGGTGGGCTACCGCCTCCTTTGCGGGCTTTCCTGGCTTGATTCCATGTACTTCACCGTGATCACGGTGGGCTATCGGGAAGTTGGCGAGTTAAACGCCGCCGGCAAAATCTTCACGATGACGTTCCTTTTTTCAGGGGTCGGTGTGCTCGCCTACGCCGTGTCGGCGGGCCTGGAACTGTTGCTCGACGACCAGAATCGCGGCTACCTTATCAATCTCTTCAGGCGACGGAGGTCGCAGTTCATGGACAACCACTATATCATCTGTGGCATGGGTCGGGTGGGGCGTGCCGTGTGTCAGGAACTGGCCGAGTCGGAAACGCCGTTCGTGGTCATCGACTGCGATCCCGACCGCATCAGCAACGCTCACACTCGGGGTTGGGTCGGACTGGTGGGGGATGCCAGCGACGACAATGTCTTACAACAGGCCAACATCGCTCGTGCCAGAGGATTGGTCTGCACGGTGGACACGGATGCTGCCAACCTGTTCCTGCTGGTTTCAGCCAAAGCGATCAACCCGGAGCTTCAAGTTTCAGCCCGCGTCAATGATGAAGCCAACGCAAAGAAGTTCCAGAGAGCTGGTCTACAGCCCTTTTCATCTGCTCGGGCGGCGCATGGCCCGCAGCATCACTCGACCGCGGGTTTCGGAACTCCTCGACGTTGTCTTCGAAGCCAACAACGTCGATGTGAGCATCGAGGAATGCACGGTTTCAGAAGCCTCGCCGCTGGCCTGGCTGAGCCTGAAAGACTCGGGAATTCGTCAGAACTTCGGCGGAGTGGTCATGTCCGTCATCCGAGCCAACCGTGAGATCGTACACAATCCCGATCCAGAACTGGTATGCCAACCCGGAGATATCCTGATCACCCTAGGAACGCCCGATCAACTCAAGAAGATGCGATCCATCGTTGAAATGAAGTGAGGTTCTTGTGTCCCCAAAGGTTCGTCCCGAAGTCGAAAGTGTTCTCCCCGAAGTGCTCGAACTGAGGCGAGATTTTCATCGCCACCCTGAGTTAGGCTTCGAAGAAGTACGCACCAGTGCCAGAGTGTGCGAGTATCTGCGCAGCGCAGGAATCGAGGCCCAGACGGGCATAGCCCAAACGGGTGTTGCCGCCGTGGTCGAGGGGACATATCCGGGCCCCACCCTGCTGCTCCGTGCCGACATGGATGCACTGCCCATACAGGAAGAAACCCAACTCGAGTGCAGTTCGGTCGTGCCCGGCAAGATGCACGCCTGCGGACATGACTTCCACACCGCCATACTGTTGGGAACGGCCCGAATTCTACAAAACATGCGGCCTCAACTACGTGGACGCATCAAGTTGATTTTCCAGCCTGCCGAAGAGGGTCCGGGAGGCGCCTGGCCGATGATCGAACAGGGTGTTCTCGACAATCCCAAGGTGGATTTTGCTCTTGGCCTGCACCTCTGGTCGGGCCTGCCTCTAGGACATGTAGGCGTCGAGAGCGGACCGGTGATGGCAGCGGCCGACACCTTCCGCATCGAGGTGCACGGCCGAGGCGGACATGCCGCTTATCCCCATCACAGCGCCGATCCGGTCGTGGCAGCGGCGGCCTTGATTACGGCCATGCAGACATTGGTGAGTCGACGCACCGATCCGTTCGACACCGTGGTCATTTCGGTCACTCAGATTCAAGGAGGCAGTGCCGACAACGTCATCCCAGAACTGGTGACGCTGTCTGGCACCATTCGCACGTTCGAGCAACGCTTGCGAGATTTTGCCGTAGAGCAACTGCGGACCCTGGTGCCCCAACTCTGCGGTGCCTACGGGGTGGAGGGCAAGTTTGAATTCTTTGAAGGCTACCCTCCCCTGGTCAATCACGAACTTCCCAGTGGTTGGGTGCGGTCCTCAGCCGAGGCATTGGGCCTGCCCCTGGCCCGGCAGGCATCGATGGGGGGCGAGGACATGGCCTACTATCTGCAGAGAGTTCCAGGGGCCTTCTTCTTTCTGGGAGCCGCTCCTGAAGAGGAACAGCTGACTTTTCCCCATCATCACCCCAAGTTCCAGCTGGACGAACGGGCTGTGCCGCTGGGTATGGAACTCTTCTTACGTTGCGTCGAGCAGTGTCTGGCGTAAAGCGCCTGAAAATGCGACAGCCCTCTGGTTTCTCAGAGGGCTGTCTTACTACTGTCGTTCATTTTTTCTCCGCCGCTTTACGCTTCCGGGCCAGAAGAATCTTGATGGCTTCTCGGGCTTTTTCCAGATCGCTGTGACTCTGCATCGGCGTTTCCTCCTTTCCCAGTCGAGTCTTCCCCCCAGAAAAGAAAGGCCTCTTGTGCCAAGAGGTTCCACCTAAGATAGCGAAGTCGAAAACAAAATGCAAGCTTTTCAGGAACAAATGTGGCGAATTCTGACCAATCGGTAACAACCGATCAACCTCGCGCCAAGCTCGGCGCCTTCGACCTCACATGTCTGGGCTGGAACTCGGTCATCGGCTCGGGAGTCTTTCTTACCCAGGGACAGATCGCCGCAGCGGTGGGGCCCTTCGGCCCATTGATGTTCCTGGTGGGGGGGCTGTGTAGTTTGCCCATCGCGCTTTGTTTTGGTGATCTGGCCCGGCGCTATCCCGGCACCGGCGGCTCCAGCCTCTTTGCCCACCACGTCTTCGGACCTCGCACGGGCTTTGTGGTGGGCTGGGTGATGTGGCTCTCGGGGCTGATCGGAGGAGCCACGGTCTCCCTGGGGTTTTCGGAGTTCGTGCTCGGGTTGGCCCAACAGCCCAAGGACATGGCTCGCCCGCTGGCGATGCTTCTGCTGACGGCATTGGCCCTGATCAATTGGAGCGGCACCCGCGGGGGAGCCTGGTGCAACAACGCTCTTTCGATGGGTAAGCTGCTCCCCATCACACTGGCCGCCGTGGTTGCCCTGTTTTGGATAGGTCCTGTGGCGGTGCTGCATCCGGCCGTGGCAGCTCCCGAGAAAATGGCCTGGCTGGCGGGTTTGCTGGCGGTGCTCTACACCTATTCAGGTTTTGAAGAAATCGCTTTGCCGGCCGGCGAGGTGCGCGACTCGCAGCGCCACGTTCCCCGGGCCACGCTGGTGGTGCTGGGCAGCAGTGCCTTGCTCTACACCATTTTGCAGGGTTTTGTAAGCCATCAGGGGGCGGCCACTGCCGACCAACCCTTACAGCAGGCCTTCTCCTCTGTGCCCTGGCTGGCCCAATTGCTGATGCTGGCGGGGGTCATCAGCTTCGCCAGCGTCAATGCCAGCATCGCTTTCACCACCCCTCGCAGTCTTTGGACCCTGGCCCATCACGGCTGGTTGCCCACCCGGTTGCGCCAGCTCGACGCCGCCTCGGGGGCTCCCCGGCCCTGCATCGCGATCAGCCTGGCGCTGGCCCTGTTGTTGCTGCTCACGCGCAGCCTGGACCGACTGATCGCCCTTTCCGTGCTGGCCAGTTTGCTGCAGCACCTGTCCACCAGTCTGGCCAGCTGGAAAATACGTGGCTGGGCCAGTTCGCCCGGCGTGCCTCAACTGGCGGTAGCCACCTGCCTGCTGTTGCTGTGTACCAGCAGCCGTGGCGATCTGCTGGGCATGCTCGTGTCTTTGGCCCTGGGGGCCTTGGTTTCGGCGCTGGCCCGCCCCCCTCGTCACCAGGAAGTCAGTTCGATTGACGAAAGCCAGGACCCATGCTAAGTTCGTCTACCTGAGCCCAGGTGGCGGAATAGGTAGACGCGCAGGTCTCAAAAATCTGTTCCTGCAAGGGAGTGCCGGTTCGACCCCGGCCCTGGGCACCACACGAGAGCATCCGCTCTCGTTTTTCTTTGGAGGAGTCGTGGCTCGGGTATTTTTGATCGACACGATGTTCCATATCCATCGGGCCTACCACGCACTGCCGCCCATTCTGAGCCCCTCAGGACAGCCTACCCAGGCCGTGCGAGGCGTGGTGGGCATTCTTGCCAATCTGTGGAAAAGCGAGCGCATTCGCCACCTGGCCTGCGTCTTTGAAACTCGGGGTTCGAGCTTTCGCCAGCAGATCGATCCCGACTACAAGGCTCACCGACCCTCAGCGCCTGCCGAGTTGCTCAGCCAGGTGCCGCTGGTGGAACAGACCTGTCGGGCTTTGGGCCTGCCCACCTACCAGCAACCCGGCCATGAAGCCGATGACCTGCTGGCCACGCTGGCCGTGCAGGCAGCGGCGGCCGGCCACGATGTCGTGGTGGTGAGCAACGACAAAGACCTGGCTCAGCTGTGTGTCGACCCCAAGATTTGCCTGCTGCGGATCAAGGGTCAGGGGAAAAACCAGTCTCTGGAATACATCGATCGGGAGCGGGTTCCCCAACTGTTCGGAGTCGGTCCCGAGCTGATCGCCTCCTGGTTGGCGCTCAATGGCGATGCCGTCGACAATATCCCTGGCGTTCCCGGTATCGGACCCAAAACCGCCTGCAAACTGCTCCTGGAGCTGGGGCCCTTGCCCGAATTGCTCGAGCAATGCCATCGTGCAGGCCGCCATCAGAAAGTGCTGGAGGAACAGCGTGAACGCTTGCTGCTGAATTACCAGTTGGCACAACTCAAAACCGATCTCCCCCTTCGCTTCAGCCTGGAAGGGGTCACTCCCGGACCCTTCCTGGGCCTGGTGGAGCTCTACCGCGAACTGGGCATGAAGCGCAACCTGGAGCCCTTTGAAGGCAGCCTGTTCGAACCCGCCAACGTGTTGGAGCTCTGGTCCTAGGTCTGGCAGGTCAGGCACCTGCCAGCAGGAAGGGAGTGGACATGGACCAGCACCAGATCCGCCAGGAAAAACTTGAACCCCGCCTGCGCCAGATGCTCTCCGATCCCGGAGTCGACGACTCGTTGCCCGTCATCGTGCAAACCTTCCAGGGGGTCAATCCGGCCGTCATGCAGATGCTCAAACTCTACAAGGGCACCTTCAAGGAAGAACTGAAGATTATCAAGGGTTTCACCGCCGACCTTTCGCCCAAGGCCATTGAAAGCTTGATTCTTTCCGATCAAATCAAGGCCATCAGCTACGATGGTCAGGTTAGCGGCTTCGGCCGCTAGAAGGAACGCCACCTTAGAAAAGCTAAAATGCCCCGGTCAATCGCAGCGGGCGTGCCTCTAAATCCCTCTCCGCACCCCGACATTCGCAACAAAGGTGGCAATTACGTGACCGATACACTAACTCAAGACTGGAAATCTCAGCTCACCAACGGCAAAGCGATCTACCTCTTCGAAGAGGGCGATGCCAAAATGCGCGATATCCTGGGCGGCAAAGGCGCCAATCTGGCCGAAATGACCAGGCTCGGCTTCCCCGTTCCGCCTGGCTTCACCGTCACCACCGAGGTCTGTAACCTCTACCTCAACAACGGCAACAAGTTTCCCGCCGGCATGGCCGACGAGCTTCGACGGGCTATGGCAGACATCGAGAAGAAGCGCAACAAAGGCTTCGGCGATCGCCACAATCCGCTGCTGGTCTCGGTGCGCTCGGGCGCCAAGTTCTCCATGCCCGGAATGATGGACACCGTGCTCAACCTGGGCCTCAACGACGACACCGTCCAGGGCCTTATCGAGCAGTCCAAAGACGAGCGCTTCGCCTACGATGCTTACCGGCGCTTTATTATGATGTTCTCCGACGTGGTGATGGGCCTGTCGAAGCACGAGTTCGATAAGCTGCTGCAGAAGAAGAAGGCGGCCCTCAACATCACGGAAGACAGCCTGATACCAGCATCGGCGCTGAAAGAACTGGTGCAGGAGTTCAAAGACAAATTCAAGGCCGAGGCCGGTCGCGACTTCCCCACCGACGTGCACGAGCAACTCAGTCTCTCGGTCGAGGCCGTGTTCCGCTCGTGGCGCAACCCCCGCGCCGTGGTCTACCGCGACAAGGAGAAAATCGACCACAACCTGGGCACTGCCGTCAACGTGCAGTCGATGGTCTTCGGCAACATGGGCGACGATTGCGGCACCGGTGTGGCCTTCACCCGCGACTACAACAGCGGCGAAAAGGTGCCCGTGGGCGACTACCTGACCAATGCCCAGGGCGAAGACGTGGTGGCCGGTATCCGCACCCCCAAGCCGCTTTCGGCGCTGTCTCAGGAGAACCCTGAAGTCTGGAAGCAGCTGCTCGAAACCAGCCAGAACCTCGAGAAGCACTTCCGCGAGATGCAAGATATGGAGTTCACCATTGAAAAAGGTGTGCTCTACATGCTGCAAACCCGCACGGGCAAGCGCACCGCTCAGGCCGCCATCAAAATCGCCTGCGACATGGTTGCCGAGGGCCTCATCAGCCAGGAAGAGGCCGTGCTACGCGTAGCTCCCTCCCAGCTCGATCGTCTTCTGCACCCCTCCATTCCCGAACAGTCCAAGAAGGAAGCCATCGCCGCCGGGCGCTTCCTGGCCAAGGGCACGGGGGCTGCTCCTGGAGCTGCCTGCGGCAAGGTGGTCTTCGAGGCCAACGACGCCGTAACCGAAGCGGAAAAAGGACATCCGGTGATTCTGGTCCGTCCCGAAACCACTCCCGACGATGCTCACGGAATGGCCGTAGCCAAAGGTATTCTGACCTCGACGGGTGGCCCTTCTTCGCACGCTGCTCTGGTAGCCCGGGGCTGGGGCATTCCCTGCATCGTGGGCTGTGAAGCCCTGCGCATCGACCTCGAGCGCAAGAAGGTCACGGTGGGCGAGCAAACCTTTGGAGAAGGCGAGTGGCTGACCTTCGACGGCGGCACGGGCGAGGTTCTACTGGGCCATATGGCCCTGTCGGAGCCGACCGACCTGTCTCCTGAAACCAAGCATCTGCTGGGTTGGGCCGACAACTTCCGCAAGCTCGGGGTCTATGCCAACGCCGACACCCCGCGCGATGCCGAGCGAGCCCGCAACTTTGGGGCCACCGGCGTGGGGCTGTGCCGCACCGAGCACATGTTTATGGAGCGCGATCGGCTGCCCATCGTTCAAGAAATGATTCTCTCGGCTCCCAAGGCCGAGAACTACAACCGCGAACTCGGCAAGGCCCGCAAAGAGCTCAGCGAGCAGGTCGAGGGCACGCGCCGACACCAGGAGGCTCTCGAAGCGCTGAAGTCGCTCGAAGCCCGCATGGCAGAGCCCTGGAAGAAGTACACCGACTGTCTGGCCAGGTTGCTTCCCATTCAGCGAGAAGACTTCAAGGGCATCCTCAAGGCCATGCACGGCCACTGGGTGATCATCCGCCTGCTCGACCCGCCGCTGCACGAGTTCTTGCCTGGGCACTCCGAACTGCTGGTCGACGTAACCCGCCTGAAGGCCCTTCGCGACGTCTCTCCCGAGCACTACACGCGCACTCTGGACGAAATTCGCGCCCGCCGCGAGGATTCAAATGCCACCTTAGAGTCGCTGGAAGAAATGCTGGGTCGGGTTGAGGCTATGAAGGAGTTCAACCCGATGCTGGGGCTGCGCGTCTGTCGACTGGGCATCGTCTACCCCGAGATCTACAAAATGCAGGTCCAGGCCATCTTTGAGGCCGCTTGCGAACTGGTCAAGAGCGGCATCGATGCCCGCCCCGAGGTCATGATCCCTGGTGTCGGCAGCATCGAGGAGATGCGCTACACCCGCAAACTGGTGGAAACCGTGGCAGCCGAAGTGCAGAGCAAAGCCGGTATCCAGGTGAAGCACAAGATCGGCACCATGGTCGAACTGCCGCGAGCCACCGTGGTGGCCGGCGACCTGGCCACCGCCGCCGACTTCTTCAGCTTCGGCACCAACGACCTGACCCAGACCACCTACGGATTCTCGCGCGACGATGCGGCCGGAACCTTCATCCCGGTCTATCTGGACGAGAAAATCCTCAAGAACGACCCCTTCCAGGTGATCGACACCGTGGGCGTGGGCCGCTTGATGAAGCTGGCCGTGGAAGAAGGCCGCGCCACCAATGCCGACCTCGAAGTGGGCATCTGTGGCGAGCACGGTGGCGAACCCGAGTCGGTGGCATTTTGCCACACGCTCGGGCTCAACTACGTGAGCTGCTCACCTTTCCGGGTGCCCATCGCCCGCCTGGCAGCAGCCCATGCCGCCCTGGCTGGAAAGCAGTCCTTCAAAGACAAGTAGCCCGGGTCGCTAGCCATCACAAGGCCGGAGCTCTCGTGGCTCCGGCCTTTTTCATGGACCTATCTAGCGAGTGACCACAAAGAATCCGTGGTCGAAGCGAGCTCCAGGATGAATGTAGGTGGCGCTGGGCTGCAGCACCAGGCTATTCCCCTGGAGCGGCCGACGGCGATAGAGGAACACCTGCTCGTTCGGGGTGGTTGCCCCCACCAGATAGCCCACCCCCCAACCCTGAGAACCCGACTCGGGCGATTCGCTGAACTGCACGCGCAATTCCGAGGCAGTGGTCGTCACCTGATAGTCTCGCGACTGATCGGTGCTGCTCCATCCCCAACCTCCAATGGAACCTGCTGCGCTCTCTTCGGCGGGCGCCGCGGCATCGGCGTCGTTGGGGCGACGCAGGCTGCCATCGGCAAAGAGCACGTAGGTTCCGTCGGAGCGCACCAGGGCCCCCACTGCCACCGACGGAGCTCCCTCGAGAGCCTGCTGCTCGAGAGGCGGAGCCCCGATGTCGCCCGCCAGTGGCTCGCGATAGGGCCTTCCCAGGTCGCGCGAAGTGCCGTCCACGCGGGTGATTCGGCCATCCTGCCAGAGCACGAACGAGCCTTTTTGATTGCGAAAACTGGAGACAGGATGGTTGGTGCCCCCGAAAACCAGGCTCGGTGAGGCCTGCAACGAGGGCGAGCATCGTTGCACCGCTACCCCGCCCAGCAGCACCAACGTCATCAGCAAACAATATCGCTGCAGTCCGTCCATCAGTCGTCGACCATCACAAAGAAATAGCCATTGGGGCTCGGGTCGTTCAGGCCCCGCTGCTGGTGAAACACCAGTGTCGTGCCGTCCTGGCCCGAAATCGGCGAGTAGGGAATCAGATCACCGTTGTTATTGCCGCCCGCCGCCCAGGCACTGTAACGACCGGAAATCGCCTCGCTGAACTGCACCCTCAGTTCGTTACCCACCACCGACACCGTGTATTTTCCAGGGTCCTCGGAGGCGCCGTTGAACCAACAACCGGCTCGCAAGCCCGACTCGGGCGACGCTGCCCCCGCGGCTGCGTCCGAGTTGGCCGGAACTCGGATGGCCCCGTCGGCAAAGACCACGTAGCTGGCCTCGGGACGCACCAGGACTTTTACGGCCACGTGTTCCGAGCCCAACGACCGCCCCTGCTCCAGCGGAGGCGAACCAATCTGGGCTGAGGCATCGGGGGTCCGATAGGGATGCCCCAGATCGGTAGCGCCGCCGCGTGCCAACGTGAGTCGGCCATTGCTCCACAGCACAAAGGTGCCGCGCTGGTTCTGGTAGACGTCGACGGCCACATTGCCCGAGCCGAGCACCTCGGGGGGCGCTGCCTGCAGACTTTGGGGTCGTAAAACGTGCCCAAACCAGAGGCCCAACCCGAAGAGCAACAGCAGGAAACCGGGCCTCATCGACGCTCCCGAATCATGAAGTAACCCCCGATGAACAACGGAGCTCGGTTTAAAGGAAAGTTGAAGGTCCTGCCGTCCGAGCCCGGTGCCAGCGTGTGGAAAAAGGGATAATACGAGTTGAAGGCCAGCGCAAAGCCTTCGCAGGGCATTGTGAGCGGCTCGTCAACGGTGATGCGCACGTTAAGACCTGAAAACTGTAGTGTGCAGGGGCCCAAATCTCGTGGAGCACCAGAGAGATAGTCGTTCACATCCCACCCCCCGCAAATCACCCCACCCCCACCGCCGGCGGCGCCGGCTGCAGCGTCGGCATGGCGGGGTCGGCGCAGGCTGCCGTCGGCAAACAGGATGTAGGTGCCGTCGTTGCGCACCAGGGCTTTCACCGGCAGCCAGGTGGCCCCCATGGGCTCGCCCGCTAGCGGAGTCGGTGTGGCTAACTCTGCCGAAGGCGCAGGCGCTGAGTAGGGACGTCCCAGGTCCTGAGCATTGCCATCGCTGCGCGTGATGCGCCCATTGCCCCACAGCACGAAGCTGCCGGCCCGGTTATGAAAGACGTCCAGAGCCACATTGGCGCTGCCTCGCACGTCGTGGGGAGCAGCCCCAGCCAGAGGTGGCGAAACCGGCACCACCCAACCCAGCACGGCCCCCGTGATAAACACGGCATACCCCCGCCAAAAGCTCATAGAACCGAGAAAGAGGCCTGCTTGAGGCGGCGTCGGTTGCCTGGAATGCCGTAGGTGAAGGTGTTGAGATACTCGGGATTATAGATGAAGTCCACCCGATTGGCGGCGCCCACATCACTCAGGCGAATCTCACCGGCCTGAGCCACCACGGCTCCGTCGAACTGCACCTGCTGTAGGGGCGGAATCACGGTGGGCAGAGCAGGCGGCGGCGGCGACGGCGGCACCATTCGAGAAACCGTGAAGTTCTGGCCCGCATAGACCAGGCCTTTCATGAAGAAGTTCTCGGCCGTGGGCGGGGTCTTGATGTTGATCGAACCCTCGCTGTGCAGCACCACCGGAAGCACCGTAGAGGCCTCGGCATCGGCAGAACTGACGAAGGTAATGTCGCCGGTGGCAGCGATGGCGGCCTTGCCCGTAACTTCGCCCGAGACATCGACCTTGCCGGTAACGCTGAGAGCGGCCACGCTGCTGCCATCGGCGAAGTTGACTCGAGGACGGTAGGCCGCCTCGGACAGGCTGCCATCGCTGAGGTTGTAGCCGACCTCAAAATCTCCATTGACCTCATACTTGTTGCCATTGTCCAGGCTGAACGTATTCGACTCAAAATCGAAGGAAAAGCCATTCCCGGCACCGTTAAGCTCGAGCTCGGCTGTGCTCATCGAGGTCCCCGGAGGGGTAAAGCCGGGGGTTCCCACCGAAACATCGTCTGCACCGCGCGGAACAGTCCCTTCAGCGTTACGACGAGCGGCCGACCGAAGCGCCGACATGTCGCGGTCGTAATACCAAACCACGGGCGCCCCTGAGGGCGGGTAGTAGGTCAGCGTTTTCAAGGTTCCCGTGAAGGTATTGGTGGTGCGCACCTCCTCATCATCCCAGCCTCCGGGCCAACCGTCCTCCACCGTAAACTCGACGGGCGTGGTAAACGTCACACTGATGTCGGAAATTACGTAGCGACCTGGGTTGATCGACTTGGTGGTCGAGGGAAACTTCAGACTGTCGCGGGTCAACCGGTAGATGTCGTTCTTCAGGTTCGAATTGGGTGAGAACTGACCGTTTGCGTTACTCACCGCCGCAGCCAGATTGGTACTCACACTGGGCCCGCTGCTGGTGCCCACCTTGATGTCGCCGCGCGACCAGGCCACGCCTTGAATCGGGCTGCTGGTGTCGCTGTTGTCAAAGGTCATGTTGCTGGGAGCGGTAAAAACGTTGGGCGTTACAATACCGGTGTTCGAGCGAACCCAGTTGCGACGAGGGTCGCGGCTGCGAAGATTCCATTTATTGGCGCCGCTCATGTCGAGAACGCCCTGACTGACGGCCGAGGCATCGTAGAGTGGCTCGCCGGTCAGCACCACGCACAGTCGCGACTTAAACCCGGTGCTGTGGCCCGTAACGAAAATCTTGCAGGCATCGGCCGGCACCTCGACTCCGTTGATGGTCCGGGCGGCCTGACTGAGCCCCAGATTGTTGTAGACCTGCACTTCAAAGTGTTGTCCGTCCCGCGCTCCACCAAAATCGCCCCGCAAGGTGCTGGCGCCGGTTTCCTGGATGCTCATCTCGCCCACGTTGCGGCGCTCGGCATTGGTAAAGGGCTGCGACTCGTGCCCCCAGAGGCTGTTGTGCTCGATTTGCAGTCGGGCGTAGGCCAGCCCGGACTGAGCAGCCATAAAGGCCTGCCTCTGACGGAGGCTGACTCCATAGGTTTGCATGGAGTCTCGGTTCACCTGAAAGTAGGCTCCCACCATCATCACCAGCAGCGAACTGACGAGCATCGACAGTACCAGCGCCACCCCACGTCTACGTCGCATCGAATTCCTCCAGCGATCTCTATTCCCTTAGTATACTACAACCTGGGCCAGGTATTTTCAGGTCGTATCACAATTTTTGTCTCCAACAACTCTGCTAACGACTTGCGCCCCGACTGGATACGCCCGGCCTGACCCCGCAAAATGATGCGCATTTCCACCTCCTGGTCGGCCGCGTTGCGAACCACCGAAAAGTGAACCAGCTGGCTGGTCAGAACCCGGGTGGTATTGGCAAGGGCTCCTGATGGGAAGGCGTCTACCACGGACTGGTGGTTAGGCAGTTGTGGCTGACTGGTATCGATGGTTCCGCCCCGCGCCACTCGAAAGCGAAACAGCTTTCCATTGGGAGCTTCGCGAGTGGAGGTATAAATACAATACTGGTCCCATCGAGGCAGTCCACTGGTCGAATCGTAACTGGCCGAAGCGGCCGGATTGGCCAGGCAGCCGAAACTGAGCGAGTCCCGACGGACCGTCATGTTCGAAGCATCGTCCCTGGGAACGACCATCGTATAGGGCGCGCTGGCCTGCACCGTGTAGAAACTGCTCAGCAACAGGTCGCGCCCCAGGATGGTGGTCACGCGGCGCAGTTCAGCCGACAGCGAGGCCCGCGCGTTGCCCAGGCTGAGCAACGAACTGCCCTGCTCGAACACGCTGAATATGGCCAGGGTCAGAACCGTCAGCATGCTCATGGCCAGCAAGGTGTCCAGCAGGGTTATTCCTCGCTCTCGCCTCAAGGGCTCATCTCCACGTACACCGTTCGCTTCAGAGTCACTTTCTGCAAACCATATCCACGACGGCTGGTTGTGCCGTCTTCGGCCCACCAAGAAACATCGACCGTAACATCGTAGATGTCGCCCATCTGCGGCGTGGTAGCCGTGTCGGCGGGTGCGGCGCTGAGTTCCAGGTAATCCAGGTCGGTCTTGAAGACCGTTTGGCTTCGCGGGTCGTGCGTGTACAGCACGTTGGGATCGCTGGCGATGAGATCCCACTTGCTGGGATCGGCGTTGGAAATCTGGGAAAGCAGGCGGTCGGCAATCTCCAACGCAATGGTCTGGTCCTCACCCTTGGTAGAAGAGCGAAACAGCCCCAACAGCAAGGTGATCACAAACACCAGACAAACCGTCAGGATGGCCGTAGCCAGCAATAACTCGATGAGGCTCAAGCCCAGCCTTCGTCGCCCCCCACCAGCGTTCACCATGAAATATGGTTTCCTGAACATCGCTTCTGGTCCCTCCATTGCAGGGAATTTCCCCGCTTCGCTAAACCGCGCCGAATGCTGCCTGCCGAACTGGCTCTGCTCGAGGACGAGGCCATCTACATCTTCCGCGAAGCGGCCGGCCAGCTGGGCAACCTGGCCCTGCTCTTCTCAGGCGGCAAGGACTCGATCGTCATGGCCCACCTGGCGCGCCTCGCCTTCGCTCCGGGTCGCCCCCCACTGTTCCTATTGCACATCGACACCGGGCACAATTTTCCCGAGACGCTTGCCTTCCGCGACCGCTTTTCCCAGGCCATCGGACTCGAACTGAAAGTGCGTCGGGTGGAAGACTCGATCCAACGCGGCACAGTGGTCGAAGAAAGCGGCCCGCGCCCCAGTCGCAATGCAGCCCAGTCGGTTACTCTGCGGGAAGCCATCGAGGAGTTGCGACTCGATGGCCTGTTCGGGGGCGGGCGACGAGACGAAGAGAAGGCCCGCGCCAAAGAACGCATCTTTTCCCATCGCGACCGCTGGGGAACCTGGGACCCTCGTAACCAGCGCCCCGAGGTCTGGTGGATGCTCAACGGCAACAAGCTGCCGGGTGAGCACTTTCGCATTTTTCCTCTCAGCAACTGGACCGAACTGGATGTCTGGCGCTACCTGCAGGCCTGCGATATCGAAGTGCCCTCGCTGTATTTCAGCCATCGACGTCAGGTTGTCCAAACGCGTGACGGTTGGTTGGCCCGCTGCCCCTGGGTTGAGCCGCTCGAAGGTGAAGCGGTCAAAGAAATGGCCGTGCGGTTCCGAACCATCGGCGACATGACCTGCACCGGGGCCGTGCCTTCCGAAGCCGGCAATATGGAGGAAGTGATCGCCGAGATTCAGACCAGCGAGTGGAGCGAGCGTGGCACCCGGGCCGACGATCAACGCAGCGAAAGCGCCATGGAAGACCGCAAACGCGGAGGCTATTTCTGATGCTGCTTCGATTGGCTACGGCCGGCAGCGTGGACGACGGAAAAAGCACCCTGATCGGTCGCTTGCTGCACGATACCCAGAGCCTGGCTCAAGACCACTGGCATCAGGCCCAACAGGCCAGCCTGCGACGCGGCGACGAGAGCATCGATCTGGCCTTGCTTACCGACGGACTTCGGGCCGAGCGCGAGCAACGCATCACCATCGACGTTGCCTATCGCTACTTCGCCACCCCAAGACGTCGCTTCATTCTGGCGGACTCGCCCGGACACAGCGAATTCACGCGCAATATGGTCACGGGCGCCTCCAACGCCGAGGTGCTGCTGCTGCTCGTCGACGCCCGCAAAGGCATGACCACCCAAACCCGTCGCCACGCATTTCTCTCCTCGCTGTTGGGCATTCCCCACATGGTGGTGGTGGTGAACAAAATGGACCTGGTCGACTTCAGCGAGCAGGCGTTCGAAGCGGTACGCAGCCAATTCGAGGAATTTTCGCGCCGCACTCAGATCCGAGAAATCACCTTCATCCCCCTGGTCGCAAAGGCTGGGGACAATCTGGTAAGCAGCTCCCCTCGCATGCCCTGGTATCAGGGCCCGTCCCTCCTACAGCACCTCGAGAACGTTCATCCGGGTTCGCTGCTCAACGTGGTCGATTTCCGCTTTGCCGTGCAATACGTGGTGCGCCCCGGACAACATTTCCGCGGTCTGGCGGGCACCATCAACTCGGGACGCATCCAGCCCGGCCATCCCGTAGTGGTTCTGCCAGGAGGATTGGAATCCAGAATCCGACGCATCTTCCGCAGGGGACAGGAAGTCGCCGAGGCCATGGCCGGTCAGGCCATCGTGCTGGAACTGGAAGACGAATTGGAAGCGGGCCGTGGAAGCCTGCTGGTGCCCCCCCGAAACCTGCCCCACCAGTCTCGCGAACTCGACGCCATGCTGTGCTGGTTTGCTCCCGAACCCTTAAGGCCGGGTCAGCGCTGGTTGCTGGCCCATACCACCCGCCAGCTGGAGTGCCAGGTCCAGGAAATCACCTATGGGGTCGACATCGACACTCTGCATCGTGAGGAAACCACCCACCTCGACTTCAATCAAGTCGGGCGGGTGCAATTCCAGCTGGCCGAACCCCTCTGCTTCGATCGCTACCAGCAAAACCGGGCCACTGGTGGCTTTGTGCTTATCGACCCCCAGAACTTTCGCACCGTCGCCGCCGGCATGGTACGGGGTCGGCCGGCCACTCCTTCGGACCCCAAACCCCAGCGATATCAACAACAAGCGGTGATCTTCCGCGAAAATCGCGGGGTTACCAGGGCCGAAAAAGAAGCTCGCCAGGGGCACCAAAGCGCTATTTGTTGGTTCACAGGGCTGCCTGCATCGGGCAAATCCACCCTGGCCCAGGCCCTGGAGCGCCAGTTGTTCGAGCAGGGGGTGCGCACGTTCTTCCTCGACGGCGACAATCTGCGCCACGGCCTCAATCAGGACCTGGGTTTCAACGCCCACAGCCGACGCGAAAACATCCGCCGCGCCTCCGAAGTAGCGGCGCTGGCCCTGGAGCAGGGCAACCTGGTGCTGTGCAGCTTTATCTCGCCTTTTCGAGAAGACCGAGCCGAGGCCCGAAAGCGCGCTCCCGAGGGTCGGTTCTTTGAAATTTTCGTCCATTGCTCGGCGGCCGAGTGCCAGCGACGCGATCCTAAAGGACTCTGGGCCCGGGCTCAGAGCGGCGAAATTCAAAATTTCACGGGGCTGACTTCTCCTTACGAAGAACCCGAGCAACCCGAACTTCGCCTGGATACCGAGCACCTGACTCCGTCCGAGTGTCTCGAGCACATCCTGGAGTTGCTCAGAGCGAAGGGAGTTCTCCCCTGCAACTAGAGTTTTTCGAGACTCCAGCCGATGGTGTCCGCCCACCGCTACCCAGTCGCGTTCGCCCCCAGAGCCTGGACGAGTATGTCGGTCAGCAGCATCTACTCGGGCCTGGGAAGCCCCTCAGAAAACTTCTCGATTCGGGCCATTGGTCCACCTCGCTGGTGTTCTGGGGGCCACCGGGATGCGGCAAAACCACCCTGGCCAGGCTGATCGCCCGCCAGGTAGGGCTACCCTTCCAGGTGCTGTCGGCTGTCGAGTCGGGCGTCAAAGACCTGCGCAGCCTGAGTGACAGGACACGCACAACAACGCTTTTATTCATCGACGAAATCCATCGCTACAGCAAAACCCAGCAAGATGCCCTGCTGCCCCACCTGGAATCGGGACTCTTCCGATTGATCGGCGCCACTACAGAGAGCCCCCAGTCTTGCCTGACCCCGGCCCTGGCCAGCCGCTGCAAAGCCTACCCGCTGCGCCCACTGCAGGCCGACGAAGTGCGCCAGTTGCTGCTGCGAGCCGTGAAACACCCACAGGGTTTGGCCGACCTCGACCCCGTTATCCAACCCGAGAGCCTGGATAGACTGGTGCAGCTGTCTCGCGGGGACGCCCGCAGAGCACTGGAATTGCTCTCTCAAGCCACTCTCTCGGCCCCTCTTGATGGCGAAGGTCGACCGTTGGTGTCTCGCCAGTGGATCGATGCCCAGCTGCCCGAGCCTGCGGTCAATTATGGAGAAAAAGAGCACTACGCCTACTCCTCGGCCTGGATCAAGTCCATGCGAGGATCGGACCCCCAGGCCTCGCTCTACTGGTTGGCCCGCATGATTGTCGGGGGCGAACCGGTGGATTTTCTCACCCGGCGTCTGCGCATCGCCGCGGCCGAAGATGTAGGCCTGGGAGACCCCCAGGCCCTGGTCCACACCGAGGCCTGCTGTGCCGCCGCCGAAAGGGTGGGCTACCCGGAAGCTCGCTACCTGCTGGCTCAGGCTACGATCTATCTCAGCCTGGCCCCCAAGTCGGACAGCCTGAGCGCCTATTTCAGGGCCGAGGATCGAGCCCGCCAGAGCAGCCATACAGCGGTGCCGGGCTGGCTGGCCCCGGGGGGGGACTATCACAACCCGCATCAGGAACCCCAACATTTTCGGCGGGTTTCCCACCTGCCCACCGAACTGGCCGGCGAGCGCTTCTATGAGCCTGGCGATCTGGGCTACGAAATCAAGCTGCGTCAGAGAATGGACCAACTCTGGCCGGCCCCCTGATGAGGCGGCGCGACCGGTGGGCAGGGGGCACGCCCGCGCTGCCAAAGCAAGCAAAGCCATGTCGGGCCCATCCAAGTCTTCCCTCTACCGCACCGCCCAGTGGATCTTTCGCTGGGGATTTCGCCTGACCCACGGCTGGCGAGTGGAAGGCCAGGACCAGGTGCCCCCATCGGGAGGCTGCCTGCTGGCAGCCAACCACCTGTCGTTGCTCGATCCGCCGGCCCTGGGCAGCGCCCTGGAACACCGCCAGGTACACTTTATGGCCAAGCAAGAGCTGTTTCAGCGCCCCCTGCTGGGGCGACTGATCCGAGCCCTGGGCAGTTTTCCGGTGGAACGCGGCCAGGTCGATCGTCAGGCCCTGAGGCAGGCCCTGGAGTTGCTGAAGCGAGGCAGCGTGGTGGGTATCTTTCCCGAGGGAACGCGCGGCCCCGGCGGCCCCGAGATGCTGCCCTGGCATCCGGGCATTGCCCTGTTGGCCCATCAGGCCCAGGTGCCCATCGTGCCCGTCGCCCTGCGCTGGCAACCCCTGTGGATCCGTTTCGGCGCCCCTCGACAGGTGCCCGAACAGGGTTCTTCGCTGCGGGAGCGGCTGCGCCAGACCCAGGAGCAAGTGGAGACCGACGTGGCCGCTCTGCTTTACGAAATGCATGCCAGCCCCTCGCGCTGAAATCGATCGAAGTAGCGAAAATGAGTGGCCTGGGCCAGTTGCTCCACCCCGATAGCCTCGCACTGGCGCAGGTCGGCCAGGCTGCGCGCGATGCGCAGCAGCCGCTCGGCCGCCCGAAGACTCAAGCTCCAGCGCTTCAGATAGAGGTGCAGGTAATCGCGGGCGGCAGACTCGAGCACTCCGGACTGCTGAAAGTATTCGCGAGGAAGGTCGCGATTCAAGCAGCCTCGCTGCTGCTGACGAAGCCGGGCCTGCGCCACCCTGTGACGCACCTCATCCGTAGAGGTATCTCCCCCTGCCCAGGCCAACTGGAGATCGGGGCGGTGGAGAGCGACCTGCAGGTCGAGTCGATCGCGAATCGGACCTGAGAGTCGGTTCAGGTAGTGATGACGTCGGTAGGCTGTGCACATGCACGGAATCTCCGAGTCGCCGAAAAAGCCGCAAGGGCAAGGGTTGCAGGCTGCAACCAGCTGAAACGAGGCCGGAAACCGATGGCGATAGCGGCTGCGACCCACTTCAACCCAACCCGAATCCAGAGCCGTTCGCAAACCCTCCAGGCAATCGCGCGAGAACTCCAGGATTTCATCCAGGAAAAGCACCCCCCGATGGGCCCGGCTGACTTCGCCGGGAAGGGCGCCGCCCAACAGGGCAGCGGCACTGATGCGACAGTGAGGCTGGGCAAAGGGTTGCTCGGGCCGAGCCATGGCCAGAGCCGAGTGCACCGCGGCAACCTCAAGGCGAGCTTCGGTGTCGAGCGGAGGCAGCACTTCGGGCAGACAATTGGAGAGCATGGTCTTGCCACATCCGGGAGGACCGATCCACAGCAAATGATGCCCCCCGGCCGCAGCAATCTCCAGCGCCAGGCACCCCAGGGGCTGGCCCACCACTCGGGCCAACTCCGACCGCGGGGGCCGAAACGCCGGCGCAGTCTTTGGGCTCGACACCTCGACCCGATGAGGCTCGGGTCGGCCCTGCTGGAGCCAGCGCAGCATTTCCTGAAGACTGCGGGCAGGCCATAGCTCCAACTGCTGAAAACCCTCCAACTCGTGGGCGTTCTCTTCGGGCAACAGGAGCCGGCGACAGCCTTCTCGGGCCATCGACAGGGCCGTATTGACGACCCCACGAACCGGCCGCAGCGAACCATCCAGGCCCAGTTCGCCAAGCACGACCGCCTCCTCGAGCAGCTCGTGAGCAAAGACCTGCTGACAGGCCAGTATCCCGAGCGCAATAGCCAGATCGAAGCGGGGCCCCTCCTTGCGCATGTCGCCCGGTGCCAGGTTCACCGTGCACCTCCGGGCGGGCAAAGGGTGCTGGGCGGCCCTGAGGGCGCTGCGAACTCGGTGGGAAGACTCGCCTACCGAAGTATCTGGCAAGCCGACGATGTGAAAACCGGGCAGCCCCGGCGCCAGGTCGACCTCGACCCGGACGAATTGGGCCTCCAGGCCCACCAACGTTGTGGAATGAAGAAACTGCATATCCAACTCCTTACGGAGCGGACTCACCCTTTGAGGGTGGGTGCGTCGCCTCTGGACGCCCCCAAGGGTTGGCCCCCCCCCGGGCCAGTTCCTGCCAGAACGCCCACAGGTAATTTTGGCAATCATCGGGCATAATATCGGCATGAGAATTTTCGCTTGTGTTCTATTGGCGGGTTGGCTGACCGGCATGGGTTGGTCTGAACCTCAAATCAAGATCTTCTCGCTGGCCAATCGGCCGGTGTCCGCGACCATCGACCTGGTGCGCTCTTTGTTGGGTCCAGGCGAGTCGGTCTGGCCCGAAGAACGCTTGCAACGCCTGATCGTCAAGGCCGAGCCTGCTCGGCTGGCCGAGATCGAGAAGCTGCTGCAGGACATCGACGTTGCCGCCCCCCAGGTATGGCTCAAAGTGGTCCAGGTAGGCAGCCGTCCTTACGCCGCTGGCGGTGCCGGGGTGGCCCTGGGGCCCGATGGGCGCATTCGCGCCGGCGCACAACAAACCAGTGTGCAACACAACGTAAGCAGCAGCCAGATGCTGCTGGTGATGAGCGGCGAACGGGGCAGTATCACCGTGGGTGAAGATATCCCGGTGGTGCAGCCCTTCTGGCAATTCGTTCACGGACTCGGGCTACTGCCCCCTGGCGTGATGTTCCAGCGCGTGTCGACGGGTTTCGCCGTAGAACCCACCGTGATCGGCTCCAATATTCGAGTCAAGGTCATTCCCTGGCTCTCCTACCAGAGCCCGCAGGGCAACGGAAGAGTAGAATTCGCCGAAGCCGCCACCTCGGTGTCCATCAAAGACGGCGAAACTCTGACCATCAGCCAGGGAAGTGGCAGCCAGAGCAGCCAATCCTCCGCTTTTGGCCTGATTCTGGGCAATGGTTACGTGGAGCAGGCCAGTGGCAACTCGATTGTGCTGACGGCCGACATCAAAATGGAGTAACTCTCAGAAGGGCAAATGGGGCCCACGGGTGGCGTAGCCGACGGCCCCCGTCACCAACAGCGTGAAACCCAGGCGGCCCCAACGCCCGGCCTTCCAGGCCGCATAGCCCAGGGTTCCCAACAGCAGCCCTCCCAGATGGGCCGACTGATCGATGTGGGCTACCCCCAGGCGGGACGAACTGAGCCACAGACCCAGGCCCAAAAGGGCCAACTGCATCAGTCCCTCGCGTCGGTCGCGCCTGAGGGTTTGCAGAGCCACTGCCCCCCAAAAGCCGAAGACCGCTCCCGAACAGCCCAGCGCTGTTTGCTGCGGGTGGGCCGTCAGACTGACCAGCACCGAGCCCGTGCCCGAAAGCAGAAACAGCCAGATCAGCGCCGCTCCCCCCAGTTCAACCTCAAGCGGAAGGGCCAGAGCTGCCAGCAAAAACACATTGCACCCCCAGTGCAGCCATCCAAAATGCAGAAACAGGGGCATCACCACCTGAGTCAGGGTGGGATGAAACCCCCACATCGGCGGCCTGGCTCCCAGGCGGTGGAGCTGCTGGACATCCTGGGACACACCCCCAAGCGCAGCTGCCACCACCATGGCCGCCACCAGCAGGGCACTAGCGACCGGTTTCTTCAGGACTCCACCCCTCCCAGCGCTCGCAATCGAACTCTTCCTGGGCCTGAAAGCGCCGCGCCGGCTCCGAATCCATCAAGTAGTCGTCGCGGGTCGTCCAGCCAAAAATCTTACAGCGAAACACGGCATATTCGGTATCGGCGATCTGGGCGAACTCCCGCCCCTGCTCCAGCAGTTCAAGATGGCGACACAGTGCACAAATCCGATGCTGCTTCATGAGCGTCGCAACTCCTCAAGCAATTGCCGATAGTCGTCGGGGGGCTCAGCGCTGAACTCCAGGGGCCGATGGTCGCTGGGATGACGAAAGCCTAAGAGTCGACAATGTAGCGCCTGACCTTCAAAACCCCAGGGATTCGAGCGTCGGCCATAAACCGGGTCACCTACCAGAGGGTGCCCCAACCAGGCCATGTGTACCCGGATCTGGTGGGTTCGCCCGGTATGAATCTGCAGGTCGACGTGAGCAAACCCCTTGCCGGCCTCGGGGAAACTCTCGACCACCTGATAATCGGTGATGGCGGTCTTGCCCCGAGGGTGCACCGTCATGCGTTTGCGATCGACCTCGTGGCGAGCGACCGGCTGCTCGATACGCCCGCGGGAGCTGGCGGGAATTCCGTGCACCAGGGCCTGATAGAACTTGCTTACCTGGCGCTGCTGAAACTGCAGCGACAGGCCCAGGTGAGCGGCGTCGGTCTTGGCCACCACCATGACGCCCGTGGTATCTTTGTCCAGTCGGTGGACGATGCCCGGCTTTTCCACCCCGCGGATACCCGATAGGTCACGGCAGTGGCCGAGCAGAGCGTTGACCAGAGTCCCCTGGCGATGGGATCCGGCCGGGTGGATCACCAGACCCCGGTGCTTGTTGAGCACGAGCAACTCGGGGTCCTCATAGAGAATCTGCAGGGGAATGTGTTCGGCCTGGGGTTCGGCAGGTTCGAGGGGAGGAACTTCGACGAGCACTTCCTGCCCTGGCTTGAGGCGGGTCGAAGCCTTACCGGGACGACCGTCGAGCAACACCCGCCCCCCCTCGATCCAGTCCTGAATCAACGAACGCGAACGCTGGGGCAACTGCTCGACGAGGAACACATCGAGACGCAGCCCGTCTGAACCCGCCTCGACCAGGTACTCGCAAATCTGGGCAGGCTCCTCTTCCTGGTCGGCCTCATCAAACCAGGTGGGGTCGACTTTTCTACGCGCCATCTGTGGTCATTTGTTAAAGATTTTGCAGCCCCTTCGGCTTGTTTGCCCGGCCTCATGAGCATATACTTGACCGGCTGGAAAAGGCTTCTTTTTCAGCCGACGGAGCTTCAACAAGACCATAGAAAAGGCGGTTCCACGGATGGCAGGTTCGATCAACCCGGGTTTCAATCCCAGCTTGGCCACGGTGCCGGTCAGCAAATATATCAGCAACGCCACGCACGTGGGCGCCACCCAACAGGTGGGCAAAGACGCCGCCAAAATCAAAGACGACCCCGCCAAAGACACGGCTGCCTCTCGCGAGCAGGCTCCCGCCAAGGCTGCAGCAGCGCCCGAGCCGGCCGGGGTACAGCAAAAAACGAAGCCCGACGGCTCCCTGGAGTTCTCCACCGAGAGCGGAGTGGTGATGAACACCGACTCGGAGGGCAAAATCACCCGGATCGACATCCCTGGCGACGGACAGATCGAACGCAAAGACGAACAGATGATCCTCAACACCCCCGATGGCAAGCAGCTTCCCGTCGAGCCCTTCCAGGACGAGCAAGGCATGTTCTTGGGCTATAGTTTCGTTCGGCCCGACCAGACCAAGGTGCACGTCAACCTCGACGGTCTTTCGGTGGCCTACGAGGGCAAACACGGCGACATCTGGCAGGAAGTCGACCCCCAGGGCGGTCAGACGATCTTCACCAACAGCACTTTTAAAGACCCGAAAACCGGACAAATTTCCCAACTGCGCTCCCATGTCTACGTGCACCCCGATGGTAAGATGGAGCACATCGAGGGCTACGACCGGGGCCTGAAGCTCTCGGGCGACAAGTTGGAATTCCGCTACCCCAACGACTTCGCCAGCAGCATCGAGCTTCCCAATCCGCTGGGCAAAACCCGCCACACCCCCCCGGCGGCCCCCGCTCAGGCGACGGCCGCCACCGCCGGGCCCATCCTGCAAGAAGACCCCCAACAGCCAGAGATCCACGCCAACCTTCCCAGCTTCACGCTGTTCCAGCGCGACGAATTCGGCCGGACGCTCGTCAGTTTCCGCAACAATCTTACCGTCATGGACACCCCCGAGCGCACGCTGGTCTCGTTTGCCACTGACGACACAACTTCGCCGCACTACGGCAAGAAGTGGCTGGCCGAAACCGAGCAGGTCACTTCGGCCGACGGCCGCTCTGAGAAAATGATCAAGTTCCAGGACCCGGATGGAAACCACTATCGCCTCTTTAACGATTCGATGGACTTCCTGGTCGATTCGCCCGACGGCAAGGTGCGTCAGCACATCCTGCCCAACGGCACGATCCTGGGCCAAATCGAGGGTGAGGAAGGCAAGTTCTACCGCTTTGAAGTCACCCCCCAGGGGCAGTATAAGACCGATCCCGGTCTGGTGCTGGCCCCCACCGTGATGGGCGATGCCCGGACGGCCACGTTGAAAGGGCCCGACGGTCAGGCGAAGAACGTGGCCCTGCCTTACGCCATTCCCTTCAATCAGGCGGCAGCTGGCCACGAGGCCCAGGTGATGGGCTCGCCGGTGTATCCTACCTCAGGGCAGGTGTTGCCCGCCTTCCAGGGGGGAGAAGCTCCGCCCGCACCGCCCCAGCCCCCACCCCCGCAGGGGCAAGGTCCCACCCCTCCCCCGCTGCCTCCCCAGGGAGGCATCGAGCCCACCATTCTTCCCAATCCGGGCCAGTTACAGCAGCCCGTTCCTCCAGGCTTCTTCCAGCGGCTCAAATACACGTTCTCGGGCAACCCGGCTCATCTCCAACCCACCTACAGTCCCCCGCCGCCGCCCTGGATGAGCAGCTATCCTCAGCATGGCTACGACCCCATGAGCGGATACTATACTGGCGTCGATCCGGCCATCGGTGGCTACAATCCACATCCACCCTATGGCGACCTGCCGCCGGGAGGCGTGCCCCAGGGTCCGCCGCCGCCGCCGAACCCTGGCGGAGCCCCGTCCTATCCCACCCAGCAGGCCCAACCGGGCTTCACTGGCCAGGCACCGGGAGCCCCTGGAAGCGTACCCAGCGCCGATGACTACCTGGAGCGTCTCAAGCGCGAAAACGCCGCGCTGATGTCCAGCATCTGGGCCTCGGCCACCAACACGCCACTGCTGAACATGATGATCGGCATGACGGCCCTGGGCGAAATGCAGCTCGGGATGAACGTGATGCGAACGATGATGTTTCCCAGCGCCATGTTCTTCAATCCGTTCTGCCGCTTCTGGTAGCAGTGGAGGAAAAAATTCTCAGCACAACCTCCCACTTTCGTGGGCGGTTGCTACAACTGGACGTCCTCGAAGTTGAACTTGCCGACGGCGGTAAAGCCCAACGAGAGGTGGTTCACCACCCCCATGCCGTGTGTGCAGCCGTGCTTACCACCGAAGGTGAATGGGCACTGGTAGAACAGTATCGAGTGCCCGCAGCACAGTTGCTGATCGAGGTTCCTGCCGGCAAAATCGACCCCGGCGAGAACCCCGATGAAGCAATTCTACGCGAGCTTGAGGAAGAAGTCGGCTATCAACAAGGCGAGTTGATTCGACTGGCAGAGTTCTGGTCGACCCCTGGCTTTTGCACCGAACGAATGACCTGCTACCTGGCCCGCAACGCCGTGCTGAGCAGCAATCGGCCCGATCAGGGCGAATTTCTCGAGGTGCTAAGGATTCCCGCCGCCGAGGGACTGGCCTGGATCAACAGCGGGCGGATCTGTGACTCCAAGAGCATCACCGCCCTCTTGCTGGGCGCTCGCCATCTCGGCCTCTAACGGGTCGTAGATTTCGGGCTTGGGCTTCCAGAACATCCACCAGGGCGGTGGAGGAGGTGGTGGGGGCACGGTGCGGTTCAGGAACCACCACCAGTGGGTGCGCGGGGGGTCGTTCATAATCTGGTATTGGCGGAAATTGCCGTGGCCGATAGCCTGCACCACCAGTGCCTGATTCGCTCGCAAAATCTCGTCCAGTTCTTTGACCCGCAACCAGACCCCCCGAAAGTCCACTCGAGGATCCCCCTTGAATTCGTCGAGCATGTCCTGAATTTCGTCGCGGTAATACAGTAGATTCGGCGCCGAGAGGCCTAGATTGTCCACGTCGGAAAGGTAGCGCTCGTAGTCGCCAACGACTTCCTCCAGGTACTTCCACGCCTCTTTTTCGTCGTCACTCAGGGGGGGGCGCTCGGGCAGAGGCTGTAAACCCCGGGGCAACTCCTCTTCAGCGGGGTCCCAGTCGCTCAAGCGATGTCCTCGTGAGGAGTTTCCTCTGCCTGGGCCAGGTTCCGGAAGCGAGTGAACACCATGCGCCCTGTAGCCGTCTGCATGACCGAAGTAACTTCGACAATCGCCTCCTGGCCCAGAGCCGGACGCCCCCGTTCCACCACAACCATGGTCCCGTCGTCAAGATGACCCACACCCTGGTGTGACTCTTTGCCCTCACGCTGCACCAGAACTTGCAGCAGCTGACCGGGCAGCACCTGGGGCTTGAGCGCAGCCGCCAGTTGATTGACGTTCAAGACCTGAAGCCCCTGGACCTCGGCGATTTTCTGCAAATTGTAGTCGTTGCTCAGAATGCTGGCCTCCAGTTTGCGGGCCAGTTTGAGTAACTTCTGATCGGCCCCACGACCTTCCACCGATTCGTCGAGGACCTCGAAGCTGAACCTACCACGCATTTCCTGAAGCGAGTCGAGGGCACGGCGCCCTCTCACCCGCCGCAGCGGGTCCTCGGCGTCGGCCAGGAATTGCAGCTCCTCCAATACAAATTGGGGAACCACCAGGGAACCACGAAGAAAGCCGGTTTCGAGCAACGCCGTCAAACGCCCATCAATAATCACGCTGCTGTCCACCAGTACTCGATGAGCCTCGGCAGCCTGGGGGGCGGGTGCGAAGAATACTTTAAATGTCGGCAGATCGGCCAGACGAAAGCCCAGCAGTCCGCCCAGGCCGGCGAACAACAGCGCACTGAGCAAGATCAACACCGGTCCCAGCCACATTCCTACTAGCGGCACGGCGCTGAACTGTATCGATTGAATCGCCAGCGAGACAAAGAAGGCAAGGGCCAGGCCGACAATCATGCCCAGAGCACCCATGACCACCGAACCTACAGCCAGGCGCTGTAGCGAGAGGATAAGAGACTCGATGGCATCAACCGCGATTTCGGTCATGGGCAGGGCCAGCAAGAGCCCGGCCATCAGGCCCAGGATGACGAGCGCGGCATAGCTGGCGTAGGCCGTAAGCGGGTTCAGGCCCTGAAAGTAGCGCGAAGAATACGCCGCCAGCAAGATTCCAGCCAGCCCTCCTCCGACGGTCACCAGCCAGAAAAAGAGACGGTGCACCTGCTGTTTCAGGGTCATGAGGAAGGGTTAGGGACCGAACGCAGATCCCCTCCGAAGGTCTCCTTCCCAGGGCCTGGAAAGCCCACGCATGTGGGAAGTGTCGTTGCTGGCCAGTCGGCTGGAAGGTATCGCCGAGGAGATGGGACGACTGCTGGCTCATTCGGCCTTTTCGCCCAACATTCGTGATCGACTGGACTTTTCGTGCGCGGTGTTCGGCCCTGGTGGAGAACTGCTGGCCCAGGCCGCCCACATTCCCGTTCACCTGGGTTCGCTACCGGAACTCATCAGCCGTATCGCCGCTCTGCCCCAGAGAAAAGGCGACATCTGGATGGCCAACGACCCTTATGTGGGCGGCACCCACCTGCCCGACATTACCCTCGTGCAGCCGCTCTGTCGGCAAGGCCAGATTCTGGGCTTCGCAGCCGCTCGCGCCCACCATTCCGACATTGGGGGAATGAGCCCGGGTTCGATGCCCAACTCGTCGGAGGTGGTTCAGGAAGGCCTGCGCATTCCCCCTGTCCGTCTCTGGAAGTCGGGACGTCTCGACCGCGACCTCTGGCAACTGCTGCTGGCCAACGTGCGTACTCCGCTGGAACGCGAGGGCGACCTGCGAGCCCAACGAGCCGCCTGCCAGCTGGGCACAGAGCGACTGGCCGAAGTTGCCCTCAGCCCGCTCTGGCCGCTGCGCCAACAACTGCTCGAGGCGGGCCAACGTCAAATGCTGTCTCTATTGAGAGCGCTTCCCTCGGGCCAGGTGGAAGAGACCCTGGAGCTCGACTGGGGCGAACAGCGAATTCCCCTGACGCTGCGTCTGAGCGTGCAGGCTGATGAAATCCACTTCGACTACAGGCGATGCCCTCCCGCGCTGACGGCTCCACTGAACTGCACCCGGGCCATCACCTGCGCGGCCAGTTACTTTCCTCTGTTCTGCCTGCTGCACGAAAGCGGGCCACTGCTCGTCAATCACGGCTCTTTGGAAGTCATCCGGGTCACCACTCAACCCGGCACGGTCGTTGACGCCACTGCCCCCTATCCGGTGTGTGCTGGCAATGTAGAGACCTCCCAAAGGCTCTGCGATCTGGTGTGGCTGGCACTGGGCCGTCTGCTTCCTCAACGTCTGCCCGGGCTTTCTGCAGCCACAATGAACAACCTGACACTTGGAAATGCCCGTCTCGATCCTCCTTTTTCCTACTATGAAACCTGTGGTGGAGGCCACGGTGGTGGACCGCGGGGACCCGGCGTGGATGGCCAGCAGGTGGCCATGACCAACACCCGTAACACACCGGCCGAAATTATGGAAACTTATTTTCCCCTGCGGCTGTGGCGCTATGCTTTGCGGCCCCAATCGGGCGGCGGCGGACTGCACCCCGGGGGCCGAGGGATTCTTCGAGAGATCGAAGTGCTCGAAGACTGCCAGGCAACCTTGCTGGCCAGCCTTCGACAGTGGGGCCCCCAGGGTCGAGAGGGGGGAGGGACGGGTGAGCCCGGTCGCGACTGTTGGATCGACACCGAGGGCCATGTGTTTCCCATAGCTCCCCCTTGGAACGGTGCACTACCGGGTGGCTCTCGCCTGATCGTGGAAACCCCAGGCGGAGGAGGCTGGGGACTTCCCTCGTAATTCGCAGCATGGGCTGGGACCTGGAGCCAGGGACATATATCTCCCCAACCGACCTGCGCAACCTGGTGGAAAGCCTGCCCGATGCCTTGCTGGTCGCCGACCGTAGGGGTGTGCTCCAATACCTCAATCCAGCTGCTCGTGTCCTTTTTGGGGAGAGCCTGCTGGGCAAAACCCTTCCCTTCACTCCCAAAGAACAGCGCTATCCTTTGCTTCAGGAAGGTCAGCCGATCGAACTGGAGCTGAACTGGTCTCAATCGAGCTGGGAAGGCAACAGGGGCTGGCTGGTATCGGCTCGACCCGCCGTAGCCCCGGTGCGCCAGGGGCCGTCGGACCTCGAGCACCGAGCCGTACAGTCGGAGCTGCGCTGTGAACAGTTGCAGGAACAGGTGCAGCGACTGCGGGATCAACTCGGCGCCAGCGACGACCTGCGTCACGAGCAGCAGATCCTCCTGGGACAGCGCCAAACCGAATTACAGGAAGCCCAGAACCTGCTCGACCAGCAGGTCCTGCGTAGCCGACAACTGGAAGAGCGCCACGCCGCGATGCAGCATCGATTGGCCCAGCTGGAAGAGTCGGAAACGCGCCTGCGCGAGCAGCTCAAACACTCGTCGGGCTCCTCGGAGGCCGAGGTGGTTCGACTGCAGCGGCAACTGGCCGAACTGCAGGAAAAATGCCAGGCTCTGCAGTCCGAACTGGCCGTTCGACCCGGCGCCGGCCCCCCAGGGGGTCCGGCCTGGGAAGACTTGCAGGCCTACGCGAGGCAGATGCGAGAACAGGCCACCCGCGCCGAAGAACGCGTGGCCCAGTTGGAACAACGACTCTTCGACCAGGAACAGCGCGCTCGCGATTCCCAAGAACGCTCCGAGAGCCTGGCTGCGCGCCTCAACCAGGCCGAGCAGCAGGCCGAACAGGTCAAGCTCGGATTGGAACAACGCATCGAACATCTCAGCCTGGAGGAGCAAGAGGCCAAGAAGCTGGCCTTTGAGGACCAGCTGACCCGGCTGCCCAACTACAACATTCTGCAGCAGTACCTGGAATACACCGTGGGCCTTGTGCAGCGCAATGAAGGGGCTGCGGTGCTGCTGTTGCTGGACATCGATCGACTGCGCAGCATCAACAGCACCCTCAGCGTTGCCGCTGGCGACGACCTGTTGCGCCAGTTCGCCTCGCGCCTCAAGTCGCTGTGTCGCTCCACCGACGTTCTGGGCAGGCGCAGCGAAGACGAATTTCTCATTGTGGTAGCCCATAAGTCCACCGATCCCCGCGAGCTGGGGCTGGCCAAGACCACCGTACAGCAGATGGCCCAAAGCCTGGCCGCCAAGATTCTCAACAGCCTGCAAGATAGCTTTCTGCTGGAGGGGACGCCGGTTCACATCAGCTGCAGTATGGGCATCGCCATGTTCGGTGAGGAGTCGCTAGAGCAGGTGCTGGAACAAGCCCAGGTGGCGCTCGACCGGGCTCGAGAGCTGGGCAGGTCACGTTTCCAGTTCTTCAGCCCCGACCTGCACGACCGCATGCGACGACGCCAGTCGGTGGTGCCGCGGCTCACCGAGGCCCTGGAGCGACAGGAATTCATCCTGCTCTACCAGCCCATCGTCGACCTGAAGAGCGGCAAGATGGTCGGCATCGAGTCGTTACTGCGCTGGGACGACCCCAAGGCCGGGCTGATTTCGCCGGCCGATTTTCTTCCCGCAGCCGAGAGTTCGGGTCTGATCGTGCCCATTGGGGAATGGGCTGTTCAGGAGGCCTGCTTGATGGCTGCACAATTCCGCGACCTGCAGTTTGTCTCGGTCAACCTCTCGCCTCGGCAGTTGATGCACGGTGACTTTCCCAGGCGATTTATGAAGGCCATCGAGAAGGCCCGGGTGCGGCCCGAGAAACTGGTGGTGGAAATCTCGGAAGCAACTTCTACCGCCGATCCCGAGCGAGTGAGCCAGGTGCTGGCCGAACTGGCCCGCTGGAACGTGGGTCTGGCCATCGACGACTTTGGCACGGGGAGTTCCAGTTTGCAACGGCTGCAGCGGGAGAAGCCACGCTTTTTGAAGATCGACAACGCCTTCGTCAATCAGTTGCCCGACGACAAGACCAGCTTCCACATCGTGCTGGCCGCCTGCCATCTGGCCGCCAGCCTGCAAATGCAGTCACTGGCTGAGGGAGTCGAGAAAGAGGCCCAGTTGCAAACGCTGAAACGGATGGGGTGCCAATTGGCCCAGGGCAGGCTGCTATCTCATCCCGTGGGAGCCGCTCAGCTCAAAGAACTGATGCGCAAGACCTGGAAAATTCCGGGCTCCTAAATCAGGCCCTTCTTCATAGCGATCACCGTTGCTTCGGTGCGGTTGTTGACGTGCAGCTTCTGGAAGATGTTGCTGATGTGATTGCGCACGGTGTGCTCGCTAATGTCCAGTTCGTCGGCGATGATCTTGTTGGGCTTCCCATCGCCTACCATTCGGAGGATCTCCCGTTCGCGTGGGCTGAGGTTGACGTTCGCCGAAGACTCGGTCTCCTCGCGCCGCGGCGAGGGGTTGCTCAATTCAGCCAGCAGCCGATCGGCTAACATGGGCGACAGCGTAGGTCCTTCTTTCACCACTTTACGCACCGTCGAAGCCACCTGCTCGGAGGGGATATCCTTGGTCAGGTAGCCACAGGCACCCGCCTTCATAGCTTTCACCAGGTAGGGAAGGTCCTTGTTCACTGTCAGCATGACAATGTGGCAGTCGGGAAGGCTGGACTTGATGCGCCGACAGACTTCGATTCCGTCGATATCGGGCAGATGCAAATCCAACAACACCACGTCGGGAGAATGTTGCAGGGCAAGCTCTACCGCCTCGGCGCCGGTCGTTGCTTCGCCCACTACGGAGAAATCGTCGTGAACAGCCAGCAAGCTCTTCAGGCCTTCGCGG
This sequence comes from uncultured Burkholderiales bacterium, assembly GCA_964649085.1. Lineage (GTDB taxonomy): Bacteria > Vulcanimicrobiota > Xenobia > Xenobiales > JADMJV01 > JADMJV01. The sequence goes on along the minus strand of CAZYPN010000030.1, from coordinate 9,272 downwards.
AAGAGCAACTGGTCTTCCACTACCAGCAAGCGGATCACTCCGTCAAAATCCATGGGCTGCAGTGTTAGTCAGAGCCCCCCAACGCTCCTCTAATCCGGAGGCGCAGGCTATAATGATGGGGCGCCCCGGTTGATATTGAATCAGTTTCAAGGAATTTTTCACTCTACCACAAAGGAGGCTCCCCATGGTTTTCGACCCGATACTTCTCGGCGGTAGCGTTCTTGGCTTACTCACGGCCTTCGTGGTCCACGAGTATGCCCACGCCCGGGCGGCCTATTCGCTGGGAGACCCGACTTCCAAATATGCCGGTCGCCTGACCCTCGACCCTCGGGTCCATCTCGACCCCGTAGGTTCGCTCTGCTTGCTGGTCAGCATGTTGACCAGCCAGGGGCGACTGGCGCTGGGCTGGGCCAAGCCCGTCATGTTCGACCGCGACAACTTCAAGTCGCCCTATCTCGACGGCGCCCTGGTAGCTCTGGCCGGGCCGATCAGCAATCTGGTCCTGGCCTTCGGCCTGGCCCTGCTGATGCGCCTGGCCCTGCCTGGCAATCTGCTGATCGACCTCACCATCCGGGCCAATCTGGGGTTTGCTCTCTTCAATCTCTTCCCGCTGCCCCCGCTGGACGGCTGGAAAGTGCTTCAGGCCTTTGTTCCCTCGGTCTGGGCCCGCTCCATGCAGCGCGGCGAGGAGCGCCTGGGGATCTACGCCCCGGTATTGTTGCTGTGCTCTTCCCCCTTGCTGATTCGCCCGATTTTTAGCCCTCTTTACTCTAACCTCGCCCTGTTGTTGACCGGTCACTGATGCGTCACCCTCAGGCGATCCAGTCCGGCTACCAGGTGCATCTCCCCGGCTTCGAGGGGCCACTCGACCTGCTGCTTCATCTGGTGGACGATGAGAAACTGCCGATCAACGAGGTTTCCCTCGCCTCGGTGGCCCATCAATACCAGGCCTACCTCAAGCAACTGCAGCAGCTGGACGTGGAAATCGAAAGTTCCTACCTGCTGGTCTTTTCTCAACTGCTGGAACTGAAATCACGCTGGTTGCTGCCACCCGAGCCTTCGGCCAGCGACCTTTATGAGGAAGAGTTCACCCCCAGCACAGGCTACGACGACGACTATGAGTCGATGGATCTGGTCGATCAGCTGCAGGCCTATCGCTGGGTGAAAGAAGCCGGCGACTGGCTGATGCAGCAAGAAGGCCGCAGCTTCGCCCAGTACACGCGTCCCGTGGCCGGGGCCGAGTGCGACCATCCCGAGCTGGACGTTTCTCTGGAGGCGCTGGCGGCCGCCTGGCTGCGCATGGACCGTCGCTACCAACCGCCTAAACGCCCGGTGGAGCTCAAGCGCATCGTCCTCTCGGTGCCCGATCGCGTAAAGCAGCTCTGGGACTTGATCCGCCGTCATCCCCGAGCCTTCTTCCAGCAAATCCTGGCTGGCGACATGAGTCGAGCTTACGTGATCGTCACTTTTCTGGCCATTCTTGAGCTGGTGAGACGCAGCCGCGTTCGCGCCGAACAACAAGGCATTGACGCCGACATTGAAATCACCCCTCAGGCCAGCGGCGCTGCCGCCGACCTGCCGGAAATCGTAGAGGAGTATCGATGAGTCCCACCGACCTGCCCGAAGCCGAAGAACGGATGCGCGCCCTGGAAGCCATGATTTTCATGAGTCCCACCCCGGTGCGGCCCGGCGAACTGGCCGAAGCCACCGGCTGGAGCGAGAGCGTTATCGAGCGCGACCTCGCCAAAGTGCGAACCCGTTATCGCGACCACGGGCTGCAGTTGCAAAAGGTGGCCGGTGCCTATCGCCTGGTGACTCGAGCCGAAACCTCGCCCTATGTGGAGCGCCTGATTGGCGTGCAGTCGCGGCGTCGACTGTCGCGAGCCCAGTTGGAGACCCTGTCGGTGGTGGCCTACCGCCAGCCCGTGACCCGAGCCCAGGTCGAGGCCTATCGAGGGGTCAACTGCGATCGCATTCTCAGCCAGTTGTGTGACCTGCGCCTGATTCGCGAAGCCGGCAGGGCCGAGGGCCCGGGCCGGCCCCTGCTCTATGCCAGCACTGCCGAGTTTCTGCGCTATTTCGGCCTGGAGAACCTCAGCCAGCTGCCCGACATCGGAGAGCTGCGCAAGGAATCAAGCGAAGGAATCAGCGCCTCACAAGCCCATTGGAACGCCTCGGCACGCGGCGAAGCCAGTTGGGATGAGCGTCCAACGGTGCACGAGCCGCCGGCCGCAGCGCTCGAAGACCAGCCCTATGCGAGCCAGGAGGCTCCGGTGCCGCAGCCCCAATTCGCAGCCATGGCACCCATTGCCGAAGAACTGGCCCACTCGCCCACCAAGAGTCTGCGTCGTCTGCTGGACAAGATTCGCGGTAGAAGCGCAGCCCGCACACCCCAGCGAGCCGAAGAGGCGAGCTAGAACCCGCCCTTGAGAAGCCAGCTCTCCAGCAATCGTTCCCGCTCCTGCAACTGATCCAGGGAACACATGCTCTGGCCGCTGACCTTCTGGCGTCGATTCAACTTGCCATGCACCTGGCGATAGGTCAGGCCATACTTGCTGCTGACTTCGCTGACCAGATTGGAAATGCGCCCCCCGCGCTGACGAAACTTTTCTTTCTGCTCGCTCACCAGCAGCGGCTCGGGGGCCGCCGGGGGTTCTTCGGGCACGGGCTCGAGCAGTTCGGGCATCAACTCCAGGGTGAAATCAAAGAGCCCCTGACCTCCTCCGCTGGCGGGTGGACCACTGTCGATCATCCCGCGACGCTCTCCCTGGGAACGCAAGAATCGATATTCTGGAGCTTCTCCAGCCACGCGATCTTCGCGTTGAGCCCGCTGTAGTTCTAATTCATCGGGGTGGGCCTCATTCTTCTGCCGCAAATAATGCTTGCGCTCGCTTTGCATCTCTACGGCATAGCGCACCAGGCGCGGGTCGGAAGGGATATAGAGGTAACCGGTCTGTTCTTCGATCCCATCCACCAGACGCACAAGGCGACCGGCCGCCTGTCGGAAGAACAGCTCCGTGCGAATGTTCGAAAGGAACACGCCTACACGCAGCCGCGGAATATCGACACCCTCGGAAATCATGCGCACCGACACCACCCACGGCTCCCGGCTGTGGCGAAAGCGCCGAATCACCTGACTGGCCTCGCTGATGTCGTTGGTGACCGTCACCGGCATCCGACCGGTGATCTCCTGAAGCACAGCCGCCAATTGCTGCACATTCTCGACATCGCGACCGAAAACAATGCCCCCCGCGTCAAGATGGGTTTTGCGCAACTCCATCAGGTGCTGATGGGCCTCATGCAGCAATCCCCGCACGTACGATCCGGTGGGCTCTAGGGCGGTGCGCAGTCGATCGGTTTCCAGGTCGCGCTCCAGGGCGGTGGCAAAGCTGGCCGCATACGACTTGCCCTCACGTTCCCACTCGAACTCGCCATCGTGATGCGGGAAATACAAGGGTGCGCAATAGCCGTCTCGCAGCGCCTCGCCGTAGCCATAGGTGTAGTCGCTGATGCTGATGCCGGTTTCGCCCTCCTGGTAGCGAACAAAGGGGATCGGGTTGTTGTCCGAACGAAAGGGCGTTCCCGAGAGCAACAGGCGCCGGTGAGCGCTGTTGTAGACCAGGCGCAACGCCTCACCCCAGCTCTTGCTGTCGCCGGCGTGGTGAATTTCGTCGAGAATCACCAGGCGCCTCAGGGAGTCGTGGCTGCGCAAAGCGTGAGGATCGCAACCCATGCGCTGGTAAGTGAAGACACGACCCACGCAGTCTCTTGACTCGCGGGTATTTTCCGGATCGAGAGCCAGCCCCCAGGCGGCAAACTCGCGCATCCACTGCTCGCAGATATGCACCGATGGTCCCACCACGTCGACTCGATCCACCGCCCCGCGGCGCAGCTCGTTATAGGCCAGCATGACGGCAAACTTGGTTTTGCCGGCCCCGGGACAGGCGTTGACGGCAAAGTCCTTAAACGCGTGGCGGCAATAGGCCGCATAGGCCTGGCGTGCCCAGAGCCGTGGCTCGAAGCCTAGCGGGACGCGAAGCCGAATTCGACCGGGTTTCTCTGGTAGTGCCGCAAGCATGAGAGAGCATGATGCGCAAATCATGGAAAAATTGTCAATCCGAAGGTGGGTTCGGTTCACACTCTGTTCATTCAATTCCAAACGCCCACCAACGACCGATTGATAGTCATGAGGGATGACGCTGTTAGAATGGCTACAACTTCTGTGGGATCACCGTGAGCGCGTAGAAGACTACGACTTCTGCGCTCTCAAACTCGCCAGTGAGCGCCTCAAGCATCGGGCTCTGGAAGTTCTGGAATCGCTGCCTTCGCCAGCCCGCGAGGATTGGGCCCTGGTAGCCGAACTGCAGGAACTGCAGCTCGACATCGCTGACGATCTGATGGATTTTTTCAACACCCAAGATCCGCAGTGGATTCGCACAGCCCTGGCTCGTGCCCACAGGATGCACGACCTGGGATCAAACTTGGCAGCCTGACGGACTCATCATACAGGAAAGGCGATCTGTCGGTAGAGCTCCAGCGTTTCGTCGGCCGTTCTGGACCAGCTGAACTCCAACGCGCGCCGCTGCGCCCAGGATATCAGTCCTTCGCGCCTCGATAGATCCCAAAGCCGCAAGCAACATTGACGAATCGACTGAGGCGAGTGGGGGTCGAAGAGCAGGTCGGGATGGTTCACCACCTCATTCATCGGCTCGACATCGGCAACGGCTGCCAGGCTGCCGGCAGCCAGTGCCTCGAGTGGCGTCAATCCGAATCCCTCGCGCAAGGAGGGAAAGATCAGAGCCTCAGCACGGCCATACAGTGCCTGGAGGCTCCCCTCATCCACCGAACCAAGAAAGTATAGGGGCAACTCACCGGCAGCCTGGGCCAGGTGCCGCCTGAAGTCATCCGGGCAGTTGCCAGCCACAACCAGGGGGGGCCCCGACGCTCCCAGGGGGGCTAGCGCCTCAGCCACACTGGCGGCATTCTTGTGGGGTGGCCAGCAAGGAAAAAGCAGCAGATATCGTTTTGGTAAACCATCGGGGAGCTGCGAGCGACCTTCAAAGCGCGTCGCTCCCAAAGGCGTAACGCAGGTCCTGGGGCAGCCTTTTCTCAGATGAGCTTGGAGCCTCTTGCATGTGGCCGCGGAGATACAGGCCGCACCTTCGATCCAACGGAGCTTGAACCCGAGCCACTGATAAATGGGCCTGCCGAGGCGGCGCCATCCCGGCAGTCGATAATCCAGGCTGAACAGATCATAGACCGTCATCACCTTGGGCAGCCGACAGGCCAGGGGCCATCCAAAACTGAGGTCAAAGCCCGAAGTCAGGTGAATGAGGTCGACCGGAAAACGATTCCAGCGCCCAGCTTGAGCTTCATCCCAAATCCAGCCGAGCTGACGCAGGCGCGGGCGAAAGCCCGAAGCCTGCAGGCGCGACCATCCCTCGAAAGCCTTGGGCAGGGGTCCAGCATCCGCGAGCAACCACAGGTGCAGCTGTTCCTGGCGCTGACGCAAAGCCAAAGCCAGTTGATACACGTAGCGGCCGATGCCTCGGTGGGCGCCAGGATACTGTAGCGGACGTACATCCAACGCGACGCGCAGTGGACGCAGCGATGGCGTGCCCGTCGACAAACCTTGAGGCGCTTGAAATACGTTCTGATTCACAGCCAGGCCCGATGAATTCGCGGATCCACTCCGGCCAGACCTGCCTACTCGGAGGCTGCAGGTTCAGGCTCCGGTTCAGGTTCAGGTTCAGGTTCAGACTCAGGTTCAGACTCAACCTCAGGTTCCGACTCAACCTCAGTTTCCGACTCGGCAGCCTCGGTGTCCGCTTCAGCGGCATCGCCCCCAGCCACTTCGCTGTCGGCTCCGGTCTCTGCGACCGGGTCCGCCTCCACGCCAGCCTGCGAATCGCTTGTGTCGGTATCGCTTTCGGGCGGCTGGGACGCCTCACCCGTAGAAGTTGCCGAGTCCTCATTGGCCTTCGCTTCGTTTGCCGGAGGCGTAGGATGGTTTGCAGTCTCGCTGGATTTACCGTTCTCGACAGGCTTACTGGCCTCGCCTTCCGGCTTCTTGTTAACTTCGGCTTGCTTTCCGTAGTCCGTCACCTGGCCATTGCCCCACTTCACCTGAGCACCGGCTTCCTTGAGGGCGTCCTGAGGGCTTTTTCCCTGGGCCACAGCCTGCAAAAACTTGGCCGGAACGCCATTGGGGAAAGAGACCTGTGGGAGCCCCTGGGATTTCGACTTATCCTGGAGCATCTCCATGGTCTTCTGAAACTTCTCCATCTCGGCTCTGGAAATCGGCTGCCCGGCTGCTCGGGCGGCATCGGTTCCCGCCTGCTCGGCTTTCTTGGCATCGTGGCCGGCGTTTGGGCGCACTCCTCCCTGGTTCAAGCCCTGACCGAGTTGCTGCTGAGCCATCTGTCGAGCCTGCTGCATTCCCTGTTGTTCATACTTGCCGTAGTTGCGTCGCATGTGACCGTTGACCAGGGCTCTCCCCAGGGGCCCCCGCTGTCCCAACTCCTGACCCCAACGGCGGCCGATCTCCTGATGGACGGCTGAACGCAGGTCCCCACTTCGCTCCAATTGCCTCACATTGTTCTGTAAGTCACCGCGGTTCCACATACCGTCAGCACCCGCCAGACGGTTCAATACGCCGGCGGCTTCTTCAACCTGCTTGCGCTCATCGGGAGACAACTGCACCCCCTTGTTGGCCCGCATCGCCTCGGCCAGGGTTACTCCGGGAGGCAAGTTGCTCAGGTCCTCGAGCTTCTTCGAGGCCCCTCCAAAAAAACTACCCAGGCCTTTGATCAGATCGCCCGGCCCGGCGGTGGTGGCCGGGGGCACCACCGAGGGCAAATCCTGAGCTCCAAGACTGCTCTGAGCCAGCTTCGCCGGGGTTGCCGCCGGTAGCGGAGAGGTGGCCGGCGGAGTTGCCACCGGGCGAGCCTGAGGAGTGGTGCGGACATAGGTCGGATGAGCCTGTCGTCGGCTCAAGGGACCATTGCGAAAGATCGGCATATCAGCTCCTTTCAAGGTGGTCTCGAAGGACCCGTGTTTGCAGCTTAGGGCGCTTGCGGCCACGGGCAGCCGGATTTTTATTGCCAATCTATGAACAGGTTCCACAAGATTTGTTGCCAACCGGACAATCGCACTGGCCTTGACACCCGGAGGAGGTCGGTTTACATGGGGAAATGCTCAAACTTCCTCTGGTTCTCCTGGCCCTGTTGTTGGGAGCAGCCCTGCTGCCTTCCAACACCGTCGAATCGTGTGGTCGCCGCTGGACCTATTACTCCGCCTCGCCCACCAGTACGGGTCGACCCATGCCCGTGCTGGTGCTACTTCACGGAGCAGGAGGCAGCGGCGGCGGGTTTCTCGACCGCTCAGGCTGGGCCCTGAAGGCGCAGGAGTCGGGCTTCCTGGCCATTGCGCCCAGTGGGGTTCCGGTGCGTCCCGACGACTCGCCCGACTTCCTCACCAACCCTCGCGTGTGGAACATTGGGCCGGGTTCGCTCTTCGAAGGCCCCCGTCAGAACATCGACGACCCTCGGTTCATCCTCGACTTGCTGATTCAGGTCAACAAGCAGCATCGGTGCGATCCCCAGCGGGTCTATCTGTTGGGACACTCCAACGGGGCGGCCATGTGCTATCGACTGGCCACCCTGTTTCCCCAGCGATGGGCGGCCATTGCTACCGTGGCGGGGCCCACCACTCCCGTGCTGAGCCAGGCCTCGCGACGCGTTCCCAGTTATGCCATCTTCGGCACCGAAGACCAGATTCTGCCCTTGCAAGGGGGCAACGTCGAAACGCCCTGGGGAACACGACAGTCTTCACCCGTCGACGTTATGATGAAGGGCTGGGCTCGCTACCTGGGCTACTCGGGCGAACGCGAAGTGATTTCGGAAGACGAGAAACACCGAACCGACAGCTACGGCAGCGACTTCCGGGTGACGTTCCTCAAGGGCCATGGTCACGTCTACCCGGCCCCTGACGAACCGGTAGCCCATCCCAAGTTCGGCCCCAACCAGTGTGAGGTTCCGATCAATGACTGGATCTGGGAGTTCCTGAGCACACACCGCAGTTCATGAAAAAGACCCCCGCGCCGAACTGCGCGAGGGTCCTTTTAGGCGGGTCGGGGTTTAGAACAGACCCATGCCCGTCATCGGCATTCCGGGATTGATGCCGCCCAGGGGTGCCATTCCCGGCTGACCCATTCCGGCCAATCCTCCCTGCTGCTGCATCGGGTTCTTGGGGAAGGGGTCGAAGCCCAGGGCACCCTGCACCAGAGCCCGAGTGCCGGGCTGGGGTTGGAAGCCCTGCTGGGCGTATTGACGCGCCTTCTGGGCCAGCTGCTGCTTGGCTTGCTGCACCTGGGGATTAGTCCCCGGCACGCCGGCTCCCTGACCCTGACCCATGCCGGCGGCGAAACCGGCCGCGAAAGGATTGCCGTTGCCACCTACGGCGGGCACTCCACCGGCACCCGGAATTCCACCCATCATCGGCTGCGCCATTCCAGGTTGGCCACCCAGCCCACCGGAGGCCTGCAGAATTTGAGCTGCCAGATTGGATAGCTCGGCATCGGGGCCGCCCATGCCCTGCTGGTTCATGGCCTGGGGCCCGTTCATCGGAGCGGCCGGCGGAGCGCCGCCCTTATCGTCGCCTCCTTTGTCACCACCACCACAGCAGCCCCCCGACTGCTGAGGCTGTTGAGCCGGCTCCTGGGGCTTGTCCTTCAACTCTTTCAGCTGGTCCTCCAGGCTCTTCAAGCGATCTTCCAGAGCCTTGTTCTCCTCACCCGGCTTGCTATCTTCGGGCTTGTTGGTGTCTTTGGGGTCCTTGCTCTCCTCGCCCCGACGACCTTCCCGGGTGCGACGACTTTCGCGCATTTCATCAGAAGGCTTGAAGCCATCTTCGGAACGGCGGCTCTCGCGATTTTCACGATTGCCCCGGCTCTCACGGTTCTGGCGGGTGCTCTCGGTGTTGCGGGCCTGGCGGCTCGAGCTGCTCTGGCGGGTGGAGCTGCTGCTCCGGGATGAAGTGCTGGAAACGCTTGCCATGATGATTACTCTCCTTCGCTCCGTTGGGCGGTGGTCTCTTTGTTGAGACTCTTCCTTGCCCTGAGCTCACTATAGCCGGCGGGTATTGTGGAGAATTTACCGCTGTGCAACATGTTGGGGCGGCTTTTTATCGGTTGTTTTATCCCTGTTTGATCCACGCCAACGAGTAGCCGGGGGCCTCTCGGCCCCCAGCTCTCACACCACCGTACGTAGGGT